>NZ_WIEU01000005.1:0-406705 GCF_012276115.1 Rhizobium leguminosarum bv. viciae | reverse complement strand
TACAATTTTGGGCGCAGGCTCAAGACACTAAAGGGCCTCACCCCCTTCGAGTTCATCTGCAAAAGGTGGACTTCCGAGCCAGATCGATTCATCATCGATCCTATCCATCAAATGCCGGGACTAAACACCTAGCGGACTTTCCTGGTCCAACAGGGACGACTATCTACTGCTCAGCCTGGCGCTCCATCCGAAGTCGACATACGGTTCGCCGCAGCCTGCCGGAGCAAGCAAAACAGCGTCTTCATTGAACTCTGGTTCCTATCGCAATACGGTCGCGATAATCAAACTTAAGTGGGCCAGTCAGGCAGCAGGGTGATGCCAAATTTCGCGGAAGCCGTCCTGAGGCGTTCAACCTCCTCGGGTGTCGGCGGTGCGGCCACTTCGCCTTGCCGGCGTTTGTGGCCAGCTTCTTCAAGGAACTGATCGAAGAGAGCCGGCGTATCGATCAGGATATAGCGTGCCGGCCGGCCGCTCATATTCATCAGTTGATGTGGCACCCCGCGCTCGAGAAAGATGCTCTGACCAGCGGTCAATCTGTGCCCTTCTCCGTTGACCACGGCGGTTAGGGCGCCCTCCATGACGTATATGGTTTCGTCGTCCTCGGCGTGGACATGGATCGGCGTCTTCGTATTTCCGCCGCTGGTGTTTTCGAAGAGGCAGAATTGACCGTTGGTCTGCCGGCCGGACAGCAGGCGTTTCATAACCACGCCGGCCAGAACAAACTCTTTCGTTTCCATGCTGCTCATAGCGATCATCCTTATTGGAATTTCGAGGTTTCGCTCCCACACGATCGTTGCCAAGCGCTATCACCGGCAAACTAGCATGAGCCATTCGTCGGACAATAAAGCCAGTACAGGCCATACTGCGGCGACCCGCTGTCTTCCAGGTTTCCATCGAGGAATTCCCGACGATAGACATTAGCGAAACTTTATCGTTTGTGACGAATGCTACGGATACGTGCAACGCACCAGATCTGAAGCAGGACCGGATGATGCCACACTTGTTTGAATCTATCCTGGAGAGCCTGCCTCAGGGCATTGTTCTGCTTGATCCTGCCGGTACGGTGACGGCTTTCAATTCCCGCACGCTTGATATTCTCGGCCTTGCGGAAGGAGCCATTCGCAAAGGCATGAATATCGACGGATTGCCGGGCACTGCAGACTGCCGTGCAGTGGCATCCCGCCGGTCGATGGCCGGTGCAGCGCCCACGTCTCAATTTGCCCTTTCCGACGGAGGGATGGTCGCATTGACCTGCGCGCCGTCGAAGGATGGAGGCTGGATCCTCAGCTACGAGGACATCTCGACCCTCATTCGCGTCGAAGACAGCCTGACCGAGCAACATCGCCGGTTCGACGCAGCCCTCAGCAATATGCCGCATGGGCTGTGCATGTTCGATTCGGCCAAGAACCTGATATTGTGCAACGCCTCCTACGCGCGGATGTACAATCTGCCAGACCGCCTGACGCAACCGGGAACGCCACTTGTGGATATCCTGGCCTATCGCAGCCGGGAGGGAAATGGGCCGGCCGATACCGCCGCCTATTTTGACGTGGTCTTCGAAGCGACAGCACGCGGTGCGCCGGCCAGCCAGAACATCGTCCTGGCCGATGGACGCGTTATCAAGATCACCCACAATCCGATGCAAACGGGTGGATACGTGGCCACGCATGAGGACGTGACAAAGACCGTGCGACTTGCCGAAGAGCTGCGCCGGCATCACGATCAGCTCGAAGCGACGGTTAAGAGCCGCACGGCGGAAGTCGAGCGGCAGGCGCGGGAGCTCGAGCGCATGCTGGCGCAGGAGCGGAACATCAACGAATTGCAACGGCAGTTCGTGGCGATGGCATCCCATGAATTCAGGACTCCGCTTGCAATCATCGACGCTGCTGCCCAGCGGCTGTTGCGAAAAAGGGGGGCGGTCGAGCCCGAATTTCTCAGCGACAAGGTCGATCAAATCCGCGCATCGGTGACCCGGATTGTCGATCTCATGGAGAGCATCCTGTCAGCCGGACGCCTTGATACCGGCAAGATCGATATCAATTACGACGCCTGCGCATTGAGATCATTGATAAAAACATGTTGTGAGCGGCAGTCGACGATTGCAAAATCGCACAGCTTTGTGTTGGATATCGATGGGTTGCCGGAGTTCATCGATGCCGATCCCCGCACGTTGGCCCAGGTCTTTACCAACCTGCTTTCCAATGCCGTCAAATACGCGCCTGGAACCTCCGAAATTCGCGTCACCGCATGGGCAGAGACGGGAAACGTCAAAGTTTCGATCAGCGATGACGGCGTGGGGATCGATGCCGAAGACGTACCCCGGCTGTTCCAGCGCTATTTTCGAGCCCGGACTTCGACCGGGATTGCCGGAACCGGTATCGGTCTCAACCTGGTGAAGCAGATCATCGAACTGCATAACGGCTCGATAGAGGTTCGAAGCGCAAGAGGATGCGGATCGACGTTTACCGTAACCCTTCCCATCAAGAGAAGTGGTAACGCTTCCGCGGCCAATAACGCTGCCTGACGTTTCAGGATTGCTGTCCTGCATATCTACCCTATCCTTCTCACTATAGAGGAGGATCACGCCATGGCTTTCATTCACACCCCCAACGCATCCGCCAGCGAGAAGACGACGTCGATGTATGCGTCGGCCGAGGCGAATTATGGTTATCTGCCGAACATGTACCGGGCCTTCGGCCATCGGCCGGAGGTGATGGAGAGCTGGGCGGCACTGCTTTCGAGCATTCGCGGCCATATGAGCTTGCGGCGCTACGAACTGGTGACGCTGGCGGCGGCCAAGGAGCTCAAATCCTCCTATTGCATGCTGGCGCACGGCTCGGTGCTGCTGCGCGAGGGTTTCACCAGCGACGGGCTGACTGCCGTCGTCAACGAGACGGAGAAGGCGCCGATCGATGCCGGCGAACGCGCGATTATGGCTTTTGCCGCCAAGGTGGCGCGCGATGCGACGTCGGTGACGCAGCAGGATATCGACGGGCTGAAGAAACATGGGCTGAGTGACGCCGATGTCTTCGACGTCACGGCTGCGGCAGCGGCCCGGTGTTTCTTCTCGAAAATGCTGGATGCGCTGGGTGCTGCACCCGACCACGCCTATATCGAGCGGCTGGAACCGAATGTGCGAAAGGCGCTCAGCGTCGGCCGGGAGGTCGAGCGGCCTCTGGCGCCGTCACCATCTCGCGCGCAATGATACGATGACGAGGCGCGCCAGGACGCCTGGTCCTGCGGCCTTATTCCTGCGGTTTGTCGGCAAAATGCCGGATCGCAAATTCGGCGATATTCTGGCTCGACCGATCGGCATCGTCGAGCAGCGAGGGAAACAGCTGCCATTGATGGGGCATGCCCGGCCAGACCTCGGTGGTGACATCCACCCCCGCCTGACGCGCCTTGTCGGCGAGCCGCAGCGTGTCGTCCAGCAGGACTTCGCCGGAGCCGACCTGCAGCAGCAGCGGCGGAAAACCAGTCATGTCGGCATAGAGCGGCGACGCCTGGGGATCGGTCGGAGATCGGCTGCCGAGATAGGTTTTGCGCAAGCTCTCGATTGACATCTTGCTGACCAGCGGATCGCTTTCGGCATTCGATGTCATCGAGCCGCCCGTCGCGGCAAGATCGGTGATGGGGCTGAGTGCAATCACCGCCGCCGGCAGCGGTTTCGCCGCCCGCATCTGCCGCAGCACCGTCTCGATCGCGATATTGCCGCCGGCGCCGTCTCCGGCCACGATGACATTCTCGCTCCGATAGCCGTTGTCGAGAAGCCAGCGATAGGCGGTCAGCGCGTCGTTGATCTGCGCGGGATAGCCATATTCGGGCATCAGCCGATAATCAATGAGAAGAATGTCGCTGGATGCGGCCTTGGCGAGCGAGCCGGCAAGCAGGCTATGTGTGCGAATGGAGCCGCTGGAAAAGCCGCCGCCATGAATATAGAGGATTACCCTTTGGCCGATCGGGTGATGAAGACGGGCAGGCCACATCAGCTCGGCGTCGACGCCGTCGGCATCGACCTGCCGCACCTGGATGCGCGTCGGCCCCGGCGTCGTCTCCATCAGCGTCCTGAAGGCCGTTCGCTGCTGCTGCAGGCTATCGGCGCCGGCAAAGTGATCTTTCCAGAGGCCGACGAGTTTTTCGACCTGTTCGCGCGAGGCCGGGCTTTGCGGCCCAATGTCCCGCCCGACCGCCGCCGAGGCGAGCAGCGTCAGTGCAGCCAAAGCGGGGAACAGACATTTGAGCCGCTTTGGGGCTCTTCGAATACCAGCTGGCAAAATCCGACCGTTCATCAACCTCTCCCGACGATACTGGCCATGCGGCATCTTTGGCCGGTTCGTCCACCGGAGTCAAAAGGGTGACAGGCGCGAACCCCAAGCTTTTTCATTCCACGAACATCGCCGCACCCGTCCGAGCCTGGGTGCGGTCGATGCCGCCTTGAGGGCCGTCCATATCAGGCGGCTGCTCTATGACGGAGATACGGCGGATCCTCTGAACGTCCCTCCGCTCTGCCTGGAATGAAAGTCGGCAGCTGCCCGTTCCCTGTGGATTCGTCAGACTGCTCTTAAAAAATTAAACAATGGCTGCCAGCATGGCTTGCCATTTGCCGCGCTTCCGTCGGAGATGGACGACGTGCCTGGTTGTCCCCTGCCCTCGGCGCCTCGTCTTGCTTGTGAGTGAAGGATACCGATGACCACCATTTACCTTGCCGGCCCGGAAGTCTTTCTTCCGGATGCCATGCCCATCATGGCCGAGAAACGCCGATTGGCGCGCCAGTTCGGCTTCGAGCCGACCGGTCCCGGCAGCGACGAAAACCAGACGCCGGTGAAGCGGACGGCCGCAGAGATCTACGCACGCAACGACGACGCCATGCGTCGGGCCGAGATCTGCCTTGCCAACATCACTCCTTTTCGAGGCGTCAGCGCCGATCCGGGTACGGTCTACGAGATCGGCTTCATGATTGCGCTGGGAAAAGCGGTCTTCGCCTATACCAATCATCCCGACGACTATGGTCTGCGTGTTCGCTCGATCTGGTATGCGGGACTCGATATCGATGAGACGAGCGGGCGCCCACGCGGACCGGATGGCATTGCGATCGAAAACCACGGGATGGCCGACAACCTGATGATCGACGGAGGGGTTGAGGCGACGGGAGGCAAGGTGTTTCGTGCGGCCGCACTCCCGGCGGATCCTGCCCGCGACCTGGCGGTTTATTTTGAAGCGATTCAGACGATTGCCGGAATGCGTGCTGATGGCAGTCAGCTTTGACATTGGATCGCGCTGACGGCACCGACTTCTTCCCTGTCAACGCTTCTCGTTGATATCAGAGAGCCCGGTCCGCCAGCACGCTCGCGAGCGAGAAGAGGATCGCAGCGATACGGTGGCCATAATCGAAGAGCAGCATGCGATCGCGCAAAGGCTCACCGTCTGGCGCCCGCTCGCCTTGCTTGCGGCAAATTAGCATTCGCCTTACGCCTTTCGTGGCCTAGATCTAGGTTCGATCACCACCATGAAGAGGCGAGCATGTCCATCAAGTCCATCTGCATCTATGGCGCTGGGGCGCTTGGCGGCGCTATCGCCGCCAAGCTGGCACGCCAGGCCGGAAACGACGCCACCATCTCCGTCGTCGCGCGTGGGGCGCATCTCGACGCCATCCGCGACAACGGTCTCCGCCTGCGCGAGGCCGATGCGGAAAGGCCGCTCAATGTCCGCCTCACCGCGACCGACGATCCCATGACATTGCCGCCGCAGGATCTCGTCATCACCGGCCTCAAGGGGCATCAGCTGGCACCCGCTGCCGAAGGCATTGCCGGCCTCCTCAAGGAGGGCACCCGCGTCGTCATGATCCTCAACGGCATCCCGTGGTGGTATTTTCACCGCGATACCCAGAGCCGGCATGCCGAGCTGCAGTTCGATGAGCTCGATCCCGGCGGCAGGCTCTGGCGGCTGATCGAGCCGGAGCGCGTCATCGGCTGCGTCGCTTATCAAGGTGCCGAGGTGATCAACCCCGGCGAGATCCAGCTTTCCCACAACGGCCACTTCGTGCTCGGCGAGCCCTCCGGCGACATCTCGCCCGATCTCGAGGCGATCGCCGCGGTGCTGACCGGCGCCGGCCTCAGCATTACGACGACAGCTGATATCCGTGGCGAGATCTGGAGCAAGCTGATGGGCAACGCCGCCTTCAACCCGATCAGCGCGCTGACCAGGGCGCTGATGACCGACATCATGGCGGATCCCGCCCTTTCCGCTACGGTCGGCAGGGTGATGAGTGAGGTCCGCGCCGTCGGCGAGGCCTTGGGTGCGCGGTTCAGCATGACCGTCGAACAGCGGCTGGAACAATCGCGCCATATCGGCGGCGTGCGCACATCGATGCTACAGGATCTGATCGGCGGCAAGGCGCTCGAAATCACGCCGCTGGTCGGCATGGTGGTGGCGCTCGGACGCCTGAGCGCCGTGCCGACGCCGGTTTCGGAAACGATCCTGGCGCTGGTGACCCAATTGGATCGGGAAAACCAGCGCAGCAGCTGATTGCGGAGGAAGGGCGGCCGGGAAAAACCCAGCCGCCTTCGCTTACTTTCCGACCTGCTCGGCCCAGTTCGGCGCCTTGCCGCCGCCATCGAGAAAGGTCATCGCCATATTCGCCATGAGGGGCGAGGCGAAGGTCTCGTAGTGGGTAAGATCGGGCAGGATCGCCAGCCGGTTCTTCGACATGTTTTCCCGCATCCAGCCCGCATCGCGCAAACCGCCGCCGAGCTTGTGGTAGAAGTCGATCATATGCTCGGGCCGGATCATGTCGGCATCGCCATAGATCAGCATAACCGGCATGGTGAGCTTGGCGACGGCATCGCTATAGTCGATGGGTTCGCGCATCAGCGCGCCCATGGCGTCGAGTAGCTTCGGAAATTCCGAAACGTCAGGCGCCACCGCCTTGTAGGAGAGGAACATCGGCGTGTCTTTCATCATGTCGGCCATACCGGCGCCGACGGCCGCCTGCTGCGGCAGCATCTCCGGGAAGAAGCCGTTCTGCGCATAGGGTGCCGAGAGTATCACCAGCCGGCGCACTTGGTCGGGCGCGTTCGCCGCCATGTTCAACGCCACCCCGCCGCCGAAGGAATAGCCGAAGATGTCGAGCTTGTCGTAACCGAGCTGCTTCACCAGGATTGCGAGATCGGCGCCGATGGCCGGAAGCTCGATCGGCCGGTTGCCGAGCGGGGTGCGGCCATGGCCCTGCAGATCAACGGCGATCACCTGCCGGTGGTCGGTGAAAACAGGCATGACCGGCGCGAACATCTCGATCTGCCCGAGGCCGCCGTGAAGGAGCAGCAGCGGCTCGCCCTCGCCGCGGATCTCGTAATAATAATCGATGCCGTTGACCGGTAGGCTTCCCTTCCTGACAATCGGCGCTGCAGCCTTCTTCTCTTCGATAACAGGCGTGCTGCTGTCGGCGCCCGATATACCGGGCGCTGCCAGGAATGCGGCAGCCGTTGCGATCATCGAAATCAGCGTCATCTTCGACATGTCCTTGCTCCGTGTTTGCATCGATACCGCAAGGACGGCGGCGCTCATGTCTTTCCGACAGCACGCTTCGAAATTTCTCGCATCGGCCTTTATGCCGTTCCTATATTTTCGTGCCCCGCTCCGAATGGATTTCCTATCGCGCCCAGCAGTAGGCTTTCGCCATCACTGCAAAGGTCAAATGCCATGCGAAATGTCATGTCCTCCGGTTTCCAGCGCTTTCGCCCACACAGGATCAAGCGCGGCAGCCGACAGATGCGCGAAAAGCGCACCGCCCAGGCGCTGATCGTCTTTGGCATGGTGCTCGCCTGCGTCGAACTCTACGTCATTTTCGGCGCGCTCTGAGATCCGCCATGGAAACGGCGAGAATGCCGCGCCTTGGCGGCGCGATCACCGCTCTTGTCACGCCGTTTCGCCATGGCGGCCTCGACAGGCCGGCGTTTCGGGCGCTTGCAGAATGGCAGATCCTTAGCGGCGTCGACGGGCTTGCTGTCTGCTCCGTGTCAGGGGAAGGCCCGACGCTTTCGCCGCAGGAGCGCGCTGAGGTGATCGACCTCAGCATCCGGTCCGCGGCCGGCCGCGTTTGCGTTATCGCCGCCACCGGCACCAACTCCACCGAAAGCACGATCGCACTCACCCGCGAGGCCGAAGCGCTCGGCGCCGCCGCCGCACTCGTCACCGTGCCCTATTATTCCAAGCCCGGGCAGAAAGGCATCATCCACCACTTCGAGCAGGTGGCAGCGGCGAGCCGACTGCCTGTCATCGTCGACCATGCGCCGGCGCAGGCGGCGAGCGATCTTTCGACGGACACGTTCTTCAGCCTGACCGCCATCCCGGGGATTGTCGGCATTCGCGACGCGACGGGCGACATCGCTCGCTTCGCCGGGCTTTCGCCGATCCTGCGACAGCGCCTCCGCTTCTTTTCCGGCCATGACCCTTCCGCGCTCGCCTTCACCATCGCTGGCGGCGACGGCGTGATCTCGCCGGGCGCCAACGTTCTGCCAAGGCTCTTCGCCTCGATGCAGCAGGCAGCACGGGCCGGAAACCTTTCGGCCGCGCGTTCTCTGCAGGATCGGCTGCTGCCGCTGATATCAGCCCTCGGGCCGGAGGGCGATCCGGCGAGGATCAAACACGCGCTTCGGCTGATGCGCGGCCTGGAGGCCGAGCTTCGCCTTCCGCTTGTCGCTGCCGAGCCGGAGATGCGTTTCGCCATCGGCAAGGCGCTTGCGCCCTTTGTTGACGAAAGCAGCGCGAGGATGGCGTTATCCCTATGAGATTTTTATATTTTCGTTTTCGCCGCCAAATGGAAACCCTACCCACCCCAGCTTATTTTTGAAGCGTGACCGCCGCTCGATCAAGCGGCGGTTGAGACTTCGAAAGGACAAACCAATGTCACGCCTGACTGAACCGAGTGCCGAGAGCGACCCGCTGCAACGCAGCCGCCTCAGCACACTCGCCGCCGATCCCTCCCATTCGATGCTCTCCGGCCTTGCCGCGATTGCGCCCCGCCTTGCGATGACGCTGGCCTTTGCCGGCCTGGTCCAGATGATGTTCGACCTCATCTCCCGTTGAAGCATCAGGACCGAAGGATCAGCACAATGGCAAATGCACAGCAACGCCGCAGCCTTCCCGCTGCGGCACCCTCGCCTTCCGCCCGCTTCACCGTCGGCCGCGACAGAAGCGGCCGCTGGATCGTCCACGACCGTGAAGGCCTCGTCGGCGGGCTCTTCATCAATGAAGCGGCCGCCCTCCATTTCGCAGCTGGGGAATGTAACTGCCCCTCCGCCGATATCCACAGGGCGGCCGCAGGCATGGTGCTCGAATTCGCGCCCTTTGCGCGCGGCACCGCGAATATCCACTAAATCTTGCTGTACTCCCGCTGTCTTCATGCAGCGGGAGTACGAAGACATGAGCTGAACGGCCGATTTCCAACTTTTCCTTAACCGACATTCTGGTAGAATCCTGGCGCAGAGACTTCAGACGCCACGAGACCGATGCCGAAACCGAATTTCCGCTTCACCCATTACGATCTCAAGGAACAACGCACCGGAACGATCATCGAGGTGTCGTTGAATGCCGTGAACAATGTCCGCCTGATGACGGCCCCGAATTTCCAGCGGTTCACCGAGGTTCTCGATTTCAAATATATCGGCGGCGTGGCACGCAAATCGCCAATCAAGATCGCCGTTCCGGAAAGTGGTCACTGGCATGTCATCGTCGATATGGAAGGTCATCACGGGCTTGCGGAATCTTCCGTCAAGGTGATCGCAGCGCCGGCAAATCAGAAGACGCCGCGCACCTCCTGAGGTTTGCCAGGTTTCAGCGCGGATTACGCTCCTTGCGAAGTTTTGCCCACCATTCCAGCCGCTTGCGAATATCGCGCTCGAAGCCGCGTTCCGGCGGATCGTAGAAGATCTGGCGGCCCATCTTCTCCGGGAAATAATCCTGGCCGGAAAAGGCATCCGGCTCGTCGTGGTCATAGCGGTAGCCCTCGCCGTAGCCCTCGCCCTTCATCAGCTTGGTCGGCGCGTTGAGGATATGCTTCGGCGGCAGCAACGAGCCGTTCTGTTTTGCCGCCTGGCTTGCCGCCTTGAAGGCGGTGTAAACGGCATTCGATTTCGGGGCGGTGGCGAGATAGACGCAGGCCTGGGCCAGCGCCAGTTCGCCTTCCGGCGAGCCGAGATACTCATAGGCATCCTTGGCGGCATTGCAGATCACCAGCGCATGCGGATCGGCAAGACCGATATCCTCCACCGCCATGCGCACCAGCCGCCGGCCGAGATAGAGCGGATCTTCGCCGGCATCGAACATGCGGGCGAGATAATAGAGCGCTGCATCGGGATCCGAGCCGCGTACGGATTTATGCAGTGCCGAGATCAGATTGTAGTGGCCATCCTGCGCCTTGTCGTAGACCGGGGCACGGCGCTGGACGATGCGCGTCAGTCCTTCGGTATCGAAGCTCTCGCCTTCGCGCGTCGCGCGCCAGACTTCTTCGGCAAGCGTCAACACCGCGCGGCCGTCGCCGTCGGCCATGCGGATCAGGCTGGCGCGGGCATCCTCCGTCAGCGGCAGCGGCTTCTGCTCGATCGCCTCGGCACGCTTCAGCAGTTCCTCGAGGCTCTCCTCGTCATGCGACTTGAAGGTGAGCACACGGGCACGTGACAGCAGAGCGGCGTTGAGTTCGAAGGACGGGTTCTCAGTGGTGGCGCCGACGAGGATGACGGTGCCATCCTCCATGACCGGCAGGAAACTGTCCTGCTGGGCGCGGTTGAAACGATGGATCTCATCGACGAAGAGCAGCGTCTGACGGCCGTCCATACGCCGCAAACG
Source organism: Rhizobium leguminosarum bv. viciae (assembly GCF_012276115.1). GTDB lineage: Bacteria > Pseudomonadota > Alphaproteobacteria > Rhizobiales > Rhizobiaceae > Rhizobium > Rhizobium leguminosarum_T. The sequence goes on along the minus strand of NZ_WIEU01000005.1, from coordinate 395,863 downwards.
GGCTGTTTCGAACACCTTCTTCAGATCGGCGACGCCGGAGAAGATCGCCGATATCTGCTCGAAGGCCAGTCCCGCCTCGCCCGAGAGCAGCCGTGCCACCGTCGTCTTGCCGGTGCCCGGCGGCCCCCAGAAGATCATCGAACCAAGCGAGCCGCTTTCGATCATCCTTTTCAGCACGCCGTCCTCACCGGTCAGGTGTTCCTGACCGGTGACATCGGCAAGCGTCTTCGGCCGCAGCCGGTCGGCAAGCGGTCGCCTGGCAGCGACCTCCTCCGGGACGCGCGGCGCGAAGAGATCGTTGCTCATCGGAAAAATTGCCGGATACGCTGGCCGTCGCGCTCGATCTCGACCCGCCAGAGGCCGGGGTCGCTATCGGCGATCTCGGACAGTTCGCTGGTCGACTTCACATCGGTGCCGTTGATCGAGACGATGATATCCTTCGGCTCGAAACCGAGACGGGCGGCAGGCGAATCCTCCTTCACCTCGGAGACGACGACGCCCGCCGATTCCGGCGGCATGCGCAGCTCGTCAGCGACCCGCGGCGACAGGTTCTCGACGACGGCACCTGTAAACGGCGTGTGTCCGCCGATGGTGCGCTGGTCGCGCGGCGAGGTTTCCGGGGCGCGGGCAAGCGTCAGCGGCAGTTGCTCCTCGCGGCCATTCTCGATGACGGTGAGCTTGACCGAATTGCCGAGACCGGCTGTGGTCAGCCGGTAGAGCAGCGCATCCGGATGCTCGACGGAAATTCCGTCGACGGCGGTGACGATTTCGCCGGCCTTCAAGCCGGCCTTGGCGGCCGGCCCACCTTCAGAAACCTTGACGACGAGCGCCCCGCGGACCTTGTTCAGCCCCAGCGCCTCAGCCACTTCCGAGGTCACGGCATCGAAGCTTGCGCCGACATAGGGCCGCTCGAAAGATTTGACGCCGGCATCGGCAGACGTGAGGAAGACCTTGACCAGATTGGCAGGGATGGCGAAACCGATGCCGTTCGATCCGCCGCCGCGCGAGAAAATCGCCGTGTTGATGCCGATCAGCTCGCCCTTCATATTCATCAAGGCACCGCCGGAATTGCCGGGATTGATCGAGGCATCGGTCTGGATGAAGAAGCCGAACTCGTTCTTGATCACCTGGTTGCGAGCAAGCGCCGAGACGATCCCGCTCGTCACCGTCTGGCCGACACCGAAGGGATTGCCGATCGCCAGCACGAGATCACCGACCTCGACCGTATCGGAATTGCCGATCGGTAATGTCGGAAAGCTTTCCTTGGTGTCGATCTTCAGCACGGCAAGATCGACACGGTCGTCGCGCAGCACCACCTTGCAGGGGAATTCCCGGCCGTCCGAGAGCGCCACCTTTATATCGTCGGCGCCCTCGATGACGTGATTGTTGGTCACGACAGTTCCGTTCGCCTCGACGATGACGCCAGAGCCGAGCGAAGACTGCTTCTCCGAACGGTTCGGCATCTGCTGGCCGAAAAATTGCTCGAAGAAAGGGTCGCCGGCAAAGGGCGACTGCCGCCGGATGGTCTTTTCCGCATAAACATTGACGACTGCGCCTGACGTCTGTTTGACGAGCGGCGCGAAGGAGAGCTGCATCTGCATCTGGCTTTCGGGTACGGTCTTTGCCGTCTGCGCATGGGCAGAAAGCGGCAGAACGAGCATGAGAGCGAATAGCGAGACGGAGGCGCGCTTGGACAGGCCTTGCATGGGTATCCCTTTTGAAATCCTCTTGAGGAACGTTTTAGAGCATGATGCCGAAAAGTGTGAGCGGTTTTCGGACGACATCATGCTCTAACTATTTAATTGCGAACAGGATTCAGATTTTAGGCCGAGCCGGCCTAAAATCATCCTGTTCTGCGGCCCGACGCTAGAAAGGAAAGAGGGCGGAAGCATGGAAGAACAAGGCGAGAGGGCGTCTTGGAAAGCGGTTGAAATCATTGTGAATTTGATTCAGGAAGATTGGCCATGCAACTGATATCAAAAGCCAAAAACTGGGCGAAGTCACTGAAACGTGACATCGTGGCCCTATGGCTTGCCGCCCGCGATCCCCGCGTACCTTGGCATGCCAAAGCGGTGGCCGGCGCCGTTGCCGCCTACGCGCTGTCGCCCATCGATCTCATCCCCGATTTCATTCCCGTGTTCGGCTATCTCGACGATCTCTTCATTGTGCCGCTCGGCATCATGCTGGCGATCCGGCTCGTGCCAGTAGAGGTAATGAACGAGCTTCGTACGGAGGCGACAGGGCGCATCGAGCGTCCCCCCAGCCGGGTCGGGCTGATCTTCATCCTTGCCGTCTGGCTCGTCTGCATCATCTTCCTGGCTCTGGCACTGCGGAAGCTAGCCTGACCGGCAGCATAGGAACGTATGAATGATCACGATAAGAACGACAGCGGCCCTCGTCTTTGCGATCCTGCTCATTGGATCGAACCTGGCACAGGCAGCAAGCTTCGATTGCGATGCGAAAGAATTGAAGGCGGATGAAAAAGCGATCTGCGATAACCGCGCACTCAACGATGCCGATGTGAAGATGGTGACGACTTTCGAGCTGCTCTCCGGCCTGCTGGCGATGGGTTCGCGCGGCACATTGCAGGACGAGCAGACGGCCTGGCTGAAGAAACGCCAAGAGTGCGGGACGGATGCAACTTGCATCAAGGCGGCCTATGACGAGCGGCTGAAACAGCTCGGCGAGACCTATAAAAACATCAACCGGCCGCTTTGAAAGCGACCGGTTGATAGACCCGCTGACTCTTCATCAGCGGGTCGCAGGCTGAAGCTGATCAGCGGGCGTTCAGATCGCGTACCGCGCCGCGATCGGCGCTTGTTGCGAAAGCCGCATAGGCCTTCAGCGCGGTCGTGACGTTGCGCCTGCGGACTTCTGTGGGATACCAGCCCTTGGCGTCCTGTTCGCCGCGGCGGGCGGCAAGTTCGGTCTCGCTGACACGCAGGCTGATCGTGCGGTTGGGGATGTCGATGTCGATCATGTCACCTTCGCGCACCAGGCCGATCGTGCCGCCATTTGCCGCTTCCGGCGAGGCGTGGCCGATCGAGAGGCCGGAGGTGCCGCCGGAGAAGCGGCCGTCGGTGATCAGCGCGCAGGCCTTGCCGAGGCCCTTCGACTTCAGATAGCTCGTCGGATAGAGCATTTCCTGCATGCCCGGGCCGCCCTTCGGGCCTTCGTAGCGGATGACGACGACGTCGCCGGCCTTCACCTCGTTTGCAAGGATCGCCTTGACCGACGCATCCTGGCTTTCGAAGACGCGGGCGGGGCCGGAGAATTTCAGGATCGATTCATCGACGCCTGCGGTCTTGACGATACAGCCGTCAATCGCAAGGTTGCCCTTGAGCACGGCAAGGCCGCCATCCTTGGAGAAGGGATGCTCGACCGAGCGGATGACGCCGTTCTCGCGGTCGGTGTCGAGATCATCCCAACGGGCTTCCTGGCTGAAGGCGACCTGGGTCGGGATGCCGCCGGGTGCGGCACGATAGAAGTTGCGCACGGTTTCGCTGTTGGTGCGGGTGATATCCCAACGATCGATCGCATCGCCCAGCGTCTCGGCATGGACTGTCGGACAATCGCGGTTCAGCAGGCCACCCTTGTCGAGTTCGCCGAGGATCGACATGATGCCGCCGGCGCGATGGACGTCTTCCATATGCACATCGCTCTTGGCGGGTGCGACCTTCGACAGGCACGGCACCCGACGCGATAGCGCATCGATATCGGTCATGGTGAAATCGATCTCGCCTTCGTGAGCGGCAGCAAGGATGTGCAGAACCGTATTGGTCGAGCCGCCCATGGCGATGTCGAGCGCCATGGCATTCTCGAAGGCCTGCTTGGAGGCGATGGTGCGCGGCAGCGCCTTGACGTCGTCCTGCTCGTAATAACGGCGGGCGAGATCGACAATCAGATGACCGGCCTCGACGAAGAGTCGCTTGCGGTCGAGATGGGTGGCGAGCGTCGAGCCGTTGCCGGGCAGCGACAGGCCGAGCGCTTCCGTCAGGCAGTTCATCGAGTTGGCGGTGAACATGCCGGAGCAGGAGCCGCAGGTCGGACAGGCGGAGCGTTCGATGGTCTGAACGTCCTCGTCGCTGATCTTGTCGTCGGCTGCGGCGACCATGGCGTCGACGAGGTCGAGCGCATGCGTCTTGCCGTGGAGCACGACCTTGCCGGCTTCCATCGGGCCGCCCGAGACGAAGACGGTCGGGATATTGAGGCGCAGCGACGCCATCAGCATTCCGGGGGTGATCTTGTCGCAGTTGGAGATGCAGACCATGGCGTCGGCGCAATGGGCATTGACCATGTATTCGACGCTGTCGGCGATGAGCTCACGCGAGGGCAGCGAATAAAGCATGCCGTCATGGCCCATGGCGATGCCGTCATCGACGGCGATCGTGTTGAATTCCTTGGCGACACCGCCGGCCGCCTCGATCTCGCGGGCAACGAGCTGGCCGAGGTCCTTCAGGTGCACGTGGCCGGGGACGAACTGGGTGAAGGAATTCACCACCGCGATGATCGGCTTGCCGAAATCCGAATCCTTCATGCCCGTTGCGCGCCAAAGGCCGCGGGCGCCCGCCATGTTGCGGCCATGGGTCGTGGTTCTGGAGCGGTAAACTGGCATCGGTGTCTTCCTCAACGTGTCGGAATCAGGCGAAGCCGGGCGGCATGGAGCCTGCGGGCCGGGCAAACGCTGCTTTTTGGAATTGTCCTAATCCAATCGACGGGGGCTGTCACTACCGGGAAGCCCAAATCCGGTACGCCGGGAGAAGCGCCACGAGGCCCATCGATCATATACGGTTCGACGCGACTTTTCGTTACAGCCTATTCCATCACGACCGAACACAAAAAATTGGCTTCACGTCCGTAATATTCAAGGCTTAGACACTGATCCGGACATGCGGGCGGGTCGTTTAAAGGCTATATTGTAGAAATCCGCCCAGGAGATTTCGACATGCCAACCTATCGCCCAACGAAGATCGCCTCATCAGAGATCACGCCGCGCCAGATCTATCTGCGCCGTCGCGAATTCCTCGGCGCGGCAGCGCTTGGCGCCATGGGGCTCTACAGCGCTGGCAAGGCGAGTGCTGCGGCCCTCTCCGCCATTGAGAGCAAGTACAAGGTCGGCGAGAAGGCGACGCCGATCAAGGACGTCACGACCTACAATAATTTCTATGAGTTTGGCCTCGACAAGGGCGATCCCGCAGCTCTTTCCGGCGATTTCAAGCCGCTGCCCTGGACGGTCAAGGTCGACGGCATGGTCAACAAGCCAGGCACCTTCGACCTCGAGGCGCTGATCAAGGAATTCCCGATCGAGGAGCGCACCTACCGAATGCGCTGCGTCGAAGCCTGGTCGATGGTCATCCCGTGGGACGGCTTTCCGCTGGCATCGCTGCTCGACAAGGTGGAGCCGCTCGGCAGCGCCAAGTACGTCGCCTTCGAAACCGTGGTGCGGCCAGACGAGATGCCGGGTCAGAAGGGCTTCTTCCAGTCGCTCGACTGGCCCTATGTCGAAGGTCTGCGCCTCGACGAGGCGCGCCACCCGCTGACGCTGCTGGCCGTCGGGCTCTATGGCGAAACGCTGCCGAACCAGAACGGCGCGCCGATCCGCCTCGTCGTGCCGTGGAAATACGGCTTCAAGGGCATCAAGTCGATCGTCAGGATCACGCTCACCGACCAGCAGCCGAAGAATACATGGCAGGTCACCAATCCGCAGGAGTATGGCTTCTACGCCAACGTCAACCCTGAGGTCGACCATCCGCGCTGGAGCCAGGCCAGCGAACGGCGCATCGGCGAGAGCGGCTTCTTCGGCGCGAGCCGCCACCCCACCCTGCCCTTCAACGGCTATGCCGACGAAGTCGCAAGCCTTTATGCCGGCATGGACCTGAAGGCGAATTTCTGATGGCGGAACTGTCGCTCGCCATCCCGAAGCGCTGGCAGCCCGCCTCCGTCTGGCTGCTTTATGTCGTCGGGCTCGTGCCTGCAGCCTGGACTTTCTATCTCGGCGCGACCGATCAGCTCGGCGCCGATCCGGTCAAGACCTTCGAGCTTTTCCTCGGCATCTGGACGATCCGTTTCCTGATCGCAACACTTGCCGTTTCCCCTGCCCGTGAGCTCTTCGGCTGGAACTATCTGCGTTACCGCCGCGCGCTTGGCCTGCTGACCTTTTATTACGCGCTGATGCATTTCACCGTCTACATGGTGCTCGACCAGGCGATGGATATTGCAGCCGTCATCAACGACGTGCTGAAGCGCCCCTTCATCATGTTCGGCATGGCCGGGCTTGCGATGCTCATTCCGCTGGCGCTGACATCCAACAATCTCTCGATCCGCCGGCTCGGCAAGAACTGGATCTGGCTGCATCGCCTCGTCTACATCATCGCCGCCTGCGGGGCGCTGCACTTCGCGCTCTCAACCAAGATCCTCGACCTCGAGCAATATATCTATGTCGGGCTGATCATCGCGCTGATCCTCTACCGCTCCTACCGACCGATCGCACGCAACAGACAGAAGGGCAAAGGGCGGACGCGCAATCGCGCAATGGCGTCGGCTTCGTGAGACGGCAGGTTTAGTGCATAACCCCGAAAATCGGAATCGATTTTCGGAAAGGATTATGCGCAGATTCAAAGTGATAGAGCGTCCTTAGCGCGTCTGAAAAGACGCGCGGCGCTGCAACGCAGTCCGGCGTGCCGGATCGAAGGCGCAGGCCGCAGCTATGCCGATTGCGTAAGCCAGCATATTCCAAAGCGAAAATACGCGCCCAAGCAGCAGGGCGCCTGCCGTTGTCAGCCGAAACGCGTCGAGCCAGGGCGTGTGATAAAGCCGGAACAATTCCAATGAGATCGCTATGAACAGCGCTGTGACAGCTATTGCTACCGGCTGTGACCTGGCGACAAAAAGCGCCACGAGCAGATAGACCATCGCTCCCCAGAGTGCCGATCCACCATATTTGACGACGATGAAAGGCAGATCGGCCGCATAGCCAAGCCGTCTGAGCGTCAGCCCGAGAACGATGACAAGAAACAGCGCGGCCAGTCGAAGGAACTGCGGAGAGCGAGCCAGAATGATTTTGCGCAATGGAGCCGGTCCCGTCACCATATCAGAAACAAAAACAGCCGGGCTTTGTGAGCCCGGCTGTTCTGTTTCCGCCGAAGCGGAAGACTTAAGCGGCGACGGCCTGCTCTTCGGCAGCGACGCGGGCCTTGTCGGCAGCGCCCTTGGCATAGGCATCGCGGTCAACGAATTCGATCACGGCCATGGCGGCATTGTCGCCCTGGCGGAAGCCGGCCTTCATGATGCGCAGGTAGCCGCCATTGCGGGTGGCGTAGCGCGTTGCGATCGTGTCGAACAGCTTCGAAACGACGGCAGCATCGCGGATCTGCGAGATCGCCTGACGGCGAGCATGCAGGTCGCCGCGCTTGCCGAGCGTGACGAGCTTCTCGACGATCGGACGGATTTCCTTGGCCTTCGGCAGGGTCGTGACGATCTGCTCGTGGGTAATCAGCGAAGCCGCCATGTTGGCGAACATCGCCTTGCGGTGGCTTGCAGTTCTATTCAGCTTGCGGCCGGCTTTACCATGGCGCATTGCTATTCTCCTTTAATGCAGGTGCCCTTACGCTAAGTGGGCCTGCCGTTTCCTGGCACATGCAGGCGATCGGCCTGCTGTTTGACGGGGAAAGGCAGCCGAAAGAGCCTGCCTTTTGTTATGTTCTTGCGATCGGCGTGCGGGCGGAAAACCGCTTTACACTTTTCCTCACGCCGCTCAGTACTGGTCTTCGTAACGCTTGGCGAGATCTTCGATGTTCTCGGGCGGCCATGCCGGCACTTCCATGCCGAGGTGCAGGCCCATGGAAGCGAGAACTTCCTTGATTTCGTTCAGCGACTTGCGACCAAAATTCGGCGTGCGGAGCATTTCTGCTTCGGTCTTCTGAATGAGGTCGCCGATGTAGACGATGTTGTCGTTCTTCAGGCAGTTTGCCGAACGGACCGACAGTTCGAGTTCGTCCACCTTCTTCAGGAGAGCCGGGTTGAAAGCGAGTTCGGTGACTGCTTCCTCTTCGGTTTCCTTCTGCGGTTCGTCGAAGTTGACGAAGACGCCAAGCTGATCCTGGAGAATGCGCGCCGCAAAAGCGACGGCGTCTTCGCCGGTGATCGAGCCATCGGTTTCGATGGTCATGTTCAGCTTGTCGTAGTCGAGAACCTGTCCTTCGCGGGTATTTTCAACCTTGTAGGACACCTTCTTGACCGGCGAATAGAGGCTGTCGACCGGGATGAGACCGATCGGAGCATCTTCCGCACGATTGCGTTCGGCCGGAACGTAGCCCTTACCGTTGTTGACGGTGAACTCCATGCGGATCTCGGCGCCCTCGTCGAGCGTGCAGATGACATGCTCGGGGTTGAGGATTTCGATATCGCCGACCGTCTGAATGTCGCCAGCCGTGACAACGCCCGGCCCCTGCTTACGCACGACCATGCGTTTTGCATCATCGCCATCCATCTTGATGGCGATTTCCTTGATGTTGAGCACGATGTCCGTGACGTCTTCGCGGACGCCCGGAATCGAAGAGAATTCGTGCAGCACGCCATCGATCTGCACCGCCGTGACGGCAGCACCGCGCAGCGAGGAGAGCAGAACGCGGCGAAGCGCGTTGCCGAGGGTGAGGCCGAAGCCGCGCTCCAGCGGTTCGGCAACAAGCGTCGCCCTGGTGCGCGAGCTCGAAGAGAACTCCACCTTGTTCGGCTTGATCAGTTCCTGCCAGTTCTTCTGAATCATGAGTTTGCCTTCCGTTCGTTGCCACCATCCAATCGTGGCAACCGAGCTTGAAAACCACCGGGAGCGCACGGGCGCTCACCGATGACGAGAGCGATGATCAGACGCGGCGCTTCTTGCGCGGACGGCAGCCATTGTGCGGGATCGGGGTCACGTCGCGGATGGACGTGATCATGAAACCTGCAGCCTGGAGCGCGCGCAGAGCCGATTCACGACCCGAACCCGGACCGCAGACTTCGACTTCCAGCGACTTCATGCCGTGCTCCTGGGCCTTCTTGGCGCAGTCTTCGGCAGCGATCTGGGCAGCGAACGGGGTCGACTTGCGCGAGCCCTTGAAGCCCTTGGCGCCAGCCGACGACCAGGCGATCGCATTGCCCTGCGCATCGGTGATGGTGATCATCGTGTTGTTGAAGGTCGAGTTGACGTGAGCGACACCCGACGAGATGTTCTTGCGCTCGCGACGGCGAACGCGGACGGCTTCCTTAGCCATGGTATTCCTTTCGTTGATCTCTTCACCGCCGTAATGCCAGCGGCTACACCGGAACGGCGCCTATATGGTCCCGCTCCAAACTCAAAAGAGGCCGGCGCAGACCGCCAGCCTCCCCACCCCGGTTTCCCGGAAATTACTTCTTCTTACCAGCGATTGCCTTTGCCGGTCCCTTGCGGGTGCGGGCATTGGTATGCGTGCGCTGACCGCGGACAGGAAGGCCGCGGCGATGACGCAGGCCGCGGTAGCAGCCGAGGTCCATCAGGCGCTTGATGTTCATCGCGGTATCGCGACGAAGATCGCCTTCGACCTGATAGTCGCGGTCGATGGCTTCGCGGATCTGAAGGACTTCTGCGTCCGTCAGCTGATGCACACGACGTTCGGCCGGGATACCGACCTTTTCGACGATTTCCTGTGCGAATTTCGGACCGATCCCGTGAATGTAGGTCAGCGCAATAACAACGCGCTTCGCAGTCGGGATGTTGACGCCAGCGATACGTGCCACGCCTGTTCTCCTTGCATTCCAGTTGCCATCCGGCAAGTGGGCTTCGTTATGCGGCTCTTGAGAACCGCCCGTTCAGATTTACGTCCGTAACATGTCAAAACGACCGCACCCGGACTTCCCTGGGAAATCCGCGCCGATCGCATGGAATGTCGCGAGTTGGCGCGGTGTTTAGCGGAATCACTGCTGAAAAGCAACCGTTCCGCCAAGTTTATTTTCAAAGCCTTAAAGCTTGGAAAGAATGCTTTCAACTTCGGCCGTCACCTGATCGATCTCTGCCATCCCGTCCACGGACTTGAGCTTGCCCTTGGCATGGTAATAGCCGATCAGCGGTGAGGTTTCCTTGTAGTAGACCTGCAGACGAGCCGTCATGGTCTCCGGAGTGTCATCAGGACGGCGCTTGAAGTGCGTGGAACCGCACTTGTCGCACACACCCTCGGCAGCCGGAACCTTATCGGTATCGTGATAGACGCTGCCGCACTGTGCACAGGAGTAGCGACCGGCAACGCGACGAACCAACTCGTCGTCATTGACACGGAATTCGATGACGACCGAAAGGTCGAGGCCTTTTGCCTTCAGCATCGCCTCGGTGGCATCCGCCTGGACAAGCGTCCTGGGGAAGCCGTCGAGGATGAAGCCGTTGGCGCAATCGGGTTGATCGATACGCTCGGAAACGATGGCAATGACAATCTCATCCGAGACGAGCTTGCCGGCGTCCATGACCGCCTTCGCGCGCTTGCCGACATCGGTGCCGGCGTTAACCGCTGCACGCAGCATGTCCCCCGTGGAAAGCTGCGGAATGCCGTGCTTTTCCACGATCCGCTGGGCCTGGGTTCCTTTACCCGCGCCCGGCGGCCCCAAAAGGATAAGTCTCATCGCCCCCTCTTTCCTCCACGCAACTTCGATTTCTTGATCAGGCCTTCGTATTGCTGCGCGATCAGGTGACCCTGGATCTGTGCAACCGTATCAAGAGTTACGCTAACCACGATCAAAAGCGAAGTCCCACCAAGGGCTAATGGAATGCCGGTTTGCGACACCAATATCTCCGGAAGGATGCAGACGAAGACGAGATAGAGCGCGCCGATCACCGTGATTCGGGTCAGCACGTAGTCGATATATTCGGCGGTGCGCTCGCCCGGACGGATGCCGGGAATGAAGCCGCCATGCTTCTTCAGATTATCAGCCGTGTCCTTCGGATTGAAGACGATGGCCGTATAGAAGAAGGCGAAGAAGGCGATCAGCGCCGCATAGAGCACCATATAGAGTGGCTGGCCATGACCGAGGGCCGCGACGATCGATGTCGCCCAGGAGGGCATTGCCGTGGTGCTGGCAAAGCCCGCAATCGTTGCCGGCAGAAGCAGCAGCGACGATGCGAAGATTGCCGGAATGACACCTGATGTGTTGAGTTTCAACGGCAGGTGGGACGTATCGCCCTGGAACATCCGGTTGCCGACCTGGCGCTTCGGATACTGGATCAGCAGTCGGCGCTGGGCGCGCTCGACGAAGACGATGATGGCGATGACGGCGATCGCGACGATGATCACGAGTAGGATCAGCGGGGTCGACAGCGCGCCGGTGCGGCCGAGTTCGAGCGTGCCGGCAAGAGCAGTGGGAAGGCCGGCGGCGATGCCGGCGAAGATGATCAGCGAGATGCCGTTGCCAATGCCGCGCGAGGTGATCTGCTCGCCGAGCCACATCAGGAACATCGTGCCGCCGAGCAGCGTCAGAACGGTGGAGACGCGGAAGAACCAGCCCGGGTCGACGACCAAGCCTTGGCCGCTTTCAAGGCCGGCGGCAATGCCATAGGCCTGCAGCGCACCGAGGATAACGGTACCGTAGCGGGTATACTGGTTGATGATCTTACGGCCCTGCTCGCCTTCCTTCTTGAGGTTTTCGAGCGCCGGCACGACCGAAGTCATCAGCTGCACGATGATCGAGGCAGAGATATAAGGCATGATGCCGAGCGCGAAGATTGCCATGCGCTCAACGGCGCCGCCCGAAAACATGTTGAAAAGGCCGAGAATGCCGCCTGCCTGGCCGCGGAAAGCCTGGGCATAGGCTTCGGGATTGAGGCCTGGAAGCGGAATATGCGTGCCGAGTCGGTAGACGAGGAGAGCTGCCAGTGTGAACCACAAGCGCTTCTTCAAATCCTCGGCTTTGGCGAAGGTCGAAAAATTGAGGTTGGATGCCAATTGTTCCGCTGCAGAAGCCATGCATTTCTCCGCGCTACCAATTCCGGCGTCTCTGGGGGACAGAGCGGACCCGGAATCAGTATGAAATTATTCAAAACCGGGCTTAGGACGGATTGCAACGCAACCCCATGCCTCACCCTTGTTTTCGAGTCTTACCGGCATGACGCGGGCGCGCCAGCCAAGTTTTTGTGAGGCCCACATATGGGAGCAAAATCGCCCGGTGTGAAGCACCCCGGGCGATATATCATCAGATTATTATTCGGCTGCAGCCGGAGCCGAAAGCAGCGTCACGGTGCCGCCGGCCTTTTCGATCTTCTCGACGGCAGGCTTGGAGGCGCCTGCAACGACGATGGTGATCTTGGCCTTGATCTCGCCATCGGCGAGAACGCGAACGCCATCCTTGACGCGGCGGATGACACCAGCAGCCTTGAGGGCAGCTGCGTCAACGGTCGTCTTGGCATCGAGCTTGCCGGCGTCGATCGCCGTCTGGATACGGGCCAGCGATACGACAACAAAATCGGAAGCGAAAATGTTGTTGAAGCCGCGCTTCGGCAGGCGACGATAGATCGGCATCTGGCCGCCCTCGAAGCCGTTGATGGCGACGCCCGAACGGGACTTCTGACCCTTCACGCCGCGACCACCAGTCTTGCCCGAGCCCGAGCCGATACCGCGGCCGAGGCGCTTGCGGCTGTGGGTCGAGCCTTCGTTGTCTTTAATTTCATTGAGTTTCATGAGCGTTTCCTCCGTCTCACTTCTCGTCGACGACGCGAACGAGATGCTGGACAGCACGGATCATGCCACGAACGGAAGGGGTATCCTCCAGCGTGCGGCGACGGTGCATCTTGTTCAGTCCGAGACCGATCAGCGTGCGCTGCTGGACATCCGGACGGCGAATCGGGCTGCCGATCTGTTCGATCGTGACAGTCTTCGCTTCAGCCTTCTTGGTAGCCTTGGCCATCTGTCAAACTCCTCTTATTCTTCAGAGGCGTTGCCGGAGGCGCTACGACGAGCCTGCAGCGTTGCATACTTGATGCCGCGCTGAGCTGCGATGTCCTTCGGGTGAACCTGGTGCTTCAGAGCGTCGAAGGTGGCGCGAACCATGTTGTAGGGGTTCGACGAACCGGTCGACTTGGCGACGACGTCGTGCATGCCGAGCGTTTCGAACACGGCGCGCATCGGGCCGCCGGCAATGATGCCGGTACCGACCTTGGCCGAACGCAGCAGAACCTTGCCGGCGCCGTGGCGGCCATGAACGTCGTGATGCAGCGTACGGCCGTCACGCAGCGGTACGAAGATCAGTTCGCGCTTGGCGGCTTCGGTTGCCTTGCGGATGGCTTCCGGCACTTCACGCGCCTTGCCATGACCGAAGCCGACGCGGCCCTTCTGGTCGCCGACGACGACGAGTGCTGCGAAACCGAAACGACGGCCGCCCTTGACGACCTTGGCGACGCGGTTGATCGCGACAAGCTTGTCGACGAATTCGCTATCGCGCTCTTCACGGCTCTGGCGGTCGTCCCGCTGCGGCCTTCTTTCCTGTGCCATTGTCCTCTTCCTTTTTCTTTTCCGGGTGCAATCGGCAAACAAATGTGGACCGCATCAGCCTCCCCTTTCGGAGAGGGCCTGCGGTCCGGCGAAAATCCGGCCGGCGCTTGAGGCGTCCGGCCGGAAACTGATCAGAAGGTGAGACCGCCTTCGCGGGCCGCTTCGGCGAGAGCCTTGATGCGGCCGTGATAGATGAAGGCGCCACGGTCGAACACGACTTCCGTAACACCGGCCTTCGAGGCGCGCTCTGCGAGGAGCTTGCCCACAACGGTAGCGGCGGCGGTATCGGCACCGGTCTTCAGAGAACCGCGCAGATCCTTCTCGAGGGTGGAGGCAGACGCAAGCGTCTTGCCGGCCACGTCATCGATGACCTGGGCGTAGATGTTCTTCGAGGAGCGATGAACCGACAGGCGTGGACGGCCATTGGCCACCGACTTGAGATGACGGCGCACGCGGTTGGCACGACGTGCAAGTGCTTCTTTCCTGCTAGCCATTTCGCGTGATCCTTACTTCTTCTTGCCTTCTTTGCGGACGATCCGCTCGTCAGCGTACTTGACGCCCTTGCCCTTGTAGGGCTCGGGACCGCGATATTCGCGGATTTCGGCGGCAACCTGACCGACCTGCTGCTTGTTGATGCCGCTGACGACGATTTCCGTCGGCTTCGGAACAACGATCGAGATACCGACCGGCGGCTCGTAGATCACGTCGTGGCTGAAACCGAGGGCCAGCTGCAGGTTCTTGCCCTGCATGGCGGCGCGGTAACCGACGCCGTTGATTTCAAGCTTGCGCTCGAAACCGTCCTTGACGCCTTTGAAGATGCCTTCAATCATCGTGCGGGACATGCCCCACTTTGCGCGCGCATCCTTGGTCTGGTTCACCGGCGTCACGACGACGGCGTTATTTTCAAGCTTGAGGCTGATTTCGTCGTTAGCAACGAAAAACAGCTCGCCCTTCGGGCCCTTTGCAGTCACCTTCTGGCCATCGACCGTAGCCGTGATCCCAGCAGGCACCTGAACGGGCTTCTTACCGATACGAGACATGTTTCAATCCTGTCTGTTCGCTATGGAGATCCCTGCCCGATCTTAGAAGACCGAGCAAAGAACCTCGCCACCAACGTTCTGTTCGCGAGCCTGGTGATCGGCCATCACACCCTTCGGAGTCGAAAGGATGGTGATGCCGAGACCGTTCGCGACCTGCGGAATGGACTTGACCGAGACATAAACCCGGCGGCCCGGCTTGGACACACGGCCGATCTCACGGATCACCGATGCGCCTTCATAATATTTCAGCTCGATGCTGAGTTCCGACTTGCCATTGCCGAAATCGACAACGGAATAGCCACGGATGTAGCCTTCGGACTGCAGAACATCGAGAACACGTGCACGGAGCTTCGAAGCAGGCGTCGAAACCGACGACTTGCGGCGGGAAGCGCCGTTACGGATGCGAGTGAGCATATCGCCCAACGGATCAGTCATTGTCATGTAACCTGCTCCTTACCAGCTCGACTTGACGATACCCGGCACCTTGCCGAGATTGCCGAGTTCACGCAGCGCAATACGCGACATGCGCAGTTTGCGGTAATATGCGCGCGGACGCCCCGAAACTTCGCAACGGTTGCGAATACGGGTCTTCGATCCATCACGCGGCAGGGATGCTAGCTTGATCGAGGCCTTGAACCGCTCTTCGATCGGAAGAGCCTGGTTCATGATGATCGCCTTCAACCCAGCCCGCTTAGCGGCCTGGTTAGCGACCGTAGTACGGCGGCGCTTGTTCTTTTCAACTGCGCTTGTCTTCGCCATGTCAGGTTCCTTTTCTACGC
This sequence comes from Rhizobium leguminosarum bv. viciae, assembly GCF_012276115.1. Classification (GTDB taxonomy): domain Bacteria; phylum Pseudomonadota; class Alphaproteobacteria; order Rhizobiales; family Rhizobiaceae; genus Rhizobium; species Rhizobium leguminosarum_T. Next base: position 380,560 of record NZ_WIEU01000005.1, on the reverse strand, counting down.
TCGTCGTTACGGTTATTGACGGAACGGGAAGCTGAACTCTTTCAGAAGAGCCCGTGCTTCGTCGTCGGTCGTCGCCGTCGTGCAAACGATGATGTCCATGCCCCACATCTGATCAACCTTGTCGTAGTTGATCTCAGGGAACACAATGTGCTCCTTGATGCCCATGGCGAAGTTGCCACGGCCGTCAAAGCTTTTCGGGTTCAGGCCGCGGAAGTCGCGAACGCGCGGGAGCGCGATGTTCACGAGACGGTCCATGAACTCGTACATGCGGGCGCCGCGCAGGGTGACCTTCGCGCCGATCGGCATCTGTTCGCGGAGCTTGAAGCCTGCGATAGAGTTACGTGCGCGGGTGATGACCGGCTTCTGGCCGGCAATCGCTGCGAGGTCGGCGGCAGCTACCGTCGGCTTCTTCGAGTCAGCGGTCGCTTCGCCGACACCCATGTTGATCACGATCTTGTCGAGCTTCGGAATCATCATCTCGTTGGCGTAGGAGAACTGCTCCTGCATCGCCTTGCGGATGCGCTCGACATATTCCTTCTTGAGCCGCGGCTCATATTTTGCCTCAGCCATCGATCACTTCTCCAGAACGCTTGGCCACACGGACCTTCTTGCCGTCAACAACCTTGAAACCGACGCGGGTCGGCTTGCCGTCCTTGTCGATGATTGCAACGTTGGAGAGGTGAACCGGGGCTTCTTTGTTGATGATGCCGGCTTCCTGGGTCTGCGTCTGGCGCTGGTGGCGCTTGACGACGTTGACGCCACGAACAACGGCACGATCTTCCTTCGGCATGACCTGGACAACTTCGCCGGTACGGCCCTTGTCCTTGCCAGCGAGCATGACGACCTTGTCGCCCTTACGAATCTTTTGCATCGCTTCGCTCCTTACAGTACTTCGGGAGCCAGCGAGATGATCTTCATGTGGTTCTTGGCGCGAAGTTCGCGCGGAACCGGTCCGAAGATACGGGTGCCGATCGGCTCTTTCTTGTTGTCGATGAGGACTGCTGCGTTGGTGTCGAAGCGGATGACGGAGCCATCCGCACGACGGATGTCCTTGGCGGTGCGAACGACAACCGCCTTCATCACGTCACCCTTCTTCACACGGCCGCGCGGGATCGCTTCCTTGATCGAAACGACGATGACGTCGCCGATCGAGGCATACTTGCGCTTCGAGCCGCCCAGCACCTTGATGCACATGACACGACGTGCGCCGGAATTATCCGCGACGTCGAGGTTTGTTTGCATCTGAATCATATCAGGTCGCCTTCTTGGTTTACCGGAATGGTTGGGCTAGCCCCCTACTCCGGCTTATGAAAATTTTCGCCGGCCGAGCTGCCATGACGGCAGCACAGACGCGGCAATAGCTGAATAGCGCGGGATCGATCGTGCCAGGGTGGTTTCCCGAACGGGACCTTCCGTGCGCTCAAAGCAAAAGAACGCCCGGCATTCGAGCGTTCTGACGCTGCTTCATACAGATATTTCGGCGAGACGCAAGGCCTCGCGCAAAATTCTGTTACTTGCCCTGGGCGGAAATCACCGTCCAGCGCTTGTCCTTGGAGATCGGCGCGCATTCCTCGATGGATACGGTATCGCCAATCTTGTACTGATTGTTCTCGTCGTGGGCCTTGTACTTCTTGGAACGACGAACGGTCTTCTGGAGCAGCGGGTGAGCGAAACGACGCTCGACACGAACCACTACCGTCTTCTCGTTCTTGTCGCCAACGACGACGCCCTGCAGGATGCGCTTCGGCATATTTTTCTTCCTTTAGGCCTTAACTTCTGCCGCCTTCTGGCGGGCAATGGTTTTCACGCGGGCGATGTCCTTGCGGACTTCGTTGATGCGCGAGGACTTTTCGAGCTGGCCGGTCGCCTTCTGGAAGCGCAGGTTGAACTGCTCCTTCTTCAGCTTGGCAAGCTCGTCCTTGAGTTGGTCGGCGGTGAACCCGCGAACGTCTGAGGCTTTCATGAGCTCAATCCCTTACTCTGCAATGCGCTGAACGAAGCGCGTCTTGACCGAGAGCTTGGCAGAGCCGAGGCGAAGCGCCTCACGGGCGATTTCTTCGCTGACACCGTCGATCTCGAACATCATACGGCCAGGCTTGACCTTGCATGCCCAGTATTCAACGGAGCCCTTACCCTTACCCATACGGACTTCGGTCGGCTTTTTGGTTACCGGAACGTCCGGGAACACGCGGATCCATACACGGCCGGCGCGCTTCATATAACGCGTGATCGCGCGGCGGGCCGCTTCGATCTCGCGCGCGTTGACGCGGTTTGGTTCCTGTGCCTTCAGGCCGAATTCGCCGAATGCCAGGTCAGAACCGCCCTTGGCGACGCCCTTGATGCGGCCCTTGAACTGCTTGCGGTACTTGGTACGCTTTGGCTGCAACATTTTCTTATTCTCCGAACTTCTCTGCCACGCGCGCTATCAAGCGTTGTCGCGGCGACGGTCTCTGTCGCGGTCACGATCACGGCTTGCCGGACCCTGGGCGTCACCTTCCATCGCGCGGCGCTCGGAAGCCATCGGATCATGCTCAAGGATTTCGCCCTTGAAGATCCAGACCTTGATGCCGCAGATGCCGAACGCGGTTTCTGCTTCAGCCGTGCCGTAGTCGATGTCGGCGCGCAGCGTGTGCAACGGCACACGACCTTCGCGGTACCATTCCGTACGGGCGATTTCAGCGCCGCCGAGACGGCCAGCGCAGGTGATCTTGATGCCTTCGGCGCCAAGACGCATCGCGGACTGAACGGCGCGCTTCATGGCGCGACGGAAAGCCACACGACGCTCGAGCTGCTGGGCGATCGACTGAGCGACCAGCGTCGCATCGACTTCGGGCTTGCGCACTTCGACGATGTTGAGGTGCGTTTCCGAATTCGTCATCTCCGACAGCTTCTTGCGGAGCTTGTCGATGTCAGCGCCCTTGCGGCCGATGATCAGGCCCGGACGTGCCGAGTGGATCGTAACGCGGCACTTCTTGTGCGGACGCTCGATAACCACCTTGGAGATCCCGGCCTGCTTCAGTTCGCTCATGACGAACTTGCGCATCTTCAGGTCTTCGTGCAGCAACTGGCCGTACTCGGCATTGTCCGCAAACCAGCGGCTATCCCATGTACGGTTGATTCCGAGACGGAAACCGATTGGATTGATTTTCTGACCCATTATGCGGCCTCCTCTGCTGCCTGCACTTCACGAACGACGATCGTCAGGTGCGCGAAGGGCTTTTCGATGCGCGACGCGCGACCGCGGCCACGAGCGTGGAAACGCTTCATGACGATCGACTTGCCGACATAGGCCTCGGCGACAACCAGCGAGTCGACGTCGAGATCGTGGTTGTTCTCGGCGTTGGCGATCGCAGATTCGAGCGTCTTCTTGACGGCGCCTGCGATGCGCTTGCGGGAGAACTCCAGCTCAGCGAGTGCGCGCTCGACCTTCTTGCCGCGGATAGCCGCAGCAACCAGGTTGAGCTTCTGGGGGCTGACGCGGAGCGTGCGGGCGACTGCTTGCGCCTCGTTGTCCTTCAGCCGGCGTTCGGCTTTTGCCTTGCCCATTGTTACTTCCTCTTCGCCTTCTTGTCCGCGCCGTGACCGTAGTAGGTGCGGGTCGGAGAGAATTCACCGAATTTGTGACCGACCATGTCTTCATTGACACTGACCGGGATATGCTTGCTGCCGTTGTAGACGCCGAAGGTGAGACCGACGAACTGCGGCAGGATCGTGGAGCGACGGCTCCAGATCTTGATCACTTCACTACGACCGCCTTCACGAACCTTCTCAGCCTTCTTGAGAAGATAGCCGTCAACGAACGGACCTTTCCATACTGAACGAGCCATTGGAGACTTCCTCTCTTACTTCTTACGCTGATGACGCGAGCGCATGATCATCTTGTCGGTCGACTTGTTCGACCGGGTGCGCTTGCCCTTGGTCGGCTTGCCCCACGGTGTCACCGGATGGCGACCACCGGAGGTGCGGCCTTCACCACCGCCGTGCGGATGGTCGACCGGGTTCATGACGACACCGCGGTTATGCGGACGCTTGCCGCGCCAAACGGTACGACCGGCCTTGCCGTCGTTGATGTTGGCGTGATCAGGGTTGGAGACGGCGCCGATCGAAGCAAGGCAGGAGCCATGGACGAGACGCTGTTCACCGGAGTTCAGGCGAAGGATCGCCATGCCCTGGTCGCGGCCGACGAGCTGTGCGTAGCCACCGGCGGAGCGAGCGATCTGACCACCCTTGCCCGGCTTCATTTCCACATTGTGGATGATGGAGCCGACCGGGATGAACTGCAGCGGCATGGTGTTGCCGGGCTTGACGTCGACAGCCTTCTCGGAAGCGATGACCTTGTCACCGGCAGCGAGGCGCTGAGGAGCGAGGATATAAGCCTTCTCGCCGTCAGCATAGTTCACCAGCGCGATGAAAGCCGTGCGGTTCGGATCGTATTCGATACGCTCGACCGTGCCTTCGACGTCGAACTTGCGACGCTTGAAGTCGATCAGACGATAGGTGCGCTTGTGACCGCCGCCGATGAAGCGGGCGGTGATGCGGCCGAGGTTGTTACGACCGCCGCTCTTGGTCAGACCTTCCGTCAGCGCCTTGACCGGCTTGCCCTTGTAGAGGGCCGAACGGTCGACGATGACCAGCTGGCGCTGGCTCGGGGTGATCGGATTGAAAGTTTTCAATGCCATTTTCTTATACCTCAGAGACCGGTGGAGACGTCGATCGTCTGGCCTTCAGCCAGCGTCACAACAGCCTTCTTCACGTCCTTCTGCTTGCCGACGAAACCGCGGAACCGCTTGGTCTTGCCTTTGCGCAGCAGAGTGTTGACAGCCGTGACCTTGACGCCGAACAGCGCCTCGACCGCAGCCTTGATTTCCGGCTTCGTCGCCTGCTTGGCGACATTGAAAACAACCTGGTTGTTTTCGGATACCAGCGTGGACTTTTCGGTGATCGCCGGAGAGACGATCACATCGTAGTGGCGAAGATCGGTCACTTGAATCGCTCCTCTAGCGCTTCAACCGCAGCCTTGGAAAGCACGAGCTTGCCGCGGCGCACGATGTCGTAAACGTTGATGCCCTGGATCGGCAGAACATCGATGTTCGGGATGTTCTGAGCTGCGAGCTTGAAGTTGCCGTCAAGCTCTGCGCCGCCGATGAAGAGGGCGTTGGTCAGGCCGAGCGTCTCGAAAACGGACGCGAGCGACTTGGTCTTGGCTTCAGCGGCAACCAGGTTGTCGATGACGATGACGTCATCGGCCTTGATCTTGGCCGAAAGGGCGTGGCGAAGGCCGAGTGCGCGAACCTTCTTCGGAAGATCGTGCTCGTGGCTGCGGACAACCGGGCCGTGAGCCTTGCCGCCGCCGCGGAACTGCGGAGCGCGAGCCGAATGGTGGCGGGCGCGGCCCGTACCCTTCTGCTTGTACATCTTGGCGCCGGTGCGCGAAACTTCCGCGCGGCCCTTAGCCTTGTGCGTGCCCTGCTGCTTCTTGGCAAGCTGCCAGCGGATGACGCGGGCGAGAATGTCTTCGCGGGGCTCGAGGCCGAAAATAGCGTCCGAAAGGGAAACCTTCCCGGCGTCTTTTCCCTCGAGGGTCTTGACGTTGAATTCCATTGATCTGGCTCCCTTACTTCGCGGCCGACTTGACGGCGTCGCGCACGATGATCCAAGCACCCTTGGAACCAGGAACAGCACCCTTGATCAGGATCAGACCACGATCTTCGTCGGTCGAAACTACTTCCAGGTTCTGCGTCGTGACGCGCGTCTGGCCCATGTGACCAGCCATCTTCTTGTTCTTGAAAACCTTGCCCGGATCCTGGCGCGAGCCGGTCGAACCGTGCGAACGGTGAGACACCGACACACCGTGCGTGGCACGCAGACCGCCGAAACCGTGACGCTTCATGGCGCCGGCAAAACCCTTACCGATCGTCGTGCCCGTCACGTCGACGAGCTGACCGGCTGCAAAGTGACCCGCCTTGATCTCAGTGCCGACCTCAAGCAGTTGATCTTCCGACACGCGGAATTCCGTCAGCTTGGCCTTCGGCTCGACGTTGGCAATGGCAAAGTTGCCGCGCATCGCCTTCGACGTGTTCTTCACCTTCGCCTGGCCGGCACCGAGCTGAACTGCGGTATAGCCATTCTTTTCGACAGTGCGCGTGGCTACGACCTGGCAGCCTTCCATACGCAGTACCGTTACCGGGACATGCTCGCCGGCGTCGTTATAGACGCGGGTCATTCCCACCTTCTGTGCAATCACACCTGAACGCATCGGTTCAATCCTTCTCACTCAGCCCGAAGACCCGAGGTCTCAGAGCTTGATCTCAACATCGACACCGGCGGCGAGATCGAGCTTCATCAGCGCGTCTACCGTCTGCGGGGTCGGGTCAACGATATCGAGAAGGCGCTTATGCGTGCGCATCTCGAACTGTTCGCGGCTCTTCTTGTCGATGTGCGGGGACCGGTTGACCGTAAACTTCTCGATGCGGGTCGGAAGCGGAACGGGGCCCCGGACGCTTGCACCGGTGCGCTTAGCCGTCGATACGATCTCACGCGTTGAAGCGTCGAGAATCCGGTGATCGAACGCCTTCAGGCGGATGCGGATATTCTGGCCGTTCATTCGACTTTATCCTTGTGTCTGTTATCCGCGTGTCACCGCTTAGGGACACGACTTACCTTCAGTTACGTTAGCGGGCCACCGGTTTCAAAGATCGAGAGGGACACCGAGATCGGCGTCCCTATCCTTTCCTTGGGCCAGGTGGCCCAGCCGCTAGTTACTCGACGATCGACGCGACGATACCGGCGCCGACGGTGCGGCCGCCTTCGCGGATGGCGAAGCGCAGCTTTTCTTCCATCGCGATCGGAACGATCAGCTCGACCGATACCGTGACGTTGTCGCCCGGCATGACCATCTCCGTGCCTTCCGGCAGCGTCACAATGCCCGTCACGTCGGTCGTGCGGAAGTAGAACTGCGGACGGTAGTTGGTGAAGAACGGCGTATGACGGCCGCCCTCTTCCTTCGTCAGGATGTAGGCTTCTGCCATGAACTTCTTGTGCGGCTTGACCGAACCCGGCTTGCACAGAATCTGGCCACGCTCAACGCCATCACGGGTGACGCCGCGGATCAGCGCGCCGATGTTGTCGCCAGCCTGGCCCTGATCGAGCAGCTTGCGGAACATTTCAACGCCGGTCACCGTCGTCTTCGTCGTCGGGCGGATGCCGACGATCTCGACTTCTTCGCCAACCTTGACAATGCCACGCTCGACGCGGCCGGTCACAACCGTGCCGCGGCCAGAGATCGAGAACACGTCTTCGATCGGCAGCAGGAACGGCAGGTTGATCGGACGCTCAGGCGTCGGGATGTAGGCGTCGACAGCGGCCATCAGTTCGCGGATCGCGTCTTCGCCGATCTTCTTGTCCGAATCTTCGAGAGCAGCAAGCGCCGAACCCTTGACGATCGGGATATCGTCGCCCGGGAAGTCGTAGGACGACAGCAGTTCGCGAACTTCGAGCTCGACCAGTTCGAGAAGCTCGGCGTCGTCAACCTGGTCGACCTTGTTCAGGAACACCACGATCGCCGGAACGCCGACCTGGCGAGCCAGCAGGATGTGTTCGCGCGTCTGCGGCATCGGGCCGTCAGCGGCCGAGCACACCAGGATCGCACCGTCCATCTGGGCAGCACCGGTGATCATGTTCTTGACGTAGTCGGCGTGGCCGGGGCAGTCGACGTGGGCGTAGTGGCGCGCCGGCGTCTCGTACTCAACGTGGGCCGTCGAAATCGTGATGCCACGCGCCTTTTCTTCCGGAGCCGCGTCGATCTGATCGTACGCCTTGTACTCACCGAAGTACTTCGTGATCGCTGCCGTCAGAGACGTCTTGCCGTGGTCAACGTGGCCAATCGTGCCAATGTTGACGTGCGGCTTGTTGCGCTCAAACTTACTCTTTCCCATTTTCGGGTCTCCGTTTTGCTAGTCCCCGAAGGGATCTAATTCTTGTTATCGGTCAATTGGTATTCCGGTCACTTCTGACCGGAATACTTTGCCTGGATTTCAGTTGCGACGTTCGACGGGACCGGCGAATAGTGATCGAAGGTCATCGTGTACTGGGCGCGGCCCTGGGACATGGAGCGCAGGTTGTCGACGTACTTGAACATGTTCGCGAGCGGGACGTTCGCGTTGATGACGACGGCGATACCACGGCTTTCCTGGCCCTGGATCTGACCGCGACGGGAGTTCAGGTCGCCGATAACGTCGCCGACGTAATCTTCCGGGGTGACGACTTCGACCTTCATCATCGGCTCAAGCAGCTGAGCGCCGGCCTTCTTGGCTGCTTCACGGAAGCAGGCACGCGATGCGATTTCGAAGGCGAGAACCGAGGAGTCTACGTCGTGGAAGGCGCCGTCGATGAGGGTTGCCTTGACGCCGAGCATCGGGAAGCCTGCGAGCGGACCCGAAGACAGAACGCTTTCGATGCCCTTCTGGACGCCGGGGATGTATTCCTTCGGAACGGAACCGCCGACGATCTTCGATTCGAACTTGAATTCGTCGCCTTCCGGGTTCGGTTCGAAGACGATCTTGACGCGCGCGAACTGGCCGGTACCACCGGACTGCTTCTTGTGCGTGTAGTCTTCTTCATGCGTCCGGGTGATGGTTTCACGGTAGGCAACCTGCGGCGCGCCGACGGTTGCTTCGACCTTGAATTCACGACGCATGCGGTCGACGATGATGTCGAGATGCAGTTCGCCCATGCCGGCGATGATGGTCTGGCCTGATTCCTGGTCGGTCTTGACGCGGAAGGACGGATCTTCAGCAGCCAGGCGGTTGAGCGCGAGGCCCATCTTTTCCTGGTCGCCCTTGGTCTTCGGCTCGATGGCGATCTGGATGACCGGTTCCGGGAATTCCATGCGCTCGAGGATAACCGGCTTCAGCGGATCGCAGAGCGTGTCGCCGGTCGTGGTTTCCTTGAGGCCGGCGAGAGCCACGATGTCGCCTGCGAAGGCTTCTTCGATGTCTTCACGCGAGTTGGAGTGCATCTGCAGCATACGGCCGACGCGCTCGCGCTTGTCCTTGACCGTGTTGATGACCGACGCGCCCTTTTCGAGCTTGCCGGAGTAGATGCGGGCGAAGGTCAGCGAACCGACGAAGGGGTCATTCATGATCTTGAAGGCGAGCATGGAAAGCGGCTCGCTGTCGTCGGCATGACGCTCGATTTCGGCTTCCGTCTTAAAGTCGATGCCCTTGATCGCCGGGATGTCCATCGGCGACGGCAGGTAGTCGACGACGGCGTCGAGCAGCGGCTGCACGCCCTTGTTCTTGAAGGCGGTGCCGCAGAACATCGGGTGGAACTTGACGTCGATCGTGCCGCGGCGAACCAGCGCACGGATCTGATCGTTGTCGGGCAGAATACCTTCGAGGTAAGCTTCGGTGGCGGCTTCGTCGATGTCGACGACCGTCTCGATCAGCTTTTCGCGATATTCTTCAGCCTTGGCCTTCATGTCCTCGGGGATCTCGACGACATCCCACTGGGCGCCGAGCGACTCGTCGCGCCAGATGAGTGCGTTCATCTCGACCAGGTCGATGACGCCCTTGAATTCGGTCTCCGCACCGATCGGCAGCTGCATGACGACAGCCGTTGCACCGAGACGGGTCTTGATCATCTCGACGGAGCGGTAGAAGTCCGCACCGGTCTTGTCCATCTTGTTGCAGAAGATCATCCGCGGGACATTGTACTTCTCGGCCTGACGCCAGACGGTTTCCGTCTGCGGCTCAACACCGGCGTTGGCGTCGAGCAGCGCGATGGCGCCGTCGAGAACGCGCAGCGAACGCTCGACTTCAATGGTGAAGTCGACGTGGCCGGGAGTGTCGATGATGTTGAAACGGCGCATTTTGCCGTCACGGCCCTTCCAATAGGTCGTGGTGGCAGCAGAGGTGATCGTGATGCCACGCTCCTGCTCCTGCTCCATCCAGTCCATGGTGGCTGCGCCGTCGTGGACTTCGCCGATCTTGTGCGACTTGCCGGTGTAATAAAGAATACGCTCGGTGGTCGTGGTCTTGCCGGCGTCGATATGCGCCATGATACCGAAATTGCGGTAGTCTTCGATCTTATATTCGCGAGCCATTGTGGACTGCCTTTCGATACCGTTCGGAATTACCAGCGATAGTGCGAGAACGCGCGGTTGGCGTCAGCCATCTTGTGCGTGTCTTCGCGCTTCTTGACGGCGGAGCCGCGGTTGTTGGACGCATCGAGCAGTTCGCCGGAAAGGCGGTCAACCATAGTCGTTTCATTGCGCTTGCGGGCAGCAGCGATCAGCCAGCGAATAGCAAGAGCCTGGCGGCGCTCCGGACGAACATCGACGGGGACCTGATAGGTCGCACCACCGACACGACGCGAGCGAACTTCAACGTGCGGGGCAATGTTCTCAAGCGCAGAATGGAAAACCGTGAGCGGCTCCTGCTTGGCCTTGCCCTGGACAACGTCGAACGCACCGTAGACGATGTTTTCAGCAACGGACTTCTTGCCGTCGAGCATGATGGCATTCATGAACTTGGTGACGACGAGATCGCCGAACTTCGGGTCCGGATTGATCTCGCGCTTTTCTGCTTTATGACGTCTGGACATATTTTGTCTCTTCAACCGTTAAGGCGCTTCATGACGCGGAGGACCTCGCGCAGCGCCGGATTATTCAAAAACCGAATTACTTCGGACGCTTCGCGCCGTACTTGGAGCGGCGCTGCTTGCGGTTCTTGACACCCTGAGTATCGAGAACGCCGCGGATGATGTGATAACGGACACCCGGAAGGTCCTTGACGCGGCCGCCACGGATCATGACGACGGAGTGTTCCTGAAGGTTGTGACCTTCGCCGGGGATGTAACCAATGACTTCGAAGCCGTTGGTCAGGCGGATCTTTGCGACCTTACGCAGAGCCGAGTTCGGCTTCTTCGGCGTGGTCGTGTAGACGCGCGTGCAAACGCCGCGCTTCTGCGGGTTCTCCTGGAGTGCGGGAACCTTGTTACGCTTTACGTTCGCCTGGCGAGGCTTGCGGATCAGCTGGTTTACGGTAGGCATTCAACCATCCCTTACGTTTTATCTCAGTACCCTTGCGGGCTTGAACTCGCGCCGTCTCCGGCAGTGACGCATGCTTTCCGTCAATGCGCAAAATATGGCCCGATCCGCTTCCGCAGATGGACCACAAGGAGCAGAGGACGCATAGAATATGCGTCGTGCGTGCAGCATCATGACTTCAACGTGCGTTTAGAACCTTGTTTGAGGTGAACTTCAGGGCGAGTCGCCCCGAACAGCCAAGCCTCACATGGGATCTGATGGCCGGGGTACTACTGGTTTCCACCCGTCTCGTCAAGGCCGGTTAAGAAATAAACTCGCCGTATCGCCTTGATATGCCGGCCGAACGCCCTGTTTCATCCTTCTAGACGAATTGACGGGCGTGCACCAAGATAAAAACTTGGGCATTGCAGCAAAAACAGTTAAGGAATCAGCAATTGCGGCGTTCGGCCCTCACAGCAGGATTCGAGCGACCGAATCGTCAAAGAGCCGAAGGACAGGCGATGATCACGACACCTGATAACGACAATAATTTCGACGGCCCGATGATCTTCATCATCATCGGCAAGGGTTACGAGTCCGACGCCAGCGAAGGCATCGACCTGCACATCATGCTGAAGGCGCCTGACGACGACACTGCCGTACGCGAGGCCTTGAACGCGCTTGCCGAGGAAGGCTTCATCGAGGCCGATCTCGACCAGATCGGCATGCTGACCGAGGTCCCGGCCGAAGAGCCGCACGCATCTGCCTACCAGGGCGCCGTCGAAGGCGAAGTCGCGATCATCCGCTTCAACTGAAGGGAGCCGCCGCTCAAAGGCAGCATAAGCGGAAGCAGCCTCCCTCCCCGCCCGTCCAATCAGAGCAACCTAAATATGAAAAACCGCCCGGATCGCTCCGGGCGGTTTTTCAATTCATCGACTTCAGCCGCGGATTATTCCGCAGCCGGAGCCTTTTCGGCCATGTCCTGCAGCATCGGCGTGGCGACGGCAGCACCCGTGCCCTTGCGGCGCTCTTCGAGGATCATCTCGTCGCGCGACGTGGCGATGCGGCGGATCTGGGTCATGGTGCCGCCGGTACCGGCCGGGATAAGGCGGCCGACGATGACGTTTTCCTTCAGACCCTGCAGGCCATCGGTCTTGCCGGCGATCGCAGCTTCCGTCAGCACCTTCGTCGTTTCCTGGAAGGACGCGGCCGAGATGAAGGACGGGGTCTGCAGCGATGCCTTGGTGATGCCGAGAAGAACCGGATCGCCGTAGGCTGGCTTCTTGCCCTGCTCGATCAGGTGATCGTTGACGTCTTCGAGCTCGATCCGGTCGACATTGTCGCCGACGATATAGGTCGAGTCGCCTGCATCGGTGATCTCAACCTTCTGCAGCATCTGACGGACAATCACCTCGATGTGCTTGTCGTTGATGACGACGCCCTGCAGGCGGTAGACCTCCTGGATCTCGTTGACGAGGTAGGAGGCCAGAGCCTCCACGCCCTTGATCGCCAGGATGTCGTGCGGAGCCGGGTTACCGTCGAGGATGTAGTCACCCTTTTCGATATAGTCGCCTTCCTGAAGGTGGAAGGGCTTGCCCTTCGGGATCAGGTATTCGACAGGCTCGACACCGTCTTCCGCCGGCTCGATGATGACGCGACGCTTGTTCTTGTAGTCACGGCCGAGGCGGATCGTACCATCGATCTCTGCGATGATGGCATGGTCCTTCGGACGGCGGGCTTCGAACAGCTCGGCAACACGTGGCAGACCGCCGGTGATGTCCTTGGTCTTGGCGCTTTCGAGCGGCGAACGGGCGAGAACGTCACCCTGGGAGACCTTCGTGCCCGGCTCGACCGACAGGATCGCGTCGACCGAGAGGAAGAAGCGGGCGTCACCGCCACGAGACAGCTTCGCGATATTGCCGCTGGCATCCTTGATGACGATCGCCGGCTTGAGGTCCGAGCCGCGCGGGGTCGAACGCCAGTCGATGACCTGACGCTTGGTGATGCCGGTCGATTCGTCTGTCGCTTCCAGAACGGAGAGACCGTCGACCAGATCTTCAAACTGAACGGTACCGGCCACTTCCGTCATCATCGGACGGGTGTAGGGGTCCCACTCTGCCAGGCGCTGGCCGCGCTTGACCTTGTCGCCTTCGTCGACATGCAGCTTCGAACCGTAGGCCACGCGCTGCGACGACCGCTCGACACCACGTTCGTCCAGGATCTGGACGGTCATGTTGCGGCCCATGGCAACGAGGTTGCCATCGGAGTTGCGCAGGATGTTGCGGTTCTTGATCTGCACCGTACCTTCGTACGAGGCTTCGAGGAACGACTGGTCGACCACGGTTGCCGTACCGCCAAGGTGGAAGGTACGCATGGTGAGCTGGGTGCCCGGCTCGCCGATCGACTGAGCAGCGATGACGCCGACGGCTTCGCCCATATTGACCGGCGTACCGCGCGCGAGGTCGCGGCCGTAGCAGACCGAGCAAACGCCCGTCTGGATTTCGCAGGTCAGTGCCGAGCGGATGCGGATCGACTGGATGCCGGCCTTCTCGATTTCGACGACGTCGGGCTCGAGGATCATCCTGCCGGCATCGACGATGCGCTCACCCGTGACCGGATGATCGATGTCGTCGAGCGCCGTGCGGCCGAGGATACGGGCGCCGATCGAGGCAACCACCTGGCCGGCATCGACGATGGCGGTCATGGTGAGGCCCGTCTGCGTTCCGCAATCGACATGCGTGACGATGCAATCCTGCGCGACGTCGACGAGACGGCGGGTCAGGTAGCCGGAGTTGGCGGTCTTCAGGGCGGTGTCTGCCAGACCCTTGCGGGCGCCGTGCGTCGAGTTGAAGTACTCGTTGACGGTCAGGCCTTCCTTGAAGTTCGAGATGATCGGGGTCTCGATGATTTCGCCCGACGGCTTGGCCATGAGGCCACGCATGCCGCCCAGCTGGCGCATCTGGTTCGGAGAACCGCGGGCACCGGAGTGGCTCATCATGTAGATCGAGTTCATCGGCTTCTGGCGACCGGTCTTCTCGTCGAATTCGACCGCCTTGATGCGTGCCATCATCTCTTCGGCGACCTTTTCGGTCGCCTTGCCCCAGGCGTCGACAACCTTGTTGTACTTTTCGCCCTGGGTGATGAGGCCGTCATTGTACTGCTGCTCGTATTCCTTCACCAGGTTTTCAGTGTCGGCAACGATCTTGGCCTTGGCATCCGGAATGACCATGTCGTCCTTGCCGAATGAAATGCCGGCGCGGCAGGCGTGGGCGAAGCCGAGCTGCATGATGCGGTCGCAGAAAATGACCGTGTCCTTCTGGCCGCAATGGCGATAGACCGTGTCGATCATCTTCGAGATGTTCTTCTTGGTCATTTCCTGGTTGCAGATATCGAAGGGCACCTTGCCGTTCTTCGGCAGCAGTTCGCCGATGAGCAGACGGCCAGGCGTCGTCTCATAGATCTTCGAGTAAGGCTTGCCATCCTCGTCGACCGACTTGAAGCGGCCGCGGATCTTGGTGTGCAGCGTCACGACCTTGCTTTCGAGGGCGTGATGCAGCTCGCCGAGATCGGAGAAGGCCATGCCTTCGCCCGGCTCGTTCTGGTTGAGGATCGACAGATAGTAGAGGCCGAGAACCATGTCCTGCGAGGGAACGATGATCGGCGCGCCGTTGGCCGGATGCAGGATGTTGTTGGTCGACATCATCAGCACGCGGGCTTCGAGCTGGGCTTCGAGCGACAGCGGCACGTGGACGGCCATCTGGTCGCCGTCGAAGTCGGCGTTGAAGGCCGTGCAGACGAGCGGATGCAGCTGGATCGCCTTGCCTTCGACCAGGATAGGTTCGAAGGCCTGGATGCCCAGGCGGTGCAACGTCGGTGCGCGGTTCAAGAGAACCGGATGCTCGCGGATGACCTCGTCGAGGATATCCCAGACTTCCGGCTTTTCCTTTTCGACCAGCTTCTTGGCCTGCTTGACGGTCGAGGAGTAACCCTTGGCGTCGAGGCGGGCATAGATGAACGGCTTGAAGAGCTCGAGCGCCATCTTCTTCGGAAGGCCGCACTGATGCAGCTTCAGTTCCGGACCGGTGACGATGACCGAACGGCCGGAATAGTCGACGCGCTTGCCGAGCAGGTTCTGGCGGAAGCGGCCCTGCTTGCCCTTCAGCATGTCGGAGAGCGACTTCAGCGGACGCTTGTTGGCGCCGGTGATGACGCGGCCGCGACGGCCGTTGTCGAACAGCGCGTCAACGGATTCCTGCAGCATGCGCTTTTCGTTGCGGATGATGATGCCAGGCGCACGAAGCTCGATCAGGCGCTTCAGACGGTTGTTACGGTTGATGACGCGGCGGTAGAGATCGTTCAGATCCGACGTCGCGAAACGGCCGCCGTCGAGCGGCACCAGCGGACGCAGATCCGGCGGGATGACCGGAACGACCTTCATGATCATCCATTCCGGACGGTTGCCCGACTCCATGAAGTTCTCAACGATCTTTAGGCGCTTCATCAGCTTCTTCTGCTTGAGATCCGACGTGGTGTCGGCAAGCTCGGCGCGAAGGTCGCCAGCGATCTTTTCGAGGTTCATCGAGGCCAGCATCTCGTAGATCGCCTCGGCGCCGATCATCGCGGTGAACTGGTCTTCGCCGTATTCGTCGACGGCAAGCATGTACTCTTCTTCCGAGAGGAGCTGGTGCTCCTTCAGGGCGGTCAGGCCCGGCTCGGTGACGATGTAGTTTTCGAAGTAGAGGACGCGCTCGACATCCTTCAGCGTCATGTCGAGCAGCGTCGAAATGCGTGATGGCAGCGACTTCAGGAACCAGATGTGGGCAACGGGAGCGGCGAGCTCGATATGGCCCATGCGCTCACGGCGAACGCGCGACAGCGTGACTTCGACGCCGCACTTTTCGCAGATGATGCCCTTGTACTTCATGCGCTTGTACTTGCCGCACAGGCATTCGTAGTCCTTGATCGGCCCGAAGATGCGCGCGCAGAACAGACCGTCGCGTTCCGGCTTGAACGTACGGTAGTTGATGGTTTCCGGCTTCTTGATCTCACCGTAAGACCAGGAGAGGATCTTCTCCGGAGACGCGATCGAAATCCGAATGGAATCGAAATTCTGTGCAGGCACCTGCGGATTGAAAAGATTCATGACCTCTTGGTTCATGCCTGTCTCCTTCATGGGCTAAAGCGCCCTCAAAATGCGATGGTCGGCGGCAAATTCCCGGGAGCCGCCTCCCTCGCTTAAACGAGAATAACCGCTGGATGCGGCGAAACTTCCCTTCCGGGCCGACACGGATACGGCGCCCGGTGGGACCGGCGTGCGCCGCATTGGCAGCGCACGCCCTATCAAGCGCTTACTCGGCCGCGTCGGGCAGCTGAGCTGCCTGCGCCTCGTCAAGCTTGGTGTTCTCGAGCTCGACGCTGAGGCCCAGCGAGCGCATTTCCTTGACGAGAACGTTGAAGCTTTCCGGAATACCGGCTTCGAACGTGTCGTCTCCTCGGACAATGGCTTCGTAGACCTTGGTGCGGCCGGCGACGTCGTCCGACTTCACCGTCAGCATTTCCTGCAGCGTGTAGGCCGCGCCGTATGCTTCGAGCGCCCAGACTTCCATTTCGCCGAAGCGCTGGCCGCCGAACTGCGCCTTGCCGCCCAGCGGCTGCTGGGTCACGAGCGAGTAAGGACCGATCGAACGAGCATGGATCTTGTCGTCGACCAGGTGGTTGAGCTTCAGCATGTAGATGTAGCCCACGGTCACCTGGCGGTCGAACTGCTCGCCGGTACGGCCGTCATAGAGCGTCGACTGACCGCTATCCTTGAGACCTGCCAGACGCAGCATGTCGTTGACGTCGGCTTCGTTCGCGCCGTCGAAAACAGGCGTCGCAATCGAAACGCCGCGCTTCCACTGGTCGGCGAGACGCAGAACCGAGTCATCGTCGAACTCGTGGACCTGTTCGGCCTTCGGGCCGTCCCCGACGACATCGCCGATGGTCTTGCGCAGCGGCTCAATGTTGCCATTGGCCTTGTAGGCGTCGATCAGTTCGCCGATCTGGCGGCCCATGCCGGCGCAAGCCCAACCCAGATGGGTTTCCAGGATCTGGCCGACATTCATGCGCGAAGGCACGCCGAGCGGGTTCAGAACCACGTCGACATGCGTGCCGTCTTCGAGGAACGGCATGTCCTCCACCGGAACAATGCGCGAGACGACGCCCTTGTTCCCGTGACGGCCGGCCATCTTGTCGCCCGGCTGGATCTTGCGCTTTACGGCGACGAAGACCTTGACCATCTTCATGACGCCAGGAGGCATTTCATCGCCGCGCTGGACCTTTTCGACCTTGTCCATGAAGCGCTGTTCGAGGCGCGACTTGGATTCGTCGTACTGACCGCGGAGCGCTTCGAGCTCGCTCTGGACCTTTTCGTCTTCGACCGCGAACATCCACCACTGCGAGCGGGGATATTCCGAGACGACGGCGTTCGAAAGCTCGGCTCCCTTCTTGAAGCCCTTCGGGCCGGCAATAGAGGCCTGGCCGCGCAGCATCTCAATCAGACGGCCGTAGACGTTACGGTCGAGGATCGCCTGCTCGTCGTCACGGTCCTTTGCCAGACGCTCGATCTCTTCGCGCTCGATCGCCATCGCGCGCTCGTCCTTTTCAACGCCGTGGCGGTTGAAGACGCGAACTTCGACGATGGTGCCGTAGGTGCCGGGCGGCATGCGCATGGAGGTGTCGCGCACGTCGGAGGCCTTTTCGCCGAAGATGGCGCGCAGAAGCTTTTCTTCCGGCGTCATCGGGCTTTCGCCCTTCGGCGTGATCTTGCCGACGAGGATATCGCCCGGCTGAACTTCGGCGCCGATATAGACGATGCCGGCTTCGTCGAGGTTCTTCAGCGCTTCTTCCGAAACGTTCGGAATATCGCGGGTGATTTCCTCAGGACCAAGCTTGGTGTCGCGCGCCATCACTTCGAATTCCTCGATGTGGATGGAGGTGAACACGTCGTCGGCAACGATACGCTCGGAGAGCAGGATCGAATCTTCGTAGTTGTAGCCGTTCCAGGGCATGAACGCGACGAGCGCGTTGCGGCCGAGCGCCAGGTCGCCGAGATCGGTCGACGGACCGTCGGCGAGGATGTCGCCGCGGTTGACCTCGTCACCGACGGTGACCAGCGGGCGCTGGTTGACGCAGGTGTTCTGGTTCGAACGCTGGAACTTCTGCAGGCGGTAGATATCGACGCCGGACTTGCCGGCTTCGAGGTCTTCCGTGGCGCGGATAACGATACGCGTCGCGTCGACCTGGTCGACCACGCCGCCGCGGCGGGCGCCGATGGCAGCGCCCGAGTCACGGGCAACGACCGGCTCCATACCGGTCCCGACGAACGGAGCTTCAGCACGCAGCAGCGGCACTGCCTGACGCTGCATGTTCGAGCCCATGAGCGCGCGGTTGGCGTCGTCGTTTTCCAGGAACGGGATGAGTGCGGCTGCGACCGAAACGACCTGCTTCGGCGAGACGTCCATCAGGTTCATGCTGTCGCGCGGGGCAAGCATGACTTCGCCGGCATGACGGCAGACGACGAATTCGTCGACGAAGGAACCGTCAGCGTTCATCTCGGCATTGGCCTGGGCGACGTAGTACTTCGCCTCTTCCATGGCGGAGAGGTAGAGCACGTCGCTCGTCACCTTGCCGTCGACGATGCGGCGGTACGGGCTTTCGATGAAGCCATACTTGTTGACGCGGGCAAAGGTCGCAAGCGAGTTGATGAGACCGATGTTCGGGCCTTCCGGCGTTTCGATCGGGCAAATGCGGCCATAGTGGGTCGGATGCACGTCGCGGACTTCGAAGCCGGCGCGCTCACGGGTCAGACCGCCCGGGCCAAGAGCCGAAAGACGGCGCTTGTGGGTGATTTCCGAGAGCGGGTTGACCTGGTCCATGAACTGCGAGAGCTGCGAGGAACCGAAGAATTCGCGCACGGCAGCAGCTGCCGGCTTGGCATTGATCAGATCCTGCGGCATCACCGTGTCGATCTCGATCGAGGACATGCGTTCCTTGATCGCGCGCTCCATGCGCAGCAGGCCGAGGCGGTACTGGTTTTCCATCAGCTCGCCGACCGAACGGACACGACGGTTGCCGAGGTTGTCGATGTCGTCGATCTCGCCCTTGCCGTCGCGCAGTTCGACCAGCATCCTGACCACGGCCAGGATGTCGTCCTTGCGCAGGATGCGGACGGTGTCTTCGACGGTCAGGTCGAGGCGCATGTTCATCTTGACGCGGCCGACGGCGGAGAGGTCGTAACGCTCCGCATCGAAGAACAGCGAGTTGAACATGGCTTCGGCCGATTCCATGGTCGGCGGTTCACCCGGACGCATGACGCGGTAGATGTCGAACAGAGCGTCCTGACGGTTCTCGTTCTTGTCGGCTGTCAGGGTGTTGCGGATATAGGCGCCGACATTGATGTGGTCGATGCCGAGAACTGGGATCTCGTCAAAGCCGTTCGCCAGGATGATGCCAAGCGTCTTCTCGTCGATTTCGTCGCCGGCCTCGAGGTAGATCTCACCCGTCGAATAGTTGACGATGTCGCCGGCAAGGTAGTTGCCATAAAGATCGTCGTCGGCGGCCTTGAGGGCCTTCAGACCCTTGTCGGACAGCGTGCGCAGCAGGCGCGGGGTCAGCTTCTTGCCGGCTTCCACGACGACTTCGCCGGTATCGGCGTCGACCATCTCGGTGATCGCCTTGGCACCCTTCAGCGTTTCCGGCTTGAAGGGGATACGCCAGCCTTCGCCGTCGCGCTTGTAGAGCGACTTCGTGTAGAAGGTGTCGAGAATTTCCTCGCCGTCCATGCCGAGCGCCATCAGCAGCGACGTGACAGGGATCTTGCGGCGGCGGTCGATACGGGCGTAGACGATGTCCTTGGCGTCAAATTCGATATCGAGCCAGGAACCGCGATAAGGGATGACGCGCGCAGCAAAGAGCAGCTTGCCGGACGAATGGCTCTTGCCCTTGTCATGGTCGAAGAAGACGCCCGGCGAACGGTGCATCTGGGAAACGATGACGCGCTCGGTGCCGTTGACGATGAACGTGCCGTTGTTAGTCATGAGCGGCATGTCGCCCATGTAAACGGACTGTTCCTTGATGTCCTTGATCGACTTCGCGCCGGTATCCTCGTCGATATCGAACACGATGAGGCGCAGCGTCACCTTCAGCGGCGCTGCATAGGTCAGGTCGCGTTGACGGCATTCGTCAACGTCGAACTTCGGCGGTTCGAACTCGTAGGACACGAATTCCAGCATGGATGCGCCGGAGAAATCGGTGATCGGGAAAACCGATTTGAAAACGGCCTGAAGACCCTCGTCGGGTCGGCCGCCCTTCGGCTCTTCAACCATCAGAAACTGGTCGTAGGACGCCTTCTGAACCTCGATGAGGTTCGGCATTTCTGCGACTTCGGGGATCTTACCAAAAAACTTGCGTACGCGCCTGCGACCGTTGAACGAAAGGGTCTGAGCCATCGTCGCTCCTTCAAAATCTTGCACCCGGGCCTGCAACGGACGGGAACCGATGGCCAGTCGATCCCGTCAATCAATGAGTAGTTCAATCTCGTCCGACCCCAGAAAACGCTCAGCTCGGATTGCTGTGCTGCCCTCGGTGCGAGACCATCCTTTTGAAGAACCCATTACCCAAAAGCCGTTTCGACGCGGCTTTTGGGTAATTCGTTCAGAAAAACGGCAAATGGGAGGCAGTAGAGATACTGCCTCCCAAAAGCAGTTCAAGATTACTTGACGTCGGCCTTGGCGCCAGCGTCTTCAAGCTTCTTCTTGATGTCAGCGGCTTCAGCCTTGTTGACGCCTTCCTTGACAGCCTTCGGAGCGGCTTCAACGAGATCCTTGGCTTCCTTGAGGCCGAGACCAGTGATGGCGCGGACTTCCTTGATGACGTTGATCTTGTTGGCACCAGCTTCGACGAGGATGACGTCGAATTCGGTCTTTTCTTCTTCAACGACAGCAGCAGCAGCACCGCCGGCAGCGGCAGCAACAGCTACCGGAGCAGCAGCGGAAACGCCCCACTTTTCTTCGAGAAGCTTCGACAGTTCTGCAGCTTCCAGAACGGTCAGCGAGGAGAGGTCGTCAACGATCTTTGCGAGATCAGCCATTTTACTAGTTCCTTTTGTTCGGTTCGAACCGGTTGATTATAAACAGCGAAAAACCGCCTTACGCGGCTTCGTCCTTCTTGGCGTAGGCCGCAAACACGCGGGCAAGCTGGCTTGCCGGTGCTGCAACAACCCCTGCGATGCGGGTAGCCGGTGTCTGGATCATGCCCAGCAGCTTCGCACGCAGCTCATCGAGCGAAGGCAGGGTCGCAAGCGACTTGACTGCATCGGCGTTGAGCGCGGTTGTTCCCATGGCGCCGCCCAGAACAATGATCTTGTCATTGGTCTTGGCGAAATCCATGACGACCTTCGGAGCGGTGATCGGATCGGTGCTGTATGCAATCAGCGTCTGACCCTTGAAGAGATTGGACATCCCTTCCGCTTCCGTACCCTGAAGGGCAATCTTGGCCAGGCGGTTCTTCGCGACTTTGACGGTGCCGCCAGCTGCGCGCATCTTCGAACGAAAATCGTTCATCTGCGCGACTGTGGCACCAGCATAGTGGGCCACGACAACTGAGCCCGAAGCCTTGAAGACTTCGTTCAGTTCCGTGACGAATTCGCGTTTTTCCGCTCTTTCCACTGCCTATCTCCAGTTGGCGGGACCGAAAATGGGCCCGCCGGTTGCCTTTTGCCTCCTGGGATCATGCGAGATCCCAAGCGACGCTTGAGGATCCTGTCCCCCCGCGCTCTCGCGCCAATCAAGGCTAAAGAGGCACAAGGCATCCAAGGCTCGAACCGAGTTCCTAGAAGCGAACTTCTTGCAATTCGGGTCTTACCCGTCTCATGCAGGCACAGTGATTAAGGGAAAACCACCTGCAATCTCGGACAGGATTCCGGATTTCTCCGGAATATTCCGGCCCCTTGCGAGGCCGGAAATTCAGTCGCCGGACTTAAAGCCCGGCCATAAACTTACGCAGCCGGAGCACCGGTGACCGAGCCGGGCTCGATCTTGACGCCCGGACCCATGGTCGAGGAAATCGCCACGCGCTTGACGTAGTTGCCCTTGGCGCCAGCCGGCTTCGCCTTGATGACGGCGTCAGCAAAGGCGCGGATGTTTTCTTCCAGAGCCTTGGCGTCGAACGAGGCCTTGCCGATGCCGGCATGGACGATGCCAGCCTTCTCGACGCGGAACTCGACAGCGCCGCCCTTGGAAGCCTTGACGGCTCCGGCGACATCCATGGTGACGGTGCCGACCTTCGGGTTCGGCATCATGCCGCGCGGGCCGAGAACCTTACCGAGACGGCCGACGAGCGGCATCATGTCGGGGGTGGCGATGCAGCGATCGAATTCGATCTTGCCGCCCTGGACGATTTCGACGAGGTCTTCGGCGCCGACGATATCGGCACCAGCGGCCTTGGCTTCGTCAGCCTTGGCGCCACGAGCGAAGACGGCGACGCGAACCGTGCGGCCCGTGCCGTTCGGCAGGTTGACGACGCCGCGAACCATCTGGTCCGCATGGCGCGGGTCGACGCCGAGATTCATCGAGACTTCGATGGTTTCGTCGAACTTGGCGACAGCCCGTTCCTTGACCATGCCGATGGCCAGGGTCAGAGCGTAGAGCTTGGTGGGATCAACACCTTCGTTGATCTTCTGCGTGCGCTTACCAGCCATGATCTTAACCCACCACTTCCAGGCCCATGGCGCGGGCAGAGCCCTCGATCATCGCCATTGCACCTTCGATATCCGCTGCGTTCAGATCCTTCATCTTGGCTTCTGCGATCGACTTGATCTGAGCCTTGGTGAGGGAGCCGGCCTTGGCGCCCTTGCCGGGCGTCTTCGAACCGGACGTGATCTTCGCTTCCTTCTTCAGCCAGTAGCTGACCGGCGGCTGCTTCATCGCGAAGGTGAAGGACTTGTCCTGGTAATAGGTGATGACGACCGGAATCGGCATGCCCTTTTCCATTTCCTGCGTGGCGGCATTGAACGCCTTGCAGAATTCCATGATGTTAATGCCACGCTGACCAAGCGCCGGGCCAATCGGCGGGGACGGGTTTGCCGATCCTGCCTTGACCTGAAGCTTGAGCTGGCCTGCAACTTTCTTAGCCATATCTCTCTGCCTTTCATGAACGGCCGGTCGCCCGGCCCGTGATGCCGGATCTCTCCGGCGGCTGCGGTTGCGTGGTGCGGATCCTTAGGGTCCGGCTAAGACCCCTCACCTTCCACGCGAGTGCGGACGAGGTCCGCAGGAAACAGGCCGCAAGGGCCAGCTTCCAGTTTCTGCAATCAGACCTTCTCGACCTGAGCGTATTCCAGCTCGACCGGCGTTGCGCGGCCGAAGATCGACACTTCCACCTTCAGGCGCGAACGTTCTTCGTCCACATCCTGAACCGTGCCGTTGAACGACGCGAACGGACCGTCGGAAACGCGGACCTGCTCGCCGATCTCGAAGGTAATGGAGGCCTTCGGCCGCTCGACACCTTCCTGAACCTGACCGAGAATGCGCTCGGCTTCATAATCCGGAATCGGAACGGGCTTATTGTCGGAGCCGAGGAAACCTGTGACCTTCGGCGTATTCTTGATCAGGTGGTAGGCTTCGTCGGTCAGATTGGCACGAACCATGACATAGCCCGGGAAAAACTTGCGCTCGGAATCGACCTTGCGGCCGCGACGCACTTCCACCACCTTTTCAGTCGGCACGAGGATCTTCTCGAACAGGTGCTCAAGCCCCTTCTGGCGAGCCTTGTTCTCGATGTCTTCAGCCACCTTCTTTTCAAAATTTGAATATGCGTGGACGATGTACCAACGTGCCGCCATTTTCATCTCCACCCGTATCAGTTGCCGGTATTCAGCACGAAGCTCAGAGCCCAGCCGATCAGCTGGTCAGCGGCAAAGAAAAACAGCGCGGCGAAAACCACCATCACCAGCACCATGACCGTCGAGATCATGGTCTCGCGGCGCGACGGCCATGTAACTTTCGACGTCTCGGAGCGAACCTGCTGCAGAAACGCAAACGGATTGGATTTGGATGCCATCGACTGCCCACGCAATTACGGCGCGTAAAGCTGAAACTATCAGCCCCACGCACCGCGTGTCTGTTGAACCCTAAATAAACACCGATTTCCGAATACACAAGGGGGAAACCGAAGTTTAACGAAATTACTTACCACCAATCAATCCCCGACCGGAAATGCCGCGAGCATGTCCGCGCTGTCCCGCATCCAGGAAAATGGCAGGGGCAGTAGGGCTCGAACCTACGACCTGCGGTTTTGGAGACCGCCGCTCTACCAACTGAGCTATACCCCTTCATACCGATCATTCAGCGCCTGAGCCAAGGCCCGCAAATCGCTGCTGAAAAGCATGGCGCTCCCTTTAGGACGACGACACGGGATTGGCAAGCACGATTTTTCGATTTTCAAAGCCATTCTCCTGATATGCGAGCGATTGGCCTTTCAATCGCGGAACCACGGTCCGTTCAGACCTTCACATATTTCCGCCAATCGTGTTCTTCCTTAAAGCCCAGCACCTCGCGGATCTTGCGGTTGGAGAGCAGTCCCTCATATTCGCCGACCTCGCGGGTGAAGGGCACGTTCGGAAAGAATCGCTTCGCGAGTTCCTTCGATGGCGTATTGGCCGAGACGGTATCGTTGGCGGCGTTGAAGACCTGGTAGCCGAGACCGTCCTTCTCGATGCAGAGATGGCAGATCTGCCCGAGGTCGCGGGCATCGATATAGCTCCAGGCGATGCGCTTGCGCATCTCGGGATTGGCGAAAAAGGTCGGAAACTTCTCGTATTCGTGCGGCTCGATGACATTGCCGATGCGCAGCGCATAGATGTCGAAGCCCGAACGTTCAGCAAAGGCGCGCGCCGTCTTTTCGTTGACCACCTTGGAAAGGCCGTAGGAATCCATCGGATTGACGTCATAATCCTCCTCCAGCGGGAACTGGTGGAAATCGCGATGGCCTTCGGCAAAGCAGACGCCATAAGTCGTCTCGCTCGATGCGACGATGATCTTGTGGATGCCGAGCTTCACCGCCGCCTCGATGACATTATAGGTGCCCATCGTGTTGATGCGGAAGGTTTCGTTATCGGGCTTGATCAGGATGCGCGGGATGGCGGCGAAATGCACGACGGCGTCGAAGGGCTGCACGCCCCTGCCCGCGTCGAGATCGGGAAAATCGCGATGCATCGAGAGCGCGTTGAAGACCTGACCGCTATCGGTGATGTCGGCGATGAGATTGGTGACGCCGGGGCTATCCAGCGGCACGAGATCGAGGTTGTGAACCTCGTAGCCGGCATTGACGAGCCACGGCACCGCATGGCGACCTGCCTTGCCCGAACCGCCGGTGAATAGAATACGTCTCTTCATGGATTATCCTCCGCGTCATGAAATCGGAGGCATAGATAGACGCTTCCGCGCGAAGAGCAAGCGAGCGTCCTGCAAGGGTTCACCCCCGCGTCGCCAGGAGCATCCTATCCGGGAGCACCTGGCCGATCATTTCCGAACATCGCAGAAGCCTGCGATGCTCGGCAAAGGTCGTCACTTGACGACACTTACCTCGCCAATCTGCACGACGGCAGACTGAACAACTTCTTGCGGAATTGCAGCGATGAAAAACATCGTGAAAACATACATCGCGAATATCGTCGCAGCGAATGTGGCCTTTGGAATCATCCGGGCTCTCCTCTTTGCAAGAAGGAGTCTGGACCACAATGGTCCGATCACAAACCGGTTTCTGAACGTGAGATGAACAAAATACTGTGACAGGCCAATTTAACGATATTTTTACAACACCTGTTAAACCTACAGGAAGCCATGAAAGTGAAAAACCCCGCTGTTTCCAGCGGGGTCTTCATAGTTGCGGATAACTCGAAAGTTACTCGACGATCGACGCGACGATACCGGCGCCGACGGTGCGGCCGCCTTCGCGGATGGCGAAGCGCAGCTTTTCTTCCATCGCGATCGGAACGATCAGCTCGACCGATACCGTGACGTTGTCGCCCGGCATGACCATCTCCGTGCCTTCCGGCAGCGTCACAATGCCCGTCACGTCGGTCGTGCGGAAGTAGAACTGCGGACGGTAGTTGGTGAAGAACGGCGTATGACGGCCGCCCTCTTCCTTCGTCAGGATGTAGGCTTCTGCCATGAACTTCTTGTGCGGCTTGACCGAACCCGGCTTGCACAGAATCTGGCCACGCTCAACGCCATCACGGGTGACGCCGCGGATCAGCGCGCCGATGTTGTCGCCAGCCTGGCCCTGATCGAGCAGCTTGCGGAACATTTCAACGCCGGTCACCGTCGTCTTCGTCGTCGGGCGGATGCCGACGATCTCGACTTCTTCGCCAACCTTGACAATGCCACGCTCGACGCGGCCGGTCACAACCGTGCCGCGGCCAGAGATCGAGAACACGTCTTCGATCGGCAGCAGGAACGGCAGGTTGATCGGACGCTCAGGCGTCGGGATGTAGGCGTCGACAGCGGCCATCAGTTCGCGGATCGCGTCTTCGCCGATCTTCTTGTCCGAATCTTCGAGAGCAGCAAGCGCCGAACCCTTGACGATCGGGATATCGTCGCCCGGGAAGTCGTAGGACGACAGCAGTTCGCGAACTTCGAGCTCGACCAGTTCGAGAAGCTCGGCGTCGTCAACCTGGTCGACCTTGTTCAGGAACACCACGATCGCCGGAACGCCGACCTGGCGAGCCAGCAGGATGTGTTCGCGCGTCTGCGGCATCGGGCCGTCAGCGGCCGAGCACACCAGGATCGCACCGTCCATCTGGGCAGCACCGGTGATCATGTTCTTGACGTAGTCGGCGTGGCCGGGGCAGTCGACGTGGGCGTAGTGGCGCGCCGGCGTCTCGTACTCAACGTGGGCCGTCGAAATCGTGATGCCACGCGCCTTTTCTTCCGGAGCCGCGTCGATCTGATCGTACGCCTTGTACTCACCGAAGTACTTCGTGATCGCTGCCGTCAGAGACGTCTTGCCGTGGTCAACGTGGCCAATCGTGCCAATGTTGACGTGCGGCTTGTTGCGCTCAAACTTACTCTTTCCCATTTGAATGCTTCCTGTGAACGAAAATGGTGGCCCCGGCGAACCGGTTTAGTGCCGCCGTTTAAGGCTTTCGGCGACATTGCGCAAGACTTAATTGCAGACGCCAAACTTGGCCTGACAGCGCATATGGGAGACAATTCGCCGCCTGCAAGGCGATTCGCCAAAGCCCCCTCGAAAATCGCTGAAATCTTAGAGAAAATCGCATTGACCGCCAGAGACGCGCTATAGACGTTCGGCGTCGAGCGCCCTTCCCTACCAGTCGATAATCGCAATCGTCAGCTTCTCCGCCAGCGCCGGAGATATCTCGGGGACTATCACAGCAGCGGTCGAATAAAGTAGCGTAACGGAAACTGGAGCGGGTAGCGGGAATCGAACCCGCGTATTCAGCTTGGAAGGCTGCTGCTCTACCATTGAGCTATACCCGCGGGGTGGTCCGATCCGATGACGAATGGTGGAGAGAGTTGGATTTGAACCAACGTAGGCTGAGCCAACGGATTTACAGTCCGTCCCCTTTAACCACTCGGGCATCTCTCCAGTTTCGTCCGGATCGCAAGACCAAGTTCATCAGACTTCGAAGCGTTGCCGCCCGTCGTCTGCGCCGCGTATATGACCGGAGCATTTCAGTCTGTCAACACGATGACAACGGAAAAAACACGAAAAATTTCATTCGCCACCGAAAGCCGGCATATGAAAGAAAGCCTATGCGGCAGCGAGCGCCATGGCTATAAAGCTGCATGAGCAAAGACAACAAATCCGGCGGCAAGACCGCGACAGACCCATCCGCCAAGGATACGCATTACGCCACTCTGCGGCGCGCCCACCGCGACGCCAAGCGCGAACGCGGGGAGATTCCGACACCTCAGCCGCAGAAGCGCAAGCGCGGCGGCGATGACTGGAAGCCGCCGGCGCTTGCGCCCGACCAGGTGCATCTCTATGGCCTGCATACGGTGCGTGCAGCGCTCGACAATCCTGAGCGCAAGAAGATCAAGCTGTTCGTGACGCAGAACGCGCTGGCGCGCCTCGAAGTCGACGTCGAAGCGCTCGGAATTCCCTTCGAGATCGTTTCGCCGCAGGAGATCGACAAGGTGCTCGGCCCCGAGGCGATCCATCAGGGCGTCATGCTGGAAACACGGCCGCTTCCGGTACGCCGGCTTGAAGCGCTGAAGGAAAGCCCGCTCCTGCTCGTCCTCGATCAGGTGACCGATCCGCACAATGTCGGCGCGATCATGCGCTCGGCCGTCGCCTTCAATGCCGGCGCGGTGATCACCACGCAGCGACACAGCCCGACCGAATCGGGCGTGCTCGCCAAGTCCGCCTCCGGCGCGCTGGAACTGATACCTTATATACAGGTCACCAATCTCGCCGACGCGCTCGGTGAATTGCACAAGCTCGGTTTCTCCACCATCGGCCTCGATTCGGAAGGGCCGGCGCCACTCGAAGGCACCTTCTCGGGCGAGAAAGTGGCGCTCGTGCTCGGCTCCGAGGGCAAGGGACTTCGGCAGAAGACGCGGGAAACCGTTAACGCACTTGCCCGTCTCGACATGCCGGGCTCGATCAAATCGCTCAACGTCTCGAATGCAGCGGCAATCGCGCTTTATGCGGCGCGGCTCCACCTGAAGGCATAGGCTGACCCGCAGGCAATCATTCAAAGTACTACAGCGTCCTTGCGCGTCTGAAGAGACGCGCGGCGCTGTCGTCGCGACAAAGGGGAATTGTCATGATCCGTTTTATTCCCACGCTCGCGGCTCTGGAAGAGCGGCAGGCCGCTTTCGCTCGTCCGCCGCTGCCGCAGTCCGGCTCCGATGCCAGAAAAATCCACTTTTGCCTTGGAATGACACCCCGGCGCACTATGATCGGCCAATGATTGGTCACAGCGACCGGCTCAGAAGCAAGAAGGAACGATCCCTATCATGGCCATTCGACCGCTGATTTTCGGTATCCTCTTCATCGCGGTCTTCGTCGTGATTATCCTCAGCATCATCTGGGTGGACACGTCGCACCCCGTCCACCAGCCCGATCCCCTGTCACCGATGGTGCCCGGCCCCGCGACGCCGGGACCGGTGCAATAATTCTGGCAGGAACGCGGACGGAGATCAGGATCGAGGCGAGCGTCAACGAGCCCGTCACTTATTAAAGTAACGGCCCGGATGATCCGGGCCGTTATCGTCAGCTGCGATAGAGCCAGAACGGCATTCCGCGATCGCGATCGCGCCACTCGCGGCGCTCCTGCCAACGCTCGGCACGCCACCGCCGCCAGTGACGGCGATTATCGCGCCAGTCGGACCGGCGCCAATCGCGCTCATCGCGCCAGCCACGGTCGTCACGATCATCACGGTCGCGATCATGTCGCCAGCCACGATCGTCACGGTCGCGATCACCTCGCCAGCCATCACGAATTTGAACGATATCGCCCTGCGTCGACACCGCCGGCCGCTCGGCCGGCATGGCGGCCGCCGGTGCGACGGACGCGAAAGCCGCACCGATGGAAATGGTTGCGGCGAGAAAGAGATGAGCGAGCTTCATGGCTGTTTCCTCATTGATGATGAGGCGAAGATAGGCGGGCGCGGCTGAATTGGCGGTGAAGCAGCCCTTCACGCGCGGTTCATCGAACGATATGAACCTTCTGAAAGATCTGCTGGCGCGATAGATCGGAACAGCGTCGAACCCAGGCTATGGTTTAGAAAGGCGGTATCGTGGGGAAAGATGGTGCAGCTGACCGGATCATTCTGGAACCAGTCCGCCTTCGTTCCTGACAGAACCACGACGCGACAGCCTCCGCTTAGCTGCTCTCTTCGGCTCGCCGAGCCGAAGCTCACAGAGCGTAGGCTGGTGCCCCCGCCAGGGTTCGAACCCGGGACCCCCTGATTACAAATCAGGTGCTCTACCAACTGAGCTACAAGGGCAATAATTGCCCCAACTAACAGATTCTGTGATTCTGTAAAGGGAAAATCCGTATCTACGTGGCCTGGTCGGCTGCAGCTCAAAACGCTTCGCGATAGAAAACGTCCTTGTCGCGCAAGGTCTTTATCCTTTAGCTAGGGCAGCATCATAAAGGGCATTGCATGGGCCGTTCATTTCAGACGCTTTCCTTTCTCGCCTCACCAACGACGGAGGCGCTTGCCGCGCGCGAGGAGTTGATTGGCATCTATGGCGACGTCCCGGCTGACGAAGCCGACGTCATCGTCGCGCTCGGCGGCGACGGTTTCATGCTGCAGACGCTGCACAACACCATGAATTCCGGCAAGCTGGTTTACGGCATGAATCGCGGCTCGGTCGGTTTCCTGATGAACGATTATCGGACCGACCAGCTTCAGGAGCGCATCTGCGTCGCCGTTGAAAACGTCTTTCGGCCATTGCAGATGACGACGGCCAACGCCGACGGCACCAACTCGACGGCGCTCGCCATCAACGAGGTTTATCTTTTTCGCCAGTCCTATCAGGCCGCTAACCTGAGGGTCATGGTGGATGGTCGCGTCCGTCTGGAAGAACTGATCTGCGACGGGCTGATGGTCGCGACACCTGCCGGATCGACGGCTTATAATCTTTCCGCCCATGGCCCGATCCTGCCGCTCGAGGCGCCGCTGCTCGCCATGACGCCGGTCAGCGCTTTCAGGCCGCGGCGTTGGAGGGGCGCTCTGCTGCCGAACAAGGTGACCGTGGATATCGACATTCTCGAGCCGGAGAAGCGGCCGGTGAATGCGGTGGCCGACAATACCGAGGTCAAGTCGGTGCTGCATATCCGCATCGCCCAGTCGGAGCATGTCACCGCGCGCATTCTGTCTGATCCCGACCGCTCCTGGTCCGACCGTATCCTCGCCGAGCAGTTCAAGGATTGAGACGATGGCAATGCGACGGATATTGATGACCAGCCTCCTGCTTGCGGGATGGAGCATTGCTGCGGAGGCTGCTCCGGCGCAGGATGCCATCCTGCCCGCATCGGTGATTTTCGCGACCAGCACCGGCTACTGGGAGGACGACGGCAACGCACCTGATGTAGAGCGGGCGCCGACGGGCGCCGAGAGCGTTGTCAACCCCGAAGGAGAAGGGACGCAGCGCCACGGCTACTACAAGCTCTTTGCCGTGCGCCAGCCGGACAGGACCTCGAAGGTCTATCTGCAGCAGATTGCCCAGACCGAGACCGGCCCGGCGATCGCCTCGACCATCGAGCTGCAGGAGTTCAGCGACCTGAAGCCTTACGTGACCGATATCCGCCCCGAGAATTCGAACGGCATCATCAAGGAGCCGGGGCTCTTCGCCACGGTCTATCTGAAGACAGACCCTGCCGCGGAGCCGGATGGCTGGACCGTGCTGATCGACGAATTCGGCGACATCACCGTCGAGAAGGCGACGAATTAACGGCCGGGACGTGTTCAAAGGGGCATCAAAGAGATGAAACTGGGCTTTCGCGACGGCGTCCTCTACGACGAGAAAAGGTCGAACTGGGACGCCGCCGGCCCCAGACCCATCAACTGGTCCCTCTGGTACCCCGCCGCCGACGACGCGCAAAGCGACGTCCCGGAAAGAAGCTGGTTCCAGAAGGCGGCCGTCGCCCGCAATGCACCCATCCGGCCGGAGGCCAGGCCCTATTCCCTCGTCCTGTTGTCGCATGGCACCGGCGGATCCGCGGCCGGACTGGAGTGGCTGGCGCGACGCCTGGTCGATCGCGGATTTGTCGCGCTCGGCGTCAGCCATCACGGCAATACCGGCATCGAGCCCTATCGCGCTGAAGGCTTTGCCTGCCTTTGGGAGCGGGCGCCGGATCTAAGCTACATGCTCGACCATTGCGATGCGTGGCTCAGCGATCTCTCAGGCCATATCGATACGAACAACGTCTTTGCAGCCGGATTTTCAGCCGGAGCCTCTAGTGTGATGCTGCTTCTTGGGGCTGTCGCCCAGTTCTCGCAGTTCGAACCGTCCAGGTTGAAGCCGGGTGGCGCGCGCGGACCGAGGGAATTTCCCGACCTTGCCGACCATATCCCGGCATTGCTGCGCACCAGCGATGTGTTTCGCGATTCGTGGTCCCGCATGTCGAAGTCCTACCGAGACGACAGAATCAAGGCCGCGCTCATCTGCGCGCCGGGCCGGTCCGTTCTCGGCTTCAGCGAGGAAAGCCTGAAAGCCGTCGATGCGCCTGCCCTTATCCTGGTCGGTGATGCCGACCAGGCGGCACCCGCCGAAGAATGTTCATCGTGGCTGCATGCGCGGCTGCCGCGCGGCGCTCTTAAAATCTTCGGCGGCGGCCTTGGACATTATGTCTTCGTGCCAGAGGGCACGGCGCTCGGCCTCGCCTTTGCGGCAGAACTCTTTACCGATCCCCCCGGCATCGAGCGCGCAGCCATTCATGACGAGATTGCCGATCTGTCGGCAGCGCTGTTTCAAGACAGCGGCATTACAGCGCCGCGCGTCTTTTCAGACGCGCAAAGGACGCTGTAACATTTTGAATTGCTGCATAATGGTTTGAGCAAAAAGGAAAGCCCCGTCTCCGGGGCTTTCCAACTCAATCCATTGTCAATCCGCTCAGTCGACATCCTCGACGACCGCGTCGGCGGCGCCGCTGATGCGGTGGGCAAGTGCTGCTTCCATGAACTCGTTCAGATCGCCGTCGAGCACATCGTCCGGCGCACTGCTGGCGACACCGGTGCGCAAGTCCTTGACCATCTGATAGGGCTGCAGCACGTAGGAGCGGATCTGGTGACCCCAGCCGATCTCCGTCTTGGAAGCGGCTTCGGCGCTGGCGGCGTCCTCGCGCTTCTTCAGTTCGGCTTCATACATGCGGGCACGCAGCATGTCCCACGCCTTTGCGCGGTTCTTATGCTGCGAGCGCTCCTGCTGGCACTGTACGACGATACCGGTTGGGATATGCGTGATGCGCACGGCCGAATCGGTGGTGTTGACGTGCTGGCCGCCGGCGCCCGACGAACGATAGGTATCGATGCGGCAGTCGCTTTCGTTGATCTCGATCTGGATCGAGTCGTCGACAACCGGATAGACCCAGATCGACGAGAAGGAGGTGTGCCGGCGCGCATTGCTGTCGTAGGGCGAGATGCGCACCAGCCGGTGCACGCCCGATTCCGTCTTCAGCCAGCCATAGGCATTGTGGCCCTTGACGAGCAGGGTCGCGGACTTGATGCCCGCCTCTTCGCCGTCATGGACTTCGAGAAGCTCGACCTTGAAGCGCTGGCGTTCGGCCCAGCGGGTGTACATGCGCAAAAGCATGTTCGCCCAGTCCTGGCTTTCGGTGCCGCCGGCGCCGGAATGGACTTCGAGATAGGTGTCGTTTCCATCGGCTTCGCCCGAGAGCATGGCTTCCACCTGGCGCCGCGCGGCCTCGGCCTTCAAAGCCTTCAGCGCGTCTTCGGCTTCCTTGACGACGCTCTCGTCGCCCTCTTCCTCGCCAAGCTCGATCAACTCGATATTGTCGTTCAGCTGCTGCTCGAGCTGTTTGACGCCGTTGATGCCGTCATCGAGCTGCTGGCGCTCGCGCATCAGCTTCTGCGCTTCGGAAGCGTCGTTCCAGAGGTTCGGATCCTCTGCCTTGTTGTTCAACCAGTCCAGCCGTCTTATCGCCTGGTCCCAGTCAAAGATGCCTCCTCAGCAGGGTGATAGCCTGCTTGGTTTCATCGACCACGTTTTCGATTTCCGCTCGCATTTTCCTGCTTCTCTGTCTCGGTCTTCTTCAGGTGCTGGTGACATAGAGACGCCCACCGCGGATGTAAAGGGCCGCGGCGGACGTGTGAAATTCAGGCCTCAGTCAGAACAGGCCGGGCGTGCCGGTCTGGACGGCCTGGTTCGCCTGCGGCGACGTTTTCAGGATTTCCTCCGGCGCCATGGTGCTGTCCATTCCGATGACGGAGAAGCTGTCGGCCGGGCCGGTACCGGGCTTGAAGGCCTCGATGATGGTGTTCGGATCGCCGTCGACGGCGGCCATGCCGGTCTTGCGGTCGATCGGGATCAGGTTCATGCCTGATGGAATGACGAATTTCGATTCCGGCGTGTCCTTGACGGCCACCTGCATAAATTCGTTGAAGATCGGGGCGGAGAGACCGCCGCCGGTGCCGCCGCGGCCGAGCGGGCCTGGCGTATCGAAGCCCATATAGAGGCCTGCGACCAAATCCGGCGTGAAGCCGACGAACCAGGCATCCTTCTCGTCGTTGGTGGTGCCGGTCTTTCCGGCGACGTCGCGACCGCCGAGATCGATCTTGCCGGCAGCGGTGCCGCGCTGGATGACGCCCTGCATCATCGAGGTGATCTGGTACGCGGTCATCGGATCGAGAACGGTTTCGCGATTGTCGACGACATTCGGCTCTTCCTGGTTCTGCCAGTCGCCGGCGTTACAGCCCTCGCAGAGACGCTCCTCATGCCTGAAGATCGTCTTGCCGTAGCGGTCCTGGATGCGGTCGATCAATGTCGGCTTGATCTGCTTGCCGCCATTGGCGATGACCGAGTAGGCCGAGACCATGCGCAGCACTGTCGTGTCGCCGGCGCCGAGCGACATGGAAAGAACCGGCAGCATGTGATCGTAGATGCCGAAGCGCTCGGCATATTCGGCGACGATGTTCATGCCGAGATCGTTGGCGAGGCGCACCGTCATCAGATTGCGCGAATGCTCAATGCCCGAACGCAGCGTCGACGGGCCGCCGGATTCGCCGCCGTAGTTTTCCGGCCTCCAGACTTGGCCGCCCGAGACGATTTCGATCGGCGCGTCCATGATGACCGAGGCCGGCGTATAACCATTGTCCATCGCCGCGGCGTAGACGAAGGGCTTGAACGAAGAGCCCGGCTGGCGCATCGCCTGGGTGGCGCGGTTGAATTCGGACTGGGCATAGGAGAAGCCGCCGACCATGGCGAGCACGCGGCCGGTCTTCGGATCCATGGCGACCAGGCCACCCTGCACCTTCGGCGGCTGCTGCAGGCGATAGGAGGTCGACGCGTCGTCACCGAGCTTTGCGACGTAGACAACGTCACCGGGGGATACGGCGCCGACCGGCGATTTCGTGGTCTTGCGGGCGCCGTCGGCCGAACGGAAGGCCCATTGCATGTTCTTGGCGTCGATCGTGCCGCGCTGGCGATCGGCCGTAACCTTACCGCTGCCATCCTTGGCCGGCTGCAGGCCGATGTCGACGGTGCTGTCTGACACGGCGAGTACCACGGCAAGCCGCCATTCCGGCACATCGGACAATGCGGGGATATCGGCTAGCGCCTTGCCCCAATCACCGCTTGCATCGATCTGCTTGATCGGGCCGTGGAAACCGCGGCGCTCGTCGTAAGTGACCAGACCGTCCTGCAGCGCCTTGCGGGCAGCGACCTGCATCTGCGGATCAAGTGACGTGCGCACCGAAAGGCCGCCCTCATAGAGGACTTTTTCGCCGTACTGGTCGATCAGCTGGCGGCGCACGGCTTCGGCGAAATAATCCGAAGCAAAGAGCGAGGGGCCGGTGGTGCGGGCGGTGACACCAAGCGGCTGCTTCTTGGCTTCCTCGCCGTCAGGCTGGCTGACATAGCCGTTCTCGACCATCCGGTCGATCACCCAGTTGCGACGCTCGAGTGCAGCTTCCGGATGGCGGAACGGATGATAATTGGCAGGACCCTTCGGCAGCGATGCCAGGTAGGCGGCTTCGGCGACGGTTAGTTCGGTGACGGATTTGTTGAAATAGGTGAGTGCTGCGCCGGCGATGCCATAGGAATTCAGACCGAAGAAGATCTCGTTCAGGTAGAGTTCGAGAATCTTGTCCTTACTGTAGGCCTGCTCGATACGGAAGGAGAGGATTGCTTCCTTGATCTTGCGATCGATCGTCTGGTCCGAGCTCAAAAGGAAGTTCTTGGCCACCTGCTGGGTGATTGTGGAGGCGCCGACCGGGCGGCGGCCGGAACCGAAATTCTGCAGGTTGACCAGGATTGCACGGCCGAGACCGGTGAGATCAACGCCCGGATGGTTGTAGAAGTTCTTGTCTTCGGCCGACAGGAAAGCCGCCTTCACACGGTCGGGAACCGCCTGGATCGGCAGGAAGAGACGCTTTTCCTTGGCATACTCGGCCATCAAAGCGCCGTTGCCGGCATGGACGCGGGTGGTCACCGGCGGTGCGTAGCTGTTCAGAACGGCATAGTCCGGAAGATCCTTCGCGACATTGGCGAGATAGATGGCAATACCCGCCGCCGCGACCAGAAACAGGACGCAGGCCATTCCGAAGAAATATCCAAAAAGTCTAACCATATTTCAGCTACCGGTCTTTTCGATCTTCAATCGGCGCAGACGCAACGATTGCAAAGATCAAGGCAATTTGCACGTTGCGCGGCTTACTCCATGAGCGCTACCGCCACAAGCCGATTCCGCGCCTCAGGCTGCGAAACATAAGCCGGAGTAACGGCGCGAATGTGAGCAAAATAGGGCTGTCTGCGCCGCATTCACCGCTGCGGCGGCGTTTCATTAGAACTGTCACATCCAAGCAACGCCCGCTCCCGCCGCCAATCTGAGGTATCTTGCTCAGAATTTGATTCATGCGGCGCACTTAAATCTTTGTTTTTATGAATTTTTATTTTTGCTGGCCGCGCCGCCGTGCCGCAACCGCTACAGATTTACGGCGGCCGTCAGCCGCCATTCGCCATGACGGCGGCGCGGTATCGCTTGACTGCGTCGGTCAAGAGACCGGCGATCTTGCCGCGCCAGACCTCGTCGAGCAGCAGTTTCTCGTCCTCGGCATTCGAGAGGAACCCTATCTCGAGAAGGATCGACGGCACGTCAGGGGCCTGCAGCACGCGGAAGCCGGCATGACGGTGCGGATTGTTGATGGTGGAGACCTGATCCTTGAAAGAATTCAGCACACTCTCGGCCAGCGAGATGGAGAAAGCCTGGGTCTCGCGCCGCGTCAGATCGAGCAGGATGTCGGCGACCTCGGGCGGCTCGGCGACCGTCTCCTTGCCGGCGATCTGATCGGAGAGGTTTTCACGTTCGGCAAGGTCGGCGGCCAGCTTGTCGGATGCCTTGTCGGAGATCGTGTAGACGGTGGCGCCGCGGATATCCTTCTGCTTCAGCGTATCGGCATGCAGCGAAATGAACAGACCGGCATGGTTCTGGCGGGCGATCAGCACACGTTGCGAGAGCGACAGGAACTCGTCATCCTCGCGCGTCAGGAAAGCCTTGATGCCCGGTTCCTTGTTCAGCCGGTCGGTCAAGGCCTTGGCGAAGGCAAGCGTCACCTGCTTTTCCTCGGTCTTGGTGTCAACGCCGATCGCGCCGGTGTCGATGCCGCCATGGCCGGCGTCGACGGCGATGATGAAATCGCCAGGAGCAGCCTTTTGCGGTGCTGGAATAGCGCTTGTCGTCCGAGCCCCCTCAGACCGATCGCTCCAGGATTGCGTCTTCACCAGTTCGACAAAGGCCTTCTTGTCGATCATCTCCGCATCGAGCACGAGGCGATGGCCGTTGCCCGTCTCATCGGCCTGCACCTTGGCAAGCGCCAGCTTCACCGGCCCTGCCGTCGTCAGCACGATGCGGGCGCTCTCTTCGTCCATCTTGCCGTAGCGGATATCCTTGAACAGGCCGCGGGCGGCAAGATCTTTCGCCGGAAAACCGAAGGCGGTCGCCGGCAAGTCAACGACGATGCGTTCCGGATTGGCGATATAGTGGACGGAGAAACGCGGCTCGCGATCGAAATCGATGACGATGCGGGTCCTTGCGTCGTCACCGACGATGCGCGCGCCATAGGCAAGCAGCGGATCCCTGGCCTCGACAGAGCTGGCAGCGGCCGGCAGGAGACTAGCAGTCAAAAGCGCCGCCAGAACCCGCCTTGCGAATGTCGATCGCCGCGCTGCGGATTTCGCCGCGATCCGAGCCCTCTTAAACAATAAACCGCCACACCCTATCTGTATTGCGATGGACCCGACGCGGCTGCGGCCAACGTCCTGTGACGAAACACCCGCTGCAGCCTGCCGAATCGCGATCACTTTATCCCAGCTTGTATGCGTTGCGAAATCCATCAATATTATGGCACATTTGGCTTTCCCCTTGCTATTGTGACACAGAAAACATACAACGAATTTCAGGGTAAAGTGTTGACGGGATAGAGTCGCCGCAAAGGCTGCCAGCCAGATCAGGACCTGGCGCCACACCGGTCATCGTCCGCCGTCTCATGCGCTTAATCCCTAGAACTCGATCCTGATTTTCCGGCTTATTGTCGGAATTCATTGGTGGATCAGCCACCACGCTCTCAGGGAGCAAACTCATCGGACCCGAACGGGTCTTCGTATTTGTCGATCACGCTTGGTTGTTGATGGTTTCGCAGCAGGTTTTATCTGAAGTGTACAGGCCCCGGACCGAAATGGTTCCGGCTGCGGTCTGGCTGCTGCCCTCCCCCTCGCATCAGGCGCGACTTTCATTATCCGGCGCGGCTACAGTGGACCGCATTCTTTCTGTCTCAACAGCAGTCGGGAATGCGCTCTCGCGGCCACGCCGAGGAGCACAGCTTTCATGGCAGACAAAATGCTTATCGATGCGTCTCACGAGGAAGAGACGCGCGTCGTTGTCGTTCACGGGAACCGCATAGAAGAATTTGACTTCGAGTCCCAGCACAAGAAGCAGATCCGCGGCAACATCTATCTTGCAAAGGTAACGAGGGTCGAACCCTCGCTGCAGGCCGCCTTCGTCGATTACGGCGGCAACCGGCACGGCTTCCTGGCATTCGCCGAAATCCATCCCGACTATTATCAGATACCGCTTGCCGACCGTCAGGCACTGCTTCGGGCCGAGGCCGAGGAGCATCGCCGCGACGAAGATGTCGAGCATGTCGAAACCGCACCGATGGTCGATCTTTCCAAGCAGGATCAGCCGGATGTCGGTATCGTTCCGGCAGAGGCGCCGGAAACGGCTGCGGTAACGGAAGAGACCGCAGTGGTAGAGGCCGCGGCATCACCCGAGGCCACCGAGGAAGCGCCGGCCAAGAAAGCCAGGCCGCGCCGCAGCCGCAAGAAGGTCGTAGAACCGGTTGCCGAAACGACCGCGACCGAGGATGCTGTTCCCACAGACGTCGAAGCCGAAGGCGCTTCGAGCGTCGACAATGAGGATGACGGTTCGACCGGCGGCGCGATGGCTGCGATGGTGGAAACCGACTCGATTTCCGAGGACGTCGATACCAGCAAGCGTCGCCACGATGACGACGACGACGATGACGATCACGGCGAAGAGGAAGTCATCGAATCCGTCGGCGCCGAAGACGCGATGGAAGAAGTGCCGGACCGCGTGCAGCGCAAGCCGCGCAAGCAGTACCGCATTCAGGAAGTCATCAAGCGCCGCCAGATCCTGCTCGTGCAGGTCGCCAAGGAAGAGCGCGGCAACAAGGGTGCAGCCCTTACCACCTATCTCTCGCTCGCCGGCCGCTATTCAGTGCTGATGCCGAACACGGCGCGCGGCGGCGGCATTTCCCGCAAGATCACCAACCCTGCCGACCGCAAGCGCCTGAAGGAAATTGCGCGCCTGCTCGAGGTGCCGCAGGGCATGGGCGTCATCCTTCGCACCGCCGGTGCCAACCGCACCAAGGTCGAGGTCAAGCGCGACTTTGAATATCTGATGCGCCTCTGGGAGAATGTGCGCACGCTGACGCTGGCGTCCACCGCTCCCTGCCTCGTCTATGAGGAAGGCTCGCTGATCAAGCGTTCGATCCGCGACCTCTACAACAAGGATATCAGCGAAGTCATCGTTTCCGGCGAAGAAGGCTATCGTGAAGCGAAAGACTTCATGAAGATGCTGATGCCGAGCCATGCCAAGGTGGTTCAGCCCTACCGCGACATCCATCCGATCTTTTCGCGTTCCGGCATCGAGGCTCAGCTCGACCGCATGCTGCAGCCGCAGGTGACGCTGAAGTCTGGCGGCTACTTGATCATGAACCAGACCGAAGCGCTGGTCTCGATCGACGTCAACTCCGGCCGCTCGACCCGCGAACATTCGATCGAGGACACCGCGCTACAGACGAACCTTGAGGCTGCAGACGAAGTCGCCCGCCAGCTTCGCCTTCGCGACCTTGCCGGCCTGATCGTCATCGACTTCATCGACATGGAAGAGAAGCGCAACAACCGCGCTGTCGAGAAGAAGCTGAAGGAATGCCTGAAGAACGACCGCGCCCGCATCCAGGTCGGCCGGATCTCGCATTTCGGCCTGCTCGAAATGTCGCGCCAGCGCATCCGCGCTTCGGTTCTCGAATCGACCACGCAGGTCTGCTCGCATTGCGGCGGCAGCGGCCATGTGCGTTCGCAGTCCTCCGTCGCCCTGCATGTCCTGCGCGGCATCGAGGAATATCTGCTGAAGAACACCACGCACAACATCACCGTGCGCACAACGCCTGACATCGCGCTCTACCTGCTCAACCACAAGCGCCAGACGATCGTCGATTATGAGAGCCGCTTCGGCGTCGCGATCATCATCGATGCGGATGGCTCGGTCGGTGCGCAACATTTCGCGATCGATCGCGGCGAGCCGGTGGAAAACCCGGTCAAGATCGAAACCCTCTTCAACTTCGCAGCCATTCCCGAGGATGATGACGACGATATCGTCATCGAAGTGGATGAGGAAGAAGACGAGGAACTCGAGGAAAAGCCGGTCGTTGCCGAGCGGCCCGTCGCGGCCCGCGCGGAAGGCGAAGCTGACGGCAACCGCAAGCGCAAGCGCCGCAGGCGGCGCCGCGGCCGCAACGGCAATGCCGAACAGCCGCTATCGGCGGCAGGCGAAGCCGGCGACGAGGATGAGGACGGCGACGACGAGGGCGGCGAAGGTGATGAAAACACCGAGGCCACGCCTGAGACCCGCGCCGAAAGCGAGGAATCGCAGCGCCGCAAGCGCCGCCGTCGCGGCAAGCGTGGCGGCCGCCGCAATCGCGCCGAGGATGGTTCCGAACTGGCAGCTGGCGAAGCCGGTGAAGACAATGGCGGCGACGAGGACGAAGGCGACGACGTTTCG
Organism: Rhizobium leguminosarum bv. viciae; assembly: GCF_012276115.1. Taxonomy (GTDB): domain Bacteria; phylum Pseudomonadota; class Alphaproteobacteria; order Rhizobiales; family Rhizobiaceae; genus Rhizobium; species Rhizobium leguminosarum_T. Next base: position 339,479 of record NZ_WIEU01000005.1, on the reverse strand, counting down.
AACGACGGCACTCCGAGCGAAGCCGCAGCGGTCGAGGCGATTGCCGAACAGGCCGACGAAGGCCAGGCCGCGATGGCAGCCGTCGAGAGCGCGCCTGTTGTAACCGAAGATGTAAAGCCCGCCCGCGCCCGCGGCCGCCGCAAACCGGCCGCAGCGCCGGTCGAGGAACCGGTTGCAGAGACGGCCCCTGTGGCCGAGGCCGAACCGGAATTGGTGGAAGCCTCCGCCGATCTCGAAACATCAGTTCAGGAAGAAGCAAAGCCGGTTCGCGCCAACCGCGAATCCAACATCTCCTCCTCCGAGCCGACGGTGAAATCCACCCGCGTCGAGAATGGCGAAGGCGATGACGGCAAGCCGAAGAAAGCCGGCTGGTGGCAGCGCCGTGGCTTCTTTTGAACGCTAATTTTCGGACGTAAACACTGAAGTCCGGCCGCGGCGACGCGGCCGGATTTTTGTTTATGGTGACGGTATCGTCGCCGAGCTTGAACCGCCGTGACGTGGATGTGTATCTTCCATGATAATCACATACGGTGTGCGATCATGCGGACGAATATCGATATCGATGACGCCTGCTCGACGCGGCAATGACCGCCACGGGATTGGCGACGAAAAAGGCCATTGTCGAGCAGGCTTTGCGAAACCTTGTCGAGAAGCACCGGCGGAAAAATGCGATCGCAGATCTCGCGGGGATCGGCTGGGAAGGCGACCTCGACGAGATACGTCATGACCGGTCGGACGATACAAGGTGATCGTCGTCGACAGTTCGATCCGATGGCCGAGCGTCTCGGCCTCGGGATCGCCTGACCCTGCTTGCGATCAGGCGGCCGGGGGATAGAGCAGGTCGACGATGTAGCTGGCGTCGAAGCGGGAATCGAGCATGCCGTAGGTGGAGCGCCAGCCGCCGGCAAGACGCGTCTCGATGAAGGCATCGGCAATGCGCCCTGCCCCCAGCCGATAGAGCTCGGCGGCACCGGCGGCGAGCGCCAGCTGCTCGACGAGAAGGCGCGCGGCGCCCTCATCCTGTTCGCAAAGCGCGATTGCGGCGCGCAGCACGTCGATCGTCTTCTTGCCGGCCGGGCCGAGATCGCGGGCAAGGCCGGCAAAGACCGTTTCGAACAGATCCTTGCCGCGGTTGAGCACGCGCAGCACGTCGAGCGCCATGACGTTGCCGGAGCCTTCCCAGATGGCGTTGACGGGAGCCTCGCGGTAATGGCGGGCGATCGGGCGCTCTTCGATGTAGCCATTGCCGCCGATGCATTCCATAGCCTCGTAGATCAGCGCGGGCGCGATCTTGCAGCACCAGTATTTGGCGACCGGCGTCATGACACGGGCATAGGCCGCTTCCTCGGCATTGCCGCGCGCCTTGTCGAAGGCGTCGGCAAGACGGAAGGACAGTGCCGTCGCGGCGGCAACATCGAGCGCCATGTCGGCGAGCACGCGCGTCATGATCGGCTGGTTGACGAGCATCTTGCCGAAGACGCTGCGGCCGCGGGTGTGGTGCACGGCTTCGGCGAGCGAGGCGCGCATCATGCCTGACGAGGCCAGGGCGCAGTCGAGCCGGGTCAGCGTCACCATGTCGAGGATGGTGCGGATGCCGGCATCCGGACCACCGAGCAGGAAACCGAAGGTGTCTGTAAACTCGACCTCGGAAGAGGCGTTGGAGCGGTTGCCGACCTTGTCCTTCAGCCGCTGGAATTGCAGGCCGTTGGCGGAACCATCCTCCAGAAGGCGCGGCACGAGAAAGCAGCCCATGCCCTCCTTCGTCTGCGCCAACATAATGAAGGCATCGCTCATCGGCGCCGACATGAACCATTTGTGCCCGGACAGCCGGTAGATGCCCTCGCTGACCTTTTCGGCAGCGCTCCTGTTGGCGCGCACATCCGTGCCGCCCTGCTTTTCCGTCATGCCCATGCCGATGGTCACAGCGGATTTCTGCATGGCGGGCTTGTTCGACGAATCATATTTGCGCGAGAGAATTTTGGGCGCCCAGTCCTTCTGGACCGCGGGCGAGGCCGAGAGTGCCGCAACGGAGGCGCTCGTCATCGTCAGCGGGCAGAGATGGCCGGATTCCAGCTGCGACGTCAGATAAAACCGCGCAGCGCGAACCTTATGGGCCTCGTCCTTGGCCTCGGTATCGGCCTGGGGATCCCAGACGGAGGAATGCAGGCCGACCGACATGGAGCGGCGCATCAGCGCATGCCAGGCGGGGTGAAACTCGACGACGTCGACGCGTTCACCGCGCGGACCGTGGGTGCGCAGCTGCGGCGCGCCCTGGTTCGCCATGCGCGCCATCTCCTGCGCCTCCGGCGAGGTGACGTAGCGGCCCATGTTTTCCAGGTCTTCGCGGATGCCGCGCGGCAGGGCCGCCGTCAGGTCGACGATCAGCGGATCGGACCGATAGGCGTTGATGCCGGACCACAGGCTCGGCTGGTTGAGTTCTGCGAGTTTGTCGTCAGTCCGGTTGGCGGAGGTCATAATTCGCTTCTAGTGTAAGAACCCGGCAAAGGGAAACCGGAAGTTATGATTCGGTTCATTCTGCTCTATCGGAATTCGGGCGAAAATGCATGGGGACATAAGCCTTTGCCCACAGCACATGCTTGCCCCGGCGGGCAGCACTCTTTATAGACCCGCCAGAGACAGCAAGAGGCAGGTTCATGGTCTTTTTCCCCCACCGCCACCTCATCGGCATCAAGAGCCTCACCGAGCAGGATATCACCTATCTTCTCGACAAGGCGGACGAGGCCGTCAAGATCAGCCGCCAGAGAGAAAAGAAAACGTCGACGCTGCGCGGGCTGACGCAGATCAACCTCTTCTTCGAGGCATCGACCCGCACGCAGGCCTCCTTCGAGCTTGCCGGCAAACGGCTCGGCGCCGACGTGATGAACATGTCGGTCGGCAATTCCTCTGTGAAGAAAGGCGAAACGCTGATCGACACGGCGATGACGCTGAATGCGATGCGCCCCGACGTGCTGGTGATCCGGCATTCGAGCGCGGGTGCGGCCGCCCTTCTCGCCCAGAAGGTCTCCTGCTCAGTCGTCAATGCCGGCGACGGGCAGCACGAACATCCGACCCAGGCGCTGCTCGACGCGCTGACGATCCGCCGCGCCAAGGGCAAGCTGTCGCGCATCATCGTGGCAATTTGCGGCGACGTGCTGCATTCGCGGGTGGCGCGCTCCAATATCCTGCTGCTCAACGCGATGGGCGCCCGCGTGCGTGTCGTCGCGCCCGCGACCCTCCTGCCTGCCGGCATCGCCGAGATGGGCGTCGAGGTCTTCCATTCGATGGAGGACGGGCTGAAGGACGCCGATGTGGTGATGATGCTGCGGCTGCAGCGCGAGCGCATGTCCGGCGCCTTCGTGCCTTCGGTGCGCGAATACTATCACTTCTACGGGCTCGACGCCGAAACGCTGAAAGCGGCGAAGGAGGATGCGCTCGTCATGCATCCCGGCCCGATGAACCGCGGCGTTGAGATCGCTTCGGAAGTAGCGGACGGGCCGCAGAGCGTGATCGCCGAACAGGTGGAAATGGGGGTCGCGGTGCGCATGGCCGTCATGGAGACGCTGCTCGTCTCGCAGAACCAGGGCCCCCGAAGCGATGGAATGATGGCATGAGCAACCCGATCGTCCTCAAGAACGTCCGTATCATCGACCCGTCGCGCAATCTCGACGAAATCGGGACGATCATTGCCGAAAATGGCGTGATTCTCGCCGCCGGCCACAAGGCGCAGAACCAGGGCGCGCCTGATGGCGCCGTCATCCGCGACTGCACGGGCCTTGTCGCAACGCCCGGCCTCGTCGATGCGCGCGTCCATGTCGGCGAACCCGGCGGCGAACACCGCGAGACGATCGCCTCGGCGAGCCGGGCGGCAGCCGCCGGCGGCGTCACCTCAATCATCATGATGCCGGACACCGATCCCATCATCGACGACATCGCGCTCGTCGAATTCGTCAAGAAGACGGCGCGGGATACGGCCGCCGTCAACGTCTATCCGGCAGCCGCGATCACCAAGGGCCTTGCCGGCGAGGAGATGACGGAGATCGGCCTGCTGATGCAGGCGGGCGCCGTTGCCTTCACCGATGCGCATTCCAGCGTCCACGACACACAGGTGCTGCGCCGGATCATGACCTATGCGCGCGAATTCGGCGCTGTCGTGTCCTGCGAGACGCGCGACAAATATCTCGGCGCCAACGGCGTCATGCATGAGGGGCTTTTTGCCAGCTGGCTCGGGCTTTCCGGCATTCCGAGGGAAGCCGAACTCATCCCGCTCGAACGCGATCTGAGGATCGCGCAGCTGACGCGCGGCCGTTATCACGCCGCGATGATCTCGGTGCCGGAATCGGTCGAGGCGATCGAGCGCGCCCGTGGCCGCGGCGCCAAGGTGACCTGTGGCATCTCGATCAACAATCTGGCGCTCAACGAAAACGACATCGGCGAATACCGCACCTTCTTCAAGCTCTATCCGCCGCTGCGCCCGGAAGACGACCGGGTGGCGATGGCCGACGCCCTTGCGAGCGGCGCGATCGATATCATTGTCTCCTCGCACGACCCGCAGGACGTCGATACGAAGCGCCTGCCCTTCGGCGAGGCGGAGGACGGCGCGATCGGCCTCGAAACCATGCTTGCGGCAGCGCTCAGGCTTCACCATAACGGCCAGGTGAGCCTGATGCGGCTGATCGACGCCATGTCGACCCGCCCTGCTCAGATTTTCGGCCTGAATGCCGGCACGCTGAAGCCGGGCGCTGCGGCCGATATCGCGCTGATCGATCTCGATGAGCCTTGGCTTGTCGCCAAAGACATGCTTCTCTCCCGCTCGAAGAATACGCCGTTCGAGGATGCGCGCTTCAGTGGGCGGGCGGTCGCGACATACGTCTCGGGAAAGCTTGTCCACGCAATTTAGAACCGACACGATCGCCGTCCATCCCCCAGCGGGAGAAGGGTGACTCGAGGATAGGCCACGGAGAGGCTGAGGGGGCATATGTTATCCAATCTCATGTCATGGCAAATCACGCTGCCGATCGCGCTTGCCGCCGCCGTTATCGGTTATCTCTTCGGCTCGATCCCGTTCGGCCTGATCCTCACGCGCGCCGCCGGCCTCGGCGACGTGCGCAGCATCGGCTCCGGCAATATCGGCGCGACCAATGTGCTGAGAACCGGAAACCGGACGCTCGCCGCGGCGACGCTGCTGCTCGATGCGCTGAAGGCATCGGCCGCGGCCTGGGTCGTCGGCTATTTCCTCGGTGAGGAAGCCGCGATCATCGCCGGCTTCTTCGCCTTTATCGGCCATCTTTTCCCGGTCTGGATCGGCTTCAAGGGCGGCAAGGGTGTCGCCACCTATATCGGCACTCTGCTCGGCGTCGCGCCGATCATGGTCGTGCTCTTCGCCGCCGTCTGGCTGGCGGTCGCCTTCACCACCCGCTACTCCTCACTGTCGGCGCTGGTTGCCATGCTTGTCATTCCGGTTGCGCTGTGGATATTGGGCAACGAAAAGGTTGCGGCTGTCATGGCGATCATGACCCTCATCTCCTACTGGAAGCACAAGGCGAATATTTCGCGCCTGATGGGCGGGACGGAAAGCAAGATCGGGGCAAAGGGATAATGGATGCGCTGAGCGCCGGACCAAAAGGCGTCGTGCTGACCGAGCGGCAAAGAATTGCCTGGCTGCGCCTCATCCGTTCCGACAATATCGGCCCTGCCACCTTTCGTGACCTCATCAATCATTTCGGTTCGGCCGAGGCAGCACTTGCCGCACTGCCGGAGCTTTCGGCGCGCGGCGGCGCCACACGGGCAATCCGCATCGCCAGCGAGGCCGAGGCGCATCGTGAGCTGGAGGCGGCGCGTCGCTTCGGCGCCCGCTTCGTCGGCATCGGTGAACCGGACTATCCGCAAGCGCTGAAGCAGATCGACGGCGCGCCGCCGCTTCTGGCCGTCAAGGGCGCGCTGGCCGCTGCCAAACGACCGGCCGTCGGTATCGTCGGCTCGCGCAACGCCTCGATCGCAGGCGCGAAATTCGCGGCGATGGTGGCGCGCGACTGCGGCCGGGCGGGTTACACCGTGGTCTCCGGCCTGGCACGCGGCATCGACACATCAGCCCACCGGGCAAGCCTCGACACGGGCACGATCGCAGCACTCGCCGGCGGCCTCGACCAACCCTATCCGCCGGAGAATATCGGTCTGCTCGAAGAGATAACCGGTGGCAATGGCCTGGCGGTGAGCGAGATGCCCTTCGGCTGGGAACCCCGCGCCCGCGACTTCCCACGCCGAAACCGGCTGATCGCCGGCATCGGGCTCGGCCTCGTCGTCATCGAAGCGGCGACGCGTTCGGGCTCGCTGATCACGGCGCGGCTTGCCGGCGAGTTCGGCCGCCTGGTGTTTGCCGTGCCCGGCTCGCCGCTCGATCCGCGCTGCCATGGCACCAACGGCCTGCTGAAGGACGGCGCTTCGATCGTCACCGCGCCCGCCGATGTCATCGAGGCCCTGGCGCCGCTTGCGCAATTCGACCTGTTCCCATCATCGATGGCGGAGAAACCGGCACCTGACGGCAAGGCAATGTCGGTGCCACCAGGCGATTCCGATCGAAACCGCATCATCGATGCGCTCGGGCCGACGCCGGTCGAGATCGACGACGTCATCCGCCATACCGGCCTGTCGGCATCCGCGGTCTATCTCATCCTTCTGGAACTCGATATATCAGGCAGGCTGCACCGGCATCAGGGCGGTCTCGTCTCGCTTTCCGATTGAACCTGGGTACGACATCAGGCGGCGGCTTTGCAAATTGCCGAACCCTGAGTCGAAAACCCTCGATAGACTATCTATAATTGCATTCTATCGATGCTCTCCCTTCGGCTGCAGAAGACACAAGAGGTAAAATTGTAGCAAACCCCTTGACCGCGGCGATTTCCCTGTCCATGTCGGAGGGCCGATATCCATGTTGCGGTGTGTGTCGCGCTGGCTTCAACGCTGGCGTTGTTTCCTTTTTAGAGAATCATCATGAATGTTGTAGTGGTGGAATCGCCTGCCAAGGCCAAGACGATCAATAAGTATCTGGGTCCGGGATACAAAGTGCTCGCCTCCTTCGGCCATGTGCGCGATCTGCCTGCCAAGGACGGCTCAGTTCTTCCTGATCAGGATTTCGAAATGCTTTGGGAGGTCGACAGCGCCTCCGCCAAGCGGATGAAGGACATTGCCGACGCGGTGAAGTCCGCCGATGGCCTGTTTCTCGCGACCGACCCGGATCGCGAAGGCGAAGCGATTTCCTGGCACGTTCTCGACATGCTGAACAAGAAGCGCGTGCTGAACGGCAAACCGGTCAAGCGCGTCGTCTTCAATGCGATCACCAAGAAGGCGGTGCTCGACGCGATGGCCGATCCGCGCGACATCGACGTGCCGCTGGTCGATGCCTATCTCGCACGCCGCGCGCTCGATTATCTCGTCGGCTTCAATCTTTCGCCGGTACTGTGGCGCAAGCTGCCCGGCGCACGTTCGGCCGGCCGCGTTCAGTCGGTGGCGCTTCGCCTCGTCTGTGACCGTGAATCCGAGATCGAGCGCTTCATTTCGGAAGAATACTGGAACATCTCGGCGCTTCTGAAGACGCCGCGCGGCGACGAGTTCGAGGCGAGGCTGGTTTCGGCGAACGGCAAACGGCTGCAGCCGCGCGCAATCGGCAACGGCGAAGATGCCGGCCGGCTGAAGGCCTTGCTCGAAGGTGCGAGCTATATCGTCGACACGGTCGAGGCGAAACCGGTCAAGCGCAACCCGGGACCGCCGTTTACGACCTCGACGCTGCAGCAGGCCGCCTCCTCCAATCTCGGCTTCTCCGCCTCGCGCACCATGCAGATCGCGCAAAGGCTTTATGAGGGCGTCGATATCGGCGGCGAGACGGTTGGTCTCATCACCTATATGCGAACCGACGGCGTGCAGATGGCGCCAGAGGCGATCGACGCGGCGCGCAGCGCCATCGTCGACCAGTTCGGCGAGCGCTACATGCCGGAAAAGCCGCGCTTCTACTCGACCAAGGCGAAGAACGCCCAGGAGGCGCACGAGGCGATCCGCCCGACCGATTTCGATCGCTCGCCCGACCGTGTGCGCAAATTCCTCGATGCCGACCAGATCCGGCTCTACGAGCTGATCTGGAAGCGCGGCATCGCCAGCCAGATGGCGTCGGCCGAGATCGAGCGCACGACGGCTGAAATCACCGCCGACAATAAGGGAGAGAAGGCCGGTCTGCGCGCCGTCGGTTCGGTCATCCGCTTCGATGGTTTCATCGCCGCCTATACCGACCAGAAGGAAGATGGCGAGCAGAGCGACGACGGCGACGAGGATGGCCGCCTGCCGGAGATCAATGCGCGCGAGGCGCTCGCCAAGCAGAAGATCAATTCGACGCAGCATTTCACCGAGCCGCCGCCGCGCTATTCGGAAGCCTCGCTGATCAAGAAGATGGAAGAGCTCGGCATCGGCCGCCCCTCCACCTATGCCGCGACGCTCGCGACGCTGCGCGACCGCGACTATGTGACGATCGACAAACGCAAGCTGATTCCGCAGGCCAAGGGCCGTCTGGTGACGGCTTTCCTCGAGAGCTTCTTCACCCAATATGTCGAATACGACTTCACCGCCGATCTCGAAGAGAAGCTTGACCGGATTTCCGCCGGCGAGTTGAACTGGAAGCAGGTGCTGCGCGATTTCTGGAAGGATTTCTTCGCCCAGATCGAGGACACCAAGGAACTGCGCGTCACCAACGTGCTCGATTCGCTGAACGAGGCGTTGGCACCCCTCGTCTTCCCGAAACGGGAGGACGGCAGCGATCCTAGAATCTGTCAGGTGTGCGGCACCGGCAACCTGTCGCTGAAGCTCGGAAAATACGGCGCCTTCGTCGGCTGCTCGAACTATCCGGACTGCAACTACACCCGCCAGCTCTCCTCCGAAAACGGCGGAGAAGCGGACGGTGCTGCGCTCAACGAGCCGAAGAACCTCGGCGCCGATCCGACGACCGGCGAGGAGCTGACGCTGCGTTCCGGCCGCTTCGGCCCCTATATCCAGCGCGGCGACGGCAAGGAAGCCAAACGCGCTTCGCTGCCGAAGGGCTGGAAGCCGGAGGACATCGATTATGAAAAGGCGATGGCGCTGATCTCGCTGCCGCGCGATATCGGCAAACATCCCGAATCGGGCAAGATGATCTCGTCCGGCATCGGCCGCTATGGGCCGTTCCTCCTGCACGACGGCTCCTATGCCAATCTGGAAACCGTCGAGGACGTGTTCTCGGTCGGCCTCAACCGCGCCGTGACTGTCATCGCCGAAAAGGCGAAGCAGGCCCCAGGGCGGGGTGCGCGCGGCACGCCGGCGGCACTGAAGACGCTCGGCGATCATCCTGATGGCGGCGCCATCACCGTTCGCGACGGCAAGTACGGCCCTTATGTCAACTGGGGCAAGGTCAACGCTACGCTGCCGAAGGGCAAGGATCCTCAGGCGATCACCGTCGAGGAAGCGCTTGCGCTGATCGCGGAGAAGGCCGGCAAGGCTCCTGTGGGCAAGGCGGCCAAGGCGAAAGCCAAGCCGAAGGCGGCAGCCGCCGAAGCCAAGAGCACCAAGACGGCTGCCAAGCCGAAGACAACGAAGGCGAAAGCGCCCGCGAAATCGAAAAAGGGCTGACGTGAGCAGAATACCGCGCGAGAGAACGAACCCTGCGGGCAAGCGCCCGGGCAAGACCGGCCGCGCCGGCAAGGATGCTCCCGTCGTCGAGCCGCTGAACATCGTCCACGGCGGGCTGCCTTCGCGAGAGGTGATCCTGCGCTTCATCGCCGATCATCCGCAGAAAGCGTCCAAGCGTGAACTCGCCAAGGCTTTCGGCCTGAAAGGCGATAGCCGTGTCGAGCTCAAGCAGATGCTGCAGGAGCTCGAGCAGGAAGGCATGCTGCAGAAGAACCGCAAGTCGCTGATCCGTCCCGGTGCGCTGCCGCCCGTCACCGTTCTCGATATCACCACACGCGACAAGGACGGAGATCTGATCGGACGGCCGGCGGAATGGCCTGAGGATCAGGGCGTAGCACCCGCCGTCGCCATCCGCCAGCAATCGCCCGCAGGCCGCCAGGGCAAGGGCAAGGCGCCGGTCGCAGGCCTCGGCGACCGCATCCTGGCAAAAATCTTCCCGGCCGTCGATCGCGGCGGGCCGGCCTATACAGCGCGGATCATCAAGGTGATCGACAGGCGCCGCGGCGCCTCGATGGGCGTTTTCCGCACAGCACCCGGCGGCGGCGGCCGGCTGCTGCCGATCGAACGGCGCGGCGAGGAGATGCTGATCGATCCCGACTTCACCGGCGGCGCCACGGACGGCGATCTGGTCGAAGTCGAGATCGCCCGTCTCGGCCGTTTCGGCCTGCCGCGCGCCAAGGTGCTTTCCGTCGTCGGTTCCGTCGGTTCGGAAAAGGCGATCTCGATGATCGCGATCCATGCCCACGGCATCCCACATGTCTTCCCGCCGGCCGTTGTCGCCGAGGCGGAGGCCGCAAGGCCCGCTACCATGTCGCATCGCGAGGATTGGCGCGACGTACCGCTGATCACCATCGACCCGGCCGATGCCAAGGACCATGACGACGCCGTCTATGCCGAGCTCGACCCCTCGCCCGACAATCCCGGCGGCGTCATCGTCACCGTCGCGATTGCCGACGTCTCCTGGTATGTCCGCCCCAATTCGCCGCTCGACCGCGAGGCGCTGAAGCGCGGCAACTCCGTCTATTTCCCCGATCGCGTCGTGCCGATGCTGCCGGAGCGCATCTCCAACGATCTCTGCTCGCTGAAGCAAGGCGTCGACCGCCCGGCGCTCGCCGTGCGCATGAGCTTTTCCGGGGAAGGCCGCAAGATCGGCCACATCTTTCATCGCATCATGATGAAGAGTGCCGCAAAGCTATCCTACCAGCAGGCGCAGGCGGCGATCGACGGAAAGCCGGACGATCAGACCGGGCCGATGCTCGAGCCGATCCTGAAGCCGCTCTGGCACGCCTATGAGGTGATGAAGCGCGGACGCGACCGGCGCCAGCCGCTGGAACTCGACATGCCGGAGCGCAAGATCCTCCTGAAGCCCGACGGCACGGTCGACCGGGTGGTCGTGCCGCCACGCCTCGATGCGCATAAGCTGATCGAAGAGATGATGATCCAGGCGAACGTCTGCGCCGCCGAGACGCTCGAAAAGAAGCGTCAGCCGCTGATCTACCGCATCCATGACGGCCCGACGCTTGCCAAGCAGGAGATCCTGCGCGAGTTCCTGGCCACGCTCGGCATCTCGCTTGCCAAAGGCGGCAACATGCGCGCCAACAACTTCAACGGCATTCTGGCGAAGGCGGACGGCACGCCGCATCAGACCATGGTGAGCGAGATGGTACTGCGTTCGCAGAGCCAGGCGATCTACGGCCCGGAGAATATCGGCCATTTCGGACTCAACCTGATGAAATACGCCCACTTCACCTCGCCGATCCGCCGCTACGCCGATCTCATCGTGCATCGCGCCCTCGTCGGCTCGCTCGGCTTCGGCGAAGGCGGCATCACGCCGGACGAGGAGGCAGCACTCGACGATATCGCGGCCGAAATCTCGACATTCGAGCGCCGGGCCATGGCAGCCGAGCGCGAGACCGTCGACCGGCTGATCGCGCATCACCTCAGCGGCCGGGTCGGCGAGGAATTTGCCGGGCGGGTCTCGGGTGTGACGAAATCGGGGCTTTTTATCGCCCTGCCGGACTATGGCGCCGACGGTTTCGTCCCTATATCTACGCTCGGCACCGATTACTTCATCTATGACGAGGCGCACCAGGCGCTTTCCGGTGAAAAGACGGGGCTCGGCTATCGCCTGGGCGACAGCGTCACAGTAAAGCTTGCCGAAGCGGTCCCGCTTGCCGGCGCGCTGCGTTTCGAGATGATCAGCGAGGGCCGCGAAATGCCGGCGGCGATGCGCTCCTTCCACAAGGCGGGGCGCCGCGACAGGGGCCAGGTTCGCAAGAAACCCGGAACGAGGCCGCCGCGCGGACGGCACTAAAGCGCGTCGCAATCTTTCAGATTGGCTCCCCGCGCTATAGGCCCTTGTTTTCACGCATGTCGTTATCGCAAACCGCTGCAGAGTTTCGCGCGACGTGTTTTAGATCCGAAGAGGAACATGCGATGAGCACACCGACCGATCCGGCCGCCGCCCGCTACGGCGATACGCCCGAGGTGGAGCGTCCGCTTGGGCGCTCCATCATGCGCGGGCTGATGAACCGCTGCCCGGCCTGCGGCAGCGGCAAGCTCTTTCGCGCCTTCCTGAAGCCAGTCGATCATTGCGCGGCCTGCGGCGAGGCGATGCATCACCAGCGCGCCGACGACCTGCCGCCCTATATCGTCATCCTCGTCCTCGGCCACGTCGTGGTCGGCGGCTATATGCTGACCGACCTGACTTTCGTGCTGCCGGTCTGGGTCCATCTGGCCATCTGGGCGCCGATCACCGTCATCACCGCGCTTGCCTCGATCCAGCCGATCAAGGGCGGGGTCATCGGTCTGCAATGGGCGCTGCGCATGCACGGCTTCGGTGGCGAGAGCGACGGTCCGGACGATTATGACATCCCCGGCCGGCCGAATTAGCGCCTTCACCTTCCAGACATATTTAACGTGTAGTGCCAGCCCTCCACCGACCCACGGGGTAGCCGACGATCCTCAACGACTTGACATGGTAAGCTTTTCTTGTCTGAACAGGCTTTACATTCCGCAGGTGGTCACTCACATCGGAAATACTGCGAAACGCTGCCCGTCACCTAGATTTGGCACGCCTCTGTCTTTCTATGCGAGGTGACCGGCCGATTCGCTCGCACAGCTTTCTAAGGATGCATAAATGTCTCAGCCGAGAAACGGCACACCGGGCGATGTCGAAGAAATCCATTGGCCTTCTCTGGTGGCAGCCATCTCGTCCATATCAGCCGTTGGCATAGCAATCGGCCTCGGTCTGCCCCTCCTCAGCATCATCCTCGAAAAACGCGGCATCTCGTCCACCCTGATCGGGCTCAACACGGCCATGGCCGGGGTCGCGGCGATGGCCGCCGCACCGATCACCACCAAGCTCGCCCATAAATATGGAGTGGCGCCGACAATGCTCTGGGCCGTGCTGATTTCGGCGCTGAGCGCGCTCGGTTTCTATTACGCAGAGGATTTCTGGATGTGGTTTCCGCTGCGTTTCGCCTTCCATGGCGCGACGACGACGCTGTTCATCCTCTCCGAATTCTGGATCAACGCCGCTTCGCCGCCTTCCAAGCGCGGTTTCGTGCTCGGCATCTATGCGACGGTGCTTTCCCTCGGCTTCGCGGCCGGACCATTGCTCTTTTCCATCCTCGGCAGCGACGGCATCTTTCCCTTCCTGATCGGCGCCGCCGCCATCCTGCTGGCGGCCATCCCGATCTTCATCGCCCGCGACGAAAGCCCGGTGCTCGAGGAAAAACCGGAGCTGCATTTCATGCGCTACGTTTTCCTGGTACCGACGGCGACGGCGGCGGTCTTCATCTTCGGCGCGGTCGAAGCGGGCGGGCTGTCGCTTTTCCCGATTTTTGCGGTGCGCGCCCATTTCACGGAATCGCAGGCCGCACTTCTGCTCACCATGATGGGTGTCGGCAACGTCATCTTTCAGATCCCGCTCGGCCTGCTTTCCGACCGCATCGCCGACAAGCGGCCGCTTCTGGCCGGCATGGCGCTGATGGGCTTCATCGGCTCGATGATGTTGCCGCTGTTGCTCGACAACTGGCTGCTGATGGCCGGGCTCCTGCTTTTCTGGGGTGGCTGCGTCTCGGGCCTCTATACGGTCGGCCTCAGCCATCTCGGCTCGCGGCTGACGGGCTCCGATCTTGCAGCGGCCAATGCCGCCTTTGTCTTCTGTTATGCGATGGGAACCGTGGCCGGGCCGCAGGCGATCGGCGCGGCGATCGATGTCGCTGGAAATAACGGTTTTGCCTGGGCGATTGCGGCTTTCTTCGGTCTTTACGCCCTACTTTCCGGCATCAGACTGATGTTCATTCGAAAACGGGCTTGACTTTTCGGGCGGGATTCGTAGTTTCGCGCCAGGATTTGCCGTGGAGCCCATCCGGCTTCCACGGCTTTCATTTTCTTAAAGGCAGGACGACCATGGCCAAGGCTACAACAATCAAGATCAAGCTGCTGTCGACAGCCGACACTGGTTTCTTCTACGTCACCACGAAGAACAGCCGTACGATGACGGACAAGATGACGAAGACGAAGTACGACCCGGTTGCAAAGAAGCATGTCGAGTTCAAGGAAACCAAGATCAAGTAATCACTTGGCCTGACGGATTTCAAAAAAGCGCGCGCCCTCGGGTTGCGCGTTTTTTATTGCCCGGATTGATCGCCTTTAAAAAATGATAGCGCAAACAGAAAAACGCCGCCCTTCCATCTTCGGGAAGTGGCGGCGTTTTCTTGAAAGGGGGTCGGCCAGCATGCAAAACGGCACGAGGAACCGCTATAACTTGCCTACTAGCCGACCGACCCCACGACCCAGGAGATGCGGCGGACCTGAGCATCATGGGGTATCGACAGCTCCTCAACGGGAGCGCTTCTCTTATGAGCCGATAATTTGCGCAAAAATGAAAGAAAATCAACAAATTCTTAATGGTGAATGTTTGCAGCTTGATTCTATGGTTAAAAGTCCAGATTTGGGACATACAAAGATTTATCCGCTCTGCTTGGACTCGAAGCGTAACGCCTGACGTTTTGAAGAAATTCGACAATATAACTGAACAACTTACGCCTCCCCTCCCCCTACGTGAGGTGACGTCGCCGCAATCTATTTGACCCTGTCCGCGGCAGGCAGTTTTTATAGTCTCCCCTTTATTTTGAGCTACGACCTGATGTTCTCAAGACTATCGCGCGGCAACACATCCGCAGCAACGCGGCGAGTCCATTTTTGGGCTATTGAGTTGCGAAATTTTAGCCCTGCATTGCACAGGCGAAAATTAAAAATCGGTAACAATTGGCTTACCGCAGTGGAAAACTCGCAAATGGCACATATGGCGGCAAGTGATTCGTCACGCGGCCGCGGCGACCACACGGTTGCGACCGGTATTCTTGGCCTCGTAAAGGGCAAGATCCGCCTGTTTCATCAGCTGGCCCGGGGTCAGCACCGACGCAATACGCGAGGCGATGCCGAAGGAAGCAGTGACATTCAGCGCTTCCCCGGAGTGTTTCAGCATAAAGGGAGCGCTTTCGATCGCCGCGCGCAGGCGCTCGGCGACGGCAGCGGCAATTTCCGGCGAGGTGTCGGGCATCACGACGACGAATTCCTCTCCACCGTAGCGGCAGGCGAGATCGGCGCCGCGGATGGTCGAACGGACGCGATTTGAAAATTCCCGCAACACCTCGTCGCCGCCATCATGGCCGTAAGTGTCGTTCACATGCTTGAAGCGATCGATATCGGTGATCAGCACCGAAAGCGGCCGGCCCCGCGCCATCGAACGGTTGAAGAGCACGTTCAGGTGATTGTCGAGATAGCGCCGGTTATAAAGGCCGGTCAGCGGATCGGTCACGGCAAGCTCGATCGTCTGCTTGACGCTGGCGCGCAGGCGGTCGTTATAGCGCTTGCGGCGGATCTGCGTCAGGCTGCGGGCAACCAGTTCGTTGGGATCGACCGGGCGGATGATGTAGTCGTTGACGCCGAGATCGAGTGCGCGCACGACCATTTCGTCAGCACCCTGCTCGGTGATGATCAGGATCGGCAGGAAGCGGGTGCGCTCCAGCGAGCGCAGCTGCGAGCAGAGGCGAAGCGGATCGTAATCGTCGAAGTTGGCGTTGACGATGACGAAATCGAACGCGCTTTCGGCCGCCTCGAAGAGAGCGGCCTGCGGATCGGAAAGGGCAAGCACGTCGGCGACGGGCTTCAGCGCCTTGATGATGCGCTCCTGCGAATTGGCGCGGCCGTCGACGAGCAGCACCTGAGCGGTCTCGTCGGCGCGGCCCTCGCCTGCCCGTGTGAGGTCATCGATGCCCATCGTATGAGCGGTGTCGGCGCGGATGCGCAGCTCATCGCTCAATGTCTTCAGCCGCAGCAGGCTCTTCACCCGGGAGATCAGCTGCAGATCGTTGACCGGCTTGGTAAGAAAATCGTCAGCGCCAGCTTTCAGGCCGCGTACGCGATCGGTCGGCTGGTCGAGCGCGGTGACCATGACGACTGGAATATGGGCGGTCTTCTGGCTGGCCTTCAGCCGCTCGCAGACCTCGAAACCGTCTATGCCGGGCATCATGATGTCGAGCAGGATGAGATCGACCTGGTTGCGCTCGCAGATCGCCAGTGCCGTGTATCCGTCGGCTGCGGTCATCACGTCGAAATACTCCGCAAGCAGCCGCGCTTCGAGCAGCTTCACGTTGGCCGGAATATCGTCAACCACCAGTATTCGCGCAGTCATCAGCGTCTTTCCGATGCGTCAGGCATCGCCCAGATAGGTCTTGATCGTCTCGATGAATTTCGGAACCGAGATCGGCTTGGAAACATAGGCCTCGCAGCCGCCCTGGCGGATCCGCTCTTCGTCACCCTTCATCGCGAAAGCCGTAACGGCGATGACGGGAATCACGTGCAGCTCGTCGTCTTCCTTCAGCCATTTCGTGACTTCGAGGCCGGAGACTTCGGGAAGCTGAATATCCATCAGGATGAGGTCGGGGCGATGCTTGCGCGCCAGATCGAGCGCCTCCATACCATTTCTGGTCTGGATCGTCGTATAACCGGACGCCTCGATGAGGTCGCGAAAGAGCTTCATGTTGAGCTCGTTATCTTCTACAATCATCACCTGTTTGGGCATGACAAGCTGTCCCTACGTCCGTTCGCGCAGCGGTTCGTCCCATGAGAAAGGCACATGCGGACAAATAGCTCCGTGAAACCGATAGCGCACGCTACCGGTATTTGGTTGAAGAAAAGGTAACTTACCCAGCGAAATGCAAAGCAACTTCAAGACTTCGAAACAACAGGCCGCCGACCCGCACGAGACGGCGATCGCCGTGCTCGGCTGGCTTGCCGACGATCCCGACATGTTCGGCCGCTTCCTCGCCCTGACGGGTGTGGCGCCCGGCCAGGTGCGCAACGCCGTCGACGATCCCGGATTCCTCGCCGGCATGATGGATTTCCTGATGAACCATGAACCGACGGCGATGGCCTTCTGCGCGGCGAGCGGGATCAGCCCGGAGACGGTGACGGCGGCCTGGCGGCATTTCTCTTCACCGGGCCTCGATTCCGGAGAATACTGACCGTGACGTCCGGGGAATTCGACATCTCGCATATCCGCCTCGGCGAACGGCCTTTGATCGTCTGCGACGTCGACGACGTCGTGCTGCAGTTCATCGGTCCCTTCCAGCTTTTCCTTCAGAGCCAGGGTTGCGCGTTTCTGCCGCGATCGTTCCGGCTGCACGGCAACATCGTCTCGCAAGCCGACGGCGTGGAGATCGAGGATCAGGAGGTCAGCCGGCTGATCGAGGAATTCTTCGAAGCCCAAGAGCTGTGGCAGACGCCGCTCGACCGCGTCGTCGAAACGCTCGACCGGCTTTCGGAAGAGGCCGATATCCTTTTCCTGACAGCCATGCAGCCGCGGTTCCAGAACCAGCGCCGTCGCCTGCTCGACAGGATGGGCCTGCTCTTTCCGCTGCTTGCCACCGAACAGCCCAAAGGGCCGATCGTTCACGCATTGCATGCCAGCCGCTCCCTTCCCGTCGTCTTCATTGATGATATGGCGCGCAATTTGCATTCCGTCAGGGATCACGTCGCCGATTGCCTGCTGATTCACCTGATGCCGAACTCGCCCGTCCATCGTTTCGCCCCGGCCGCCGCTAACGACATCACCCGCGCCACCGACTGGACGCATGCGGCCGCGCTGATCGAGGCGTATTTTGTTTCCGGCAGCTTCACGCACGTAGTTCCAGCCGCATGAGCGGCCGGCCGTCCTTGCGCCGCGCAACCGTCTCGAAACCGGCGGCATCGAAGATTGCCGTCGAACCGATGCAGAGCGTCACGGATTTCGACTGCTTCACATGATCGATCGGACAGGCTTCGAGCAGCCGCGCTCCCTGGCGCCGCGCATGGTCGATTGCGCCGGCAAGCAGGCGATGGCTCATTCCCTTGCCGCGCAGTTTGGGCAGCAGGAAGAAGCAACTGACGGCCCAGATGGACGGATCATGCGCATCGCCCTCTTCCAGCGGCCGCGAGACGGTGCGCGGCGAATTGAACTGCGGCACGTCATGGCGCGGCCCGACCTGCACCCAGGCGACCGGCGCGCCGTCGGCATAACAGAGGATGCCAGGCGGCGGACCCGCCTTGATCCGCTCCCGCATATGCGCCTTGCGTTCGTCGGCCGCCATCTTCGTCCTCACCGCATGCGGCAGACGCAACGCGACGCACCAGCAGTTATAGAAGGCACCCTGCGGCCCGAACACGACTTCGAAATCGTCCCAGCGTTCTGGCGTTACCGGCTCGAAACGAAGATCGTTATCCAAAGGCAAAGCTCCCGCCCTCACTTGAGACTCGGAAGCTTAAGGCGTAATGTCCCGGCGTTCAATCTTTGTTCTCATCATGACGCCTGCGCCTGCCAAGACACCCGGCTTCTGTCGCGACTGCCTTGCCGAGCAGAAGGGCGAGGCGCGCCGTTGCGTTTCCTGCGGCAGCCCCCGTCTCGTGCGCCACCGCGAACTCTACGCCTTGACGCTTGCGCATATCGATTGCGACGCCTTTTATGCAGCGGTGGAGAAACGCGACAATCCGGAACTTGCCGACAAGCCTGTCATTATCGGCGGCGGCAAACGCGGTGTGGTTTCCACCGCCTGCTATATCGCCCGCATCCACGGCGTGCGTTCGGCCATGCCGATGTTCAAGGCGCTGGAGGCATGCCCTCAAGCGATCGTCATCCGCCCCGACATGGAGAAATATGTCCGGGTCGGACGGCAGGTGCGCGCCATGATGCAGGATCTGACGCCGCTGGTGCAGCCGCTATCGATCGACGAGGCCTTCCTGGAACTCGGCGGCACCGAGAGGCTGCATCACGATCCTCCGGCGCGCACGCTGGCCAAATTCGCCCGTCGCATCGAAAGGGAGATCGGCATCACCGTTTCGGTTGGGCTTTCCTATTGCAAATTCCTCGCCAAGGTCGCCTCCGATCTGCAGAAGCCACGCGGCTTTTCGGTCATCGGCCGCGAGGAAGCGGTCGAATTCCTGGCGCCGCGTCCCGTCACCACGATCTGGGGCGTCGGTAAGGCCTTTGCGGCGACGTTGGAAGCGGACGGCATCCGCACCATCAGCCAGTTGCAGCAGATGGAGGAAAACGACCTGATGCGCCGCTACGGCAGCATCGGCCAGCGGCTCGCACGGCTGTCGCGCGGCATCGACGACCGCGAAGTGCATCTCAATGATGCCGCCAAGAGCGTTTCGTCCGAGACGACCTTCTTCGATGACATCTCGCGTTATGACGATCTGGTGCCGATCCTGCGCAACCTCTCCGAAAAGGTCTCCTGGCGGCTGAAGAAAAACGGCATTGCCGGCCAGACCGTGGTCTTGAAGATGAAGACCGCCGATTTCAAATCGCGCACCCGCAACCGCAAGCTCGAAGACCCGACCCAGCTTGCCGACAGGATCTTCCGCACCGGGCTCGAGCTTCTCGAAAAAGAGACTGATGGTACGAAATTCCGCCTGCTAGGCATCGGCGTCACCGATCTCGGCGACACCGCCCGTGCCGACCCGCCCGATCTGATCGACCAGCAATCGGGCCGGCGGGCGGCAGCCGAAGCGGCGATGGACAAGCTGCGCGACAAGTTCGGCAAGAAGACGGTCGAGACCGGCTATACATTCGGCAGCGGCAAGCGCGATCACTAGAGCATGATGCCGAAAAGTGTGAGCGGTTTTCGGACGACATCATGCTCTAACTATATAATGTAGAACAGGATTCAGATTTTAGGCCGAGCCGGCCTAAAATCATCCTGTTCTAGCGTATAACCCCGAAAATCGGAATCGATTTTCGGAAAAGATTATGCGCAGATTCAAAGCGATAGAGCGTCCTTAGCGCGTCTGAAGACGCGCGGCGCTCTAGCGCGTGAAATCTGCGGGTGGTCTGGCCTATAAAATCTTCCTTAAACTTCGTCCCATAATGTGCCGGGCAAGTATTGCGTATGGTTGGGTATCATGTTCTCGCGTCTCGTCTTCGGCCTCGGCTTGCTGTCGGCCACCGCACTCGTGCACCCGGCTCTTGCCGCGGATGCGCGCACGCTGCAGATCATCGTCTCGAAGGACAAGCAGTCGCTTGCGGTCTATGATGGCACCGAGGTCGTTGCGACCTCGAAGGTCTCGACCGGCAAGGACGGCCACACGACGCCGAGCGGCATCTTCTCGGTGCTGGAAAAGCAGAAATACCACGAATCCAATCTCTATTCGGCGGCGCCGATGCCGTTCATGCAACGGCTGACCTGGTCCGGCATCGCCCTGCACGAATCCAATTCGGTGCCGCGTTATCCGGCCTCGCATGGTTGCGTGCGCATACCCGGCGCCTTCGCAAAAATGCTCTACGGGATGACCGACCGCGGTGTCCCCGTCATTATCAGCGACGGTGAACTGGCGCCGCAACCGATCGACCATCCGACACTTTTTCATCCGAACGCACCGGCGGCGATGCCGCTATTTTCGGATGTCGAGCTGCGGCCCTCCATGCCCCACAGCACCGAAAAGCCGGTGCAGGTGGCGATGAACGACACGGCTGCGATGCCGATGCCGGCAGCGCCGCCGATTGCAGCGCTCGAACCCGAGCCGCCGTCCGAGCCGATCAGCATGCTCGTTACGCGCCGGACGCTGCGCGAGACGGTGATCGACATCCAGACCCTGCTCAACCAGCTCGGCTTTTCCGCCGGCAATCCGGACGGCCTGCTCGGTCCGTCGACCGTGCAGGCGATCAAGGCTTTCAAGACATTGCGGCCGACGGAATTCGCCGCCGACAGGAACCTGGTCTCCGACACGCTCCTCAGGGAAGTCTATGCCGCGGCTGGCAAGGGCGAGCCGCCGAACGGCGTCATCATGGTGCGGCAGGCTTTCAAGCCCCTCTTCGAAGCGCCGGTGACGATCGCCGATCCGGGACTGGCGCTCGGCACGCATTTCTTCACGTTGCATGCCGTCGATGCAAAGGCCGGCACAGCGGACTGGCTCGGCACCACGCTTGAGAACAATCTCTCCCGGGAAGCGATGAAGCGGCTCGGCATCACCAATCAGGAAAGCTCGATCATCACAGGTAAGCCGATCGCCCGTTCGCTCAGCCGGATTAGCATCCCCAATGAGACCCGCCGCAAGATCGAAGCGCTCATCGCGCCGGGCTCGACGCTGACGATCTCCGATACCGGCCTCGGCCGGGAGACCGGCGAAGGCACGGATTTCATCACAATCACCCGCGGGTGATCAGACAAGCTCGACGTCGACGACGCCAGGGGCGGCGCGAAGGGCGGCGGCAATCTCCGGCGTGATGCGGTATTTCTCCGGCAGCACCACCTCCACCTCACGTTTGCCCTCCTCCTTGATGACGATGAAGGAAACGAGGCCGTCGCCCTTGGCATTCAAATGGCCGGCAACCATTCTCAGCGGTCCGGAATCTCGGACATAGACGCGCAGCGCCTTCTGCATCTGCAGCGACTTTTCCTCCAGCGACTGGATTGTCTGGATCCGCAGGCCGATGCCCTCCGGCCGCTCCTCGCCCGTCGCGGTCAGCACGAAGGATTTTCCCGACTCGAGCACGTCGCGATACTGGTTCAGCATTTCCGAAAACAGCACCGCTTCGAACTGGCCTGAAGAATCCGAAAAGACGATGATACCCATCTTATTGCCGGTGCGGGTCTTGCGCTCCTGCTTCGAGATGACGGTACCGGCAAGGCGCGCATTGGCCGCGCCCTGTTTGATGGCGGCGGAAAACTCGGCAAAGGTCTGCACCCGCATCTTCTGCAGGATGTTGTTGTAGGAATCGAGCGGGTGGGCCGTCAGATAGAAGCCCAGTACCTGGAATTCCTTGAGCAGCCGTTCGGAGGGGAGCCAGGGCGAGAACGGCGGCAGCGAGATCTTCTCAGGCCCCGACGTCAGCGTGCTGCCGAAAATGTCCGACTGGCCGCTCAGCTTGTTCTCCTGGGCACGCTGGGCATAACCGAGAACACGGTCGAGGCCGGCTGCCAGCTGGGCGCGGTCCATGTCGAAACAATCGAAGGCGCCGGCATAGATCAGGCTTTCGAGCACGCGACGATTGACCTGGCGCGGATCGATGCGCAGGCAGAAATCCTCGATGCTGGCAAAGGGCTTGTCGCCACGCACCTCGACGATATGGTCGACGGCGGATTCGCCGACGCCCTTGAGGGCGGCGAGCGCGTAATAGATGCGGTTGTCGCCGGTCTCGAAATGGCGGAAGGAGGTCTGCACCGAAGGCGCGATCACCTCGATGCCGAGGCGTTTGGCATCCTGACGGAAATCATTGACCTTTTCCGTGTTGGACATGTCGAGCGTCATCGAAGCCGCGAGGAATTCGACCGGATAATGCGCCTTCATGTAGGCCGTCTGGTAAGAGACGATGGCATAGGCGGCGGCATGCGACTTGTTGAAGCCGTAATTGGCGAACTTCGCCAGCAGTTCGAAGATATTGTCGGCCTGCGGTTTCGATACGCCATTCTTGACCGCGCCGACGACGAAGCGTTCGCGCTGCTGGTCCATCTCGGCCTTGATCTTCTTACCCATGGCGCGGCGGAGCAGGTCGGCTTCGCCCAGCGAATAGCCTGATAGAACCTGGGCGATCTGCATCACCTGTTCCTGATAGACGATGACCCCTTGCGTTTCCTTGAGCAGGTGGTCGATCATCGGATGGATCGATTCCAGCTCTTCGTCGCCGTGCTTGCGGGCATTGTAGGTCGGAATGTTCTCCATCGGGCCTGGACGATAGAGCGCCACCAGCGCGATGATGTCCTCGATGCAGTCCGGCTTCATGCCGATCAGCGCCTTGCGCATGCCGGCACTTTCCACCTGGAACACGCCGACCGTCTCGCCGCGCGACAGCATCTCGTAGGTCTTCTTATCGTCGAGAGGAATGGCCGCGAGATCGACTTTGATACCGAGCTTGGCGACGAAATCGACCGCGACCTTCAGCACGGTCAGCGTCTTCAGGCCGAGGAAGTCGAACTTGACGAGGCCCGCCTGCTCCACCCATTTCATGTTGAACTGGGTAACCGGCATATCCGAGCGCGGATCGCGATACATCGGCACCAGTTTGGAAAGCGGCCGGTCGCCGATGACGATGCCGGCGGCATGGGTCGAGGCATGGCGGTAAAGCCCCTCGATCTTCTGGGCGATGTCGAGCAGCCGCGCGACAACGGGTTCTTTCGCCGCCTCTTCCTGCAGCTTCGGCTCCTCCTCGATCGCTTTGGACAGCGGCGTCGGGTTGGCCGGGTTGTTCGGCACCAGTTTGCAGATCTTGTCGACCTGGCCGTAGGGCATCTCAAGCACGCGGCCGACGTCGCGAAGGGCGGCGCGCGCCTGCAGCGAACCGAAGGTGATGATCTGCGCCACCTGCTCGCGGCCATATTTGGCCTGGACGTAACGGATTACCTCTTCGCGGCGATCCTGGCAGAAGTCGATGTCGAAGTCCGGCATCGAGACGCGTTCCGGATTGAGGAAGCGCTCGAAGAGCAGCGAAAAACGCAAGGGATCGACGTCGGTGATCGTCAAGGCATAGGCGACCAGCGAACCGGCACCCGAACCACGGCCGGGACCGACCGGAATGTCATGCTGCTTGGCCCATTTGATGAAGTCGGCAACGATCAGGAAGTAGCCGGGGAAACGCATGCGCTCGATGACGCTGAGCTCGAAATCCAGTCGCTCGCGATAATCCTTTTCCTCATAGCCCGGCGACATGCCGAGCGTCGAAAGCCGCATATCCAGCCCTTCGACCGCCTGGCGGCGCAGCTCGCCCGCCTCGGCGCGTTCGGCCTCCTCGGCATCGTCGGTCGCACCCGTGAAGCGCGGCAGGATCGGTTTTCGCGTCTTCAGCACGAAGGAGCAGCGCCTGGCGATCTCGATCGTATTTTCCAGCGCTTCCGGCAGGTCGGCGAAGAGCTTGACCATCTCGGCCCGGCTCTTCAGATAGTGATCCGGCGTCAGGCGAAAGCGGCTGTCATCGGAGACGATGGCGTTGTGCGCGACCGCCATCAGCGCATCATGAGCGTCGTAATCGTCGCGAGTCGGAAAGAAAGCCTCGTTGGTCGCAACCAGCGGCAGGTCGTGGGCATAGGCGAGCCCGATGATCTTCTGCTCGTGCCGCTTGTCGTAGGTGCCGTGCCGCTGCAGTTCGACATAGAGCCTGTCGCCGAAGAGGCGCTTCAGCGTGAGCAGCCGGGCTTCCGCCTGAGCGGGATGGCCTTCCTTGATCGCCACGTCAACCGGCCCGGTCAAGGCGCCGCTCAATGCGATCAACCCTTCCGTGCCTGCCTCCTCCAGCCAGGAGGCGCTGATATGAACAGCCTGGTTGCTCTCGCCGCCGAGATAGGCCCGGCTGACGAGATCGACCAGCCGTTCGTAACCGGCATCCGTCGCGGCAAGAAGAACGATCGACGGCAGCTTGACCAGAGCCTGCTGACCGCCGCGCTTTTCCGTTTCCAACCCGTCTCCCATATCGATCGAGACCTGGCAGCCGATGATCGGCTGCAGGCCGTCTTCCATCGCCTTCTGGGAGAATTCGAGGGCGACGAACAGATTGTTGGTGTCGGTAATCGCAATCGCCGGCTGGCTGTCGCCGGTCGCCTTGTAGAGGATCTTCTTCAGCGGCAGTGCGCCCTCGAGAAGCGAATAGGCGGAATGGACCCTCAGGTGGATGAAACTCGGCGTGCCGCCGGTCGCCTCGCCCGTTGAACCCTTTGCCGTATCCGCCATGACATGCCTTCCCAATCACCCGAATGAATCGGACGCATTGTCGGCATAGAAGGCGATGATGTCCAGAAGAAGTCCCGCGTCCGGACCGCATGATTGCCATACGGTCCCCTGAAAACTTTAGAGCGCCATGACGATGAGCGAGAAGCTGGCAACGAACATTGCGATGGAGGTGAATGCTGCGATATCACGGATCATGTCAGTCATCGGGCTCTCCTTTACTCGTTATGTTTTCAATTTGTTCCATGTATGTTCTGTTGTCAACAGGAATCTTTTCCTTCTTTCTTGTGTTTGAAAATCACAGGAAATAGGCGACGAATTGGCTAGGGGCCGGCGCTCGATGTGATCGGCAGCAGCCTTGCCCTTTCCCGATCCGCCGCAGATGGGGCATGGTGCTCAGGCGGCAGACCTCTTCAGGGCGACTCTTTATTTCCGGCATATGTTCCCTTTTTGTTCTTTACATGCCGCGGCACATTTGCCAGCATCTAGCTGAGAGGAGAATGGCATGTTGGATATTGCGATACTGAACGAATTCGTCGTGGAGGCGAAGGCTGCGACCTATGTCGGCGGCGGCGTAGCGCGCTTGCCCTGCCGGCCGGGTGCCCACGATATCGGTTACGAACGCGGCGACTGGCGCTATCTCGACAGCTATTTCGGCGGGACCGATTTCGCCGGACAGGAAGTGGTGTGGCTTGCCGACGAGCCGGTCTGGGCGATGAATTATTTCGGCTGCGTCATTGCGCCTGAACTCATCGACGGCACAGCAGCCGGAGCAGTGATCAAGGCTGCACTTTCGGCGATGTATCGCGAGGGCCGGTTTCTTGACGGGATGGAATTCGACCATCCGTTCGGCCGCTATATCGACAGCAGCGAAGGCGGCTGCGAGCGGTTCATCGGCCACGAATGCATCATGGTCGATGGCCAGAAGGCCTATATGCTCGACTATCGCGGCGGATTGATCATCCCTTGATCTGATTTGGGCCTCAGAAATCGACGATCTTGCCGTCCGAAATCGTTACGCGCCGATCCATGCGGCGGGCGAGTTCGTGATTGTGGGTGGCAATGAGGGCAGCAAGGCCGGACTGGCGCACCAGCGCTTCCAGCGCGTCGAAGACGTAGCTTGCCGTTTCGGGGTCGAGATTGCCGGTCGGCTCGTCGGCAAGAAGCAGGGTCGGCGCATTGGCGACGGCGCGGGCAATTGCAACGCGCTGCTGCTCGCCGCCGGAAAGCTCGCCCGGGCGATGCGAGCCACGATGGCCGATGCGCATATAATCGAGCAGCTGGCCGGCCCGCTCTCCGGCTTCCTTCCAGGAAAGCCCGGCGATCAGTTGCGGCATCATGATATTTTCGAGCGCCGAGAATTCCGGCAGCAGATGGTGGAACTGATAGACGAAGCCGATTTCGCTGCGGCGGATGGCGGTGCGTTTCTCGTCGCTCAGGCCATCACAGGCATGGCCGTTGATGTTGACCTCACCACCGTCCGGATGCTCCAGCAGGCCGGCGACATGCAGCAGTGTCGACTTGCCGGTGCCGGAAGGGGCGACGAGAGCGACAATCTCCCCCTTCGATATCGAAAAATCTACGCCCTTCAGGATTGAGAGCAGCGTACCGCCCTGCCCGTAATGGCGCTCGACGCCGGTAAGCTGGAGAACGACGTTGCGTTTCATGAAGGCGGCATTCCTTATTCGTAGCGCAGGGCCTGCACCGGATCGAGCCTGGAGGCACGCCAGGCCGGGAAGATGGTCGCGATGAAGGAGAGCGTCAGCGCCATGACGACGATCGAGATCGTTTCGCTCAGATCCATCTCGGCTGGCAGCTGGCTGAGGAAATAGACCTGCGGATTGAAGAGCACGGTGCCTGAAATCCAGGAGAAGAACTGGCGGACGGACTCGATGTTGACGCAGACGAGGACGCCGAGCAGAACGCCGGCAATGGTGCCGACGATGCCGATCGCCGCCCCGGTCATGAAGAAGATGCGCATGATCGCGCCGGCGCTGGCGCCCATGGTGCGCAGGATGGCGATATCGCTGCCCTTGTCCTTCACCAGCATGATCAGGCCGGAGATGATATTCAGCGCCGCGACAAGCACGATCAGTGTCAGGATCATGAACATGACGTTGCGCTCGACCTGCAGCGCCGAGAAGAAGGTCTGATTGCGTTGGCGCCAGTCGGTGATGGCGATCTGGCGACCGGCCGCCTCCTCCACCTTGGGCTTGAGAGCGTCGATATCGTCGGGGTGATCGACGAAGAGCTCGATCGACTGCACCAGCCCCTCGGCGTTGAAATAGAGCTGCGCCTCCTCGAGAGGCATGAAGATGATCGAGGAATCATATTCCGACATGCCGATCTCGAAGAGGCCCGAGATCTTGTAGGACTTGATGCGCGGGCTGACGCCCATCGGCGTGATGTCACCATCTGGCGACGTCAGCGTAATGAGATCACCGACACGCAGACCCAACTGGTCGGCCATGCGGGTGCCGATCATTACGCCGTCGCCGGAGGCAAAGCCCACCATGTCGCCGGGAGGCTTGATACTCTCGGAGACCATCTTGAGCTTGCCCAGATCCTCAGCGCGGACGCCGCGCACCAAAGCGCCAGTGCTGCCGCCGGCCTGAGCGGAGGCAAGCACCTGACCTTCCACCAAGGGCAGCGCCATTTTAACGCCAGGCACGGCGGCGAGCCTACTGGCGAGGTCGGGATAATCGGTGAAGGGCCCGTCGGACGGCTGCACGATCATGTGACCGTTGATGCCGAGGATGCGCGAGACGAGTTCAGTGCGGAAGCCGTTCATGACGGCCATGACGATGATCAGCGTCGCAACGCCGAGCATGATGCCGACGAAGGAGAAGCCGGCGATCACCGAGATGAAGGCCTCCTTGCGGCGGGCGCGCAGATAGCGCCACGCCACGAGGCGTTCGAAGGTGGAAAATGGCTTGCCAGCCGGACCCAAGCCGGATTTGGAACTCCGGTCCACTGCTGCCTCTGCCATTTCGCCTCCGTTTCCTTACGCTACGAACCGATTGATCGCCGCTTCGATGGTCATCGTTTCGCGGGCGCCGGTCTTGCGGTCCTTCACTTCCACTTCGCCGTTTGCGACCGCGCGCGGGCCGGCGATGATCTGGACGGGTACACCGATCAGGTCGGCGGTCGCGAATTTCGTGCCGGCCCGGTCGTCGGTATCGTCATAGAGCACATCCTTGCCGGCCTTGCTCAGCGCGGCATAGATCAGCTCGCAGGTATCGTCACAGGCCTGATCGCCCGCCTTCATGTTGATCACAACGATATCGAAGGGCGCGACCGATGCCGGCCAGATGATTCCGTTATCATCATGCGATGCTTCGATGATGGCGGGAACAAGGCGTGTCGGGCCGATACCGTAGGAACCCATATGAACGAAGTGTTCCTTGCCGTCCGGTCCCTGTACTTTCGCGCCCATCGGCTCGGAATATTTCGTGCCGAAATAGAAGATGTGGCCGACCTCGATGCCGCGCGCCGACAGGCGGTCGCCTTCGGCAACGGCGTTGAAAGCAGCCTCGTCATGCATTTCGGAGGTCGCCGCATAGAGCGAGGTCCATTTGTCGAAGATCGCCTGCAGGGCCTCGACATTGTCGAAATCGGTGTGTTCACCAGGAATATCGAAGTCGACGAAATCCTTGTGACAGAAGACTTCAGATTCGCCGGTATCGGCGAGGATAATGAATTCATGGCTGAGCTTGCCGCCGATCGGGCCGGTGTCGGCGCGCATCGGAATGGCGCGCAGGCCGAGCCGGTCGAAGGTTCTGAGATAGGCGGCGAACATCTTGTTATAGGAATGCTCCGCCGCTTCGCGCGTCAGATCGAAGGAATAGGCATCCTTCATCATGAATTCACGCGAGCGCATGGTGCCGAAGCGCGGACGGATCTCATCACGGAACTTCAGCTGGATATGATAGAGATTGAGCGGCAGGTCCTTGTAGGACTTGACGGAGGAGCGGAAAATATCCGTCACCATCTCCTCGTTGGTGGGACCGTAGAGCATCGGCCGGTCCTGACGGTCCTTGATGCGCAGCATCTCCTTACCGTAGGCGTCGTAACGGCCGCTTTCCTGCCAGAGCTCGGCCGATTGCAGGGTCGGCATCGACAGCTCGATGGCACCGGCGCGGTTCTGCTCGTCGCGGACAATGGCGTTGACCTTGTCGAGCACGCGCTTGCCGAGCGGCAACCAGGAATAAATGCCCTGCGACTGCTGACGGATCATACCGGCACGCAGCATCAGCCGGTGGGAGACGATTTCCGCCTCCTTGGGGTTTTCCTTGAGGATGGGCATGAAATAGCGGGACAGACGCATGGCGGATTCCGAAGAAGTTGAGATCCCGCAGCAGGCGGAATCGAAAGACCATTGTTAATGTCGGGAGCGTTCATAGCCGCTTCGCGGCAGGAAGGAAACCCGCAACGGATGCCGGCAACCTCCCGGAAGCGCATGTTCGCACCCGCAAAATGAAAGGGCATGAAAAAGCGCGTGTTTATAAGGACTTGAACGAAAATCTTGTCAACAGAAAAATTTTGCTAGAGTGTAGCAAAAATGCAAAAAAAGCAGATGACAAAGCCCAATGTTTGAGCTAGTTTTAGCTCACAAAACAGGCAGGAAGTTAAATTCTTGCCGAATTCGCGGTCAAGTCTTGGGAGGATCAGATCTTAGGCGCGCTCGTCGCAGCCCCGGCAACGGTTACAGATCACGCGATACTTAAAACAAGGCTTTTAGCCTTGTTTTTTTTTGGCTTTTCGGCCTCCATTCCATCCAAAAATCCGGCCGACTACCGTTAGGGGATGACCGTCATTCCGTTACGAGAGCTCTTTGCCGCAACAGCATGACACTGGTATGACGAAGTTCGCTTTCAATAGGTTTACATCTGCTCAAAGTTTGAGCAAAAGCCACGCTCAATAGAAGCTGGGGCCGAGTTGCGGCAGGGCATCGAAGCCCCAACCGAAATAGGTGTCGCAGACATACCAGAGGCCGTAGATCAGAGCCGAGATCAGTGTCGTCAGCGAAAACACGAAAGCGGCACGAAACCGGGCGGGCGCGCTTGGAACGGTGCCAAGCACGACGTCGTTGTCGTCCGCCTGGGTGCGCAGGCCGATCGGCAGAACGGCAAAAAGCGTCATCCACCAGATGATGAAGTAGACGGCAAATCCCTGAAGAAAGATCTGGAGCATTATGGTTCCCGTTGGTGTCGCGTCCTTATACGGCGGAATGGCGACCAACTCAAAGCGGGCGAAGCGTTTAGCCGCCTGCGGGTCACTCTGCCGCAGCAGGGCTCAGACCTGTTCGAGTTCGATCAGCGTGCCGAAGAAATCCTTGGGGTGCAGAAAGAGCACCGGCTTGCCATGCGCGCCGGTCTTCGGCTGGCCATCGCCGAGCACCCTGGCGCCCGCCGTGACCAGCCGGTCACGGGCGAGAAGAATATCGTCCACCTCGTAGCAGATATGGTGCATGCCGCCGGACGGGTTCTTTTCGAGGAAGGCTGCGATCGGCGAGGTAGCTCCGAGCGGCTGCAGCAATTCGACCTTGGTGTTCGGCAATTCGACGAAGACGACGGTGACGCCGTGTTCCGGCAGAGCCTGCGGCTGCGATACGGCAGCGCCCAGCGTATCGCGATAGGCCGCCGTCGCCACAGCCAGATCCGGCACGGCGATGGCGATATGGTTGACCCGGCCGAGCATGGTCAGACCTTGGTGACGAAGGCGGTGACAAGAGGTTTCTTGCCCCAGGTGTTGTTCGCGGCCGAGCGGATGGCGCGACGCACGGCCTCCTGCAGCATGTCGATATCCTTGCGGCGGGCGCGCGGAATGCTCTCGATGGCGCTGACCGCCGCGTCGAAGAGCGTATCCTCCATATCCTCGCCCTCGTCATCGTAGGTCGGCAGGCCGATCGAAATGAGGTCGGGTTCCCCGATGATGTCATAGCGGGCGTCGAGCACGACGTTAACAGCGACATGGCCGACATAGGAGAGCTTCTTACGCTCGCCGATACCCATCTCGTCGAAATCGCCGATCAGCGTTCCGTCCTTGTAGATGCGGCCATGCGGCGCCTCGCCGATCACCTCGACGGGACCGGGCGCCAGCCGCAGGATGTCGCCGTTGCGCACCCGCGGCACCAGCCCGATGCCGGATTGCTCGGCAAGCTCCTTGTGGGCCGTCAGATGTATCGCCTCGCCATGCACCGGCACGACGATCTTCGGCCGCGTCCACTCATACATCCGCTGCAGCTCGTTGCGGCGCGGATGGCCGGAAACGTGGACCAGCGCCTCGGTATCCGTGATGATGTGCACGCCTTGCTCGACGAGGCCGTTCTTGATGTCCTGGATCGCCTTCTCGTTGCCGGGAATGGCGCGCGAGGAAAAGACGACGATATCGCCCGCCGCAAAGGCCACATTGCGCATCTCGTCGCGGGAGAGCTTGGCAAGGGCTGCCCGCCCCTCACCCTGGCTGCCGGTGAGGATAACGACGACCTTGTCACGCGGGATATAGCCGTATTCCTCCTCGGAGATGAAGGGCTTCACGCCTTCCATGAGACCGACGTCCTGGGCGACGTCGACGACGCGCTTCAGCGAACTGCCGAGCAGCAGCACTTCGCGGCCTGCCGCCTCGGCCGCCTCGGCTACGGTGCGGATACGCCCGACATTCGACGAGAAGGTGGTGATCGCCACCCTGCCCTCGGCATCCTCGATGATCTTGCGCAGGCTTTCGGACACATCCTTCTCGGAGGGCGAGACACCGTCGCGTAGCGCATTGGTGGAGTCGCACATCAGCGCCAGCACGCCCTCGTCGCCGAGCTGGCGGAAACGCGTCTCGTCGGTCAGGGGTCCAAGCGAAGGCTCGTGGTCGATCTTCCAGTCGCCGGTATGGATGACATTGCCGACCGGCGTGCGGATCATCAGCGACATCGGCTCGGGGATCGAATGGTTGACGGCGACGCCTTCGATGCTGAAGGGGCCGACATTGATCGTATCGCCGGCCTTGAACGGCGTCACCGGCACTTCGCCGATCTTAGCCTTCTCGAAATTGCGCTTGGCTTCGAGCAGACCTGATGTAAAACCAGAGGCATAGACCGGCACGTTGAGGCCGGGCCAGAGGTCGGCGAGCGCACCATAATGGTCTTCATGCGCATGGGTGATGATGATCGCCTTGAGGTTCTTTCGTTCGCTGGCGAGGAAGCGGATATCGGGCAATACGAGGTCGACACCCGGCAGGTCTGGCCCCGGAAAAGTGACGCCACAATCGACCATGATCCACTGGCGATGCTCGGGCGGGCCGTAGCCATAGAGAGCGAGATTCATGCCAATCTCACCGACACCGCCCAGAGGCAGGAATACCAGTTCGTCCTGTTTCGCCATAATTTTCGTTTTTTCCGCTATCCAAAAAACACATCACCGGCAGCAATGGGCATTATCCTGCCAGCGCCGGTATCGAGCATCAACAAGCCATTATCATCAATTCCGGCGAATTGTCCGGAAATCGATCGGTCCGGCAAATTGACCGTAATCTTTTCGCCGATGCCGCAGGCGATGGCGCGCCAGAGCGCCGTGATCTCGCCGATGCCACGGCCCTGGTCCCATATTTCAAGCACTTCCGCCGTGGCGGCGAAGAGATGCGCGAAAAGTTCCTCCGGCGACGCCGCACTTCCCTGCTGACGCAGGCAGGTGACGGGGTAGAGCGGATTGTCCGGCATTACCGAAATATTGATGCCGATGCCAATGATCAGCGCGTAACGGCCGTCCGGCAGCCCCTCGCCTTCGACGAGAATACCGCAGGTCTTCTTTCGGCCGATGAGGATATCGTTCGGCCATTTGACCTCGATCGGCTCGGCGCCCAGTGGCAGCACCCTGCGGATCGCCTGGTGCACGGCAACGGCGATCGCCAGCGGCAGCGAGCCCAGGCGCTCCATCGGCGCTGGATCGATCAGGAGAAGAGAAGCGTAGAGATTGCCGCGTTCGGAAACCCAGAGCCTGCCGCGGCGGCCGCGGCCGCCGGTCTGCCTCTCGGCGGTCACCCAGAGATTGCCGCCATCGCCCGCCCTAGCCCGGGCGAGGCATTCGTTGTTGGTAGACGATGTTTCCGACAGAGCCTCGTGCCTGAAATCGCCGAGCGATATCCGGCGCCGTCCGTCGGAAGCCATCAAAAGAGCGTCGCAGCGGCAAGCTCTGCCGCGCCGCCGATCGGGCCGCCGATGAGGACATAGGCGGTGACGAAGAGACCGGAGAGACCGAAGACCAGACGCAGCGCTCCGGAGACACGGGCGAATTCGCCGGTCGCCTCATCGAACCACATCAGCTTGATGACACGCAGATAATAGTAAGCGCCGACGACCGAGGCGAGAACGCCGATAATGGCGAGCGCATAGAGCTTGGCTTCGATGGCGGCAACGAAGACGAAGTACTTCGCGAAGAAGCCGGCGAGCGGCGGGATGCCGGCAAGCGAGAACATCAGCGCCGTCAGCACTACGGCCATGAACGGGTTGGTTGTGGAGAGGCCGGCGAGATCGTCGACATTTTCGACGACGGT
Source organism: Rhizobium leguminosarum bv. viciae (assembly GCF_012276115.1). Lineage (GTDB taxonomy): Bacteria > Pseudomonadota > Alphaproteobacteria > Rhizobiales > Rhizobiaceae > Rhizobium > Rhizobium leguminosarum_T. The sequence continues at coordinate 306,032 of NZ_WIEU01000005.1, read as the reverse complement.
GCCGTCCTTGCGGCGCATCGACATGATGATCGCAAAGCTGCCGAGCGTCATGACCATGTAGATGACCATGTAAAGCATGACGCCGGTGACGCCGGTCTGGTTGCCGGCGGCAAGACCGACCAGCGCATAACCCATGTGGCCGATCGAGGAATAGGCCATCAGCCGCTTGATGTTCTTCTGACCGATCGCGGCAAACGAGCCGAGCAGCATCGAGGCGATCGAGATGAAGACGACAACCTGCTGCCAGTCCGCCAGAACCGGTTGGAAAGCAGTGATGACGATGCGGGTCATCATCGCCATGGCGGCAACCTTGGGAGCTGCGGCAAGGAAGGCGGTCACCGGCGTCGGCGCGCCTTCATAAACATCCGGCGTCCACATATGGAAGGGAACGGCCGAGATCTTGAAGGCGATGCCGGCGAGGATGAAGACCAGGCCGAAGATCAGGCCGAGCGAACGCGCGCCCTCGACGGACAGCGCCTGGGCGATTTCGGAGAAGTGGGTGTGGCCGGTGAAGCCGTAGACCAGCGACATGCCATAGAGCAGCATGCCGGAGGAAAGCGCGCCGAGGACGAAATATTTCAGGCCGGCTTCGGTCGACTTCAGGCTGTCGCGGTTGATCGCGGCGACGACATAAAGCGCCAGCGACTGCAGTTCCAGGGCCAGATAGAGCGAGATCAGGTCGTTGGCCGAGATCATCAGCAGGATGCCGAGGGTCGCAAGCACCAGGAGAACCGGAAACTCGAACTTGTCGAGCTGATTTTCGTGGGCGTGGCCGATCGACATGAAGATGGCAACCAGCGAACCGATCAGCGCCACCAGCTTCATGAAGCGCGAGAAGCCGTCCGCCATATAGACCCCGCCATAGGCAAGGCCTTCTGCGGGCACGAAGAGCAGCCACAGGCCGGAGGCCAGGAGCAGGACGATGGCGAGGCCGGTGACGACAAGGCCCGACCGCTCGCCTGAGAAGACGCCGACCATCAACAGGACAAGGGCGCCGACCGCGAGGATGAGCTCCGGCGCGGAAAGATGCAGACTGAGGAGAATTGTTTCAGCGGTCATGTCCAATAAGTCCCGTCATCATTTCATAGACAGCGCAACATTCTGCGCTGCGTGCACGGCGGCCGTGTAGTTGTTGACCAGCAGATCCACCGAGGCGGCCGTCGCATCGAAGACCGGAGCCGGATAAACGCCGAAGAAGATGGTCAGCGCGACCAGCGGGTAGAGGATCAGCTGTTCGCGCCTGGAAAGATCGAGCAGCGCCTTCAGCTTTTCCTTCTCCAGCGCACCGAAGATCACCCGGCGATAAAGCCAAAGCGCGTAGGCGGCCGAGAGGATGACGCCGGTGGCGGCAAAGAGCGCCACCCAGGTGTTGACGCGGAAGACACCGATCAGCGTCAGGAATTCGCCGACGAAGCCCGACGTGCCGGGAAGCCCGACATTGGCCATGGTGAAGACCATCATCGCCACGGCATATTTCGGCATGTTGTTGACGAGGCCGCCATAGGCGTTGATCTCGCGGGTATGGGTGCGATCGTAGACGACGCCGACGCAGAGGAAGAGCGCGCCGGAGACGATGCCGTGCGAGAGCATCTGGAAGATCGACCCCTGAACACCCTGCATGTTGGCGGCAAAGATGCCCATGGTCACATAGCCCATGTGCGCTACCGAGGAATAGGCGATCAGCTTTTTGATATCGTCCTGCATCATCGCCACCAGAGAGGTGTAGATGATGGCGATCACAGACAGTGCGAAAACCAGTGGCGCGAAATAATCGGACGCGACCGGGAACATGCCGAGCGAGAAACGGATGAGACCGTAGCCACCGAGCTTCAAAAGCACGCCAGCCAGGATCACCGAACCTGCCGTCGGCGCCTGAACGTGGGCATCGGGAAGCCAGGTATGGACCGGCCACATCGGCATCTTCACCGCAAAGGAGGCGAAGAAGGCAAGCCATAACCAGGTCTGCAGCGCCGGTGGGAACTTGTATTCGAGCAGCGCGGTAATATCGGTCGTGCCAGCCTGCCAGTACATCGCCATGATGGCGAGCAGCATCAGCACAGAGCCGAGCAGCGTATAGAGGAAGAACTTGTAGCTCGCATAGACGCGGTCCTTACCGCCCCAGACGCCGATGATCAGGAACATCGGAATGAGGCCCGCCTCGAAGAAGACGTAGAAGAGCACGATATCGAGCGAGACGAAGACGCCGATCATCATCGTTTCGAGGATGAGGAAGGCGATCATGTATTCCTTCAGGCGCTTCTCGATCGAGAGCCAGCTCGCCAGCACGCAGAAGGGCATGAGGAAGGTCGACAGGATGACGAACAGCATCGAGATGCCGTCGACGCCGAGGTGGTAGCCAATGCCGGTGCCGAGCCAGTCATGCTTCTCGAGCATCTGGAAGTCCGGATTGGCATTGTCGAAGCCGATCCAGATGAAGAGCGAAACGACGAAGGTGAAGACGGTGGTGATCAGCGAGATCCACAGCACGTTCTTCCGGCCGGTTTCGCTCTCGCCGTTCATTAGCAGCAGGAGCACCACGCCGACGAGCGGCAGGAAGGTGACCGTTGAAAGAATAGGCCAATCGGTCATCAGAAGGAACTCCCGAGCATCATCCAGGTAACGAGCGCCGCAATGCCGATCAGCATGGCGAAGGCGTAATGATAGAGGTAACCGGTCTGCAGGCGAACCACGCGATCGGTGACGGCGACGACGCGAGCGGCGACGCCGTTCGGACCGTAGGTGTCGATGACGCCGACATCACCCTTCTTCCACAGGAAGCGGCCGAGCGCCTTGGCGGAGCGGACGAAGAGGAAGTCGTAGAGTTCGTCGAAATACCACTTGTTCAACAGGAACCGGTAGAGCACGCGGTGCTGCTGCGCCAGGATGCGCGGTGTCTGCGGCGAGCGGATATACATGTACCAGGCGGTGACGAAGCCGAGCACCATGGCGATGAACGGGCTCAAAGCCACGAGCGCAGGAACATGGTGGAACTCTTCGACCAGTTCGTTCTCGGCGCCGGTAAAGAGCGCACCCTTCCAGAATTCGGCATATTCCTCGCCGTAGAACCGGCCTTCGAAGATCACGCCTGCAAGCACCGCGCCGATCGCCAGGAGATAGAGCGGTACCAGCATGACCTGCGGCGACTCGTGGACGTGGTGCATCACCTCGTGCGAGGCGCGCGGCTTGCCGAAGAAGGTCATGAAGATCAGGCGCCAGGAATAGAAGCTGGTGAACAGAGCCGCGATGACCAGCAGCGCGAAGGCAAAGCCCGCGACCGGCGAATGCGAAGCATAGGTCGCCTCGATGATCACGTCCTTGGAGAAGAATCCGGCAAAACCGATCGGCGTGAAGGGAATGCCAAAACCGGTGATCGCCAGTGTGCCGATGATCATCAGCACGGCAGTAACTTTAATATGCGGCCACAGGCCGCCCATGTAGCGCATGTCCTGCTCGCCATCGACGGCATGGATGACCGAGCCGGCGCAGAGGAAGAGTAGCGCCTTGAAGAAGGCGTGGGTGAAGAGATGGAAGATCGCTGCGCCATAGGCCCCGGCTCCCAGTGCCACGAACATATAGCCGAGCTGCGAGCAGGTGGAATAGGCGATGACACGCTTGATGTCGTTCTGCACGAGAGCGACGGTTGCCGCGAAGAAGGCGGTGATCGCGCCGATCACGGTGACGACAACCAGCGCATCGTGCGACAGTTCGAAGAGCGGCGACATGCGGGCGACGAGGAAGACGCCGGCGGTGACCATGGTGGCGGCATGGATGAGGGCCGAGACCGGGGTCGGGCCTTCCATGGCGTCCGGCAGCCAGGTGTGCAGCAGGAACTGCGCCGACTTGCCCATGGCGCCCATGAAAAGCAGCAGGCAGATACCGGTCAGCGCATGCGCCTTGTCGAGCTGCATGCCGAAGAGATTGAGGATCACCTCGCCCGCTTCGCCGCCGCCCTCATGCGGGGCGAAATTCGAGGCATTGGCGAAGATCGTGTCGAGGTTGATCGAGCCGAACAGCACGAAGACGCCGGCAATGCCGAGCACGAAGCCGAAGTCGCCGACGCGGTTGACGATGAAGGCCTTCATCGCCGCAGCCGTCGCCGACGGCTTCTTGAACCAGAAGCCGATCAGCAGATAGGAGGCGAGACCGACACCTTCCCAGCCGAAGAACATCTGGGCAAGGTTGTCAGCAGTCACCAGCATCAGCATGGCGAAGGTGAAGAGCGAGAGATAGGCGAAGAAGCGCGGGCGATGCGGATCGGTATGCATGTAGCCGATCGAATAGACATGCACCAGCGTCGAGACCGTGTTGACGACAATCAGCATGACTGACGTCAGCGTATCCACGCGCAGCGACCAGGAGACGTCGATGCCGCCGGACTGGATCCAGCGCAGCACCTCGACCTTGATCGGACCGCCTTCGGCATGGCCCATGCCGACGGTGAAGAAGACGACCCAGGACAGGATGGCGGCGATGATCATCAGGCCGCTGGTGACATATTCCGAAGCCTTGGCGCCGATTGCGCGGCCGAAAAGGCCGGCGACGATCGCACCGGTCAAGGGAAGAAAGACGATAGCCTTATAGAGGAACATGAGCCACTCAGCCCTTCATCATATTGACGTCTTCGACCGCGATCGAGCCGCGGTTGCGGTAGAAGACAACGAGAATTGCAAGACCGATCGCCGCTTCGGCAGCCGCGACAGTCAGGATGAACAGTGCGAAGACCTGGCCGACGATGTCGTTCAGGAAGGAGGAGAAGGCGACCATGTTGATGTTGACGGCAAGCAGGATCAGTTCGATCGACATCAGGATGACGATAACGTTCTTCCGGTTCAGGAAGATGCCGAAGACGCCGAGCGTGAAGAGGATGGCGCTGACCGTCAGGTAGTGGGAAAGTCCGATGACCATGTTTTTGTTCCTTGACCTGCCTTTAGACGCCCTGCCCGGGCTTGACCGAAACCACCTCGACGGCGGTGGCGGGCGTGCGGGCAACCTGCCTGGGAATATTCTGCCGCTTGATGTTGGTGCGGTGTCTCAATGTCAGCACGATCGCACCGATCATGGCGACCAGGAGCACCAGACCGGCGATCTGGAAGAAATAGACGTAATTGGTATAGAGCACGTCGCCGAGAGCGGCCGTATTGGTGCGCTCGCTCAGCGCCGGGATCGGCATGGCAACGCTCCTGGCGATCTCCGGCGAGATGACGCTGCCGCCGATGACGACAATCAGTTCGGCAGCGAGGATCACCCCGATCAGCCCGCCGATCGGCGCATATTCGAGAACGCCGGCCCTCAGTTCGGTGAAGTCGATATCGAGCATCATCACCACGAAGAGGAAGAGCACGGCGACGGCGCCGACATAGACGACAAGCAGGATCATCGCCAGGAATTCGGCACCGAGCAGCAGGAAGAGGCCAGCCGCATTGAAGAACACCAGGATCAGGAAGAGAACCGAGTGAACCGGGTTCTTCGCCCAGATGACCATGAACGCCGACGCCACCGCGACAAAGGCGAAAAGATAGAAAAATAGAGCCTGCAGACCCATGTTGGTGCCTTTTTCATCTTCCCCCGGGCAGCCGGGAGTTTCCCTGCCCGATGGAGCTTTCGCTGGCGCTAACCGGCAAAGCTCCTGTGCATGTTGACCGCGACAGGAGCGCTTAAGCTCCACCGCGGCATTTCAAAATCTCAATCAGCGGTACGGCGAGTCGATCGCGATGTTGCGGGCGATTTCGCGCTCCCACCGGTCTCCGTTATCCAGAAGCCGTGCCTTGTCGAAGTAGAGCTCTTCGCGGGTTTCCGTCGCAAATTCGAAATTCGGGCCTTCGACGATCGCGTCGACCGGGCAGGCTTCCTGGCAGAAGCCGCAATAGATGCACTTCACCATGTCGATGTCGTAGCGCACCGTGCGGCGCGTGCCGTCGTTGCGGCGCGGACCCGCCTCGATGGTGATCGCCTGGGCAGGACAGATCGCCTCGCAGAGCTTGCAGGCGATGCAGCGTTCCTCGCCGTTCGGATAACGGCGCAGCGCATGCTCGCCGCGGAAGCGCGGGGAGACCGGACCCTTTTCGAAGGGATAGTTGATCGTCGCCTTCTGGCGGAAGAAATAGCGCATCGACAGAAAGAACGCGCCGACGAATTCCTTGAGAAACAGCGAGCTGATGGAGCCGGACAAGCTTGCCATCTTCAACCTCCAATTTTGCCGAAAACGAGAGCGGGCACCATCATGCCCAACCCATCAGTTTCAGCACGAATGCAACGATGACGACCATGGCGAGCGACAGCGGCAGGAAGACCTTCCAGCCGAGGCGCATGAGCTGGTCGTAGCGGTAGCGCGGAACGAAGGCCTTGACCATCGCGAACATGAAGAACACGAAGCAGGCCTTCAGCGTGAACCAGATGATGCCTGGAACCCAGTTGAGGATCCAAATATCGACCGGGGGCAGCCAGCCGCCGAGGAAGAGGATCGTCGTCAGCGCGCACATCAGGCAGACGGCCGCATATTCGCCGAGCATGAACATCATATATGGCGAGGAGCCGTATTCGACCATGAAGCCGGCGACGAGTTCCGATTCGGCTTCCGGAAGGTCGAAGGGCGGGCGGTTCGTTTCGGCGAGCGCCGAAATGAAGAAGATGATGAACATCGGGAAGAGCGACAGCCAGTGCCAGTCGAGGAACGACGCCGGCAGGCCAAGCATGGTGCCGAGGCCGGTATGCTGCGCATTGACGATATCGGTCAGGTTTAGCGAGCCGACGCAGAGAAGCACGGTGACGATGACGAAGCCGATCGAGACTTCATAGGACACCATCTGTGCCGCCGAGCGCAGCGCACCGAGGAACGGATACTTCGAGTTCGAAGCCCAGCCGCCCATGATGATGCCGTAAACCTCAAGCGAGGAGATCGCGAAAATATAGAGGATGCCGACATTGATGTTGGCGATCACCCATCCGTCGGCCAGCGGCACAACCGCCCAGGTGGACAGCGCCAGAAGCACCGTCACCAATGGGGCAAGCAGGAACACCGCCTTGTTGGCGCCGGCCGGAATGATCGGCTCTTTGAAGACGAACTTCAAAAGATCGGCGAAGGACTGGAACAGGCCGAAGGGACCGACGACGTTCGGGCCGCGGCGCAACTGCACGGCTGCCCAGATCTTACGGTCGGCGAGCAGCACGTAGGCGATGAAGACGAGCAGGCAGACAAGAAGCAGCAGCGACTGGCCGACCATGATGATCGCCGGCAAGACATAGCTTGAAAAGAAAGAATCCATAGTCCCCTGCCCTTACTCTGCCGCGACTTTGAAGTTGTTGCGGGCCAATGCCGAGCACTCCGCCATGACAGCCGAGGCACGCGCTATCGGGTTCGTCAAATAGAAGTCTTTCACCGGCGACGCAAACCCGGATTTGTTCATCTTGCCGGCTTTTTTCGCAACTGCGGCAATTTGGGCGCTATCTGTTTCGGCGATCTCGTCGATGGCAGAGAAATGCGGGAAAGCGGCATAGAGCCGGACACGCAATTCGCTGAGCGAATCGAAGGGAAGCTTCTTGCCGAGCACGTCGGAAAGGGCGCGGATGATCGCCCAGTCCTCGCGAGCGTCACCCGGCGCAAAACCTGCGCGGTTGCCCATCTGGACGCGGCCTTCGGTGTTGACCCAGGTGCCGGACTTTTCGGTATAGGCTGCGGCCGGCAGGATGACGTCGGCATGGTGCGCGCCGTTATCGCCATGCGAGCCGATATAGACGGTGAGCTTGGCCTTCTTGGCGGTGAAGTCGAGTTCGTCTGCACCGAGCAGGAAGAGCACGTCCATCGCCGTCAGCATCTCGGCTGCGTTGACGCCCTTGGCGCCCGGCACGAAGCCGAGGTCGAGGCCGCCGACACGCGCGGCAGCGGTGTGGAGGACGGCAAAGCCGTTCCAGCCTTCGACGACCGCGCCGACGGAACCGGCAAGCTTGGCGGCACTGGCGAGAACGCCGGCGCCGTCGGTGCGCGAGAGCGCCCCCTGGCCGATGATGATCATCGGCTTGGCGGCATTCTTCAGCACGTCCGCGAAGGCGTGGGTGCCGTCGACCAGATCCTTCAGCGTGTCGGGACCGCCGCCGAGGTAATCATAGCTGTAGCGCAGTTCAGCACGCTCGCCGATCACGCCGATCGGGAACTTGCCGCGGCGCCAGCGCTTGCGGATGCGGGCGTTGAGGATGGCAGCCTCGAAGCGAGGATTGGCGCCGATGATCAGCAGCGCGTCGGCCTGGTCGATGCCCGAGATCGTCGGGTTGAAGAGATAGCTTGCACGGCCGAGCGACGGATCGAGTGCCGCCCCATCCTGGCGACAGTCGAGATTGACCGACCCCAGCGACTTCACCAGTTCGGAGAGTGCATACATTTCCTCGACGGAAGCGAGGTCGCCTGATATCGCGCCGATCTTGTCGCCCGAGGTGGCGCCGACGGCGGCCTTGATAGCGCCGAAGGCTTCGGCCCAGGTGGCGGGCTGCAGGCGGCCGTCGCGGCGAACATAGGGCCGGTCGAGGCGCTGGGTCTTCAGTCCATCCCAGATGAAGCGGCTCTTATCGGAAATCCACTCCTCGTTGATCGCCTCATTGACGCGCGGCAGGATGCGCATGACTTCGCGGCCGCGGGTGTCGACGCGGATCGCCGAACCGACGGCATCCATGACGTCGATCGATTCGGTCTTGTTCAGCTCCCACGGGCGCGCGGTGAAGGCGAAGGGCTTCGAGGTGAGCGCGCCGACCGGGCAAAGGTCGACGACATTGCCCTGCAGCTCGGAGGTCATCGCCTGTTCGAGATAGGTGGTGATCTCGGCATCCTCGCCGCGGCCGATCAGGCCGAGTTCGGAAATGCCGGCGACCTCGGTGGTGAAGCGGACGCAGCGCGTGCAGTGGATGCAGCGGTTCATCACCGTCTTAACGAGCGGGCCGATATACTTGTCCTCGACGGCACGTTTGTCTTCCTGATAGCGCGAGGTGTCGATGCCGAAGGCCATCGCCTGGTCCTGCAGATCGCATTCGCCGCCCTGGTCGCAGATCGGGCAATCGAGCGGATGGTTGATCAGCAGGAATTCCATCACACCTTCGCGGGCCTTTTTGACCATCGGGGTGTTGGTGAAGACCTCAGGCAGTTCGCCGTTCGGGCCGCCGCGGATATCGCGCACGCTCATGGCGCAGGAAGCCTGCGGCTTCGGCGGTCCGCCCTTCACCTCGACAAGGCACATGCGGCAGTTGCCGGCAACCGACAGGCGCTCATGGAAGCAGAAGCGCGGAACCTCGGCGCCGGCATCCTCGCACGCCTGCAATAGCGTGTAATGATCCGGAACTTCGATCTCGTTGCCGTCAATCTTCAGTTTTGCCATCGTCGCTCAGTCCTGTTTCCCGTTTGCCTGATGACGGCAAACAAACCTATTTTTGCAGCACTCTCATTGCCAAGCCGGATCTTTCGTCCTGCCGACATCTGATGTCGCCCAAATTCTCTGTCGCGCATTCCAGATCCGGAACCCGCACCGGCATCCTGAGGCCCCCGCCCGTCCGCCGACCTGCCCATCTTTCCGGCCGATCGACACGGCCGGACAGTTCATTTCTTTCTGCGGCCCCGCCCTGCCAGAACTTTCGCTTGGCCGGTCCAGTCGTCACGCAGAATGCGGCCGTTGAAGCCGAGTTCGGTGTCGAACCGGTCGATTTCCTCGTCGGTCCAGGCAGCAATCTCGGCGAAGCTGCGAATGCCCTTGGCGTTCAGCACCTGCTCCAGCTTCGGGCCGATGCCGGCGATCAGCTTGAGATCATCGGTCTTCCCCCGCGCAACCGGTTTTGCCTTCACGGCCACCTTTGGCTCGCTGGCCTTCGTTTGACTGGCTGGCTTCGCTTGACTGACTGGCTTCGGCCGGCTGGCTGGCGTCGGCTCGCTGACCGGTTTGACGACCGTCAGTCTCGGTCCTGCCTTTTGCTCGGCCGACGGCTTGGTGACCGCCTTCACGACCGGGCGAATATTCTCCGGCCGGATATCGACATCGGGCTTCAGTTCGTCCGGCGGCGTGTCATCGAGGGCGGCCGCGACCTTGCTGGTGGTTTCCAGGGCGCTCTGGAAGGCCCCGAAGAAGGCGCCGGCCATCTGGGTCGAGAAACCGAAGCCGATCGCCGTTGCGGCGGCAAAGGCTGCAGCGGGATGCGCCATCAGCGGATGCACCGGCATCGCCCGTGCGTTTTCCAGCATCTCGGCAGCAAGACGGCCGAACCCGGCCGCGAAATCGGCGGCCTCTTCGTTTTTCCTACCCTTGGATGCATTGTCCGCCATGACTATTCAGCCGCCTCCAGAACCGCGCCGTGATCAAGCGCGCTCGCCGTATACTGGTCGATGCGCTTTTCGATCTCGGGACGGAAGTTACGGATCAGACCCTGCACCGGCCATGCGGCGGCGTCGCCGAGCGCGCAGATGGTGTGGCCTTCGATCTGCTTCGTCACCTGGAACAACATGTCGATTTCGCGCTTCTGGGCATTGCCCTTGGCCATGCGCTCCATCACGCGCCACATCCAGCCCGTGCCTTCGCGGCAGGGCGTGCACTGGCCGCAGCTCTCATGCTTGAAGAAGGCGGAGATACGGGCGATCGCCTTGATGACGTCGGTGGACTTGTCCATGACGATCGCGGCCGCCGTACCGAAAGACGAGCCGACACCGCGCAGGCCGTCGAAATCCATCGGGCAGTCGATGATGTCCTTGGCCGGAACGATCGGGCAGGATGCGCCGCCCGGAATGACGGCAAGCAGGTTGTCCCAGCCGCCGCGGATGCCGCCGGCATGGCGGTCGACCAGTTCGCGGAAGGTGATGCCCATTTCCTCTTCGACCGTGCACGGCTTGTTGACGTGGCCGGAGAGCATGAACAACTTGGTGCCGACATTGTTCGGACGGCCGATGGCCGAGAACCAGCCGGCGCCGCGGCGCAGGATCGTCGGCGCGACGGCGATCGATTCGACGTTATTGACCGTCGTCGGGCAGCCGTAGAGGCCCATATTGGCCGGGAACGGCGGCTTCAGACGCGGCTGGCCCTTCTTGCCTTCGAGGCTTTCAAGCAGCGCGGTTTCCTCGCCGCAGATATAGGCGCCGGCGCCGTGATGGACGAAGATATCCATGTCCCAGCCGAGCTTGTTGTTCTTGCCGAGCAGGCCATAATCATAGCATTCGTCGATCGCGGCCTGCAGCGCCTCGCGCTCGCGGATATATTCGCCGCGCACATAGATGTAGGCCGCATTGGCGCCCATGGCGAAGCTCGCGATGACACAGCCTTCGATCAGCGTATGCGGATCGTGGCGCATGATGTCGCGGTCTTTGCAGGTGCCGGGCTCGGATTCGTCGGCGTTGACCACGAGGTAGTGCGGGCGGCCGTCGCTTTCCTTCGGCATGAAGGACCATTTGAGGCCTGTCGGGAAGCCGGCGCCGCCACGACCGCGAAGGCCTGACGCCTTCATCTCGTTGATGATCCAGTCGCGGCCCTTTTCGAGGATCTGCTTGGTGCCGTCCCAGTGGCCGCGGCTCATCGCGCCCTTCAGGGACTTGTCCTTGAGGCCGTAGATGTTGGTAAAGATGCGGTCTTTATCTTGTAACATGCTTCACCTCTTACCGCGGCTTCTTGCCGAAGACCTTGATATATTCCGCTTCCCCGCCCTTGGCGAGCGCCTTGGCCTGCTTGACCCAGTCATCGCGCTCGATGCGGCCGCGGAAATTCAAATAGCCATCGACCCATTCGCGTTCGGCCTTCTTCCAGCCTGCGACCTGCGCGAAGGTGAAGATGCCGATTTCGTTCAACGTCGCCTCGATCTTCGGGCCGACACCCGAGATCATCTTCAGATCGTCCGGTGCGGCGGGCTTTTCGATACTGGCTGGACGGTTCTTGTCGGTCAGGGCAGGCTTTGCCGCCGTGGCAGCCTCGGCCTTGACGGCAGCTTTCGGCGTCGGTTCGGCAGCCGCAGTGCCGGAGACCGGCTGCTCCTCGGCTGCCTTTGCGTTTTTCGCAGCCGCCTTGGGCGCCGTTGCCGGCGTCTTCAGGGTAGCATTGGTCTCGGCATCGGTGCTTTTTGGGCGGGCGGCCTCGGAGGGCGGCACCGGCGCGCGGTCGACCGGAGCCGACACGGTTTCGGCATCGGCCTTCTTGGCGCGCGTCCTTGCCTTCGGCTCTTCGGTCGTCAGCGAGGTCAGGCCGCCTTCAGGCGCCGAAAACACCCGGTCGATCTGGGTGCCAGGCTTGATGCTGGCGCCATTGCCGGCGGCAAAGACGTCGATGATTTCTTCGAGACGCTCGGGCGTCAGGTCCTCATAGGTGTCCTTGCCGATCATCACCATCGGGGCGTTGACACAGGCCCCGAGACATTCGACCTCTTCCCAGGACAGCGTGCCTTCGGCATTGCGCTCGAAGGCATGGGCATGGATCTTGCTCTTGCAGACCGACATCAGCGCTTCCGAGCCGCGCAGCATGCAGGGCGTCGTGCCGCAGACCTGCACATGGGCACGCGTGCCGACCGGATGCAGCTGGAACTGCGTATAGAAGGTCGCAACCTCGAGCACGCGGATATAGGCCATGTCGAGCATGTCGGCGATCTTTTCGATCGCCGCGCGCGTGACCCAGCCATCCTGCTCCTGCGCCCGCATCAACAGCGGGATGACCGCCGATTGCTGGCGGCCGGCGGGGTATTTCTGGATCGTCTTGTCCGCCCAGACCGCATTCTCATCGCTGAAGGCGAATGCGGCAGGCTGGAATTGATCTTCGGCTAATCGACGAACGGACATTCTTCCTCACGCCTTGTCAGTTTAGGGTTCCACACCGCGAAGCGGTCAAAGACTGCATTTCGCAGGCATAGGCCGACTGGTCTTTTTGCATAAACACTACGAATTTGCTGCCGTTCGGAATGGCAGCCTTGATCTGATAGCCCTTGGACAAAAGCTCACCCATGGACGATTGCTGCGCCGGCGGCGTCTCTTCCTTATGGCCCAGCGGCGTGCCAAGGCTATCGGACTCCTGAGCCGAAACCCCGGATGCCGAAAGAAGAATGACGACGGCCAGCGGCAGAAGCTGCATCAGCGGTCCACCTCGCCGAAGACGATGTCGAGCGAGCCGAGGACGGCCGCGACGTCGGCAAGCTGGTGGCCGCGGCACATGAAGTCCATCGCCTGCAGATGGGCGTAACCCGGCGCACGGATCTTGCAGCGATAGGGCCTGTTGGTGCCATCGGAGACGAGATAGACGCCGAACTCGCCCTTCGGCGCCTCGACGGCGGCGTAAACCTCGCCGGCCGGCACGTGGTAGCCTTCGGTATAGAGTTTGAAGTGGTGGATCAGCGCTTCCATCGAGCGCTTCATCTCGCCGCGCTTCGGCGGCACGACCTTGCCGTCGATCGACGAGAATGGACCGGTCTTGGCATCCGAGAGCAGGCGGTTGACGCATTGCTTCATGATACGGACCGATTCGCGCATCTCGATCATGCGGATCAGATAACGGTCGTAGTTGTCGCCATTCTTGCCGATCGGGATGTCGAATTCGAGATCGGAATAACATTCATAGGGTTGGGCGCGACGCAGATCCCAGGCAGCACCCGAACCACGCACCATGACGCCGGAGAAGCCCCAGGCCCAGCATTCCTCCAGCGAGACAACGCCGATATCGACGTTGCGCTGCTTGAAGATGCGGTTACCGGTCAACAGGTTGTCGATGTCGTCGAGCGCCTTCAGGAACGGGTCGCACCAGTTACCGATATCCTGCACGAGCTGTTCGGGCAGATCCTGGTGGACGCCGCCCGGACGGAAATAGGCTGCGTGCATGCGCGAGCCGCTGGCGCGTTCGTAGAACACCATCAGCTTTTCGCGCTCTTCGAAGCCCCAGAGCGGCGGCGTCAGCGCGCCGACGTCCATCGCCTGCGTCGTGACGTTCAGGAGGTGCGAGAGGATGCGGCCGATTTCCGAATAGAGCACGCGGATCAGCTGGCCGCGGATCGGGATCTCGATGCCGAGCAGCTTTTCGACGGCCATCGCATAGGCATGTTCCTGGTTCATCGGCGCGACGTAATCGAGACGATCGAAATAAGGCACGGCCTGAAGATAGGTCTTGGTCTCGATCAGCTTCTCGGTGCCGCGATGCAGAAGGCCGATATGCGGATCGACACGCTCCACAATTTCGCCGTCAAGCTCCAGGACAAGACGAAGAACACCGTGCGCCGCCGGATGCTGCGGTCCGAAGTTGATGTTGAAGTTGCGGACGTTATGTTCGGTCATGCTGCGTGCTCCATAGCAAACGCGCGGGCAATTAAGCGAATGGCGAATAGCGAATAGCGAATAGTTTCGTTCGGTCTCATTATTTCTCCTGGAGACTCCGTATTAGCGCCCGAATCATTCGTCCGATCTCGTCGCACTTTCCGGTCATCTGCCTGAACTCGCTCTCGTCGATCAGGCCGATACGATGAGAAATGAGCATATGCGTTTCCAATTCCTTCAACGAACCTTGAGCGATACGCAAAAACTGAATGAAACTTCCCGTGACCTCACGTCCGTGTCCTTCAGCGATATTGGCTGCGATCGAACTCGCCGCCCTGCGTATCTGAGCCGTCAGACCGTAAACCTCCTCCTTTGGAAACTTTCTGGTCAGTTGATAACAATCCACCGCGAGATCGATCGCCATCTGCCAGACCTTAAGATCCTTGTAGGAGTTTATCGTCTGCCCGCCCCTTCCAACTATTCGCTATTCGCTACTCACTATTCGCCTTTACGGCTTCGCCTTCTCATCGCCGGGCAGCACATATTCCGTGCCTTCCCAGGGAGACATGAAGTCGAAATTGCGGAATTCCTGTTTCAGCTCGACCGGCTCGTAAACGACGCGCTTTGCCGCGTCGTCGTAGCGCACTTCGACGAAACCCGTGGTCGGGAAGTCCTTGCGCAGAGGGTGGCCTTCGAAGCCGTAGTCGGTCAGGATGCGGCGCAGGTCCGGATGACCGGTGAAGAGCACGCCGTACATGTCCCAGGTCTCGCGTTCGAACCAGTCGGCGCCCGGATAGACGGGGCAGGCCGACGGAACCGGCGTATCTTCATCCGTTGCGACCTTGACGCGGATGCGCAGGTTCTTCTTCGGCGACAGCAGGTGGTAGACGACGTCGAAACGCAGTTCGCGCTGCGGCCAGTCGACCCCGCAAATATCGATCAGGTTGACGAAACCGCATTTGGCGTCGTCGCGCAGGAAGGTCAGAAGTGCGACCAGGTTTTCACCCGTCGTCGTCAGCGTCAGTTCGCCATACTTCATCTGCGATGCGGCGATCAGGTTGCCGCGCGCTTCGCCAAGGTAGGACGCAAGCTCAGTCAGGGCTTCACTCATATGCCTTGTCCTTAACCCTTAGCGTTCGATCGTGCCGGTACGCCGGATCTTCTTCTGCAGCAGAAGCACGCCGTAAAGCAGCGCCTCTGCCGTGGGGGGACAGCCCGGCACGTAGATGTCGATCGGCACGATGCGGTCACAGCCGCGCACCACCGAATAGGAATAGTGATAATAGCCGCCGCCATTGGCGCAGGAGCCCATCGAGATGACATAACGCGGCTCGGGCATCTGGTCGTAGACCTTGCGCAGCGCCGGCGCCATCTTGTTGGTCAGCGTGCCGGCGACGATCATCACGTCGGACTGGCGCGGCGAGGCGCGCGGCGCAAAGCCGAAGCGCTCGACGTCATAACGCGGCATCGACAGCTGCATCATTTCGACAGCGCAGCAGGCAAGACCGAAGGTCATCCACATCAGCGAGCCCGTGCGGGCCCAGTTGATCAGCTCATCGGTCGAGGTGACGAGAAAACCCTTGTCGGCAAGCTCATTGTTGATCTCGCCGAAGAAGGCGTCGTTACTGCCGATCGGCTTGCCGGTCGAGGGATCGATAATCCCCTTCGGCTGCTGGGCAACAAGCGGCTGATTGCTCACAGGGGCTACTCCCATTCCAGGGCTCCCTTCTTCCATTCATAGATAAAGCCGATGGTCAGCACGAGAAGGAAGACCATCATGGACCAGAAGCCGAACCAGCCGATGGCGCCGAAGGAGACGGCCCACGGGAAGAGGAAGGCGACTTCGAGGTCGAAGATGATGAAGAGGATCGACACGAGGTAGAAGCGGATGTCGAACTTCATGCGGGCGTCGTCGAAAGCGTTGAAGCCGCATTCGTAAGCCGAAAGCTTTTCCGAATCAGGCGCTTTGAAAGCCACAGCGAACGGCGCGATGAGCAGCGCCAGGCCGATGACGAGCGCAATAGCAATGAAGATAGCGATCGGAATATAGGAACTGAGCAGTTCAGTCATCATGTTCATCCCTGCTTGCCGGAGGCGCCAGACGGCGCATTTGGGCAAATGCCCGGCAAGCGAACGTGCGTTGCAACAAGCCGTGGTTAGCGCAGCCAGAGCCCCGGCGCAAGACTTTTACAGAAGCAATTCGACCAGTATCCGAGGGACCCTATCAAGCACATGCAATGATGTCGCGACAAATCCGCGCAAGCCGCTTCAGCGCGCATGGCTGACCACTGGAAACTGCATGGCTTTCGGGAGAAATGGCGCGAGTGACGGGGCTCGAACCCGCGACCTCCGGCGTGACAGGCCGGCACTCTAACCGACTGAGCTACACCCGCGCATTGATCGGCCATTTTGCGACCGCGAGGATGAAGAGAACCGGACAAACGACAAATCGCATTTGCGTTTTACAAGACTTGAAATGGCGCGAGTGACGGGGCTCGAACCCGCGACCTCCGGCGTGACAGGCCGGCACTCTAACCAACTGAGCTACACCCGCAATTCATTTCAAGCAGTCCGGATGCCCTAGCACCCTCTCCAAAACGGCTGCCCGTTTCGATGAGCGGCTAACTACGGGGTTCGCCTTTTAGTGTCAAGCAGGTTTGGAGACAAAACCGTGACAGTCTGCGAATTGTTTCGGTGGGTTGGATGCCAGACGAACAAAAGTCGGCACTTCCGTCTTCCGCAGCGATGCTCAGGCGCAGACGTAGTGCCTTCGAAACGAAGATGCCCGCCGCCCTTCCCTCGCCTTTCCACAGCCGAGGCGAGCCTGAGCGGCATTGCAAGACAAGGGACCACCACCAAAAAAATCAAAAAATCTTCACAAACACTCTTGCGGTTTTGCCGCGATCCGCATAGATCACGGCCACCAACGCGGCAGGCCGATCCGGCTTCGTTTGCGATGGGCGATTAGCTCAGTTGGTAGAGCGCCTCGTTTACACCGAGGATGTCGGCGGTTCGAGTCCGTCATCGCCCACCATTTCTAAAATTTCCCGCTGCCTCCCCACAGATATCGGCTTCCGGATTTAGCTCGCTAATCCGATCACGATCTGCGCAAGGTGTTTCGTCAGGAGACACCTCATGAAAATCGCTATCAAAATCTCTGCGCTGCTTCTCGCCAGCGTGGCTGCGCCACCGTCGATTGCCAAAGAGCCGGCGCAAGAGGTTTTCCTGTCTGTCGGAGACCAGACGATCACGACCTCGGGAGAAACCCCGGCCCGTGAAGCCAGGACCTATTTCCTGAGAATGCCGTCAGATCTGCCGATCAATTTTTCGGTCGATGCAGACAATTTGGCCTGCAGCCTGGAAATCAAGAAAACCAGCCAGCGCGGCGTCTTAAGCACAATCAGCCGATTCCCCGCGTCTTTCAGAGACAGCGGTCAAAGTGGCGATGAATATACATTTTCGTTTTTCCAAAACCGGGTTTCATTTATGAGCGGCGCCCGATGTGCCTTCTCATTTTCTCTGACGCAGATGTGACCTCGTGATCGGGGCGATGGAGCATGCCTCGTCGTTTGGAGGCCGCTCGTCGTCTGCCATTTCCTGCCTTCACCAGTTTTTTGTCCTCAGCGTAATCCAGACGCTTCCGCGACGGCTTTGCGGGCAAGCTCTCTGATGACGAGCTAGAGGCTTGGTGGGGGCTCGCTTTGCCCGCGCCCACCTCCGGAAACACAGATGCCGTGAAAGGCACTGACAGTGGCTAACGCTGGCACAAGCGCTATGCGTCGCCTCTTACGAAGCCCTCGCGACGGGTTAGCTCCCACACGGGGCATCTATATCTGCAGAGACTGTCGGCCTCGAATCGAGGCAGCGTTCGGCAACACGTTCCAGCGCAGCAAGGCGTCACGCCGGCAGGTTCACGTGCGGCCCCCGCCTGAAAGCCAGCGCTCCACCAAACGGACTACTCCCGGCCGCCGCGCCACCTCCTATTGGGCGAATGGATAGGGGCCGGCAAAAGTGGGAGTATTCGTCGCCCGGAAAGCCTCCGCGCTTGAAGGTTCATCACGCCTGGAGGTGTGCCATGAGGACCCTGCGCTCCGCATTGACGCTGTGCATCGCGATTGCCCTTTGCACACCAAGTGCAAGGTATGTCACCCTGCCCGGATATGCATTCAAGACGAACCCGACATGCCAGCGCCACGAACCAAAGACGAAATTCGACAAGAGGTGCGACTGGCCGAGAGTGGGCTTCAAGAACTTTACGCCCCCGCTTGTGACCGTGCTTGGGATCTGAGGATCTTGGAACAGCGCCTGATGCGCTTTTCTCATTTTCTCCGCTCAGATGTGGAAGCGCGATCGGGGTAATGAGCATACCGCTGTCTGGTGGGTGCTCATCGACCACCATTCATCCCTTCGCCAATTCTTTCTCCACAGCGGAAACCAGCCGCGAATCGTCGGCCGTCACATCGGGCGCGAATCGGGCGGCGACTTTGCCGTCGCGGCCGATTAGGAATTTTTCGAAGTTCCAGAGGATGTCGTCCTCATCGCCGCCTGTCATGCCGTGGGATTTCAGACGTTCGCGCATCGGGCCGTCGCCCGTCGTCGCGGCACCCGACTTGGTCAGCTGCCGGTAAAGCGGGTGCTGGGCCTCGCCCTTGACCGAGATCTTCGAGAAGATCGGGAAGGTGACGTCATAGGTGCTGGTGCAGAAATCGAGGATCTCGGCGTCGGTGCCGGGCTCCTGGCCCTTGAAGTCGTTGGCGGGAAAGGCGGCAATGACGAAGCCGCGCTCGCGCTTTTCTCCATAGAGCTTTTCCAGCCCGTCATACTGCGGGGTTAGCCCGCATTTCGAGGCGACGTTGACGATCAGAATCACCCTGCCCTTGTATTCGTTGAGCGTGGTCTCACGACCATCCACAGTCTTGACCGGGATATCCAGCACATTGCCCGTCACAGGAACCTCCAATTTCGTAAGGATATGTATCGCCAAGCTTAGCGATATCGCCGCCCTTGTCATCAGCGTCGGGATCAACTTGGCTTCCACAGGACGCCGGTGCGGCTTCTGGCCGCACCGGGCCTCAGCACCTCAGGCGGGAGACGTTTCCTTCACATCGTCGAGCAGGAAGTGCACGACGAGATAATCCGTCTTGTAATGGCGGCCACTGTCCGACACGGAATCGACGCTGCCGCCGTCCTTCGGGTGCCAGGCGTGGTAATGGGGATTGGTGGTGATCAGCGTGATGGCCTTGCCATCTCTTTCGCCAAGCCGGAAGCGCATCTCGGCGAGCGGCCAGATCCGCTCGTAATCCTGCATGGTGATTCGCGCCTTCAGCGCCTTGCGCTGCAGCGGCGCTTCGCCGGCCTCGGCTGGTGTTTCCAACATCACCTCCTCAGCTCCGCTGATGATGGCGTTGAATTCTTCAGGCCACATGCGTTTCATGAAATCGCTCCTCCCGAGGCTTTTTCGTCAGTTCACAGATGGAACTTAGCGGTTTGTTCGAAAGAAGCAAATTCCTGTCATGCGGTTGTCATCGGTGCCGGCTGCTCCTACCTTCCCGTCAAACCGCATCAGGGCCGTCGGTCGCCCGCAATCCCGAGATCAGAAATGAAGACACGTGAAGAAAGGCAGGCGCTCCGGGCGAGCATGCCGCGCACCCCGCTCAGCGCCCATCATATGGAAAACGCCCGGCTGCTGCCGGATCGCGGCGAATTGCTTTATCGGATCCCGAACGGCGGCATCGGCGTCGAGGTCGGAGCAGCCTTCGGCGAATATACGGCGGAGATCCTCGAAAAGAACCGCCCGGCGCAGCTCTACCTCATCGATCCCTGGTCGATGGATCGCTATAGCTCCGGACTCGATGCGATCCACACGAATTTCGCGGCCGAGATCGAGGCCGGCCGGCTGCATCTGATGCAAGGCACATCGCTCGAGAAGCTTGCCGAATTCGCGGACGATTTCCTCGACTGGGCCTATATCGATACAGACCATTCCTTCGAGCTCACCTGGCAGGAACTCCTGCTCTGCGAAAAGAAGGTGAAGCGGACGGGGCGTATCGCCGGGCATGATTTCTGCACCGGCAATACGGTCAAGCCGATCGTCTATGGCGTCGTCGAGGCGGTCACCAAGTTCTGCAAGGATTACGGCTGGCAATTCGAGTTCCTGACGGTCGAATCGCACGCGCATTTTTCCTATTGCCTGAAGCGGCTCTGATTACGCCTAGCCGGAATATTGCTCGTCGCTGACCTTTTCCATCCAGTCGACGTGGCTGCCGTCCAGCGCCTCATGAATGGCGATGTGTGTCATCGCCGTATCCGGGGCAGCACCGTGCCAATGTTTTTCGCCCGGCGCGAACCAGACGGTATCGCCGGCGCGGATCTCGCGGATGTCCCCGCCCCAGCTCTGGGCGAGGCCCTTGCCCGATGTAACGATCAGCGTCTGGCCGAGCGGATGCGTATGCCAGGCGGTGCGGGCACCGGGTTCGAAGGTGACCGAGACCGCCCTCGCCCGTGCGGGTGCCGGCGTTTCCATCAGTGCATCCTGGCGAACGGCACCGGTGAAATAGTCGGCCGGTGGCTTCGTCGAGGGGCGAGAGCCGACGGGTTTGATCTCCATGATCTTTCCTTTTCCATCCATGCGGTTGAAGCCTTGTAGCAGAACGATATTTCATCGGAGCGACCAATCAAAGCCGGATCGACAATTGCCGCAAAGTCACCCGGCTGATAGTGCCATCGTTTTTCATCAGCGCGTCGCATCTTGCTTGAATCACGCGACACGCTTTGGCTCTTTGTTTTTATGCATGTCGTTGTCCCGCACACGTCCGGGCGACATGCAGTAGGGAGGATTTTTTAATGAAACACCATGCTTTCGGCCGGATGCCCTTCACCGTCACCAATGTCGGCTTCGGCGCATGGCAGATCGGCGGCTCCTGGGGCGATATCAGCGAGGCGGACGGACGCGCGGCGTTGAATGCCGCGCTCGATGCCGGCATGACATTCATCGATACGGCGGATGTCTATGGCGACGGCCGCTCGGAAAAGATCATTGCCGACGTGCTGAAGACGCGTGGCGACGAACGGCCGATGGTTGCCACCAAGGTCGGCCGCCGCCTCAACCCGCATGTCGCCGAAGGCTACACCAAGGCTAATCTTGAAGGCTTTGTCGACCGCAGCCTGACGAATCTTGCCGTCGACAGTCTGGACCTCGTGCAACTGCACTGCCCGCCGCGCGACGTGCTTTACCAGCCTGAGGTCTTCGAGGGCCTGAACGTGCTGCAGAAGGCCGGCAAGATCAAGGGCTACGGCGTCAGCGTCGAAAAGGTCGAAGACGGGCTGAAGGCGATCGAATATCCCGGCGTCGTCAGTATCCAGATCATCTACAACATTTTCCGCCAGCGCCCCGATCACCTGTTCTTCCAGGAAGCACGCCGCAGGAATGTGGCGATCATCGCCCGTGTGCCGCTCGCCAGCGGTCTTCTCTCCGGCAAAATCACCCGGGACACACATTTTGCCAGCGACGACCACCGCAATTTCAACCGCAACGGCGAAGCCTTCGATGTCGGCGAGACCTTTGCCGGCGTTCCCTTCGAGGTCGGCCTGCAGGCGGTGGAAGAGGTGCGCAAGCTGGTACCCGAAGGCGCCACCATGGCCGCCTTCGCGCTCCGCTGGATCCTGATGAGCGATGCCGTCACCGTCGTCATCCCCGGCGCCCGCAATGCCGAGCAGGCCAGGGCCAACGCGGCTGCCGCCGACCTTGCGCCGCTGTCAGCCGATGTCATGGCGGCAACGCGCGAGATCTACGAGCGGCTGATCGCGCCGCATGTGCATCAGCGCTGGTAGGGATGGAACGCTGGTTCTTTGCTGGGGAGGCCAGATGGCCCCTCATCCTGCTGCCGCCACCTTCTCCCCGCTCGCGGGGCGAAGGGACTGAGCCGCGACCTCGCCGTCCCACGCCGAGCTTTCGCATGGCACGTCCCCTCTCCCCGTTTTTTACAGGGAGAGGGCTAGGGTGAGGGGCGGCTTTCAGTTTGTCGCGCTCAGCTCGACCGCGAAGAACAGGGTCTCGCCGGAGGAGTCGCTGACGCCGTCATTGTCGGTGACCGCGTAGGGCTTGCCCGACGCGTCGAAGGTGAAGCCTTCGAGCTTGTCCAGCACATAGCCGTTGGTGGCAGACTTCAGCTCGCCGAGGAAGTCATGCGCTTCGGTCTTCTTGACGACCGGCAGCGCGCCGCCGAGCTTGGCAGGCTTCAGGTCCGATATCGCGACCTTGTAAAGCTTCTTCAGCCTGGCGGCATCGCCGACGAGGTTGTCGCGCTCGATGATGTAGACGCTGTCGCCCTGAGCCGAGATTTCCGACAGACCGACCCAGCCGCTTTCCGTCTTGTCGAGCGGATAGCGAACGGCACCCCATTCCTTCTTCTTCGGATTGTAGGAGACGAGCTTGACGAAGCCCTTCTCGTCGTCGCTCCACTCGCGCTGGACCGCCATCCAGAGCGTGGTGTCGTCGCCGGTGCCGACAATGGTCACGCCTTCGAAGCCGTAGCGGATTTCGTTGGCGACGAGCTCCTTCGGCAGGGCGATCTCGGCCTTGATGTCGCCCTTGGCATTGACGTTGTAGAGCGCGTGCGGGACGAGACGCTCACTGTAGCCTTCCGAGGCGAGCCAGAAGGAGCCATCGGCGGCAACCGCGATGCCTTCGATGTCGAGCTTCTGGGCCGGGGCGCCGTCACGCTTGACGACGAGGGCGTCGACGATGACGGCCGGCTTCTTGCTGGCATCGATCGTGTAGATCGTCGGCTGCGAGCCCAGAACGCTGTCGCTAACGGCGTAGAGCATGCCCGGCTTGCCGGGAACCGCGGCGAGACCCGAAAGAGCTGCAAAGCCGATCGGATTGCCGTCTTTTTCGGCGGAAACGATCTGCGGATAGGCCTTCTCGCCTTCCGAGCGCTCGTAGATCATCACATGCGAACGCGTACCGCCGTCCTTGCCGAGATCGACCTCGTTGGCGGTCGCAAAGAGATTGCGGGTGGGAATGGCGATCACGCCTTCCGGCGAAATGCCTGATGGCAGCAACTGGACGAGTTCGGGATCGGCGCCGGTATCCTTATAGACGCCGACGACCGAGGCGCGCTCGGCGAGCAGGAAGAAATACTTGATGTCGCCGAACTCGGCGGCTTCGAGGCCTTCCGGCTCGACGCCCTTCGATCCCGAGCGGCTTTCCGGATAGTGGCCGATATGGGCGACGGCGCGTTCGAAGGATGCGCCCGATTCGTAGAGAAGCTTGCCCGTCTTGTCGAAGATGGTGAAACCACGTGAGCCGCCCTGGTAGTCGCCTTCGTTGGCGACGACGAGGCGGTTGTCGTCCAGCCACTTCACGGCGTCGGGTTCGCGCAGCACGCCTTTGGCTTCGCCTGAGAATTTCAGGGCGCCGTCACGCTTGGTGTCGATACCGGTGAGATCGACGCTGCCGGCGGAGAAATGCGTCTTCACTTCAGCCGTGTTGGCGTCGATGATGACGATCTCGTTATTTTCCTGCAGCGTCAGGGCAATCTCGTTCAGGCTGTTGAAGGCGACGAATTCCGGCTCCGGATCCTCCGGGGCGACGCCGGCAAGCCCGGTCAGCGCTACGTGCTTGATGGTGGCGCAATCGACGGTGCCGTTCTTGACCTGGAAGACGACGAGGTCGCCGGCCGGCATCTGCGGGATCTTGCCGTCATTGACGTCTTCGTCGCGCTCGTTTTCGATTGCGATGGTGCCGAGCGTCTTGTCCTTGTTGAGGGCGATCGAATCCGGCTGACCGCCGAGATCGCACGTGTTTTCGATCTTCTTGGTCGCCACGTCGACGATCGCGAGACGGCCGGAGGGCTTGGCCTTGCTTTCGGAGGTGTTGACGGCAACGAGCGCCTTGCCGGCGCTCGAGGTGACCGAGGTCGGCTCGCCGTCCATCATCAGCGCGCCGCCGGCCTTCGGGGCCTTGGCATCGGTAATGTCGATAAAGCCGATCGCGCCGAGCGGGCTGTCGCTATAGATCAGCGTGTTGCCGTCGTCGGTCGCGGTGATGATTTCGGCGGAGCTCACCGACAGCTTGTCCTTGTCGGCCGGCAGGTTCGCCGCAACCGGGAAGGAGGCGATGCGGTTGAAAACTGGTTCGGCCGCGGCCGGAAAAGCGACGGATGCGAGAAGCACGGCAGCAAGCGCTGCCTTGCGCGATGAAATTGTCATGAAATCCCCCATGTGTCGAACATTCGAAACAGGAGTTTTCTGCGCGCGCGGTATGACAGAGGCATGACAGATGCGGCATTTTGCACCTGATCACGTCAGACTGGTTTGCGCTCCCGGCGCATCTCGTTTCGCATGATCGGCCCAAAATCATCCGGATCTAAATCAAAAAAAGCAGAGCACGATGTCGTCCGAAAACCGCTCACACTTTTCGGCATTACGCACTAAAGCAAAAGGGGCTCGGCAAAGCCGAACCCCTCTCAAATCCTGCACAACCGGTCTCGTTTCCGGCTGGTGGATAATATCAGATCAGCCGTTGACGGCGTCCTTCAGGCCCTTGCCGGGCGTGAATTTCGGCACGTTGCGAGCCGGAATGTCGACTTCAGCGCCCGTCGACGGGTTACGGCCCTTCGATGCGGCACGATGAGAAACGGTGAAGCTGCCGAAACCCGCGAGACGAATGTCGCCCTTGTTCTTGAGTTCAGCCTGGACAACGTCGAAAACCGCGTCAACAGCGGAAGCCGCGTCAGACTTCGTCAGTCCTGCCTTTTCGGCTACTGCGGACACGAGTTCATTCTTGTTCATGTTTCCACCCCTTTCTAAATGGTATGAAACGACTCAAAAGTAAGCTAGGCGCAGAATAGGTTTCATCAGGCCCGCCGAAAACCCAAAAGCCCTGCAAATCAAGGAAAAGCAAGCGTCTACATGACGTTTTCACAAAAAAGGCTGGCGTTTCCGCCAGCCTTTTTCCGTGTTTTGTCCCAATTGGGCATAAATGTGGCAAAGGCCACTCAATGCGCTATGGTTGCGCCTGTCTCATCGAGGCCTTCGACCGTTGCGATGACCGGCGTTTCCACCGTGCCGTCCCATTCGATCGGCTCCGGCCGCCGGATCAGTGCATGCTTGATCACCTCGCCCATGCGGGATACCGGGATGATCTCCATGTTGTTCTTCACGTTATCAGGAATCTCCGCCAGGTCCTTGGCGTTTTCCTCCGGAATCAGCACCTTCTTGATGCCGCCGCGAAGCGCTGCGAGCAGCTTTTCCTTGAGACCGCCGATCGGCAGCACACGGCCGCGAAGGGTGATTTCACCGGTCATGGCCACATGCCTGTCCACCGGGATCCCGGTCATGATCGAGACGATCGCGGTTGCCATGGCGACGCCGGCCGAGGGGCCATCCTTCGGCGTCGCGCCTTCCGGCACGTGCACGTGGATGTCGCTCTTGTCGAAGCGCGGCGGCTCGATGCCGAAATCGACAGCGCGCGAGCGGACATAGGAGGCCGCTGCCGAGATCGATTCCTTCATGACTTCCTTCAGATTGCCGGTGACCGTCATGCGGCCCTTGCCAGGCATCATCACGCCTTCGATGGTCAGCAGCTCGCCGCCGACTTCCGTCCAGGCAAGACCGGTCACGACGCCGACCTGATCCTCGCCCTCGGCTTCGCCATGGCGGAAGCGCGGGACGCCCAGGTAGTCGGAGATGTTGGCAGCCGTCACGTGAACGGCCTTCGTCTTGCCCTTGATGATCTCGGTGACCGCCTTGCGGGCGAGTTTCATCAATTCGCGTTCGAAGTTGCGGACGCCGGCTTCGCGGGTGTACTGCTGGCTGATCGACATCAGGGCGTCGTCGCTGACCGAGAATTCTTCCGGCTGCAACGCATGTTCCTTGATGGCCTTCGGCAACAGGTGCCGCTTGGCGATCTCGCGCTTTTCATCCTCGGTGTAGCCGGCGATACGGATGATCTCCATGCGGTCCATCAGAGGCGCTGGAATGTTCAGCGTATTCGCCGTCGTGATGAACATCACATCCGACAGGTCGTATTCGACTTCCAGATAGTGATCCATGAAGGTCATGTTCTGCGCCGGATCGAGCACTTCGAGCAGAGCCGAAGACGGATCGCCGCGATAGTCCTGGCCGAGCTTGTCGATCTCGTCGAGCAGGAACAGCGGGTTGGACTTCTTCGCCTTCTTCATCGACTGGATGACCTTGCCAGGCATCGAGCCGATATAGGTGCGGCGGTGACCGCGGATTTCGGCTTCGTCACGAACGCCGCCAAGCGCCATACGGACATACTCACGGCCGGTCGCCTTGGCGATCGACTGGGCGAGCGAAGTCTTGCCGACGCCCGGAGGGCCGACGAGGCAGAGGATCGGGCCCTTGATCTTGGTGGCGCGGGCCTGCACGGCCAGATATTCGACGATGCGCTCCTTGACCTTGTCGAGACCGAAGTGATCGGCTTCGAGGATCTTCTCGGCATTGTTGAGATCGGCCTTGACCTTCGACTTCTTGCCCCAGGGAATGCCGAGCAGCCAGTCCAGATAATTGCGCACGACGGTGGCTTCCGCCGACATCGGGCTCATCTGGCGTAGCTTCTTCAGCTCCGCATCGGCCTTTTCACGGGCTTCCTTGGACAGCTTGGTCTTGGAGATGCGCTCTTCCAGTTCGCTCATCTCGTCGCGGCCTTCCTCGCCGTCGCCGAGTTCCTTCTGGATCGCCTTCATCTGTTCATTGAGGTAATACTCGCGCTGAGTCTTCTCCATCTGGCGCTTGACGCGCGAGCGGATGCGCTTTTCGACCTGCAGCACCGAGATCTCGCCTTCCATGAAGCCGAGGGCCTTTTCGAGGCGCTGTTTGACACTGGTGGTCTCCAGCATCTCCTGCTTCTCGGTGATCTTGATCGACAGATGCGAGGCGACCGTATCGGCGAGCTTGGAATAGTCGTCGATCTGGCTGGCGGCGCCAACCACTTCGGGCGAAATCTTCTTGTTGAGCTTCACGTAGCTCTCGAATTCGGAAACGACCGAACGCGACAAGGCTTCCAGTTCGACCGGATCGTCATGCGGCTCCTCGAGCACATGGCCGAGCGCCTCATAGAAATCCTCGCGGCTGGTATAGGTATCGATCTCGGCGCGGGCGCGGCCTTCGACCAGAACCTTCACGGTGCCGTCGGGCAGCTTCAAGAGCTGCAGCACGTTCGCCACGGTGCCGACATTGTGGATCGCGGAAGGATCCGGATCGTCATCGCTGGCGTTGATCTGCGTCACCAGCATGATCTGCTTGTCGGAACCCATGACCTCTTCGAGCGCACGGATCGACTTTTCCCGTCCGACGAACAGCGGCACGATCATATGCGGGAAAACCACGATGTCGCGCAGGGGCAGAACAGGGTAGGCAGTGCTGCTCGCTACAGACGTTTTCTTCGTCATTTTATGTCCTTTCCATCGTCCCGTTGCCGGGCTCTCTGCACGGCCGCTTGGGACCGGCCGGCACACTCACTTGTTGCTACAAGTGGAGGTTCTGACTACGCTTTTCAAGCCACGCAAACGCCCGCGTCCCTCGGATGTGACAGCTTTATTACAACGGAACGCCAACACTATGAAGCGCGTGGCTGGACCGGCGCTTACCACTTCCGACCCGGCTAAAATACAAACGCCAGCAAGAGGCTTACGGAATCATTGCATCATTGCCAAGCACGATCCCTTGCGCAACATCGGCAAAGGCAATTTCGGTTCCCACGGGCAAATACTAACAGCGCCTCGCATGGTTTTTCAAATAGAAAGGGGCCTGCCTATGGCAAGCCCCCAAAATAATCACGCGAAAGCAGCAAAGGTCATGCCGAAGCGTTGGCTTTTTCTTCCTGGCGATCGGCATAGATGTAAAGCGGACGGGCCGAACCGCGCACCACTTCCTCGGAGATGACGACCTCGCGCACGCCTTCCAGCGTCGGCAGTTCGAACATCGTGTCGAGCAGGATCTTCTCCATGATCGAGCGAAGGCCGCGGGCGCCGGTCTTGCGCACGATCGCCTTGCGGGCGATTTCGCGAAGAGCGTCCTCGTGGAAGTTCAGTTCCACGTCTTCCATCTCGAACAGGCGCTGATACTGCTTGATCAGCGCGTTTTTCGGCTCGGACAGGATCTGGATCAGCGCGTCCTCATCGAGGTCCTCGAGCGTCGCCAGAACCGGCAAGCGGCCGATGAACTCAGGGATCAGGCCGAACTTGACCAGATCTTCAGGCTCCAGTTCGCGCAGAACCTCGCCGACGCGGCGGTCATCCTGCGACTTGACGCTAGCGCCAAAGCCGATCGAGGTCTTCTCGCCACGGGCAGAGATGATCTTGTCGAGGCCGGCAAAAGCGCCGCCGCAGATAAACAGGATGTTCGTCGTGTCGACCTGCAGGAATTCCTGCTGCGGGTGCTTGCGGCCGCCCTGCGGCGGAACGGAAGCGACCGTGCCTTCCATGATCTTCAGCAGCGCCTGCTGCACGCCCTCGCCCGAGACGTCACGGGTAATCGACGGGTTGTCGGACTTGCGCGAAATCTTGTCGACTTCGTCGATGTAGACGATGCCGCGCTGCGCACGTTCGACGTTGTAGTCGGCCGACTGCAGCAGCTTCAGGATGATGTTTTCGACATCCTCGCCGACATAACCGGCCTCGGTCAGCGTCGTCGCATCAGCCATGGTGAAGGGAACGTCGATGATGCGGGCAAGCGTCTGGGCAAGATAAGTTTTGCCGCAGCCGGTCGGACCGACGAGCATGATGTTCGACTTCGCCAGCTCGACTTCGCCGTTCTTGGAGGCGTGCGCCAGGCGCTTGTAATGGTTGTGAACGGCAACCGACAGGATCTTCTTCGCCTGCCGCTGACCGATGACATATTCGTCGAGGACCTTGATGATGTCCTGGGGCGTCGGGACGCCATCGCGGGACTTGACCATCGAGGACTTGTTTTCCTCACGGATGATGTCCATGCACAATTCGACGCATTCATCGCAGATGAAGACGGTCGGTCCGGCAATCAGTTTCCGGACTTCGTGCTGGCTCTTTCCGCAGAACGAACAATAAAGAGTGTTCTTGGAGTCGCCGCCGTTGCTGCCGCTGACCTTGCTCATATCATTTTCCTTCCAGCACGCCGCATTTCAAGGCGAAATCGCGGTCCACTCTATCAGCTCCTGGCGGCACTCCGTTTCCGGAGCCTTTGCCGAGAAGGGCTTCAGGGGCTACAAACCGGGCCCAGCCAATCATGTCGTGGCCCCGGCGGCAACGAATTCCCCTTCGAATGCCGAATGCTATGTCATAAAAATTCACATAGCATTAATAGTTACTATTAGCGTCTTCGTCGCCGGATGAAAGCCCTTGTTCGATCACAAATGGGATAGAACTGTGGCGAGGAAAACACCATCCCTATTAATTACTAGCCTGCTCGCCTTCCATTTCGAGGCGCGACGTCAGAACCTTGTCGATCACGCCCCAGCTCTGGGCTTCGTCCGCATCCATGAAATGGTCACGATCGAGCGTCTTTTCAACTTCCTCATAGGTCCGGCCCGTGTGCTTGACGTAGACCTCGTTCAGGCGGCGCTTCATCTTGAGGATGTCGCGGGCATGACGCTCGATGTCCGAAGCCTGGCCCTGGAAGCCGCCCGAGGGCTGGTGCACCATGATGCGGGAATTCGGCGTCGCAAAGCGCATGTCCTTATGGCCGGCTGCGAGAAGCAGCGAGCCCATGGACGCGGCCTGGCCGATGCAGAGCGTCGAAACCGCGGGCTTGATGAACTGCATCGTATCGTAGATCGCCATGCCGGCGGTGACGACGCCACCGGGCGAATTGATGTAGAGGGCGATTTCCTTCTTCGGGTTTTCCGCCTCGAGGAAGAGCAGCTGGGCGCAGACGAGCGTCGCCATATGGTCCTCGACAGCACCTGTCAGGAAGATGATGCGTTCCTTTAGCAGGCGGGAATAAATGTCGTAGGAGCGTTCACCGCGGTTGGTCTGTTCCACGACCATCGGAACGAGGGCCATTGCGGTATCGACTGGGTTTCTCATGTGCGTCCTTTGTCAACGTCTCGCCGGCCGGCGCCGGGAATCAAAGAAAAATCTCTTACCCCTACATAGAGTGTCCCGGCCCTCCTCTTCAAGACACGCATGCGGATAACGTTAAGAAGGCGGGGCAAGGCGGCTAAGCTCCTTCTTTTCATGCATGTCGTTATCCCGGAACCGCTGCACACTTCCGGGCGACATGCATTGAGCCTCTTTCCCCCAAACGCCTGTTAACGGCGAGCCCTTGCTACGGTCTCCCCCGGCTTTTCTCCAAGACAGGATGAAGGAAGGCTTACTCTATTCGACCGTGCTCATACACGTTTACCCAACGGAAAGCCTACCGGCAGATATCGGCCTGAAACAATGCCGCGGCGCAGCGACATTAAGGAAGTGGCGAGCTTCCTCGGCAAGGATGCAACCTGACAGACAAGGGGTTGCTGCCGTGTTCAATATCGCTACAGGTCTCGCCATCTGGTGTTCAGAGGCCATGACGCTCGCTTTGGTGCTGTTCGTCGCCTGGCGCCACAACATCAGGAACGAGGCCTATCTCTATTGGGGCCTGGGCTTCCTGCTGACCGGCATCGGCTTCGCGATGGTCGCGCTGCGCGGCGAAATCCCCAGCCTGCTTTCAGTAGAGGCGGGCAATGCCATCGCCCTGCTCGGCCAGAGCGCCTGGGTGGCCGGTTTTTTGGCACTCGACCGCAAGCGGATCGAGTGGTGGGCGCTACTGCCGCCGGCAATCTGGCTCGCCGGTGTCTTCCTGCCCTGGGTCAACAGCGATTATTCAAACCGGGTGGTGCTCTACAACCTTGCTTCGGCGACGGGTGCGACGGCACTCGCCATGGCGGTCGCCGCCGGCGACATGCGCCGCGAGCGGACCCGCATCAAGCTGATGGGTGTGTTCGTCCTCCAGGGCTGCCTGTGCTTCGGCTCGGCCCTGACGATGACGCTGACGATGCCAAGCGATGTCGAGGCGACAAATCTCGGCGGCGCTTCCGCCATGGCCACCGCCTTCCTGCTGACCATCGCTTTCGCGTTCACCTGCCGGCTGATCATGGAGCGCTCCGAACGACACCTACGTGCGCTCACCCTGACCGACTCGCTGACCGGCGTGCTCAACCGCCGCGGCCTGCTCGGCTATTTCGACGGCATCCAGGAAAGAGCTCATAACGAGCAGCGCCAGGTCGCGGTCATTCTCTTCGATCTCGACCATTTCAAGCGCGTCAACGACCGTTACGGCCACCAGTCCGGCGATGCCGTGCTGACCGCCTTCGCGCGCATGGCCCGCCAGTATATTCCAAACAACATCTTCGGCCGCATGGGCGGCGAGGAATTCGCCGCCTTTGCCGCGGTCACGGATCAGACGGAAGCCGAGGCGATCGCCGAAGCGATCCGTACAGAATTCTGCCGTCTTCCCGTCAGTACCGGCGAAGCGATCGTTCCGGTCACGGTCAGCATCGGCATTGCGCTCGCCTCCTCGATCGAAGCCAATATCGACAAACTGATCTCGGCCGCTGACCGGGCGCTCTATGCGGCGAAGGCCGCCGGCCGCAACTGCACGGTCATCTTCGGCGAAGCAGAGGCCGCAGCCCCTGCACCGGCCACGCCGAGCAGCACCGCCGGTGAACTCGTGCCGACGGTCGACGACCAGGTCGAGGCGCTGCGACGCATGGGTACCCTGTCACGGGCCGGGTAGTCCGAGATCATCCCTGCCCCCGCATCTTTCCGAGGTCCGGCAAATCCGATAAGGCTCGGGGCATGATGATCCCATCCTTTCTCTCGATCGACCGCGCCAACCGTCATGTCTCGCTTGATAGTCGCAACCCGGCCTTCTACGGCAACCCGAATGCCGTCTATGCCGCACTTCATGCCCATTGCCCGACCTTCTATTGGAGCGAGCAGAAGCAGTGGTTCTTCACGGGCTACGACCATGTGAACGGCCTGCTGCGCGACCGGCGCTTCGGCCGGCAGATCCTGCATATCGCCAGCCGCGAGGAGCTCGGCCTTGCCGAGCCGATGCCGCATCTTGCCAGTTTCGATCTCTCGGAGCGCTATTCCCTGCTCGAACTCGAACCGCCGGAGCACACGCGGCTGCGCACGCTCGTCAACCGCGCCTTCGTGTCCCGTCATGTCGAGAAGATGAAGCCGGAGCTCGCCGAACTCGCCAACCGGCTGATCGACGGCTTCGCGGAGAAGCGTGAGGTCGAGTTGCTCTCGGCCTTTGCCGATATCATCCCGGTGACGATGATCGCGCGGATGATCGGCATTCCCGAGGAGATGGGGCCGCAGCTGCTCGCCTGGTCGCACGCCTATGTCCGCATGTACATGTTCGGCCGTACGCGCGAGCAGGAGGATGAGGCCGAACGGGCGGCCAAGGACTTTTCCGACTACATCAGGACGGTCATCACGGAACGCCGTGCCGAACCGCGCGACGACCTGCTGACCCACATGATCCATACCGAGCATAAGGGCCAGTATCTGACCGTGGAGGAGCTCGTCTCGACGACGATCGTGCTGCTCAATGCCGGGCATGAGGCGACCGTGCACCAGATCGGCAACTCCGTGCGCACCATTCTCGATAGCGGCTGCGATCCGGCGGAACTCTTCCGGGACGAGGCAACGACGGAGCGCACCGTCGAGGAAACCCTGCGCATCTGCGCGCCGGTCCACATCTTCCAGCGCTGGGCCCTGGAGCCTGCCGAAATCGACGGCGTCTCCTTCAAGCGCGGCGACAAGGTTAGCCTCATCCTCGCCGCCGCCAATCTCGACCCGGCAAAATTCACCGATCCCCTCACCTTCAAGCCCGACCGCAACGAGGCGGCAAACCTCTCCTTCGGCGCCGGCATCCATTTTTGCATCGGCGCGCCGTTGGCACGGCTGGAGCTCAACCTCGTGCTGCCGATCCTGTTCGAACGGCTGGCGGGCCTGAGGCTGGCAAAGACACCCG
Source organism: Rhizobium leguminosarum bv. viciae (assembly GCF_012276115.1). Lineage (GTDB taxonomy): Bacteria > Pseudomonadota > Alphaproteobacteria > Rhizobiales > Rhizobiaceae > Rhizobium > Rhizobium leguminosarum_T. Next base: position 272,827 of record NZ_WIEU01000005.1, on the reverse strand, counting down.
TGGTCAAGGACGTCTACCATTTCCACGGGCTGGATCGGCTGGATCTGCAGTGGTGATCCGTCCTCTGAGCTGGGCAATGTCTGGAATGCCGGCGAGCAGAGCCACTAGAAAAGCAGGCCACAGCCGAAAACTATCCAACGGAAAATACGGTCGCCGCCGGTAACGATCCGTCAATACCGAGCCTATGCCACGATCTTTACGAGATCATGCGGCCGACTCTTCTCGCAGCCTGCTGGATATGTCGCATGCCGACATGGGTTTTCCGAGCAGATACCCTTGAAGCTGGTCGCAGCCGGCGTCTCGCAAGATCGCCGCCTGACGGCTATTCTCAATACCTTCGGCGGTAACGGGAATCTGCAGAGCAGTCGCCAGGGAGATGGTTGCCCGAAGAATATCGGCGCCATTTGCGGTTACATCGAGAGCGGACACCAGCGAGCGGTCGATCTTCATGCGATCAAACCCGAACTGCCGCAATGCACCGATGCTGGCGTAGCCGCAGCCAAAGTCATCAAGCGCGAACTTTATGCCGACACGTTTGAGCTGGTCTATCGACCGCCGGGCCTGATCCGGATTTGTCATCAGAACGCCTTCGGTGATTTCCAATGTCAGGCGGTTGGGATTAAAATCAAGCTCCTGCAGGACCGAGATCACTTCGGCGGCAAATTCCGGATTGCAGAGCTGGATTGGCGAAACGTTCACCGACAATGCCAGATCGGGCCAGCTCTCGGCATGCTCGATCGATGTCCTCAGCATATGAACGCCGAGCGCGTCGATGAGGCCGCATCTCTCGGCAAGAGGGATGAAAATCTCCGGGCTGATATTTCCGGTTGCAGTTCGCCAGCGCGCCAGCGCTTCAAGACCGGTCACAGCGCCGGTCGAAGCAGAGACGAGAGGTTGGAAAACGGCTTCGATTGCGCCACTGCTGATGGCATTCTTCAACAGGCCTTCCAGTTCGGCGACCCGTTGGCGTTCCCGGTCCAATTCGGGGTCGTATTCGATCGCCTGACCTTTGCCATTTGCCTTGGCACGATAGAGGGCCATGTCCGCTCTGCGGAGAAGCTCCAATGGCTGGACGTCGCCGCTACGAGCAGCAGCTCCGATGCTTGCGCCAACTTCGATCGTTCGGCCGTCGATTTTGAAGGGCTCGGCAAACAGCGCCAGAATCGTCTTTTCCATCTCTCCGCATGTGGTAGAACCGACGTGCACCAGCGCAAATTCGTCGCCCCCCAGCCGCGCCGCGGCAATGATTTCGGGGTGGCAGGCGGTCAGCGCCTTCGCGACCAGCCGGATCAAATCGTCCCCCACCGCATGGCCCCAGGCGTCGTTGACGGCCTTGAAGCCATCAAGGTCGACCAGATAAAGCCGATGTGGCGAAGAGGTCGAATTCTCCAGCTCTTCCAGCAGGTTGAGAAGCCCATGTCTGTTCAACAGGCCGCTCAGGCTATCGTGGTCGGCTTCGAAAATCGCTGCTTGCGCCAATTGGCGCAGGCGCCGCGCTTCGGAAGCGCCAACCAGCAGAACGCCGATCAGAAACAGCGCGAGGATGACGATAGCGGCTGCGATATAAGGATAGACCTGATGAAACACGGCGCTTCCCGGCGCTTTGCTGGGCCAGACGAGATAGCCGATGACGGTCCCCTCCATGTCGGTGATCGGCGTGTTCAGGACCTCCGGCTTCGGCATCGTCTCAAGGCGCAAGCCTTCAAGTTCATGTTCGTTCGAGAGCGTATCGATAACCTCCGACGTAAACTCCTTGTAGAAACTCAGCACACTGAACTTCGGAAGCTTGGGGGCGTCTTCGAAAGGCTGGATCGCCTGCGAGGCGATCAGGGCTATACCGCTTTCGGTCTTGATGAAATTGACCACCGGCGCCCTCGCCGGAGCCGCTGCCGCATTGATCTGCTGATAAAAGACGTCGCCAAAAAAAGTGCCCGGCTGGAAGGGCTTGCCTTTGGCATAGGCCGAGACGATCGAAGACCGGTCAGGGCCGATCACGATCGCGCCGTCATAAAGCGCGTAATCCTCGCTGGTTTTTCCCCAATTCTCATAGGCCCAATCCGCGGCGGCCGAAGATGAGGCAGCACTATAGGCATCGTCCCATATGGCATTGTCCGTCGTTGTCGCGCTCAGGCGACCCACAAACGCACCGATTGCCGCGCGGGCGGCGCGACTGGCCCTGGCATCATCGATCTCGTTCGCCGACCGGGTCATCGTGACGACGACATGTGCCATCAGGCCGGTCAGTACGAGAGCAACGACAAGGAAGAAGACCGTTGTCGCGATGATGGAAGACGTCTGGGTCCGAACGTACCTACCTGCAAGATTCGACGACATGCAAATTCCGCAAAGATTAATTGCAAGGCCATGTCTGTGTGACGGCAGGAGACATCATGTCCGCAATGCGCTGCAGATAAGGTTTAGCATTTGTCGATGTAGGCACGATTAATGGGATTGGTTAAAAGCTTTCAATCCGGGACAAAGGGCCAAAAACACCGTTTGCCGGCTTGCCGTTTCGGATCATTGCTGCGACCGCGACGACAAAAACAAAGCCGAAAACGGGAAAGGCCCGGGCTTCGTCGCGCCCATTTGCTGGCCGCTCAAACCTTGATCACATAGTCCTTGCGAGTCGTGTCAACGACTTCCCATGTTCCCTTGAAGCCGGGTCTGAGGATCATCCGATCGCCCGCCTTCAGATGAACCGGCTCACCGCCCTCCTCCGTCACGATCGAATGGCCGGCCAGCAGGCTGAAATATTCCCATTCCTCGTAGACGATCCGCCACTTGCCCGGCGTCGCCTCCCAGATGCCGGAATAAAGGCCGCCTTCTCTCTCCTCCAGATTCCAGGTACGGAAACGCGGATCGCCGGAGATAATCCGATCGGCTTCGGGGGCGCCGAATTCCGGTTCGACGCTATCGATGTCGAAGGTGATGTAGTTTGTCATGGTCACCGTAGATCCCTCTGATATCAGATCTTCGAGAGCGCCTGTTCAAGATCGGCGATGATGTCCTTGACGTCCTCGATGCCGACGGAAAGGCGCACCACGTCAGCGCCTGCGCCGGCGGCGATCCTCTGCTCGTCGGTCAACTGCCGGTGCGTCGTCGAGGCCGGATGGATGACGAGCGAACGGGTGTCGCCGATATTGGCAAGATGGGAGAAGAGTTCCAGCCCCTCGACCAGCGTCTTGCCCGCCTCATAGCCGCCCTTGACGCCGAAGGTGAAGACGGAGCCGGCGCCCTTCGGCGAGTAGCGCTGCTGCAGGGCGTGGTTCGGGTCGTCGTCGAGGCCGGCATAATTCACCCAGGCGATCTTGCTGTGCGCCTTCAGCCATTTCGCGACGGCGATCGCATTGTCGCTGTGGCGCTGCATCCGAAGCGGCAGCGTCTCGATGCCGGTCAGGATCAGGAAGGCGTTGAAGGGCGAGATCGCCGGCCCGAGGTCGCGCAGGCCGAGCACGCGGGCAGCGATCGCAAAGGCGAAATTGCCGAAAGTCGCGTGCAGGACCATGCCGTTATATTCCGGCCTCGGGTTCGACAACATCGGGTAATTGCCGGATTTCGACCAGTCGAAGGTGCCGCCGTCGACGATGAGGCCGCCCATGGAATTGCCGTGGCCGCCGAGAAACTTCGTCAGCGAATGCACGACGATGTCGGCGCCGTGCTCGATCGGGCGGATGAAATAGGGTGTTGCCATCGTATTGTCGACGATCAGCGGCAGGCCGTGGCGATGCGCGACGTCGGCAATGGCGGCGACATCGACGAAGGTGCCGCCGGGATTGGCCAGGCTTTCGAGGAAGATGCCGCGCGTCTTGTCGTCGATCTGATTTTCGAAGCTTGCCGGATCGGCGGCATCGGCCCAACGCACCTGCCAGCCAAAATTCTCGAAGGCATGGCCGAACTGGTTGACCGAGCCGCCATAGAGCTGACGGGCAGCGATGAAATTCTCGCCGGGGCGCATGATGGTGTGGAAGACGATCATCTGCGCCGCATGGCCGGAGGCGACGGCAAGGGCCGCCGTGCCGCCCTCGAGCGCTGCGACGCGCTCCTCGAGCACGGCCTGCGTCGGATTCATGATGCGGGTGTAGATGTTGCCGAAGGCCTGCAGACCGAAGAGGGCGGCGGCATGATCGGAATCATTGAAGACGAAAGCGGTCGTCTGGTAGATCGGCGTTATCCGCGCGCCCGTCGCAGGGTCGGGCTGCGCACCGGCATGGATCGCCAACGTGTTGAATCCCGGATCGTTCTTGGCCATGTCGTCCTCCAGTTGTTGCTGACGGGCAGGATCATAGCCGGTCGCTTGCGAAAGTTAATCGCGATCCATTTCAACCCACGGGCGTTCGGTGGAAAATCCGTCTCAAGGGATCGCAACTCAGGCAATAAGACGAGGATACTCGATCGCCGGGCAGCGGTTCATCACCACCTGGATGCCGGCGGCCTCCGCCTTTGCCGCAGCCGCATCGTCGCGCACACCAAGTTGAGACCAGATGATCTTCGGCAGCGGCCTCAGCGCCAGCGCCTCCTCGACGACCCCACCCAGATATTCGGAAGCGCGAAAGACGTCGACCATGTCGATCGGCACGGGAATGTCGGCAAGCCGGGCATAAACGGTGCGGCCCTGGATCAGTTTGCCGGCTTGCCCCGGATTGACAGGAATGACCTCGTAGCCGCGCGACAGCAGATAGCCCATGACGCCGTTGCTCGGCCGGGCCGGATTGGGCGAAGCGCCGGTCAGCGCGATGGTCTTTACCGAATGCAGGATGCTGGCGAGGTAATCATCCGTATAGGCGTCGTGATTCATGTCCGCTTCTCCACTCCCGAAAGCCCTTCGGCACGGCCGGCTTGTTTTTTGTGTTTCCGTGAAACCGGCTGCGTGTCTTTCCCGTATATATGAACTGGCCCGTATATATGAACTGGATACTCCTTGAGGATGATTCGATGAAAAAAATCGCTCTTGCCCTCATGCTCGTGCTCGCCGCATCGCCGGCGCTGGCGATCTCGCGCTACAATCCGCTCACCATGAGCTGTGCCAGCGTGCGCGCCGCCATCCACAATCAGGGCGCCGTCATCTTCCGCTACCAGTCTCCCCGTGGCTTGCCGCTCTACGATCGCTATGTCCGCAACAGCAATTATTGCGACGCGACCGATTATGCGGAATGGACATATATCCCTTCGAAAGACACTCCTCGCTGCCGAGTTCTGAACTGCCAGAACATCGACAACCTTGACGGGATGCTCTTCGTTCCGCATCATCAGCTCTGATGTTTTCGCCGTCATACGGTACGCAGGAACCGTACGCCTTTCGCGCTTGCGAAAGGTTTGAGGATCAATCCCGCGCTGCGATTTCGTAGCGATTGCACAATCAGAAGCTTTAATTTTCTCCTATATCGAAGTTATAGAATAATATCTATATTTCAGCAGCATAGAATAATCCGCTCCCGGACTCCTGGAGATGTTTTCTATTTTTGTTCTTGAGAGTTTCGTGCTTTGTTCCTGCATCCATTAGAAACATCTCATAGTTGAAAGGAGGGCCGTGGATTGAACGCATGTCGCGCGCACGTAAAAATTGCTAAAATGGGCCGCCATTGTCCACATACCGTAAGGATGCTATTCGACATATGAACGCATAAGCGACCGCTGCCGCGAATTTTCGTGCAAATCGTAGTTGTCTTTTCAGGAATTTGAAACGCCGAAGGCGAGGCGTATTGCCGCTTCCTCTCATCCTATCCGGATTACTCCCTTGCCTCTCGACGTTATCCTGCTTGTTCTCTTCGGCGCACTGCTGCACGCGACATGGAACGCCATCATCAAGGCGGGGAATGATAAATCCCTCGATGCGGCGCTGATCTCGGCCGGCGGCGCGGTTTCGGCACTGCCATTCCTGCCATTCCTGCCGTTGCCGCACGCCTCGGCCTGGCCGTTCATCGGTGCCTCCGCCATCCTGCAATTTGCCTATTTTCAGCTGGTCGCCGCCGCCTACCGGGCCGGCGACATCGGCCTCGTCTATCCGCTGATGCGTGGCTGCGCACCGCTCCTGATCGCCGCGACAAGCGGTTTCATCCTGAAGGAAAATCTTTCCGGCGGCGCCCTTGCCGGCACGATGACGATCTCGGCCGGCGTGCTGACACTCGCCCTGGAGGCGCGGCGTGGCAGCAGCCGCGCCGTCGTCCTCTCGCTTGCCAATGCCTGCGTCATCGCCAGCTACACCTATGTCGACGGAATCGGCGCGCGCATCTCCGGCAATGCGGTTTCCTACACTTTGTGGATGTCGCTGCTGCCGCCGGTGCTGCTGTTTTCCTGGGCAGCGTCCCAGCGCGGCGCTTTCGCCGTGGTGCGTCACGTTCGCCGCAACTGGTGGCGCGGCCTTATCGGCGGCGCCGGCTCGATCGCTTCCTACGGGCTGGCACTCTGGGCGATGACGAAGGCCCCCGTCGCGACCGTCGCAGCCTTGCGCGAAACCGCGATCCTCTTTGCGCTGGTGATCTCGATCACCGTCTTCAAGGAAAAAGCCAGCATCTGGCGCTACGTCGCCGGCGTCGTCATCGCGATCGGCGGGTTGCTTCTGAAACTGGCGTGATCACTCACCTGTCCATTCGGCATTGCGCTTGCCAAGGAACGCGTCGATCCCTTCCTGCGCATCCTCAGTCAGCATGTTCTCGACCATCACCCTGGCGGTATAATCATATGCCGCCTCCACGGGCAGTTCGAGCTGCCGGTGGAAGGCTTCCTTGCCGATCTTCAGCGTCAGCGGCGACTTGCTGGCGATCACTGCCGCATATTTGGAAACCACCTGAGCCAGATACTGCTTCGGCACGATACGGTTGACGAGGCCGAAATCCTTGGCAGTCGAGGCGTCGATCGTCTCGCCGGTCAGCAGCATCTCCATCGCCTGTTTGCGGTGCGCGGCACGGGAAACGGCCACCATCGGCGTCGAACAGAACAGGCCGATGTTGACGCCCGGGGTGCAGAATGTCGAACTGTCCGTGCAGATCGCCAGATCGCAGGAGGCAACGAGCTGGCAACCTGCAGCCGTTGCAAGCCCGTCGACCTCGGCAATGACGGGCTTCGGCAGATGCGCGATCTTCAGCATCAGATCGGCAGCGAGCCGGAAGGTCTTTTCGAAGAAACCGGCACCCTGATCTTCATCGGCGCGATGGGCCGTCAGCTCTTTCAGATCATGTCCCGCGGAAAAGACGTTGCCAGTCGAGGCGATGACGACGACGCGCACATCCGGCTCCGCCCCGGCCGTCTCGAGTTCTTGCATCAGCGCTTCGAGAAGTGCGATCGAAAGCACATTGGCCGGTGGGTTGTTGAGCACGAGCCGCAGCACGCCGTCGCGCAGCGAGCGAGTCAGCAAGCTGCCCTCTTCCGCTCCGGCGGCGTCCTTCCGGAAGGATACGATTTCTGCCATGATGCTGCTCCCTGCGCTCGATTCCAGGCAGACGTTTTGCCACAGGGCGCCGGAAATTTCGAGCAGGATCCGCACTCCCCGCAGAGGCCGCTGCCGTCAGGACCAGAACCACGACTTCGATGTTTCTGCCCTCGCCTGCGCACGGGTCAGACCGACATCGCAAAGCTCGTCGTCGGTAAGTTCCAAAAGCGTGCGGCGGCTGCGGCGCTTTTCGAGGTGATGTTCGATCGTCATCAGCAGCCGCAGGCTCCAGCGCGCCATGCCGTGAAGTTTCGTATCGCGGGGTGTGTCAAGGATCCCGCTTAATTCCAGGGCCATCTCTTCTTCCTTTCTTCAACGGATGAAAGATGCACTGGAAGATGCCGCGAAAGAAGCTTATGGATATTATGATATGCATAAGGATTTCTTTTGTATGCCTCTCCACCTCGATCAGCTTGCCGCCTTCGTCAACGTCGCCGATCTCGGAAGTTTCACGGCTGCGGCCGACAAGGAAGGCCTGACCCAGCCGGCCGTCAGCCTGCAGGTGAAGGGGCTCGAACAGCGGCTCGGCGTCCGGCTGATCGAGCGCGTCGGGCGGCGGGCGCAGCCGACCGCGGCAGGCCTCGACCTGCTCGTGCATGCAAGGCGGCTGCTTCAGGAATCGGCTGCCGCGGAAGAAGCGATGATGCCGTACAGAGACGGCGCCAGCGGCCGCGTGCGCATCGGCAGCGGCGGCACGGCGTCTATCCATCTGCTTCCTCGCGCCATCGCCGTCGCCAGAAAATCCATGCCCGGCCTCGAAATCACCGTGCGCATCGGCGATGCCGACGACATTCTGCGCGATCTGGAGGCCAACAGCCTCGACATCGCCGTCGTCGCCCTGCCGGCGTCGGGACGGAACTTCGAGATCGAACCCTTCTACGAGGAGGAATTGCTGGCCGTCGCTCCTGCGGGCAGCCTGATGCCCGAAGGCGGACCGGACGCGGCCTTCATGCGCGACAGGACGCTGCTGCTTTATGAGGGCGGCAATACCAGGCGGGCAATCGACGCGTGGCTGGCTGCACCGGATACCAGGATCCGACCTGCGATGGAGTTCGGCAGCATCGAGGCGATCAAGGAGCTGGTGGCCGTGGGGCTCGGCTGGTCGATCCTGCCGGGGCTGGCGCTCAAGCGCGACGGCGCCGGCCTGGTGACGACTTCATCGCTGAACCCGCGGCTCACACGCCGCCTCGGCATGGTTCTGCGCCGGGACAAACATCTGACACGCGGCCTTCGGGAAATGATGAAATGCCTGCGCGCGTTCAAAGGTTGAGAGCTGCTTTCGACCGTCGCACGCGATTTCAAACCGGCAGAGACGACGTGAAAAACGTCTGGCGCAGCAGTTCGCGACCGCAGAAATATGAGGTATCAAAATACCACATATCTAAGTATTTGTTTTTACTTAAAAATTTTTCCAAACCTTCGGGACATCGATATTGACCCAATGTCACATTCCCTTTATACACCGCCCCAGAACGCAGCCTGTCCGGGCTGCTTTCTTTTTGGCATGCCTAAAGCCTGCCAATCCAAGCAACAAGAAACGCCCTTCAAGCCCTCGGGCCAAGGGTCCCAAAAGAGAGTATTCACTATGGCAACCTTCTCCCAGAAGCCTGCAGAGGTGGAGAAGAAGTGGGTGATCATCGACGCCGAAGGGCTGGTCGTTGGCCGTCTCGCTTCCATCATCGCTATGCGCCTGCGCGGCAAGCACAAGGCAACCTTCACGCCTCACGTTGACGACGGCGACAACGTCATCGTCATCAATGCCGAAAAGGTCGTCTTCACCGGCAAGAAGTATTCCGACAAGGTTTACTACTGGCACACCGGTTATGCCGGCGGCATCAAGGAACGCAGCGCACGCCAGATCATCGAAGGCCGCTTCCCGGAGCGCGTCCTCGAAAAGGCCGTCGAACGCATGGTTCCGCGTGGCCCGCTCGGCCGTCGCCAGATGAAGAACCTGCGCGTTTACGCCGGCTCCAACCATCCCCATGAAGCCCAGCAGCCGGTCGCCCTCGACGTTGCCGCGCTCAACAAAAAGAACGTAAGGAGCGCCTAATATGGCTGACCTCTCCTCCCTGAAGGATCTCGGCACGGTTTCCGAAGCTGCTGCTCCGGCGCACGTCCGCAAGGTCGATTCGCTCGGCCGCTCCTACGCGACCGGCAAGCGCAAGAACGCTGTCGCCCGCGTCTGGGTCAAGCCGGGCTCCGGCAAGATCACCGTCAACGGCAAGGAATTCGCGGAATATTTCGCACGTCCGGTGCTGCAGATGATCCTGCGCCAGCCGATCGTTGCGGCTGCCCGTGACGGCCAGTTCGACATCGTCGCAACCGTTGCCGGCGGCGGCCTCTCCGGCCAGGCCGGTGCGGTTCGCCATGGCGTGTCCAAGGCGCTTACCTACTTCGAACCGGGCCTGCGCGCGGTATTGAAGAAGGGCGGCTTCCTGACCCGCGACAGCCGCGTCGTCGAACGCAAAAAGTACGGCAAGGCAAAGGCCCGCCGCTCGTTCCAGTTCTCCAAGCGTTAATCGCTTCGGACAGATGGAATTTACGAAGGCCGGGGCAACCCGGCCTTTTTGTTGTGCGCTGCTTAAATCAATCGGAAGCGCGCCGGCATGCCATTGTCGCATTCCAGCTCTGCTGGTAGAAACTTGGCAAAGCGCTTCGGGAATGAGCGAAGCCGCAGTCAGGGTTGCATCATGGGAACAGCCAAGTCCGCAGACAAATAAGCCGCAACAACTCTGCCCTGTTGTTGCGGCGTCTGTCCGGTCAATCCCGATACTGATGAAGAGACAGATCGCCGCCGAATGAAATCATTTGAGCGGGTTCTTTCCCATGTCTTATCCCAAAATCCAGCAATGGACCTATTCCCTGCCGGCAGCCTTGCTGCTGATGGCACCTTTCGACATCCTGGCCTCGCTCGCCATGGATATCTATCTGCCGATCGTACCGGTCATGCCGCAGGCGCTCGGCGCCTCGCCGGCGGTCATCCAACTGACCCTTAGCCTCTACATGCTCGTGCTCGGTGTCGGCCAGATCGTCTTCGGCCCCATTTCCGATATTGTCGGACGACGGCCTGTCCTGCTTGGAGGTGCTGCACTCTTTGCGGCTTCATCCTTCCTGCTTGCCGGCTCCTCGTCGGCGCCGATCTTCGTAGTCTTGAGATTGCTGCAGGCAGTCGGCGCGTCGGCGACCCTCGTCGCAACTTTCGCAACGGTGCGTGACGTCTACGCCGGGCGTCCCGAAAGCACGACGATCTATAGCCTTCTCGGCTCCATCCTCTCCTTCGTGCCCGCACTCGGCCCGATTATCGGAGCCTTGATCGCGGATCGCTTCGGCTGGCGCGCCATCTTCCTCGTCATCGGCCTCCTTTCGGTTGCCGCCCTTTTCAACGCCGGCATGCGGTGGCACGAAACCCGCCCTGCCGTCACCGCCAAGATCGACGTCCGCCCGATCCTTACAAGCCTTCCCTTCTGGGTCTATACGGGCGGCTTCAGCACGGCGATGGGCGCCTTCTTCGTCTTCTTCTCGACTGCACCCCGTATCCTGATCGACAACGCCGGTTTTTCCGGCATCGCCTTCAGCTTCGTCTTTGCCACGGTGGCGCTGGTGATGATCGTGACGGCACGTTTCGCCAAACGCTTCGTCATGTGTTGGGGCATTGCAGGCAGCCTTGCCAGAGGCATGGCGATGCTGCTTCTCGGCGCCGTGCTGCTTGCCTTTGGACAGCTGTTTCTGCAGCCTTCCCTCGTCAGCTTCGTCGTGCCGATGTGGATCATCGCGATCGGTATCGTCGTTGCGACGGCGGTCACCGCCAACGGCGCGCTCGACGCCTTTGGCGACACGGCCGGGACGGCGGTCGCACTCTATTCCTGCGTCGCGAGCATCATCGTCGGCTTTGCCGGAACCTTCTTCGTGATTCTGCTCGGCGGCGACAGTGCCTGGCCGCTTGTGGGCTATGTCTCAGCGACCGCGCTGACGACGCTGGCTGGATTGTCCTGCCTGCGGGAGCCGGCCCGATAGGCAGCGGACAAATGACGGTCGCTCGACGATCACGAGCGGCCGTCGTCCGAACGATTGCTTGAAATCCATCCGCACCTCGCCTACGCCTTTCTGCGCGCGGGGATCGGCCAATTCCTTCGCAAGAGACCCGACGCCGTGTCGAGCGGCGATCCTGCAATGCAGCGTCCGTATCGAACGCGACTATGATTTTGCGACCGAAAAGGAGCATGATTTGGCGAACAGATCGATTGACCACGCCTTTACGGCGACCAGCCTCACCTCCGCTGCCAGCGATCCGACCTTTGCCGGCGCGCTGTCCTTCATGCGCCGCCGGTTCACCAAGGAGCTCGCCGGCGTCGACGTCGCCGTCTGGGGCATTCCCTTCGATGCCGCCACATCGAACAGGCCGGGTACACGCTTCGGACCGCAGGCGATCCGGCGCGCTTCGGCGATCTTCGACAATGATGCGCAATATCCCTTCAACCGCGAACTCTTCGCCGACATGTCCGTGATCGACTACGGCGATTGCCTGCTCGACTATGGCAATCATCAGGACACGCCGGCCGCTATCGAACGCCAGGCGAATGTCATCCTCGACAGCGGCGCCTTCCTGTTGACGCTTGGCGGCGATCATTACGTCACTTGGCCGCTGCTGAAAGCCCATGTGGCAAAACATGGGCCGCTGGCGCTCGTGCAATTTGACGCGCACCAAGATACCTGGTTCGACGAGGAACGGCGCATCGACCATGGCTCTTTCGTAGCGCGGGCCGCCCGCGAGGGCATCATCGATCCCGACCGCTCCATTCAGATCGGCATCCGCACCCATGCGCCGGAGGATTGCGGCGTCAATATTCTCTATGGTCATCAGGTCGAGGAGATGAGCGCCAGCGATATCGCCTCGGCGATCATCTCTCAGACGCGCGGGGCGCCGGCCTATCTCACCTTCGATATCGATTGCCTCGATCCGGCCTTTGCGCCGGGCACCGGCACGCCGGTTTCAGGCGGGCCATCGAGCGCCAAGATCCTCTCGGTGCTGCAGCGTCTGCACCAGCTCGATATCCGCGGCGCCGACGTCGTCGAGGTATCGCCGCCCTACGATCATGCCGATATCACCGCCATTGCGGGGGCAACGGTGGCGATGTATATGCTGGGGCTTCATGCCGAGCGACGCGCCATCGCCGTGTCACAAGGCTGACCTATCATCCTCAAACTGAATCCGGAAACCTTCAGAACCCATTGAAAGCGCAGGTTTAACATGGCACCGAAAATCTTCATCGACGGCGAACACGGCACGACGGGTCTGCAGATCCGCACGCGCATGGCAGGCCGCCGCGATGTCGAACTTCTGTCCATACCCGAAGCCGAGCGGCGCAACGCCGCGATGCGCCAGGACATGCTGAACGGCGCCGACATCGCCATTCTCTGCCTGCCCGACGATGCGTCGAAGGAAGCGGTTCAGATGGTTTCGGCCAACAACAATGTGCGCGTCATCGACACCTCGACCGCCTTCCGCGTCAATCCCGGCTGGGCCTATGGTTTTGCCGAAATGGACAAGCAGCAGGCCGACAAGATCGCTGCCGCCCGTTTCGTCGCCAATCCCGGCTGCTATCCCACCGGAGCGATCGGCCTCATCCGGCCGCTGCGCGCCGCCGGCATTCTGCCGGACGGCTATCCAGTTACGGTCAACGCGGTCTCCGGCTACACCGGCGGCGGCAAGCAGATGATCGCGCAGATGGAAAACCCGGATCACCCGGATGCGATCACCGCGCCGCATTTCCTCTACGGCCTGCCGCTCACCCACAAACACGTGCCCGAGATGACCGTACACGGCCTGCTCGACCGCGCGCCGATCTTCTCGCCGTCCGTCGGCAAGTTTGCTCAAGGCATGATCGTGCAGGTGCCGCTGCATCTCGACGATCTTGCCGAGGGCACGACGATGGAGAGTATCCATGCGGCCCTCGTTGCCCATTATGCCAGTCAGGATATCGTCAGTGTCGTGCCGCTGGCCGAAAGCAAGGCCCTGCCCCGCATCAACGCCGTAGAGCTTGAAGGTAAGGACACGATGAAGCTCTTCGTCTTCGGCACCGCAGGTGCTTCGCAGGTGAACCTCGTGGCGTTGCTCGACAATCTCGGCAAGGGCGCATCGGGCGCCGCCGTCCAGAACATGGACTTGATGCTCGCCTCGTAAGGGTTGAACGACGGCATCGACGTGATGCGGCTCGAGTTTGCATCAATATCTTCATCACGATCTTTCTCGCGGCCGCCTCCCTCGGTGGCCGCAGCACCGCTTTCGGCTCGATCATCGGCGACGATTGGGCTATGAAACCGGATCCTTCCTCGCTGCCCATCCCGAATCACGGAGCCGATGTCATGACGCTGGATGCGATTATCGCTGGCGTCGGCGCATGGTTTGCCGCCGCCTTGCCCGATCATGGCATCTATGCACTGATGGCATTTGCCTTCATCGCCGGGCTTGCCCGCGGCTTTTCGGGTTTCGGCGCCGCATTGATCTTCATTCCACTCGGCGGCGCGATCGTCGGGCCGAAGCTGATCTCGCCGATCCTGCTCGTCATTGACGGCATTGCCACACTCGGGATGATCCCGCCGGCCTGGCGCGGCGCCAACCGACCCGAGGTTTTCGTCATGGCTGCGGGTGCCGCGCTCGGCGTCCCGGCCGGCACGGCGATGCTGGCTCTGCTCGACCCGATGCTTTTGCGCTGGAGCATCACGATCATCGCCATCTGCCTGCTTGCGCTGCTGGTATCGGGATGGCGATATCATGGGGAGGTGTCCGCACCGCTCACCAGCGGAGTCGGGCTGATCGCCGGGCTTTTCAGCGGCGCCGCACAGCTGGGAGGGCCGCCAGTCGTCGCCTACTGGCTCGGTGGCAAGAGCGACTTCACCCGCGTCAGGGCGAATGTCGTGCTCTACTTCTCGATCTCGTCCGTCTTCAGCGCCATCAGTTACTATATCGGCGGACTGTTCGTGCCCGCCGTCTTTGCGCTCACCGTCGTCATCTTGCCGAGTTATGTGGTCGGGCTCTACGGCGGCTCGAAACTGTTCGGCCTTGCTAAGGAACGGACCTTCCGCATCGCCTGCTATGTCCTGATCGCCGCCGCCGCAATCATCGGCATGCCGCTGCTCGACGGCGTGCTGCGGTAGCCCCCGAGCTAAGGCCACTTATTTCAGTCGCGTTCGGCGATCATCGTCCCGTGCGGATATTCGCCGTAAAAGCCGCGCCAGTTGGCGACGGCGAAGCCGAAAACCACAAGCGCGCCGGCCTGATGCAGCAGGCCCCAGTGAAGCGGCACCTGCATCAGCAGCGTCGCGATGCCGATCGCTGCCTGCAGCGTCACAAGCACGAAAAGCAGGATGGCGCGGCGTGCATGGGTGGTCCAAGGTGCTGCGCGAAGGGCGATCACCATGTTGATTAGCGTCAATGCGAAGAGCGTATAGGCGCCGATCCGGTGAATGAACTGCACCGTCTTCGGGTTCTCGAAGGCATTGATCCAGAAGGGCTGCTGGATCAGCAGATCGGAAGGGATGATGGCGCCATCCATCAGCGGCCAGGTATTGTAGGAAAAACCAGCGTCGAGCCCCGCCACCAGCGCGCCGAGATAGATCTGGAACAGTGAGAAAATGGCGATCGCGGCGGCAAAACCGCGCGAGCTTCTTGTCGGCGCCGGATCGTCGGAATGCCTGGAGAGACCGCGCATGATCCACATGCAGCCGGCAAAGATCAGGCAGGCCAGGACGAGATGCGTCGCCAGCCTGTATTGGCTAACGTCGGTGCGGACGGAAAGGCCCGAGGACACCATCCACCAACCGATAAAACCCTGCAGGCCGCCGAGCGCCAGGATGCCGACGAGCGGCCAACGCAGACGCTTCTCGATCCGCCCCGTCAGCCAGAAATAGATGAGCGGCAGCGCGAAGATCACGCCGATGGCACGAGCGATCAGCCGGTGCGCCCATTCCCACCAGAAGATGCCCTTGAACTCATCGACGGTCATGGAACTGTTCAGCTGCTGAAATTCGGGAATGCGCTGGTAGAGGCGGAATTCCTCTTCCCATTCGGCGGTCGACAGCGGCGGGATGACGCCGTGGATCGGCTTCCACTCGGTGATCGACAGGCCGGAATTGGTCAGCCGCGTGGCGCCGCCGACGAGCACGAGACTGAAGAGCGTCAAAAGCACGAAACCAAGCCAGAAGCGCAAGGCGCGGCGGTCGCGATTCTGCTTGCGCATTTCGCTCAGGATCGCCTGTTCCGTGGTCGGGTTTGCAACGGCCATGATGTCTCCTTCTATCCGGCAGTTGATTTGCCCCACCGGCTCATGCAAAACAAGCCCCGAACCTTTGCGGCATGCCGTCGCGCCAGGTTCAACCCGTCCATGCCGAGAGATAACCGATGCCCGTCCGCCTTCGCAAATTCATCGGCACTATCCTCATCATCGTGCTCGTAGTCGTCTATGCGCTGGTGGCGAACACGATCGCGGTGGCAACGCTCGGCAACGCACCCTGGTGGGGACACCTGCTCTATTTCCTGCTCACCGGCTTGCTCTGGGTATTGCCGGCGATGGTGATCATCAAATGGATGGCCGGACCGCCGCAGCGCTAAAGCGCGTCGCGATCTTTCAGATTCGCTTGTCGCGCTTTAGGTCTTTGTTTTTACGCATGTCGTTGTCGCAAAACCGCAGCACACTTTTGCGCGACATGCTTTAGCCATTAACGGCCGAATAACCGTGATCTGCGGAAAACCTCACCCATCGCTTGCCGTTAAACCAATATACGTCTGGCATATCTACCTTCCCGTTCAGCATTCTTGACCGGAGAAAACCGTGCAGACGCAACAGCTCGATGTCCATGAACAGCCGTCCGACGACGTGGCGCTGGCCGATACGGCCATTTCGCGCCTGCGCCAGCTGAGCATGAAACTCGCCATGGCCCAACTCGACATCGAAGTCTTCGACGCGATGCAGCCGCTGGAGGATGACTGGCGGGCGCTGGAGCGCGACAACCTCCAGTCCCTGCATCAGAGCTACGACTGGTGCGCCGCCTGGGTGAGCGCCTTCCAGCGGCCGCTTGCGATCCTCAAAGCCACTCATGCGGGTCAGACCGCCTTCATTCTGCCGGTCGAGATCGTCAAGTCCCGCGGGCTCAGGACGGCGAAATTCATTGCCGCAGATCACAGCAATATCAATACCGGCCTGTTCGCAGAGAGCTTTGCCGAAGCCGGCAGGACCATCGCCCCCCATGAGTTCGCCGGCCAGCTCCGGCATGCGCTGAAGGGCCGCGCCGATCTGCTGCTGCTGCAGAACATTCCGCTGGAATGGCGCGGTCGAGAAAGCCCGCTCGCCGGGCTGCCGATGGTGCAGAACCAGAATCACGCCTATCAGCTGCCGTTCCTTCCCGCTTTCGAGGACACGCTGAAGCAGCTTAACGCCAAGAACCGGCGCAAGAAATTCCGTGTTCAGTCGAAGCGCTTCGAGGCGGCCGGCGGCTTCGAATACGTCATTCCCGAGACATCGGCAGAACAACACGGCCTGCTCGATATCTTCTTCCGCCTGAAAAGCGCCCGCTTCGCCAGCCTCGGCCTGCCCGACGTCTTTGCCGACAGGGAAACGCAGACCTTCCTGCACGGCCTCATCGACAAGCAGGACGACACCAGGCAGTACTTCGGGCTGCAGATGCATATGCTCCGGCTCAAGGGCGAGCACGAGGGTAAAATCGCCGCGATTTCAGGGATTTCGCGCAAGGGCGACCATATCATCTGCCAGTTCGGCGCGATCGATGAAGAGCTCGTGCCGGATACGAGCCCCGGCGAATTTCTCTATTGGCAGACCATCTCGGGATTGCATGGCAAGGATGTCGCGCTGTTTGATTTCGGCCTCGGCGACCAGACCTACAAGCGTTCCTGGGCGCCGGTCGAGACCGCGCATTACGACGTGGTGCTGCCGGTATCGCCGTTCGGCGTCGTCGCCGGCGCCGCCCACCGGATCGTCACCCACGGCAAGGCGCACATCAAGGCGCGCCCGAAGCTCTATAAATTCGCCCAGGGCATCCGCGCACGAATCGGCTAACCGTTCAAGCGGCCCGGCCGAGTGTCTGTTCGGCCCCTTCGCCGCCCGACATCAACACGACGCGCTCGTAGCCTGCAGCCTGGAATTCCGTCATCAGTGCAACGAAAATGGTCTCCTCGACCTCAGGCAGCGAGAGGATGATCTCGACGTCCCGGCTGCGCGTCAGCCGCGATACGCCGGCGACATCGGCCGAACCGCATTCGACCACCACGAGATCGTAGGCGGCGGCGAGCGCATCAAGCAGCAACGACAGCCGGTCGACACCGCGCATGGCGCGTCGCACGTCGCTCTGGCCCTGGGGAATGAGATGCGCATCGGAGAGGCGGTCGCCATGGATCGTATCGCCGAAGGCGGCCTCGCCGCAAAGCAGATCGGTGACGCCAAGGGCGGCCGGGTCCTCGGCCATCAGTTCCGTGGGGTAGCCGGAGCCGGTCATATCGATCAGGATGACGCGGTGGCCGGCATCGGCAAGCATGCGGGTCAGCGAAACCGTCGCCGCCGAGCCATTATCACCAGTCGGCGATATGGCGATTGCCAGCGGCGCGCGGCTGCCGGTGAGATAGTCAGCAACTGAAGCGACGGAGAATTCATTCTCATCCTCCGGCTCGTCCTCTGGCACATCCTCGGCAGCCTTCACGTCCTCGATCGTATCCTCTTCGTCCGCGACGACGGCGAGCATGCTCGGCTGAACGGATTTTCCGGCGATAGCGGCGACCGGAGCGGCCTGCGGCGCATGTTTCTCCTCGACGACTGCTTCTGCCTCGATTGTCTCTGAAGCCGCATCCGTCGGGCGGAGTGCCCGGCCACTGAAGAGTTCGGCCAGCATGATGACGATGGCGCTCATGATCAGCGTCGCGACGGCAGCGACGACGACGATCGGCACCACCTTCGGGAAATAGGGATCGACCGGCTCGACGGCCTTGGAAACGATCCGGGCATCGGCCGGGCTCGAATTGCTGTCGGCGCGGGAGGCGGCCTCGCGGTAGCGCACCAGATAGGTTTCGAGCAGTTGGCGCTGGGCGTTCGCCTCGCGCTCCAGCGCATTGAGACCGACCTCGTCCTCACCGGCACGG
This sequence comes from Rhizobium leguminosarum bv. viciae, assembly GCF_012276115.1. Classification (GTDB taxonomy): domain Bacteria; phylum Pseudomonadota; class Alphaproteobacteria; order Rhizobiales; family Rhizobiaceae; genus Rhizobium; species Rhizobium leguminosarum_T. The sequence continues at coordinate 254,258 of NZ_WIEU01000005.1, read as the reverse complement.
GCGCTGTTGGCCTGCACCGTCTCCGACTGGCGCTCGAGCTCGCTCGCGCGGAGATCCGCGACCTTGGACTCGTTCTCGATGCTCGCCAGGATTTTCTGCGTCTCCTGGCGGATCTGGGTGCGGATATCGGAGAGCTGGGCACGCAGGCTTTTCAGCCGCGGATGGTTGTTGAGAAGGCTGGTCTGCAGATCGGAGATCTGCGACTGCAGGCCGGATTCCGTCGCCTTCAGCCGCTGGATCGCCTGGGAGGACATGATGTCAGGCAGCGTATCGGAGGCTTCACCCGACGACAGTGCATTGCGCACCGCCTGCGCCCTCGCCTCGGCATTGCCCTTATCGCCCCGCACGCGGGTCAGCTCAGCGGAAATATCGTTCAGTTGCTGGGCCGGAAAAGTGGTCGTGCCGTTCGTCTGCAGCAGCCCGTGCGAGGTGCGGTATTCGGCAACCTTCTTCTCGGCTTCGCTGACCTTCTGGCGCAGGCCTTCGATCTCCGGCTCCAGCCAGCGGGTCGCCTCGGAATTGGAATCGAGCTTGGCGCCGCTCTGGGTCGAAAGATAGACATTCGCCATGGCATTCGGGATGGCAGCGGCGAGCTTCGGATCCTTGGAGGTGAAAGTGATGCCGATGACGCGTGAACCCGGCACCTGATAGACCTGCAGGCGTTCGACGAAGGCGTCGATGACGCGCTCTTCCGGTGGATTTTCCAGCGGATTCTTCTTCAGGTGCAGCTTCACCAGGATACTGCTCATGGCCGAGCCGCTGGCGGCATCGTCGAACTCCGGCAGGTTATAAAGCTTCAGATCGTTGATGACCTTCTTGAGGAGATCGGCCGATTGCAGCAGCTGCACCTGACTGGCGATGTTCAGTTCGTCCATCAGCGGACCGGCGCTGGCGTCATTGGCCTGCTGCGTGCTGGCAAAGGCCGGCGCACGGGGTTCGATGAGGATGCGCGTTTCGCTGCGATATTGCGGCGACATGATTTTGGCGCCGGCAAAGGCGACGCCAGCCCCCACAAGGGTGATTGTCAAAATCCGCAGACGGCGCGCCCAGACCGCACGGACCAACTGGCCGAGGTCGATGTCCACATCCTGATCACGAGCTACGCCGGACATGCTCTTACTCCACAACAAAGGTGCCGTAAGCGTAAACGACCATGGTAACTCAACGGTTAATGGCGATCTCGCCGAGAAATGAGCGATGATCGATGATCGATGAAGGATACCGGGAAATTGCAAGCGCCCTTTACCGGGCATTAACCCTAACGGATCGATAACGGCTGCACCGAGTTCATTTTTGTGAGCATAAGCGGATGTCTGTCGTCCAGCCCAAGATCCTTTTGGCCCTGAGCCTTGCAGCCATGACGGCAGCACTGAGCGGCTGCACGACGTATAAGCCCGCGCCGAAGGCCTTCAACGAGGCCACCATCCAGCCCTATACGCTGGACAGCGGCGATCGGCTGCGCATTACCGTCTTCGACCAGCAGAGCCTGACCAATACCTATACAGTGGATCAAGCCGGCTATGTCGCCTTCCCGCTCATCGGCCAGGTCCCTGCCCGCGGCCGAACCCTGCAGCAACTCTCGGGGCAGATCGCCCAGAAACTGCAGCAGGGCTATCTTCGCGATCCCGACGTCACCATCGATGTCGATCGCTACCGTTCAGTCTTCATCATGGGTGAAGTCGGCCAGCCCGGCCAGTATGCCTATGTTCCCGGCATGACAGTGCAGAATGCCATCGCAGTTGCCGGCGGCTTCACCAGCCGCGCCAACCAGCGCATGGTCGATGTCACCCGCAAGATCAATGGACAGGTGCTGACCGGCCGCATCAATATATCGGGGCCGATTATCGCGGGTGACACGATCTACGTTCGCGAACGGCTTTTCTGAACGATGGCAAAACAGCAGCCGCTCCGCATCCTCCATTGCTTCAGGTCGCCGATCGGCGGAATTTTCCGCCATGTCCGCGATCTCGTCGAAGAGCACAGCAAGGCCGGCCATGAAATCGGCATCCTCTGCGACAGCTCGACCGGCGGCGAGTACGAGGACAGCCTGTTCGACGATATCCGTCCCTATCTCTCGCTCGGCCTGACGCGCGTGCCGATCCGGCGCTCGATCAGCCCGTCCGATATTGCGACGATGTGGGATACATACAAGAAAATCAAAAGTTTGCGGCCGGATGTGCTGCACGGACACGGCGCCAAAGGCGGCGTGCTCGCGCGACTTGCCGGCTCAGCGTTGCGGGTGAACAGGTATCGCGTAGCCCGCCTCTATACCGCGCATGGCGGAAGCCTGCATTATTCGCGCTCTTCGCTCAGCGGACAGTTCGTCCTCCGGATGGAGCGCCTGCAGGAATATTTCACCGATGCGCTGGTCTTCATCTGCGAATATGAGCGCGACACCTATGCGCGCAAGGTCGGCCGCCCCAGGACGAAGACGAGATTGATCTACAACGGCATCGGCGAGCGCGATTTCGAGCCGATCCCGACTCGCTCGGATGCCGTGCATTTCATCTATGTCGGAATGCTCCGGGACCTCAAGGGTCCCGATCTGTTTGTCGATGCCTTCGCCAAGACCGAACGGCTGCTCGGCAGGCCGCTGTCGGCGCTGATGATTGGCGACGGGCCGGATCGCGACCGCTACCGTGAGATGATGGTCGAACGCGGCCTTGGCAAACGCATCGGCATGCTGCCGGCCATGCGGGTCCACGAAGCCTTCTCCATGGCGCAGAACCTCGTCGTTCCCTCGCGCGCCGAAGCCATGCCCTATATCGTGCTCGAGGGGCTCGGCGCCGGCAAGACGATCATCGCAAGCCGTGTCGGCGGCATTCCCGAGGTGCTCGGCGCCGACAGCGCAGCACTGGTGGAGCCCGGCAATTCCGACGATCTCGCCCGCGTCATGGCGGAAACGCTGAGCACGCCCGACTGGCACGCCAGGACGATGCCGAAGCCCGAGGCGGTGAAGGCGGTGTTTTCTTCGGCCGTCATGGCACGCGATGTCCTGAAATTGTACCATGAGCTCGTCAATCCCGCTGCTGGCCCCACTGCCGGCCAAGCAATGCCCGTCGCCTCGTAAATATTTCTTAGGGGCTTTCTGGTATTTCGCTTGGTGACAACGAGCGAAAAGCCCCATGAACAAGCTGGAAAAAGGCGATCAATTCGACGTGGAAACACTGCGCAAGCAGGTCTCCGACATCGAGGCGCGCGGCGATGCGGGTCAGGAAAAGCCTTCCGACCCGACCGAAATCAATCCCTATGCCCGGCAGATCGCCGAACAGTTCCGCGATGGAACCAATTCGCCTGTGATCATCATCGGCCAATTGCGGCTGCTGGAATTCCTGGCGCTCTTCGCGATCGCCCTGATCGTCCACTATTTCTGGCCGGGTGACGGCAGCGATTCCACCTCGATGCGGGCGGGCATGGCGGCGATCGCTTCGGCCCTGACCGTTATCGGCCTGCAGCTTGCCGACACCTACACCATTCCCGCCCTCCGGGCGAAGCTGCGGCTGATGCCACGCATCCTCGCCTCCTGGACGATCGCGCTTCTCCTGAGCGTCGGCCTGTTCGCGCTCATTCGCGGCACCACATGGGCGATGGTCGATGCCTATATCCCGTGGTTCGCCGCAGGCGGGCTCTTCCTTGCGGCCGAGCGTTTCCTGGTTGCCTACGGCATCCGCAACTGGGCGCGCAACGGCATCATGGAACGCCGCGCCGTCATCGTCGGCGGCGGCGAGCCGGCCAAGGACCTGATCCGCATCCTCGAACAGCAAGCCGACAACGACATCCGCATCTGCGGCATCTTCGACGACCGCGGCGAGAAACGCTCGCCGATCATGGTCGCCGGTTATCCGAAGCTCGGCACCGTCGCCGAGCTCGTCGAATTCGTGCGGCTGACGCGCATCGACATGCTGATCATCGCCCTGCCGCTGTCGGCCGAGGCCCGCATCTACGACCTTTTGAAGAAACTCTGGGTTCTGCCGGTCGATATCCGCCTTGCCGCGCATGCCAACCGGCTGCGCTTCCGGCCGCGCGCCTATTCGCATGTCGGCTCGGTGCCGATGCTCGATATTTTCAAAAAGCCGATCCGCGACTGGGATTCCGTCGCCAAACGCGGCTTCGACATCTTCTTCACTTTGGTCGCGCTGGCACTGCTCTGGCCGCTGATGATCGCGACCGCGATCGCCATCAAGGCGACCTCCGAAGGCCCGGTCTTCTTCATGCAGAAGCGCCATGGTTTCAACAACGAAATCATCAACGTCTTCAAGTTCCGTTCGATGTACACCAACATGGCCGACCCCACCGGCAAGGCCGCGGTGACCAAGGGCGATCCGCGCGTCACCCGCGTCGGCCGCTTCATCCGCAAGACCTCGATCGACGAATTGCCGCAGCTTTTCAACGTTCTGAGGGGCGATCTCTCGCTGGTCGGCCCGCGTCCGCACGCCGTTCTTGCCCAGGCGCGCGACCGCGCCTTCGGCGATGTCGTCGAGGGCTATTTCGCCCGCCACCGCGTCAAGCCCGGTGTCACCGGCTGGGCGCAGATCAACGGCTGGCGCGGCGAAGTGGACAATGACGAGAAGATCAAGTTCCGCACGGCCTACGACCTCTACTACATCGAGAATTGGTCGCTCTGGTTCGATCTCAAGATCCTGTTCCTGACGCCGATCCGACTGCTCAACACGGAAAACGCCTATTGACCGCGATCGAGGCGACATATCCCCGTGTCGCCCAACCGCAGCGGATGACGCTGCGCCTGATCGGCTCGGCCTTCGTCGCCTTCGGCGTCTTCCTTTCCGGTTTCGTGATCGACGAGCCGGCACCCTATGAACTCTGGGTGGCGGGGCTGAGCGGCCTCTGGTTCATCCTGGGCCTCAGGATTTCGCGCAGCGTGGCGCCGCTGCTCGCCCTGCTGCTGACCTTCAATATCGGCGGCATGCTGTCGCTGACGCAGATGAAGGACCTGGCAACGGCTCCGATGTATATCGCGGTGTCGACCTTCCTGGCGCTGACGGCGGTCTTCTACGCGGCAATCATCGAGGAAAGCCACAAGCGGCTGCCGCTGATCTTCAATGCCTGGACCTTTGCCGCCGTCGCCACCTCCGCGCTCGGCATACTCGGCTATTTCCACGCCTTCCCGGGCGCGGAAATCTTCACGCTCTACGACCGCGCCAAAGGCGCCTTCCAGGATCCGAATGTTTTCGGCCCCTTCCTGGTGCCGCCATCGCTCTATCTCGTCCACGGTATCCTGGCCGGCGACCTGAAGAAATCGCCGCTGAAGGCCGCCGCCCTGCTCGTGCTTGCGCTCGGCATTTTCCTCTCCTTTTCCCGCGCCGCCTGGGGGCTCTTTGCGCTCGGCGTGGTGCTGTTGATCTTCATCATGCTGCTGAAGGAGCGCAGCGGCGCCTTTCGCTTGCGCGTCCTGCTCCTGTCGCTGGCGGCGATCATCATGCTGATCGCATCGCTGCTGGTGGCGCTGCAGATCCCGAAGGTCGCCGAACTGTTTTCGGCGCGCGCCCAGCTGGTACAGCAATATGACGGCGAACATCTCGGCCGCTTCGAGCGCCACCGGATCGGCTTCACCATGATGATGGAGCGCCCGCTCGGCATCGGCCCGCTGGTGTTCGGTACGATGTTTCCCGAGGACGAGCACAATATCTGGCTGAAATCGCTCACCTCCTATGGCTGGCTCGGCTTCGTCAGCTATGTCGGCATGCTTGTCTGGACGCTGGCTCTCGGTTTCCGAAACCTGCTGCTCGACCGGCCGTGGCAGCCCTTCCTGATGATCGCCTGGATCTCGGTTCTCGGCCATGCGACAATCGGCAACGTCATCGATATCGACCACTGGCGCCATGTCTATCTGCTGCTTGGCACGGTCTGGGGCTGCGCGGCGCTGGAAGTGCGCCACAAGCGTGAGCGAAGACGCCGCGAGGCGGCGTGAGGTCTTGCCGTCAATGGGCGGCTGTCTATTTGGTCGCTCCTGCCGTCAAGCCGGCAATGAACCGCCGCTGGAAAACGAGATAAGTCAGGATGAGCGGGAAAATAACAATCACCGCGCCGGCGGTCAGAACCGGCGTGTTGACGGTATAACGCCCTTGGAAAAACAGCATGCCGAGGGGCAGCGTCCGATAGTCGTCGTCGTTGACCAGGATGAACGGAATCAGAAACTCGTTCCAGGTCCATATGAACAGGAACAGCGCCAGTGTCGACATTGCCGGCACCATGAGTGGGACGACGATCTTGCGCAGGATATAGAAGCGTCCGGCGCCGTCGAGAACCGCCGCTTCGAGAACTTCTTCCGGCAGTTGCTGCATCGCGCTGGCGAGGAAGATCGTCGAGAACGGTATCGACATCGCGATCTGCGGCAAAATCAGAGCCGCATAGGTATTGATCAATCCCAGATACCGCATTTCATAATAAAGCGGGATGATGAAGGCTTCCGCCGGCACCATCATGCCGAGGGTCAGGATAGCGAACAGCGTGCGCCGGAACGGAAACGACAGGTAGGCGAAGGCAAAACCAGTCAGCAGGCCTAAAAAGACGCTTGCAGCAACGACGGGTATGACAACGATGATCGAATTCCAGAAATAAATGTTGAAATGTCCGGCATTCCAAGCAGCGAGGTAATTTTCGAAATGCGGATATGCCGGCAGCGCGAATGCACCCTGCAGAACGTCGGCCTTGCTCTTTATCGAGGTCAGAAGCAGAAGCAGGAACGGCGTGATCGTTACGAAAGCAAGAAGCCACAGGACAATGCGAAGGAATAGCGTACCGGCGGAGATGTTAGACCAACGGCTCATCAAGCCCGTCCTTTGTTCTGCGATCCCACAAATCGGTGAATTGCATAGTTGATGACGAATGTGAGTACCGCGCCGACAATGGCGATGGCCGCCGCAGCGCCGAACCGATTAAGCTCGAAGCCGAGCTGGTACATGTAGATGTTCGGCACGAGCGTCGCGTTGGCGGGTCCGCCCCTGGTCATTGTAAAAATCAGGTCGAAGCTTTTGATTGACGCTATGACCGTCAGCAGCAAAACCACCCTTATTTCAGGTAAGAGAAGCGGCAGCGTTATCCAGAAAAAGGTTTTTCGCGTCGAAGCGCCATCGACCTTGGCAGCGTCGAAAAGAGACGGGTCGATGCGCTGAATTCCGGTCAGGAAGATAACCATGCAAAAACCGAAGAAATACCAGGTAGCAACGATCCCGACAGCAGGAAGCACAAAACTGAAATCTCCGAGCCACGGGAGTGCGAAGGCGCCTAAGCCCACGGCTCTCAGAAACTGATTGAAAGGGCCAAATGCAGGATTGTAGAGCCATGCCCAGATGATGCCCAACACGGCGGTCGGCATGATATAAGGCAGGAACAGGAAGGTCCGGAGCGCAAGTTGTTCGCGCTGCTTCAGATTCCAGACGCAAGCGGCAAGAGTTATACCGAGCACGAGCGGCAGGACACAGTAGAAGATCATAAGCTCGGCATTGTTACGCAAAGCAATATAAAAACGACTGTCAGAAAAGAGAGCGACGTAATTGCCGAGACCAACCCACTTGGGCATGCTCAGGCCGTCCCAGCTGGTCAGACTCAAACCCAAAGCCGCGATGATCGGTCCAAAGACAAAAGCCGCGTAGAACAGCAATCCAGGCAATAAATAGATAAAATTGGTCTGTTGCGAACCATCAAGTGCGGAGCGTTTCATCCATTACTCCATAAGGCCGAAGCTGTGGTCATCGCGCAGCGAGCCGATCGCAGTGCTCATTTATTTGGATCGACGAGACTGAGGTCACGACCGCGGCGGGCGGCCGTGACCAGCGCTCGCGCTTTTTATTTCTTATCCTTCAGGTACGCCTGATAATCCTTGTCCATAGCATCGACAAAGGCTTCGGGCGTGATATTGCCGGACAGAAGAAGCGGCGTGTTGTCGTCTATTGTCTTCAGCATCGTCGGGCTCGACCAGTCGGGGTAATGGCCGAGAGCATCGTTTGCGTTGAGCGTCTTCCACATTTCGATGCCGGAGCTGAGGAGTGGCGTGAGCTTTGGCTTTGCGTCAGCCGCGAGCGACGTTGCCGGAAGATAGCCAGCATTGGCCCAGGTTTCAGCAGCCTTTTCCGAGACCATATAATCGATATATGCGCCGGCTACGTCCTGTGTCGGCTTCGTTTTGGCAAGGCTCGTTATCGCCCAGGCAAGATCCACGCCCCCGACACTCATGGGCTTGGAAATACCTTTCGGGGCGGGAATCGCCATGAAGCCGATATCCGGATTGTGTTGCATGTCACCGAAATACCAAGTCCCGGAGATAAGGAACGCGCCCTGCCCGGAAATGAAAAGCTGTACGGCGTCGTCACCCGAGATGCCTTCGAAACCGGGGAAAAAATAACCGCCCTGTGCCCACTGCTGCACGAGTTTGGCGGATTCGATGTTCCCCTTGGTGTTCCAGGAGCCGCCCCGGCCGTAAATCAGATCGTCAAGCTCGGCACGATTGCTTGCGTCGATATGCGCCTGCTCGATGGCGCCGATCATGTGCAGGGCCAGATGCTGCTTTGCCGAGCCCATCATGAAGGGTGGAACGCCCTTTTCCTTCAGCTTATCAAGACCGGCCAGCAGCTCCTCGAAGGTTTGCGGCAGCGCTACTCCCGCATCGCCGAGGATCTTTTTATTGTAGTAGAGGCCAACGATCTCGCCGAGGCCTGATATGCCGTAGGTCTTACCGACCCCAAATTTTCCATCTTCCCAGCGGTCTCGAGCAAGCACGGAATCCGACTGGCGCTTATCCCAACCATAGTTTTTGATGTAGTCGTCGACCGGCAGGAGCAATCCTTCCTTGACCATCGCCCCCATGTCACCCGCACCCTGATTGACTTTCGTGATGACAGGGCCATCACCTGCCGAAACAGCAAGCTTCAGCGTCAACTTCATGTCATCAAAGGTGCGGGCGGTGCGCTTGATCGTGACGCCGGGATGGGCAGCTTCGAACTCCTTGTTGAGCTGCTCGATGACCGCACTCTGGCCTTCATAGGTTTGGTCGTCCCACACTGCCAGGTCGTCAGCGCGCGCGGCTGTTGAAAAAAGGCCAAAACTCAAAAGCGCCGCGCCAGCAAGCGCGACAGCTGCTTTCAATCGGTATGCCGGCAGTATGCTGATCGATTTCACGGTTCTTTTCATCTGCTCCACCTCATCTGGTTTATTCTCCACTCCCGTTCAGGCCTTGCGCCAAGCAGCGGCCGAACGTTTTCTTCCCCCAGAGCTTTACCTGGCTGGCGAATCTGAGGTAATCGTCGATGCATCGGCTCCTCTCGCGACCTAAAATGACAAAGCGCCACGCAGGAGGTGGCAAAGTGATGGACACCAGCTGCTTCATCCGCCCCGCGATTGAAGCGGATATCGACGCCCTTTTCGACATCTGCCTGAAAACCGCGAATGGCGGTGAGGATGCCAGCACGCTTTATAGCGACCCGCATCTGCCCGGCTACATCTGGTCGGTACCCTACCTCAAATTCGCCAAGGACTTTGCCTTTGTTCTCGTTCACGACGGCCGGCCGGCCGGCTATGTCGTAGGGGTGCCGGACACCAGCAGGTTCGACAGAGACTTGCAGACAAACTGGTGGCCGTTCGTCCGCCAGCAGATTGCGGGACTGGCACCCACCCGTCCGCGCGACGCCGACGTGATGGAACGAATTCAAAATCCGCGCAGCGGAACGGCGTGGCTTCAAGACCAGTACCCCGCGCATCTCCACATCAACATCCTTCCCGGACTTCAGGCAAGCGGTTGGGGGCGAAGGATGATCGCCACGGAGCTTCAAGCGCTTCGAAACCACGGGGTCGGAGCCGTGCATCTCGGGGTCGACCCAAACAACGAACGCGCCAGGGGTTTCTACCGTCGCCTCGGCTTTTCCGAATTCGAGCAGGATGGCTCCGTCGCCTTCGCAATGCGGATCGACGAGGGATCGGGTTGAAGCATTTCCTGGTTTCTCCGAGCCACGGAAAGGCCCTGTCTCCCGGGTATAAGCACCCTTGATTGGAGAAAATCTCACACGCCCGAAACTGCCTGCTCCCCACAAGGCGAGATCAGCGTGCCCATCCGGATGAACGTCCGCATGAAGGCGTGATACTATTGGCAGTAAAACAGGCTGCTCGGCGAAAAGCTGTCCATCAGTCGAGGGCTTCATCATGAGCAAATCCTCGGCAGCTAGGTTCAAGGCGTCCGCGGGACGCGAAAAAGGAAATAGCCGGTCAAGACCATGCCAGTTCCTCTTTGGGCGATCTTGGCAGGCGCACGGCTAACCGGACGATAGGTATGGCACATACTTCTCATCGACCCTCTTTATTTCATCGCGCATTTTCATCGCACGTTAATTCAAGCCTACAGCTGGCCTCCCATTTGTCAAGGACATAGACAAATTACCTGCTTCGATGTATTGAATTCCGGTTAGTCGCGATAGTTGTGACTTAATATCGCGCCCATTAAGTATGTGCTCCGAACTAATTGGACTGATCTAGCCGGATGGCAATGAACTCTTCTGTCGCACAGACTCCGATCGCACGAAAAATTTCAACCAATGCCGTCATCCGAACCGTGTTCGCGAACGGGTCGATCTCTCGCGCCGATATTGCCAAGCTAACCGGCTTATCAAAACAGACGATTTCCGATGTCGTGCGCGACCTTGAGGATGACGGATGGCTGAAACCAGTCGGGCAGACTGATGGTCGCCCGGGCCGGAATGCGATCACCTATGAAATCAATGCCAGGGCGGGACTGGCCGTCTCTATCGACCTCGGGAGCACCAAGATTGCCGCGGCTATTTGCGATCTGTTGGGGAACGTGGTTGCTGAAACCAAAGTATCCACCGACCCGCGCGGCGGAATGCATCTCGTCAATCAGTTCAGCGATCTTATCGTGGAACTCGCGTTGACGGCCGGGACCACTGCCGACAAACTTCGTCTCGTCGTTCTCGGCAGTCCCGGCGTGCTCGATCCGGCCACCGGGCATATCAACGTGGCGCCAAGCATCCCCGGCATCGACGCAATCAATCTGCGGCAAGTCTTCAGCGACAGAATGGCTATACCGGTGATCGTTGAAAATGACGTCAACCTTGCCGCGCAAGGGGAGAGATGGCGGGGACACGGCATCGAAACCAGCAATTTTGCTTTCGTTGCTCTTGGAACGGGCGTCGGCATGGGCATCATCGCCAACGGAACTCTGTTGCGTGGCGCGCGTGGGGCGGCCGGCGAAATCGCCTATCTTCCGATCGGCGGAGATGCTTTTGATCCTGGCGGATTTACGCTTGGAACCTTTGAGAGTGCGGTCGGCAGCGTCGCGATGTTGCGCCGCTACGTCGGTTTCGGCGGGCGTAACGCATCCACCGTGGCCGATCTCTTCGCCGCGTTTAATGCAGGAGAAACAAGCGCTGCGGCTGCCATCGAAGAGACGGCAAGGCTGGTCGCGGTCGCTATTGCTGCAATCGGAGCGGCTCTCGATCCTGAACTGGTGATCACCGGCGGCAGCATCGGCTCAAGACCGGAACTCGTAAACGCCATCCGCGGTTTCCTGCCGCGTTGTACGCCTTATCCGCCGCGCATCGAGATCAGCCGCTTTGGGAACCGCGCCGCCCTGATGGGAGGAATGGGGATCGCGGTCGAGCGCATGCATGACGATCTATTTGGTGTCAAATTGAGGGAAGTTTGAAGAGCGCATGCCTTAGGTAGCGAAACCGGCCAACGTGCAGCGCCGCCACTTGAGAAGCGCTGGAAATGCGCTAGATTTTCCGCCATGATAACAGCAACACAGATACGCGGCGCGCGCGCCATGATTGGAATGAGCATCGAAGAGCTCGCCGCCGCCAGCGGCCTGCCGGTCGAGACTGTGATGGCGCTGGAAAACGGTGAATTCGCGGGCGAGCCGCACGCGCTGTTCGATGTGCGTAGCACGCTCGAGGCGAACGGCATCATCTTCCTTTCCAGCGGCAATCAGGATGAAGGCGGCCCCGGCATCCGGTTACGCGCACGCACCTCCAGCGATGACGGCATCCGGCCGGAAAACCTCAACGCCGCCAACGACGACTGACGGAACCAATCGCTCGCCCGGGCGTTTCGCTGTCCCATAACATATCGGGGCCTATTACATATCGGGGCAATCTCTTGAACCGCAGCAATGGTCTCTACGTCATCATCGGCGTTCTTGTCGTCGCCGTCATCGGCCTTGGCGCCTATATATTCCATGAGGAAAGCAGCCGCAGGGGATCGAGATGACCATCGGCAAGAACGGTGTCTCGATCGAGCAGAACTGATCTTTATAGATAGGTTTTTGCAAGGTCGGCGAGTTTGCCGCCATCCTTCACGCCTTGCCTGTAGAGCTGAATGATGACCGCACCGATCCGCTCGGCCTCCGGCGTCGTCCTGGCGAGGCCGCGTTCGTCGCAGACCTTGTCGAGCACTTGCGAAAGCAGATCGAGATCTTCCGAAAATAGCGGTAAATCATGCGGATGAATTGATGATCGTAACATCACGCCGCATCTCCTCCGAGGGCAAACGCATCCACGCTTGCATCGCCGGCCGCCCTCCGCAACCGACCATAAAATCATTATGCGCGAGGGTCTGAAGTTTAGCAACTGCGCAAATTTCTGTGGAACAAAATTATGGAACAAAATTTTATCACGCGCGTTCTGGCCGCGTTTGGTAGCAGGATTCAGTGAGTGCAGACGTGAGTGAAAAACGCTTTCCCTCCCCCGTCCGGGTCGTTTCTCCAAATAGCAGCCTGATCGTTTCCACCGTCTGGGAGGCCGTCGAATATCTGAAGCGGTGGCCGAGCAAGCGTGGGCGCGATTATCGCGTTGCGCGCCAGCACTGCCTGGATGCGCTCGACGGACTGCGCAGCCCGCGTGCCGCACAGGCTTCCTTCATCACGGCAGTGAAAACGGCGGGATTGCTGGTGTAAGATCGTCAGCTGTCGCGTCCACCGCCGGCAGCGATGAACTGAGGATGGACGGAGCCTTCCATGATCACCTTGGCGGTAACCTCAATCACCCGCTCCTCGGCGAGTTCGGCAAGCGCGAGGGCAACATCGCCTTCCGACCAGCCGGCTTTGACGGCCTCGTCCGACAGAGCCTGGAACGCGCTGGCGAGGCTCTGCCTGCAAGTTAGATTGTGCTTCATATCCGCCATGCTCGACTAGGCTATCCGTGACAGGGACAATGTTAATCTACACATATTCACGAGAATGCGAAGAGGCTTCAGGTTTTTTTCAATCCAAAATTTGGTTGTTAACTTCCAAACTGGGTATAACCTTAACAAAATGCAACAAATACCACCTCTCCCAACTGAGGCAGTACCAAAAAGAACTAAAGGATTTATTTGCTATGCACCTTCAAATGGTATTTCATCGCGTTATTTAGTTTAAATGGTCGAAACGGGCGGAGCCGGATACAGCGGCCTTTTGAACCACGAGAATGCGGCAAACCTGAAAGCGGCCCGTTTTCAGCATCTTCAGGGCACCCTGCCAATCAGCTTCGGGATCCGGCATGGCGAGCGTGGGCCGTTGCTGGAGGATGTCTCGCGCAGTCTGTACAGCCAATCGGCGGGCGACGCTTCGCCGCCGGGGACGCCTTCGGCGTTAATCACCTTAATACCACAACGACACCACACTCCCGTCAAAGTCCGCCGTACCATTGGCCGCTCACTTTATCCAGACTTTCAGGAGGTAAAATGTCTATCGAACTGGACGCTACTACCTATGTACACGCCAAGCCGGCGACCGCCCATTCCTATATTCTGCCGGCCGTTGTCGATGTTCTCGATAACAGTTTTCAGGAGGCAAAAGAAACGGCGGTCTTCGACCTCGGTTGCGGCACCGGCGGTGCTGCAGCCGTGCTCGCGGAAAAAGGCTATGACGTCGTCGGCGTCGATCCCTCGAAGGACGGCATCGCGAAAGCGAGAACGGCTCACCCTGATCTTTCGCTGGAAATTGGTTCCGGCTACGAAGATCTTTCCAGCCGGTATGGGACCTTCGATGCGGTCATCAGCCTCGAGGTGGTGGAGCATGTCTATGATCCCAAGGCCTTCTCGACGACCATTTACGATCTTGTGAAGCCCGGCGGCATCGCGGTCGTATCGACGCCTTTCCACGGCTACTGGAAAAATCTGGCTCTGGCCGTGAGCGGAAAGATGGACGATCATTTTATGCCCCTGAAGGATCATGGCCATATCAAATTCTGGTCTCCCGAAACGCTCAGCACACTGCTCGTCGAAACAGGCTTCGAAGGCGTCGACTTCGAATATGTCGGGAGGATTCCACTGCTGGCGAAATCGATGATCGCGATCGCTCAAAAACCGCACTGAAGGCTGCTGAAAAACTCTCTGGCTTTTGAGTTGAAGCCATGATTCCCGCGGGTTGCAACAGCGGGGATTGATTTGCATGCGTGGCGGGGATAAGCGGACGGGATCGCTGTTTTCGTATGTCGACCTTGAGGCACGGGTTCCGGCGGGTCACCCGCTTCGTGCGATGCTCCGGTTGGTGAACGCATCGCTTGCGGCGCTGGATGGGTCGTTCGATGGGCTCTATGCCAAGACGGTCGGCCGTCGATCGCGCTGGAACCGCTGTTGCGGGCGGTGCTGCTGCAGATGCTGTATTCGATCCGCTCCGAGCGGCAATTGATGGAACGGCTTGAGTTCGACCTGTTGTTCCGCTGGTTCGTGGGTCTTGGGATAGATGATGCGGTGTGGCATCCGACGGTGTTCACGCATAATCGCGACCGGGTTCTGACGACGGAGGTGGCTCAAGGCTTCCTGTCGGCGCTGCTTGCACAGCCGGCGGTGAAGAAGCTTTTGAGCGTAGAGCACTTCTCGGTCGACGGGACGATGCTGAAGGCGTTTGCCTCGATGAAGAGCTTTCGCGCCAAGGATGGCGCAGGTGGCGACGATGGCGAGCCACCGGACGGCGGGCGCAATGGCGAGCGTGACTTCCGCAAGGAGAAGCGCTCGAACGAGACGCACGCCTCCACCACCGACCCGGATGCCCGGCTCTACCGCAAGAGCAAGGGCCAGGAGAGCCGGCTGGCCTATCTGGGGCATGCGCTGATGGAGAACCGCAATGGACTTGTGGTCGACGGCGCGGTGACGCATGCGACCGGCACGGGCGAGCGGGAGGCAGCCAGCGAACTGAGCGAGGTGTTCGGGGTCGAGAACCGAACTAGCGGCGGCAGCGTGTTTCTGACGGTGAATATTCCATTCTCGGCCCCGACGCGCGACTGATCAGAGACAAGACCTAGCGTGTTGACGAAGTCCCACACTGCGATCAGCAGGATGCGGATGTCTCAGTCAACTGCACTCAGTTTCAACGAAGCGACACCAATCGCAACGTTGACGCCTTCTTCGCCTTCCAGCGACAACGGTTGAAGGGAAACGCTATCGCGGCTTCCGCCAACCAGAACCTTGGCGCCGCCGCCGAGGCCAAGGCTGGCATCCGCCTCGACACCTCGATAGGTCCCCTGCAAGCCCAAAGCCGGCTCGCCACTAACGCTCGAAACCAGCCAGACCATCCTCCCGGCCTTGACGTCGCCGACGGCGAGGCCGAACTCGTCGATCGAACCCTTGTAAATCTGCGTCGGGCCCGAGGGCGATGGCGTGAATGTGCACGAGACGGTCTGCTTGGTTTCGATGATCATCCCGACGCCTTCGGAAATATCGCACTCCAGTTTTCCGACCTCGAGCTTTGCAGCGCCTGCTGCGACTGGAATGAGAAATACCGAGCATGCGGCAATCAAGTGTCTGAACATTGTCGTACCTTTCCGTTGGGTTAGCGCCACCCCTCAGCTCAACGGCCAAAAGATTGCGGTGCTTGAATTCAAAAATTGGTCATGTTGGCCGCAGGTGGATTGGGTGATCGGACAAGGGTCTTCTTGTATTCCTCGACCGTCTTCAGTATCGGCCCAAGGACCCAGTTGTACATCTCGCCGATATTGTGATCCTCCTGCGGATCGGGACTCGATATTGAAGACCTTTGGATAGCCATTCATAATGTGCCGCGCTCGCTCGAGCGCCTTTTTGATCGCCGCGATGAGCACGGATCCCGCGAAGGGCTTTCGCAGATACGCGACACACCCCTCCCGCTCTGCTTCGGTTCTCAGCCGCTCATCTTCGAGCGCCGTGATGAAGATCACCGGCAAGTTCACTCCAGCCTTTTTCAGCCTGCGCTGCAATTCGATGCCTGCGATGTCGCCGAGATCGATGTCCAGAACGAGACAGTCGATCGCCACCGCTGGATCGCGAACGAGAAAGGCTTCTGCGGATGCATACTCTACGTTCGCGAACCCGTAAGCGTTGACCAACCGCCCGACGCTTCGACGTATGCTTGCGTCATCATCAACGACAGCGATCGTGCGGCGCAGGTCGCCCACCTCAAGCCTCCCTCGTGATTACGGGCTCCTCGGCACAGTAGGCCTGCTAGATCTCGATTCATATTGTCCTAAGGGGAAGGTCGCCCAATCAAATCCCAGGCCACGATGCGCCCCGACCGGTGAGATCGATACTCGCGATCCTACTCCGAGCTTCTCCATAACCTGATGGCGGTGCACCTTCACCCTCCGCTCCGATATGCCAAGGGTATAGGCGATCTGCTTGTTGAGCTTGCCACGGATGATCAGCCCGAAGACTTCCGCTTCGCGCGCGTATCGGGAGCGATCGCGCTGCGATTCGTCAATATGAAGCTGGCGGACTCCTTGCCGAGTGCGACGATCACATCCGGGCGACGAGGGGCGTACTTCTGCGCCAGGTATCGTCCCATGCGTGCGACATGATCGGCTTCCGGAAACCTCGACAGATCCAGTAACTCTGAGAATAGATCGATCTTGCCATCTGTCGCTTCCAGCAGGCGGCTGCGCAACGCTTCTCCGGCAGTGGTTGTTGCCGCGATCCGCTCATCATAGCGATAAAGTATTAGAACCCGCGGCGGCCGATCGAGGAGTGTGGGCGACGTATCGGCAGTGACACCGTAGGAATTCGAAGCAATCAGCAGGAGCGACGCCAGCAAGGGACCAGCCCATCGCATTCGACCTTCCCCCTTGCCCCTTGCCCAAGGCCATTGGTCCACCTCAAAGCTTTGCGACGATAACATCTTCTTGGTGTGGTGTCATCCATTGCAAACACCACTATTGATTGCCTTAGGATCCCGACGATTCCCCAAAGTGCAATATCGGAGGGCGATCACATTCGCTAGAGTTGGGCGGCGCCGGGTCGGAGTGCAATTCGCTGGGCGCTCTCTCACTTGAGGGTACACCCAATGCTCACTATCCGCCACCTCATCAAATCGGCACGCGATGTGATTCCGGTTGTCGTCGCAGCACTTTTCCTCACGGCGTCCGCGTATGCACAAAGCGATCCTCTGCCCTCCTGGAACGACACCGGTCCGAAACAGGCGATAGTCTCCTTCGTCGAGAGAGTGTCCAAACAGGGCTCGACCGATTTCGTCCCGGAGCCCGAACGGATTGCAGTATTCGACAATGATGGGACCCTTTGGGTCGAGCATCCCATGTACACCCAACTTGCCTTCGCCTTGGACCGCGTGAAGACGCTCGCGCCGCAGCATCCTGAATGGAAAAACGTCCAGCCGTTCAAGGCGGTGCTCGACGGCGACATGAAAACCCTTGCCGCAACTGGCGAAAAAGGCCTTCTGGAACTCATCATGGTCACCCATGCGGGAATGACGACTGAGGATTTCCAGAAGGTCGTGACCGACTGGCTTTCCACGGCACGCGACCCTCGATTCAAGCGATCCTACACCGAGCTCGTCTACCAGCCGATGGTCGAACTGCTGTCCTACCTGCGCGCCAACGGCTTCAAGACCTACATCGTGTCGGGTGGCGGCGTAGAGTTCATGCGGCCATGGA
This sequence comes from Rhizobium leguminosarum bv. viciae, assembly GCF_012276115.1. GTDB lineage: Bacteria > Pseudomonadota > Alphaproteobacteria > Rhizobiales > Rhizobiaceae > Rhizobium > Rhizobium leguminosarum_T. Next base: position 236,397 of record NZ_WIEU01000005.1, on the reverse strand, counting down.
CGGAGAAGGTCTACGGCGTCCCGCCAGAGCAGGTTGTCGGCTCCTCAATCAAGACCGAGTTCAAGATGCAGGACGACACGCCGACCCTGTTCCGTCTGCCGGAAGTCAACTTCATCGACGACAAGGCAGGCAAGCCTGTCGGGATCAACCAGGAGATCGGCCGCCGCCCCATCGCAGCGTTCGGCAATTCCGACGGCGATCTCGAAATGCTCTAATGGACGACGATGGCGGGTGCGCCGGCGCGCCTCGGGATGCTTGTTCATCACACTGATGCGGAGCGCGAATACGCCTATGACCGTAAGACCGATTTCGGACGCCTCGACAAGGCGCTGGACGCGGCCGCGATCACCGGCTGGACCGTCGTCGACATGAAGAACGACTGGAAGCAGATCTTCAAGAACTAGGACTGTGTGCGCCTCGGCTGGGCGGCGTGCCTAACGCTTGTGACATCAGACTTCAACAACGTGCATTAAGTGACGGGCTTCCTGCCCGTTCCAACTGGGAGGATATTCGCCATGAAAGTCGACCGTCTCACCACGCTCATCTTCGCCGGAAGTTTCGCGCTGGCCTCCGCTGGCTTTGCGCAGGACGCCCCGAAGAAGCCGCACGTACCGCTCGAAAAGGCAATTGGCCAAGTCACGCCAACAGGTCCGGTGCCGTCATTGGCAGTGATCAATTCGGCTGGCGCCAAAATCGAAAACGGAAAGCTCATTCTGACTGGCGTCTCGGCCAATTCGATCGTCTTCGCCGACCGGCCGGTGCGAGCTGCCGGGCATGTGACGACTGAACAGTTCATTATGCAATGGGACGACGGCAAGGACAATTTCGCCGTCGATCCTCCGAACGCAACAGTGTCGGTGCTGGGCGGTGAAGGATCGGATGTCAGTGACGCCGTCGTCACGCTGAAGACTCCGAAACTCGACGGCACGACACTGACATTCGATATCGCCATTCTGGAGGGAAGCCTAAGCGGTGCGACCGGACCCGCGGCCCTCTTCATCGATCACTTCGGTGGAAGTTTCGGCGGAGGGGGGGGCTTCCATGGCGGCGGCTTTGGCGGCGGCAGCTTCGGCGGCGGCGGCTTCCGCGGCGGAGACTTCGCGGGAGGTGATTTCCGTGGAGACGACGTGCATATCGGCGACACGAACATCAACCGTGTCGGAGGTACCTACTGGCATGCGCCCGTCTACCACGGGGCCTGGTATCGCGGCGCTCCCGTCGCGGCGGGCGTGGTCGCCGGTGCTGCCATTGGAGCCGCTGCAGCCCGGCCCTACTACAATTCCTACTACAACGGTCCGCAGTGCGGCTACTATCCCTACCCGCCTTGTTATTGATCTCAGCAAGGGACAACGTCACCTTCGTGGCGTGTCCCTCCCAGCAGGAGGACAGGCAAGACTGAAGCCGACGAGCCACAGCTTCAGGCATTCTGCCGCGCCCTGCCGGCCTATTGACCCGACCTCAACCCATCGAGATGGCATTCTCCAAGCTCAAGACCTTACTGCGAAAACGTGCCGCACGAAGCTTCGATACAATAACAAAGCCCTGGATGAGATTGTCGGCATCTTCTCCGTCGAGGAATGCCTGAATTTCTTCACAGCAGGTTATGAGGCGGAATAAGTGAGACACGCTTTAGATTAGTGAAGGCGAGAGGGCCTTGAGCAATTCGGCGATCAGCGCAACTGACGGTCGTCGTGCTCACCTTGCGACAGCCGGATGTCCTGCAGGAATCGGACGAGCGACCCCGCCAGGAAGCAGAGTGCCGCAACAAATAGTACGGCGGCGCCTGGTTCGTGACGATATCCCAAAAAGGCTACGACGAAGCCGAATAGGAGTAGGAGCGTCACGCCTATCCCTGACAGGACAGCCAAGTGCAATGCACTGTTCAATAGGCGCTCACGCCGCCTCAGCTCCCCGATTCCCCTCTTCAGCGGGGCTCGGGCGACGTCACTCTCGTGGATCTCACGCAGGTTTCTGATCCGCTCGGTGACGCCGGAAATCCGATTGACCAAAACCGCCACCATCGCCGCGACGCCATTGAGCATGAACGCCGGCGCGACCGCGTGATTGATCATTGTTGAAAGCTGATCGGCTTCCACTGACATACGGGCACCTTCGATCCTTTCGGCACGAATGGACGACCGCGGCGCCGGCGAGGCGCTACGGAATGACATTGACTGCACGCGCGGCCACGAGCACGAGCGTCAGCAATGAAATGGCACTTTCGAGCATCATCAGCCCCTTCGCACGTCGGGTGAGTGGCAGCACGTCGGTGGGACTGAACGCGGTCGCCGTATTGAATGCGAGGGAAAGATAATCGATGTAGAGCGGCCGCCAGTCTGGCGACGCTAGTTCGGGAGCCGACGCCTGGGGAAACAGCCAGTCGGGTTTTCCCGCCATGCCACGCGCAATGCGCGAGGGGCCGCCCGCGTCGATCTGCCAATAGAGCAGCGAAAAGGTGAGAACGTTGGTGATCCAGATGGTAAATGACGACGCCAACAGCGACACTGATCGCGTCTCGGGCGGATGCACGGTGATGATCCCGACCATATCTCCGAGTTCCGCCGCCGTATTGCCTGCGTAGACACTGGCAAGCAGCATGATGGCGACATGCTCGATGCGCAGCCACATGGCCTTGTCAGTCGACACCGTCACCATGATCATTGGAACGATAGCTGCTACTAGGACCGCGTATGACACCCATCGCGGCATGGCATAGACGTGGTGCGGCAGCACCTCCAAAAGGGCGAACACCGCCAGGATCGCCATCACCGGAGGCCAGCGTGCTTCGTCACGACCTGCTTGGATGACATCGCTCATCGTTCGGCCCTCTGCAGCCCTTTGGACATACTGACGTAGCGGACGCCGTTGTGGCGTCCGCTACAAATGCGTTATTCGGCTGCGCGTCAGTCGTGACCAGTCTTCATTTCGCGGACCTGCTGCATCACTTGCTCCAGATTGTAGCTTGCAGGGCTCTGAAGCGGCGGGAAGTCGATGTAGGTCTCAAGATGCTTCAGCCACAACTGCTGGCCGATCGGCAGGATGTTCCAGTCATAGACATAGGCGGTGGACGGTGACGCGATGGCGCCGCCTGTACCGAAGAGCGTCTTCAACTGTTGACCGACCGAGGTTTCGAACGGGTCGCGCTTGATGTTGACGACCTGCGTCCAGGCGTATGGCATCACCCCGGTAATGAAGCCAGCCGGATCGTCGGAGACCATGGCGAAGTACATCTTCCAGTTCTTGTAGCGGACAGCCGACGGCTCCTTGCCGGAATAGTACAAGAATGAGTCGCGCGCGGATGGCGACTTGCCTTCCAGGAAGTCGCGCTGGTCGATCCCGTCGAGCGTGGTCTTGACGACCCCCGGATACTTACCCGCCTCGATCTCTTTCTTCAGGCCGTCGCCCTTCGGACCGCCTGCGATGTTCACAAACGTCGGCAGCCAGTCGAGCGCCGAGAACATGTCGTTCTTGACCGTACCGGGCTCGATGTGCCCCGGCCAGCGAATCACAAGCGGCGCCCGCATGCCGCCTTCCCAGGTGCTGAGCTTTCCGCCCTTGAACGGGGTGGTGCCGCCATCTGGGAAGGTAATCGTCTCGGCGCCGTTATCGGTCGTGAAGACGACGATGGTGTTGTCGAGCTCTCCCATCTCCTCGAGCCTTTTCAAAACGTAGCCGATGTTGTCGTCCATCTGCTTCATGCCGGCTTCGTTGACGCCCCAGTCCTTGCCGCCGGGCTCGCCGACCATGTTCAGATATTTGTCGGGCAACACCGTCGTGATGTGCATGCGGGCCGGGTTGTACCAGACGAAGAACGGCTTTTTGGTTTTCTCGGGGTCGTTCCGGTCGAGGAAATCGATGACCTTGCCTGAGATCTCTTCGTCAATCGTCTTGGAGCGTTCAAGCGTCAGCAGGCCCTCATCCTTGCAGCTTTGGTTCGCCGGGGATCCGTCGGACGATTTGCACGAAAGCATCGGACGCGGCGGCGTCAGGCAGGTCGTGGTCTTCGGGTCGACGGACGCCGGGTCTTCCGTTAAACCGGGGATCGGCGTGTTTCTGCAGGGTGGCGCGATCCCCTGCTCGGTGGAGGTCTTGTTGATGTCGGGGAAGCTCACCCCCTGCATGGCGTCGAGGTGATAGAGGTAGCCCCAAAATTCCTGGAACCCGTGTGCCGTCGGCAGGGATTCGGTGGTATCTCCGAGATGGTTCTTGCCGAACTCACCTGTCGAGTAACCGAGATCATACAGGAACTTGGCGAGGTGAGGCGTGCCGGCCCGCAGGTAGGACGGGCTTCCGGGAATCTCCGGCAGAACCATGCCGACGCGCACCGGCTGCATGCCGGTGATGAACGCGGTCCGCCCTGCCGTGCAGCTCTGCTCGGCATAGTAGGTCAAGAACTTCGCCCCTTCCCGGCCGATACGATCGATATTGGGCGTTTCACCGACCGCGAGACCTTGGTGATAGATGCTCGGCTGCATCCAGCCGATGTCGTCACCCATGATGAACAGGATGTTGGGCTTCCTGCTCTCCTGCGCATGTATTGCCGCCGTGCTCGCCAACAGGCTGCCGGCGACCGCCATTGCTGCTGTTATGAACTTTGTAGTCCGTCTCATTTCGAATGCCTCCCTCAGGGGGTCGCCACATGGACGACCAAGGTTGGTTGAAAGACGAGTCGAAGTAAAAGAGGGTTTGTCGGCGACAGATCATTTCGGTAGAGACGCGGCTCTCGACCCGCGCGCGCGGTCACCCTCGACTTGCCGAAGAGGGCATGTCCACTCTTCCATCCATTTTCTACATTGTATTAGCGTAAGCAGATATTGCCCTTTGGGGAATCCCCGTGAGGGATTGCGAATTGCCACCGGAGCCGTCGCGAACACCCTCCCTAAAGGACAATAGGCACGATCAGAAACCGCATGTCATAAAGATACACACAGGGACATTCAGGTGGGCATGGCCATGAGCGCAGCAGATGCATACGATCCCGCATTTGACGGGCTGGCCTGGGTGCCTGCACGGACGTTCACCATGGGATCGAACAGGCACTATCCGGAGGAAGCGCCTGCGCATCCGGTCAAGGTCGACGGCTTCTGGATCGACGCGACGCCAGTAACAAACCGCCAGTTTGCCGCCTTCGTCAAAGCCACCGGACATGTCACCGTCGCGGAAATGACGCCACAAGCTGCCGACTACCCAGGGGCACTTCCCGGAATGCTGCGGGCCGGCTCGCTCGTGTTCACCCAACCAAAGGCGGTCATCGGCTCCGACATAACACAATGGTGGTCGTTCAAGTTCGGCGCAGACTGGCGACACCCCTACGGTGGTCGCAGTGACATTCGTGGGAAGCTCGACCATCCCGTCGTTCATGTGGCCTACCGCGACGCCCTGGCTTACGCCCATTGGGCTGGCAAGGATCTACCAACTGAAGCTGAGTGGGAGCTGGCAGCGCGTGGCGGGATTGACGATGCCGAATTCGCCTGGGGCGACGAATTCAACCCAGATGGCAAGCTTATGGCCAATACGTGGCAGGGAACGTTTCCCACAATGAGCACGAAGCGGCCCGGCGCCGACAGGACATCGCCGGTTGGGTCTTTCCCCGCGAACGGGTACGGTCTTTACGACATGATCGGCAACGTCTGGGAGTGGACGTCGGACTACTGGTCAACCCGCCATCCACAACCCGCGACCAAATCGTGTTGCATTCGTCAAAACCCTCGTGGTGGTGACCGAGAAGCAAGCCTCGATCCCCGCGAACCGAATGTTCGAATCCCAAGACGGGTGCTGAAAGGCGGGTCACATCTCTGCGCGCCGAACTACTGCCGTCGCTACCGTCCCGCCGCCCGTCATGCGGAACCGGAGGACACCTCCACCAGTCACGTTGGCTTCAGATGCGTCAAGCGAACCGAAATTTGACCCCCCCACGGACCGAGGGGCAAGGAGGATGAAAAGCAGCCGCGCTGCGATAAGGCCGAGCCGCGCGGCGCGGTCGGCATTCCTCTGCGGCAAAGCGGGACATCAGCGCCGCGCTGCCATCCGCCAGAGTTCGGCGAGATCGTCAAGGCTCATGCGCAGGCAATCCGCCGCAGTCAGCCGTTCCCGTTTTCGCGCGAAAATCTCAGTCAGTGCAAACCCCTCGCCGCAGACGGCGGAAACAAGGCCGTACATCCGGGCGCCGAGGAGAGCCCGACATCGGGCCAGCTCCTTGCCCGCATTCACTTGCCGTTCCGTGATGGGGTCGCGCGGCTTGCCGCCGTCGACATGTTCACGACCATAATCGATGGCCGAAGCACCTTTGCCACCCATCGATTCCCACAGCGTCCGGAAGTGCGTCGCGGCGGCCACCTGAGCAGCATCGAGAACACCTCTCGCCGCCAATGTCGTGATCGCGCTTTCGCGGATGTTTTCATCATCGCGGGAATCGTGCGCGGGTTCGTCGCATCTGGCGGATGGGCGCGGGAGAAGTACGGATTCTCAACGAGGGTGGGGCGAAGCTTCGGTGTGGGCATGTCGCGGAGAATGCCATAGCTGGGCCGAATCGTCACTAGGGTGCCGTGGCTGTCATGGCCCCAGAATGGCCCAATTTTCGCAACTTGCCTCTTTCGAGGCTTTGCTTTTTTCCGGAAAGACTAGGGTTTTCAAGGATTTAAATGGTCGGGGCGACTGGACTCGAACCAGCGACCCCTTGACCCCCAGTCAAGTGCGCTACCGGGCTGCGCTACGCCCCGACCTGCCGAAACGGCTTGTTTCGTTTAGTTTTTCAGCGCGTGCAATGCAAGCGGAAAAACCTTGCCTCCAAGAAAAAGGAGGCGGTTTGCGCGAATGGTCAGATCGCCGCGAGCCTCAGCCGGCCTTCGGCGGTTTGACGAGGCTGCCATGCCTGGTAGTTGGCGATCGAAAAATGCGGCGTTTCGAAGGGCGTGGCGTGCGTTTCTGTAATGACAGTGACGTCGGCGCCGGCTGCCTCGCCGGCGAGGATGCCAGCGACCGCATCTTCGAAGACCAGGCATTTTTTCGGATCGACACCGAGGCGGCTTGCGCCGAGCAGATATCCTTCGGGGCTGGGCTTGCCTGATTTGACCTCCTGGCCGCTGACGATGACCCTTGGCATCAGGATGCCGGCGGCGGCCATGCGGCGCTTGGCAAGCTCAATCGGCGCCGAGGTGACGATTGCCCATCGGCCCTCAGCGATGGCGGAGAGGAAGCGGACGGCGCCGGGGATTTCGACGATGCCGGAGACATCCTCCATTTCCTCGGCGAGCAGCAGATCCGCCTCATGGGCAGGATCGACGCCGGGCAGGCCAAGCCCGCGGATCACATCGGAGGCGCGGATGCCGTGGATCGTCTTCAGGAAGACCTCCGGCTCGAAGCCGTGGCGCCTTGCCCATTCGCTCCAGACGCGTTCGACGACGGCGATGGAATTCAGCAGCGTTCCGTCCATGTCGAAAAGGAAGGCGTCATAGGATCTGTCGAGGATGTCATGGAGAGCGGGCACAGGCTTTTCCTTGCAAGCATGAGGCTGGGGGCGGCCCCTGCGCAGGCGAGTAACGGAGAGCGGAAGCGGCGTCAACGTCAGTTGTTGGTGTCTGGGTGGGTAACGTTACGGACGTCGGCAAGGCCGCGGGCGGCGTCGCGGCTGCCAGTTGCGGCAGCGGCTTCGAAGATACGGGTCGCATCGCCGTACATTTTGAGATTGAGGTAGCTGTAACCGCGCAGAACCATCAGGTCGATGCGTTCCTGCTGCAGTTGGGCGCGCTGATCTAGATAGATGAGGGTTTCGCGATAACGTCCCGCGTCGAAGGCTGCAAGCGCACGGTCGGCGAGGATCGCCACCTGAAGCTCGGCGGCGCGCTGGCGGTTCTGCGGCGCCTTGGTGGCTGCGACGGCGGCATTGGTGGAAAGGCCGGCGCGCAAATAGGCAAGGCTCTGGCCGTAGGCTGCGTCTTCGCGGATCTTGCGGACGGGGCTCTGCAATGCCGCCTCGAAAGCGGAGATTGCCTCCATCGGCCGGTTGATATCCATCAGGCACCAGCCGCGCGACAGTGCGTCGGCTGGCTTAAGCTGCCCCGCATCGATTGTCGTCGAGCAGCCGCGCGTCTGGCGCGGGCCGCGCGGGACGGTCACCGTGTCCATCGCCGGTCTCGCCGCACGAACGACCACTTCCGCACCCGGCTGCAGCGTCACGCGGCGCTCTGCCGGAAGCGGCTCGGCCGGGGGACGCTGCGTCGGTTGAGCCGGTTGCTGTGCGGCAAGCCCCCCCTTCGCCGGCGGCGGCGTGACGGCATTCGGCATCAGGGAGGACGTGTCTTCGAGATTGGTGATCCGGCTCGACCGGCCGGCCCAGGCGCGCTGGAGGTCGAGCACGCCATTGCGGTCGCTCAATTGCTCGCGGGTGATGACAAGGCCATAGGCGGACGGTTCGTCATCGGGTTTCCAGGCAAGCGCCGTCTCGAACCAGCGTGCGGCGGTCTGGAACTGGTTGAGGGAGCGGGCATACCAGCCGAACTGCTGCGCCGTCGGCACATATTTCCGGGCGATGACCTCGGTGGCGATGCGGTGCAGCACGTCTTCGGCTAGATCGGCCGGCGGCTGCAACGCCATGAGGTTGGCGGTAGCGGCGAGATAGGTTGATGTCGCGTCATCGGAATCGGCGCGCCAGCGGAACATCACCTCTTCGGCTTCCTCAGCCGCCTTGCGGGCGATCAGCGCCAGCGCCAGCCCCTGCGAAGCGGTCGCCGAATCTTGCTTGGCTCGGGCGGCACGGAACCATTTCTCGGCATCGGCATCATTGTTGCGGCGAAGCTGGTACCAGCCGAGCAGCAGCGCATCGGAGGCAAGCCCCTCCGTCTCGGTGAGTTTTTCGAGGCGGGCGATATAATCGGGCGCGATGGCCAGATTCGGATCGTCATCGCCCTCGGCCATGAAGCGTCGGGCGAGGTTGTCGCGAATCGCGTCGAATTCCTTGTTGCCGTCGGCGGCAGGCCTCTCCAGCGCGAGCAGCGCCTGCATCGGCTGGTAGGCAAGCAGCGTCGAGGCCTTCTCGACCGTCGCCTGCCGCTCGGCCGGATTGGTGCAGTTCTTCAGGATATAGGTGTAGGCGTCCTGGCCGCGCTGCGCCCTCTCCGTCTGGATGAAGGCTTCGGCCACGCGCCAGAGAACATCAACCTCACTGCAGGTGAGCAGGCTCGGTGTTGCGGCAGCGATGTCGACCACAGTCGCATATTGCTTGAGGTCCGAAGCATTGACGAGGCGGGCACGGGCCTCGGCGACGTCAATCCGGTCGAGCAGATCGGCCGGCGGCTGCCACCCGGCATCGGCTGCCCGGCGGTCGGCGACGGCCTTGCGCAGCTCCGCATAGCGGCCATCCGAATAGAGCTGCCACATGGCCTCGAGCTGCTTGTCGCCATTCTGCGGCACGGCGAGCGGATCGGCCGGCGGAACCCAGTTCGGGTAGAGCGCCTGAAGGCGGGAGATTTCGACCTGCAGGCGCACCTTATCGCCGCGGCTGGCGAAATAACGAAGAGCACTTTCATCGACGGCAGGCTGCGGCGGCGCGGCCGCCTGTTGCGGAGCCGGCGGCGCGGAAACGATGGGGGGTGTGACTGGTGCCGGCTGGGCGACCGTCTGAGCCGGCGGAGCAGCCGCCTGAGGTGTTGCAGGTTGCGGTGCCGCAGGCTGCGATGCAGCGGCATCCGGCTCGGACCTGTCCGGTGCTGGCGGCGACGGGGAAGTGATCGCCTCTATCTTGTCGGCGACGAGTTGGGCGTTGAATTCGGGATCGCCGGCAGGACCATCCGTCGGCTTGATGCGGCCCATCATCATCAGCTCCGGCGACGGCTTGCCGGCGGCCCCAAGGCCGAACTTTTCCTGCAAAGCGGCACGATCTTTCAGGCCGGTGACGAGGGTCGCCACCACAACTGCCGCTGAAACCGCCACGAGAGAAGACTTCACAGACACTCCGGATGCTTCTCCCCAATATAGGCCAGCCCCAGCAGCTGAAGCGTGGACGGATAATAGAGTGCGGGCGCAAATTGCAGGGCCGAGACCGGCAGCTTGGTCCCATCGACTACACACGCCACAACATCGTTAACAATACGATAACCAGGATCCGACAACACGGCCTTCGGCCGGCCGGTGGTCAGATCGATGGTCGCGGGAACGCCGTCTTGCGACATCCCTTGTTGCAGGCGGGTCAGCAGCGCCTTGTCGGTGACACCGCCACGAGCGAGATAGAGCGGGATGCGGATGGCATTATAGGCAAACTCGGCGTCGAAACCCTGTGCCGGCTGCGGCTGGCCGCTGAGGCTCACCCATTCGGCGGGAAGCTTGCGCGGGCCGAACTGCATCCTCTTCAACAGCGCTAGGCCATCGTCCGACAGTTTTTGCCAGGCATCCGAAGGCGCGAGCGCCGCCATGACAGGGATAGCCTCGTAGATCCAGTAGGACGGGTTGACGACAGGACCGTCCTCACGGTCGCTAGCGGCAAAACCCTCACTCCCCGGCAACAGGAGTGTGTGACCGGCCGCGTGCACAACGGTTTCGGCAAGCAACGCCTGCGCCATGCGGGAGGCGGCGAGGATATAGTCGTTGCGTTTCCACGCCGTGCCGGCAAGCGCCAGCGCATAGGCGATCAACATGTCGCCATCCGAGGCGTTGTTGGTGTCGGTGACGTGCGGCTTGCCGTTCGGATCCCATTTCCAGACGGCAAGGCCATCGTCGCGTAGCAGCAGTTCGGTGCGGGTAAAATACCAGATCTGTTCGAAATCGGCGGGGCTGGCTGCGAGATAGGCGAGCAGCATGCCATAACCCTGCCCTTCGCTGTGGCTGATATTGCCGTTGCCGTTGTCGATGATGCGGCCGGTCGCATCGAGAAATTTCGCCTTGTAGGCGGCCCATGCGCCGGCATTGATCATCGCCTGCTGCGCCCCGGCGGGCGGGCCCGGGGCGAGCGCGACCGTTGCCGCCAGTAAGAGTGCGCGCCACCGCCTCATTTCGACCGGCCGAGCTTTTTGAGCATGCTGGAGGTGGTGACGCCGATCAGCAGCACGAAGACGACCAGCAGAAAGGCATAGGAGAGGATATTGGTCGACAGCCAGTTGGCGGCGATCAGGCGGTAATTGGCGATCGACCAGGGTGTGGACGGCACAAAATCGAAACGGGTGACGGGCACGGTCTCGATCTTGCCTGTCTTGCTCGAATAGGTGGTAATGTGGCCCGATATCTGCGACCAGTTCAGCTGCGTGGCCAGAACCTCGAGCCCTTCGCGCAAATCCTTCGCCGACGGCGCCGCCACCACGGTCCAGGCGCCGGCTCCCGCCGGGCTGGAGCCCTGTGCAACCAGCAGCGTGTCGGCGTTGGCCGGCGTGAAAATCTGCTCGGCGCCGGGGATGAATTGCAGCGAGCTGCGGGAGATATCGAAATTGCGCGACAGCCACTCACGGGAGGCAGTGATCCGGTTGCGCAAGACACCGCCGCTGACCTTGGAATTCCACTCCTCGAAGGCCGTACCGGTATCGACGACGCCCGCCTGCGTATCGGCCACGGGACGCCACGAGGCCTGGCTCGCCGTGGCGATATTGGTCTGCGACAGCGCGGTTGCCGGCATCTGCGAGATGGAGCCGATGAAGATTGCGTCACGATCGCCAATCGTATTCGGCGAGGCAACGATTTCGACGGCGATCGGATGGCCGGCAGTGATCGCCATCTGGCCGAGCAGCGTCGCGGCTGCCGAAAGCGTGTCGGCATCGACGCGGTCGATGAAAAGCGGCGTCGGTTCCGTGGCCCGGCCATAGGGATAGGCGGTGCCGGCCATTGCGGCCAGGTTCGGACGCTGACCGACGCGGGCGAAATCCGGAATCTGCAGCTCGGAGGTATCGAACAGGGCAAAGCGCGGGGTGGCACCGGCTGTCGCGCCCGGCGCGCAAGCCGCATCGTCCTTGGTCATCAGGATCGCCTCGATCGCCACCGAATTGAGGCCGGGCTTGAAGTGCCGCATCGTCACGCGGATCGGCAGATGACGGAGAATGCCGCCTGATGTCGTGGTGATCGGCACGGTGGAGGCAATGTTGTCATTGACGTAGATATCGATGTGGCTGCCGGGCATTACCTTATCGGTATAGGCGGCGTCGAGCAGCACCTTCGCTTCGCCATAGGCATTGGCATAAAAATCGGCCGGTACGGCGATATTAAAGCTGGTCCGCAGCCGCCGGCCGGAGAATTCGGTGGTCTTCACGCCGAGCTGCGACAGGGCGATACTCGTATCGGAAAAAACCAGCGGCGCGTTCGGCGCGCTCCAGCGTTCGGTGGTCAGCACGTCGCGGCGTACGTCCGAGGACCGGTCTGTCGGCGCGACGATGGTATCGATCGCCGAGGAGACCGCCTGCCAGGAGGGGCCGCTGATCAGAAGCACCGGCGAGCCGCTGCGCGGATCGGTGGCGAAAGCGGCGAATGCCGCGCTTTCGGCACCGGGCGGCAGGCCCGGAAAGATCGGCCGCAGTTCTGCCGCGGTGCCGACGAGCACGCTGAGCTTGCCGGTCCTGACGGCCGGAAGCAAGGTGGTGCTGAAGGCAAAGATCTGGTTCGGCATACTGCTCAGCACCGACAGGCCCTGCGCCAGTCGCAACAGCGGCTTGGTGGTTCCCGGCTGCTCCAGTGCCGGGACGACAATGTCGAACTCCGTCTTGCCGGCACCGTCGACGCCGATGGCGCGGATTGCGTCGGCGCTTGATAGCTGGGCGGCATCCCTGCCGGTAAAACTCAGAAAGGTTCCGGCCGGATCGATATTCGACCACAGCTCATAAGTGGACTGGATGCTGCAATCGGTGCGGTGGCGCTGGTTGGCTTCAAAGGTGACAAGATTGGCGCCAGGCTGCAGCAAACCGGACGGAACCTCGAAGGTGACGGCCGACGGGCCATCCGGCGAGCCGACACGCTGCTGGCCGATCGGGCGATTGTTGAGATAGACGGTCAGCGCCGAGGCCTCGGGCGCGACGAAGATCGCATTCTGGTAGGCGAAGGTGAAGCTTGCCTTGGCCGCCGCCTGCTCCGGCGTCAGATAGACCGACCATGACCGGCGATCGTATTCGCCGCCGAGACCAAGTTTCGAAAAGGGCACGACATAGCGACGTACATCGCCGGGGCGGGGCGCGGCGGTATTTGCCGTGGCGGCTGGCTGGGGCGCAGGCGCCGCCGGCTGCGGCGGGGCGACGGCCGCCGGAGGAACAGGAGCGGTCGGGGTTGCGGGCGGCGTAGGCGATGTCAATCTCGGGGTAACGGAAGCACCAGGCGGCCGCTCGCCGGACATGTCGAAGGGTGCCGTCTGCGCCTGGGCGAAGGCGGAGGCATTCAGCAGGAGAAGCGAGGCGGCGGCGATCCTTCTCATCCGGCGTTGACCTTTGCCGCCTGCTGCTGGGCTTCTCGCTCCGGCCGCATGCTGCGGAAGAAGTAAACAAGGCCGCGGCTCGTCTGGTAGAATGACATGCCGAGGAACCAGATGGTGCCGCGGATCAGGCCCGGATTGCGGCGGCGCGAGGCCTGGAACTCTGTCCACTGATCGGAATTGGCAAATATTAGGTCGGCGATCAGGCGATGGTCGAGCGCGCTTTTCGGAACGTACTGGCAGCCGACATTGGAGATGTCACCCGACGGCTCGATATTGCGGACGATGAGCGGCAGAGTTTCCAGTTCCGCGCCGCTATAGGGCCGGAAGCGGATCTCTCCGAGTGCGCCAACCAGCATCTCGTCGAGCTGCTTGTTGAAGATGTGAAGCCTTGCACCGTGAACCGAGACGTCCTCGATCGAGGCCGCGTACCACTTGCCGTTAACGCCGAATTCGCAGCGCCGGTTGACGCGGACGCGACGGGACGAAGCACGCTCGCCGCGCTCCGACACGACACCGAGCGCGCAGCCGGCCATGATCAGGTTGATGACATTCCATCCGCCGACGACGAGCGTGACGTCGGCCTTATAGGGCTCAGCATAGATTTTGTAGATGGTGATGACGAGCGCGACGATCTGCACCGCAAAGATGACGAAGAACGGACGGCTGATTTCCGACAGTCGGCTGACGGCGATCGATTCGTCCTTGGCGGTGACCTTGAAAGTAGGCTTTCGCGGATTGAGCATGACGGAGACGACTGCCGGCAGCAGATGCACCGTCTGAACATACTCGTAGAGCTCTGAAATCCAGGGCCAGCGGAACGACCCGTAGAGGTAATTCTGCATCATCAGATTCACGAGCATATAGGCAAACGTGTAGGCGAGGAACTCGCCGCCCGAGGCTGTGAAGATTTCCAGGTCGAAGAACAGGTAGAAGAGTGGCGCAAACAGGAAGATCGTGCGCGGGAACGGGAAGAGCCAGAACAGCGTGGAGGACATATAGCAGAAACGCTGCGGGATAGTCAGGCCGCGCTTCAGAAGCGGAAAGCGGAAACGCAGGATCTGCATCATGCCCTGAGCCCAGCGGCTGCGCTGGCCGATGAAGCTTGCGAAGGTGGCGGGCTGCAGGCCTGCGATCAGCGGCTTGTCGACATAGATGCTGTTCCAGCCGCTACCATGGAGCGCCAGCGCCGTCTCGCAATCCTCGGTGATGCTGATGCCGCTGAAGCCATTCTGGGATTCGAGCGCCCTGCGGCTCAAAACGGCGGCCGAACCGCAGAAGAAGGCGGCATTCCATTTGTCGAGGCCACGCTGGATGATGCCGTAGAACATCTCGTTCTCGCTCGGCATCTTGTCGAAGGTGCGCAGGTTGCGCTCCAGCGGGTCGGGATTGATGAAGAAGTGCGGAGTCTGGACGAGGAAGAGCTTCGGATCGTCTTCGAAGTAACCGACGGTCTCGAGGAGGAAATCGCGGGCCGGCGCGTGGTCGGCATCGAAGACGGCGATGAGTTCGCCGGTCGAATGTTTCATGCCGTTGTTGAGATTGCCGGCCTTGGCGTGCTCGTTGCGGTCGCGCGTGAGGTAGTGGACATCGAGATCGTCGCAGAGCTGCTTCAGCTCGATATGCCGGGCCGCGGCCGCCTGGGCTTCGAGCAGCTTGCCGGAGTTACGCTTCTGCAAGGTGGCGCCGTCGTCGAGCAGCCAGACATGCAGCTTCTCGGCCGGATAATCCATGGCCTTGGCGGCGGCCAGAGTGTTTCCAAGCAAGCCGGCATCCTCATTGTAGGATGGCACGAAGACGTCGACATGAGGGAAACGCTCATTCCTGGCGGCACGCGAGGGGCGCGATGGCAGCGGCGTCGCGACGATGAAGAGGCTGAGCGCCAGCATCGCAACGCTATACATTTCGGCCAGATAGAGCAGCAGGCCGGGAATGAAATTCTCGGGCTGGTTCAGAGGCGGCAGCGTATTGGTGGTGCGCCAGTAAACATAGCGCAGCACGATCGACGTGCCGAAGGCGAGCGCCACCAGGCGCCAGGT
This sequence comes from Rhizobium leguminosarum bv. viciae, assembly GCF_012276115.1. Taxonomy (GTDB): domain Bacteria; phylum Pseudomonadota; class Alphaproteobacteria; order Rhizobiales; family Rhizobiaceae; genus Rhizobium; species Rhizobium leguminosarum_T. The sequence goes on along the minus strand of NZ_WIEU01000005.1, from coordinate 220,989 downwards.
CCCCTCGCCCTTCAGAATCTTGATGACCGCCATCACGGTCACGACCGTGATGGCGGTGATGAGCTGGGTCTGCAGGTTGACCGGCAGCGTGATCAGCACGATCATACAGAGCGAAACAACGGCCCATATAAAGACACTGCGGGCTTTGCGCATCGGCGTTCCTTCGAAATTGCTCAACCGGGGCATCATCCGGCGCCCGCGACATGCTCGCTAGAACAGGATGATTTTAGGCCGGGTCGGCCTAAAATCTGAATCCTGTTCTAAATTAAAGAGTTAGAGCATGATGTCGTCCGAAAACCGCTCACACTTTTCGGCATCATGCTCTATCTCCGGCAGGCGGCCGTCATGGCCGCGTCGCCTATGCAGTCCGGCGAAGGCACGGTGACGCCGATCGCCCTTACCGATTGTTCGATTGGCGCAACTGCCGCAGCCGGCCTTGCACTTGTCTGCGGCGGCTCGCCCGGCAGCGGCACGCGCGGGCCGATGGGTGCCGGCACCGCTGCCACACCTTGATCCGATTGCGCGGTCGAGGCGCTGCGAACGACGGCGCGCGGCCGGGTGACAATGGCAGGCGCCGGCTCGTAGCCGATCGGCATCGGGCTGGGGCGATAACCGCCTTCGTCGGGATAGATCGGTGCGCCGGTGCGCCCGAGCGCTGCGTCGGCGGGCGGCGGATTGCCGTAAGGGTTCCAGACCTCGCCGTCGAAGGTGCCGGTGACGGTGTAGCCATAGACGATGCCAAGCAGCTGGCGTTCGCTCGCTCTCGCATCGCAAAGGCGCAGGCGCAGCTGGATCATGCCGAAATTACGCGCCTGGGTATTGGCAGCAGTGCTCGATCGGATCTGCTGCCAAGCATAGACGCAGGTGTCGCCGGCACGGCTGCGGCCGGAGGCATAACCGAAGGGGCCATAGGCGTTCTGCAGAAAGGTCGCCGACGTCGCCATCGGCACGCCCGGGACCGAACGGGCCACCTCGCGGGCAATGCCGCTCTCATTGATCTTGCTGAAGCCGGCATTGCCGGCGCCGGGATTGGCGCCCGAAGCACCGAAGAACTGGACCTTCAGGGAATTCTGACCGGGCACGGAGGATGAGGTAAACAGCGAGATCGTCTGCTCGACGCCGTTGCCGCGCTTGCGCTCGACGACGCTGACGATCGACGGGCCGCCCGGCGGCGGTAGGACCAGCGCCTTTTCAGGCGCCACGGTTTCCGGCGCGGAAGGCTGGCGCACACCGCCTGTCGATGTGCAGCCGGCCATCATGCCCGCCACGGCCACCAGCAATATCGTCTTTCGCAAGCGCATGTCTCGAGCCGCCGCAATCGTCTTCCAGAGATCCATTCGCAAGCCGAAACGCGACGGATCGTCGAATCAACGACCGGTTGGTCGTCCGTTCAGAATAAACGTCCAACATGGTTAGCGAAAAGTAAACAAGCGAGCTCTAACATCACCATCTGGACTCTTTTCGAACGCTGTTCAGACGGCTCAACCGTCTGATGTAAAAATTAATTTAGTAACAACTTAATTTCTCTCTTTGCGTCTGTTACCGCGATCGCGAAAGCCCGCGGGGAACTATGCCGCATGGCCAGCGTTGCCTTGATGTCTCAGGTAGAAAGGAGAAATCCCATGCGCAAGACCATGCTGGCTGCGGCCGCCATGCTGACCATCAGCTCCGCCGCCTTCGCGCAGAGCAGCGTCATCGTCACCGATCCCGCACCGACCGGCTCCGTCGTATTGCCCGGCGAAGTGCGCACCTATGTGATGGAGCAGAACACGCCATCCGTCGTCTATGACGGCGATATCGCGGTCGGCGCGACGCTGCCCGATACCGTCGAAGTGCATACGGTGCCAAATATCGACGGCTATGGCTATACGGTCGTCAACGAGCGGCGCGTGATCGTCGAACCGAAGACGCATCGCATCATCCAGGTCTTGGAATAACGCTGACACAGAATTGCGGGCGTGCGGCCGTATTCCGGCTTCACGTCCGCTCGTCTCCCACCCTCACCGCGACATTCAGAAGCTCACGGATCTTATGAGCGAGCTGCTCCAGGCTGAAGGGCTTGGCAAGCAGGGAAACGCCGTGATCAAGCACGCCATTGTGGACGATGGCATTGCGGGTGTAACCCGTCGTGTAGAGGATCCGGATCGTCGGCCATTTTTCCTGGACGATATCGGCAAGCTGGCGTCCGCTCATCTGCGGCATGACGATATCGGTGAAGATCAGATCGACTGCCGCATTCTGCTCCAGAAGCACAAGCGCCTCCATGCCGCTAGCCGCCTGCAACACGGTGTAACCGAGTTCATGCAGGCTTTCGGCGGTCATGGTGCGGACGTTCTCATCGTCCTCCACCACCAGGATCGTATCATTGACGCTGCCCTGAGGAAGCGGCTGGGCGCCGGCGACGTTCAAGCGGGTATCCGCCGTGCCGACATGACGGGGGAGATAGATCTTCAACGTCGTGCCCCTGTCGATCTCCGAATAGATCTTGATGTGGCCGCCGCTCTGCTTGATGTAGCCGTAGACCTGGCTGAGGCCGAGACCTGTGCCTTTGCCGGGTCCCTTGGTCGTGTAGAACGGGTCGAAGGCGCGTTCGATCACCTCCGGCGACATGCCGGTGCCGGTGTCGGTGATGCTGATCATCACATATTGACCTGCTTCGACCTCCGAATGCATGCGCGAATATCGCTCGTCGAGTTCGGTATTGGCGGTCTCGATCGTCAGATTTCCACCGCCCGGCATAGCGTCGCGGGCATTGACGGCAAGGTTCAGGATGGCATTCTCGAGCTGGCTCAAATCGGCAAAGCTCGGCCAGAGGCCGCCGGCAAGCACGGTCTCGATCCGGATGTGCTCGCCGAGCGTGCGCCGCAGCAGCTCCGACATGCCGCCGACCAGCTTGTTGAGGTCGATCACCTCCGGGGCGAGCGGCTGCTGGCGCGAGAAGGCGAGAAGACGCGCGGTGAGCACCGCCGCTCTCTGCGCACCATCTCTGGCGTTCTGGATGGAGTATAGCAGGCGAGGATCCTCGCTGCCGGTCAGGCGCCGCTGGGCGAGATCGAGATTGCCGATGATGATTGCCAGCATATTGTTGAAATCATGGGCGACGCCGCCGGTCAGATGGCCGATCGTCTCCATCTTCTGCAGCTGGCGGACCTGCGCCTGAGCGGCAGCATTCTCTTCCATCTCATGCCTGAGCTCGGCAGTGCGCTGGACCACAGTCTGTTCGAGGCGCGTGTTGAAGCTGTTGAGCTCGCTGCGGAGGCGGCTCTGCCTGCCATGGGCGATGATGATCATCTCCATCAGGCCGACGATGATCGCGGCATTGATGAGATAGGTGGAAAGGCCGACCCATTGGGCCGCACTGGCCGGCCAGAAAACATTGTGCGGCTCGACGAAAAACTGCTGGACAGTGAAACCGGCAACCAAGGTCGCGACAAAGCCCGGCCCGGCGCCGCCTATGAAACTCGCGAGCAATATCGCCGGAAGGAAGCTCAGGAAGGGAAACTCAGAGAGAGTGTCGCTGGCGGCAAGCCTCAGAAGAAACGTCAGGCCAACAAAGGCAATGGCCAGCGGATATGTAAAACCCGGCCTGTGACGCAGCCAATCCGTGGCACTCAGCAAATCCATTCGACACCCTTTCTTACAGCGCCGCGCGTCTTTTCGAGAGCGGCAGAAGACGCTGCAACATATTGAATTTCTGCATAATTTTGTCCATAACTCGATTCCGATTTAATGAATTATGCATGAGCCATTGCGGAGACGGCATTCCAGCTTTTGCACATCGAATTTCAGCCGGCAATATGCTGTTTCTCGCACTGCCGGCCATGACGTCTTGACGAGCCGTGCCAGCAGTCCACATAAACCTCCATGCCTAAAGCGCGTCGCGATCTTTCAGATTCGCTCCTCGCGCTTTAGGTCTTTGTTTTTACGCATGTCGTTACCGCAAAACCGCCGCACACTTTTGCGCGACATGCTTTAGCAAGGGGGCAATGGGTGGACGGAATCATGAAAGACATATTCATCGTCGAAGACGACGCGCTGATTGCGATGCTGCTCGAGGACATGCTCGCCGATCTGGGCTACCGGGTCTGCGCCAGCGCGCCCGACCTGGAACGGGCGCTGACAGCCGCCAGGGATACAGAGTTCGATGCTGCCATACTCGATGTCTCGCTTGCCGGGCAGAGTTCGCTGCCGGTCGCAAAGTTGCTCGACGAACGCGGAAAACCCTATCTCTATGCGACGGGATACGGCACGCCGCCTGATGGCAGCAGCCCAAGCACGCTGCCCGTGCTGCAAAAACCCTTCCAGCTCGGCGAACTCGAACAGGCGATGAAGCGGCTTACCGAAGCCTGATTTTCCTATTCAGCGCACCTGATCGAGCAGACGCTTGCATTCCAGGAGGTCGTAGAGCGCCTCCTGCAGCAACGCCCTGTCTTCCTTGCCAACGCTCGATTTGCCGATCGAGACTTCCTGCTCGTCGTCTCCGGCGACAAAATTGAAGAACCGGCGGGTGATCGGCGGCTTGGCGCGGCCCACGATCTGGTCTTCGTCGGCCATGCCGACGCGCGGTTCCCCGGCACCCGTGTCCTGCACGCCCGACGTAAGCGCCTCGACGCTGGCGAGGTCGCCATGACCGACCGATATGACGAACTTGTTGCCGTTGGTCTTCAGAAGCTTCTGCACACCCTTGATCGTATAGCCATGATCATAGAGCAAATGCCGGATGCCCTTGAGGAGGTCCACGTCCTCCGGCCGATAGTAGCGACGGCCGCCGCCGCGCTTCATCGGCTTTATCTGGGGAAAACGCGTCTCCCAGAAGCGCAGCACATGCTGCGGCAGATCAAGATCGTCTGCGACTTCGCTGATGGTGCGAAAGGCATCGGGGCTCTTGTCCAACGTCATGCTGCTACGCGACCTCGCGGCTCGATCCTACGGCGACTCATCATATTTCAACGGTTTGGCGCCGACAATTCAAGTCATGTCTTGACGTTGCACACAAGGATGGAGAGCGCGAGGGAGAAAAAAGCCGTTTCCGAAACGGGAAGCCGATTATCAGGGAGCCGGATTCAGCGGCTTCAGCTTGATCTTGCGAGCGACATGCGATTTGAGGATGCGTGTCTTCAACACGTTCGACGCCTTGAAGGTCATGACCCGGCGGGGGGAAATCGGAACCTCCTCGCCGGTCTTCGGGTTGCGGCCGATCCGCTCGTTCTTGTCGCGCACCTGGAAGGTGGCGAAGGAGGAAAGCTTTACGGTTTCGCCACGGACGATGGCGTTGCAGATCTCGTCGATGACGGTTTCCACAAGTTCGGCAGATTCGGTCCGGGAAAGCCCAACCTTTCGGAAAACGGATTCCGCTAGGTCTGCTCGCGTCACTGTTTTTCCGGTCATGGTTTCCCCGCCCATACAAATATTTTGTGAAATCGCACGAAGAGTATTTGTCTTGCGCCTTACGGTCAAGCTCTTGTTCGCCGCCAGTTTTTTAGGATTCGTGCCTACCAGCGCAGCAGAACCGCACCCCAGGTAAAGCCGCCACCCATCGCTTCGAGCATCACCAGGTCGCCCTTCTTGATGCGGCCGTCGCCGGCAGCGGTCGCAAGTGCCAACGGGATCGAGGCGGCCGATGTATTGCCGTGCAGGTCGACAGTGATGACGACCTTCGCTGCATCGATGTTCAGCTTCTTCGCCGAACCGTCGATGATGCGGCGATTGGCCTGGTGCGGCACCAGCCAGTCGAGGTCATCGGCGGTGGTGCCGGTCGAATCGAAAGCCGCCTGAATGACGTCGGTGATCATGCCGACGGCATATTTGAAGACCTCGCGGCCTTCCATGCGCAGCTTGCCGACAGTGCCCGTCGTCGACGGCCCGCCATCGACATAGAGCTTTTCTTTGTGCGAGCCGTCGGAACGCAGATGCGCGGTCAGCACGCCGCGATCGGCAACGGTGCCCTCGCCTTCGGTCGCTTCGAGCACGATCGCGCCGGCGCCGTCGCCGAAAAGCACGCAGGTGGTGCGGTCGTTCCAGTCGAGAATTCGCGAAAAAGTTTCGGCGCCGATGACGAGAACGCGCTTGGCAAGCCCGCCGCGGATATAGGCATCCGCGGTCGTCACCGCATAGACGAAACCGGTGCAGACAGCCTGGACGTCGAACGCGAAGCCGTGGTTCATGCCGAGGCGGTTCTGGATGTTGACCGACGTCGCCGGAAACGTGTTATCCGGCGTCGAGGTGGCACAGATGACAAGATCGATATCGGCAGGCGTCAGGCCGCCATTGGCAAGCGCTGCGCGCGCAGCGGCCTCGCCCAACGACGCCGTCGTTTCGTCATCGCCGGCGACATAACGCTGGCGGATGCCGGTGCGCTGGACGATCCATTCGTCTGATGTATCGACGATGGCCTCCATGTCACGATTGGTCATTACGCGCTTCGGAAGTGCGGCTCCGAACCCGCGAACCACTGAACGGATCATCTTTGATTGAACCCCATCGCTCATGCCGCTTCCGGGCCCATCGGGGGCAGCCGCTTGGCATGATATTTCTTAAGATCGTTTTCTATTTTCTGATTGAGGCCGTTCTTGGCCATGTCGTAGCCGACTTCAATGGCGGCTGCGATGCCTTCGGCATTCGCCCCGCCATGGCTCTTGATGACGATGCCGTTCAGGCCGAGAAACACGCCGCCATTGACCTTGCTCGGATCGAGCTTTTCGCGAAGCATGTCGAAGGCGCTTTTGGCAAAGAGGTAGCCGATGCGGGCGAGCAGCGTGCGCGACATGGCGGCACGCAGATATTCGCCGATCTGCTTGGCGGTGCCTTCGGCGGTCTTCAGCGCGATATTGCCGGAAAATCCTTCGGTGACGACGACGTCGACCGTGCCCTTGCCAAGGTCGTTACCCTCGACGAAACCGGAATATTCGAGCGAATCGATGTTCGCCTCGCGCAACAGCCGGCCCGCCTCCTTGACCTCCTCCTGGCCCTTCATCTCCTCGACGCCGACGTTCAGAAGGCCGACCGTCGGACGTTCGACCTCGAAAAGCGCGCGCGCCATAGCGCCGCCCATCAGGGCAAAATCCATCAGCTGCTGCGCATCGGCGCCGATCGTCGCGCCGACATCGAGCACGATGCTCTCACCCTTCAGCGTCGGCCAGATCGCGGCGATCGCAGGACGCTCGATATTGGCCATGGTCCGCAGACAGAACTTCGCCATCGCCATCAGCGCGCCGGTATTGCCGGCCGAGACAGCGACATCGGCGTCACCCGTCTTCACCGCCGCGATCGAGCGCCACATGGTGGAGATGTAGCGGCCACGGCGCAGCGCCTGGCTCGGCTTCTCATCCATGGCGACGGCAAGCTCGCAGTCGTGAAAGATCGATTTTTCCCTCAGCTTCGGAAACTTGGCGAGAACCGGATCGCACTGTTCCTTGAGACCATAGAGAACGAAGGAAATATCCGGATGCCGATCCAACGCCTTGGCGGCGCCGGGGATGACAACCTGGGGACCAAAGTCGCCACCCATGAGGTCGAGAGATATTCTGATCACGCGTCCCTGATCCTTCTTTTCGCCGAGGGCGAAATTTCGGCCAAAATACCGGTTTTGGCGTCGCTTACAACTGAATTGTGTCAAATGCCAGAGGGGCTTCAGTCCTTTTTCCAGTCCTTGAGGGCTGCGAAAGCGGAGGGCTTTTTATCGTCCTCGCCGCTGTCCTCGACATGGCCGGCGAATTCGATACCCTGCTTGCGCGGATAGGGATCGATCGCCAGAGCGGCGAATTCGGCAACTACCTCGCCGGCGTCGATCGTATCGCCGACAAAGTTTTCGGGCAGATCAGGACCGTCGGGATCGAGCAACATCTCGCCGGCGTCGTTGCCGGCCTGGCGGGCAAGCTTGGAGCCCTCCGGCACGAAGATCTGCTCGAAGCTCTCGTCGATGGCGGATTCGACCGGTTCCAGCGTCACGACGCAGGACTGGACGATCTTCGCCTGCACGCGGCCCTTGATGCGCACGCCGTCGCGCTTCCAGCGGGCAATCTGCAGATCGGCGCTGAGATCGTCGACGGAGACGACGTTCCAGGTCTTGGCAAGCGCCTTCAGTTCGCTGGCGTCAGCCTCGACATGGACCTCGACGGGGTTGGCCGAGATGTGGCCGACCTTGACTTGATAGGAGAAGGGAACATCGTCCCGATCATTCTGCATCGCTTCCTCCTTCAGATGACCGGTGGGCAGGCAACTGGCGGGAGCGTTGCCGAACCGGTGGCGATCACCTCTTCGGCTACGGCGGACAGATGCGATTCTGCGGCCATCATCCACCCGGCGAGGCCGGACATATCGGCAGGCGTCGCGGTTTCAGGGTAGATATTACGCTGAAGAGCAAGAGCGAGGGCTTCGGCGTCGCCTGTGTCCATCGCCTTCGAATAGGCTTCGAGCCGGCCGTAAAACATGCCGGCGAGCTTCTTCATGCGCTTCGGCACGCTGTTGTCGCCGATGCCGAGTTCGCGGATCGAATAGTCGATATCCTGGAAGAAAGCGTCGACGATCTCCTGGGCGATTTCCTGGCCGCTGGTGGCGGAAGCACGGGTGCGGCGAAAAAACAGAATCATGGCGATCGACAGCATCTCGAAACGGCCCATGACCGTATCCGGCACATTAAGCCGCTCGTAGAGTTCCGGCATGCGCGCGGCCGCCGCCAACGCCGCATATTGCCTGTCGACGATCGCCTGATTGTTGTTTTTCTTGCGGAAGAGCCCGAGGATCATTGTTTTTTCCGGAAATGCCTCATTCTTCATGCCGGCTGGCGTCTGGCCTTGTTGCATGATTTCGAAAGCTGGTTTACCGAAGCAGGCGCGAATTGCAATGCCGATCATGGCCAGTTTCGGAACGACGCCTTCGATGCGTCAGCGAAGCGAATTCGGGACATTCGACCCGGAATGGCCACAATGGTTTTGCAGGAGGAAAGCGTGCAAGGCCCCAAATGGCTGCTATCGACACTCACAGGGAGTAGATGTCGTTGAAGAAACGGTATTTCAAGTCTGACATGAAATTCTTCAGCAGTGCGGCCGTTGCCCTCATAATTGCCTCCACTACCGCTCTCTCCGGTTGCCAGACCAGTACCGTTCTCAACGGCGGCTACGTCGCCGACCAGCAGTCGCTGAACTTGGTTCCGGAAGGTTCCAGCCGCGAGCAGGTGCTGCTTTCGCTCGGCACCCCGTCGACGACGGCGACCTTCGACGGCGAAGTCTTCTATTACATCTCGCAGCGGCGCACGCGTGCGGTCGCCTTCCAGAAACTGAAGGTCGTCGATCAGAGCGTTCTGGCGATCTATTTCGACAAGGACGGCGTCGTCAGCCGCCGCGCCAACTATGCGCTGCAGGACGGCAAGGTGTTCGACACGATCGGACGCGTCACGCCGACCGGCGGCAAGGAACTCACCTTCCTGCAACAGATGCTTTCCGGCGGCAGCGCTGCGAGTGCTGCCCGCAGCCTGTTCGGCGGTGGCGCCGGCGGCACGCCGCAGAACCCAAGCAGCCTGCGCTGATCGGACACGCCTTATACGAAAACCCCGCCGGATCGCTCCGGCGGGGTTTTTTGATGGTCGCTGCGTCAGCTTGAAGTGTGCCAAGCCGGCGCCGTTGTTTATCCGGCGAGAACGGCCAGCAGCAGCAGCGCGACGATGTTGGTGATCTTGATCGCCGGGTTGACGGCGGGGCCGGCGGTATCCTTGTAGGGATCGCCGACGGTATCGCCGGTGACGGAGGCCTTGTGCGCATCCGAGCCCTTCATGTGACGCACGCCGTCCTTGTCAACGAAACCATCTTCGAAGCTCTTCTTGGCATTGTCCCAGGCGCCACCGCCCGATGTCATCGAGATGGCGACGAAGAGGCCGTTGATGATGACGCCGAGCAGCGATGCGCCGAGGGCAGCAAAGGCGGAGGCCTTGGAGCCGGAGATGAGAAGCACGCCGAAATAGACCACGATCGGCGCCAGCACCGGCAGCAGCGACGGCACGATCATCTCGCGGATGGCGGCCTTGGTCAGAAGGTCGACCGCCCTGCCGTAATCCGGCTTTTCCGTACCCTGCATGATGCCGGGTTTTTCCTTGAACTGACGACGCACTTCCTCGACGATCGCGCCGGCCGCACGGCCGACGGCGGTCATGGCGATGCCGCCGAAGAGGTAAGGAATGAGACCTCCGAAGATCAATCCAGCCACCACGTAAGGGTTGGAAAGATCGAAGGAAATTTCGCCGATGCCGGCAAAATAAGGGAACTTGTCACCATTCGCCGCAAAATATTTGAGGTCGTAGGAGTAGGCTGCGAAGAGCACCAAGGCACCGAGACCGGCGGAACCGATGGCGTAGCCCTTGGTGACGGCCTTAGTCGTATTGCCGACAGCATCGAGCGCATCGGTGGATTTGCGCACCTCCGGCGGCAGATGCGACATTTCGGCGATACCGCCGGCATTGTCCGTCACCGGTCCGAACGCGTCGAGCGCGACGATCATTCCGGCGATGCCGAGCATGGCCGTGACCGCAATGCCGGTGCCGAACAGGCCGCCGAGCTGGTAAGTGGCGAGAATGCCGCCAACGATGACGATCGCCGGCAGTGCCGTCGATTCCAGTGAAACCGCCAGGCCCTGGATGACGTTGGTGCCGTGACCGGTGACCGAGGCCTGGGCGATCGAGACGACCGGGCGCTTGCCCGTGCCGGTATAATATTCAGTGATCACGACGATCAGCGCGGTGACGACGAGGCCGATGATGCCGCAGAAGAAGAGGTTCGCGCCTGATATGTCGGCGCCTCCGACGGAGCCGATCGACCCCCAGCCGATGGTGAGCGAGGTGGCAGCGCCAAGACCGACGATCGACAGCAGGCCGGTGACGATGAGGCCCTTGTAGAGCGCGCCCATGATCGAGCCGTTCGAGCCGAGCTTGACGAAGAAGGTGCCGATGATCGAGGTGATGATGCAGGCGCCGCAGATTGCCAGCGGATAGACCATCGCAGATTGGAGGATCGGAGCGCCGGCAAAGAAGATCGCCGCGAGAACCATGGTGGCGACGACCGAGACCGCATAGGTCTCGAAAAGGTCGGCCGCCATGCCGGCGCAGTCGCCGACATTGTCGCCGACGTTATCGGCGATGGTTGCCGGGTTGCGCGGATCGTCTTCGGGAATGCCGGCTTCCACCTTGCCGACGAGATCTCCGCCGACATCGGCGCCCTTGGTGAAGATGCCGCCGCCGAGACGGGCGAAGATCGAGATCAGCGAAGCGCCGAAGCCGAGCGCCACCAGCGCATCGATGACTTCGCGCGAGCCGCTCTCATGGCCGAGCCCGACGGTCAAGACCGTATAGTAGATGGAGACGCCGAGCAACGCCAGGCCAGCCACCAGCATGCCGGTGATCGCACCCGACTTGAAGGCGATGTCGAGGCCGGCGGAAAGGCTGACGGAAGCCGCTTGGGCGGTGCGCACATTGGCGCGGACGGAGACATGCATGCCGATGAAACCGGCAACACCGGAAAGCACGGCGCCGATCAGGAAGCCGATCGCGGCCTCGGCGGAAAGAAGCAGCCAGGCTAAAATGAAAACAACAACGCCGACAATGGCAATGGTTCTGTACTGGCGCGTCAGATAGGCTTGAGCGCCTTCGCGGATATAGCCCGCGATCTCCTGCATGCGGCTGTTGCCCTGATCGGCGGCAAGCACCGACCGGGTTGCCCAGGCGGCATAAACCACCGAGAGCAGACCGCATGCGATTACGCATAAAAGAATCGTCATTTCGCTCTTTCCTCCCATAGGCCGGAGCTCACTCCTTCTCCGGCAGATACGCCGCCGAATCGCCTTCCTCTCCACAGAAATGCCACAGCTAAGCGGTGCGGAGATTGCGTGGTCGATCACGTGGCGTCAAGACCGCAACGGGCGAAAACCATTGCGGTACGAAGAAAGGCGTAGGGGGATTGTTTGGCGGCTAAAGACTTATTTCTTCGCCTCGCCGCGAACCTGCTTTGCGATGCGGTCGAGCACGGCATTGACGAGCTTCGGCTCATCGTCATCGAAGAAGGCCTGGGCGATCTCGACATATTCGGTGACGATGACCGCCACCGGGACGTCCTTGCGGTCGGTGATCTCGAAAACGCCGGCGCGCAGGATGGCGCGCACGGTGCTGTCGAGGCGCGACAAGGCCCAATCATCCTGCAGGGCTGCGGCAATCAGCGGATCGAGGCGGACCTGATCGCGCACGACACCGGAGACGATGGAACGGAACCAGGCGGCATCGGCTTTCAGATAAGTCGCGCCATCGATTTCCTGACCAAGACGGTACGCCTCGTATTCAGCCACGATTTCCAGAACGCCCGTGCCGCCGACATCCATCTGATACAGGGCCTGAACGGCAGCAAGGCGGGCAGCGCCCCGCTGGTTCGCAGTCTTGACCGGCCGTTCCGTCTTGTCGTCGTTCATTCGTTATGCACCCAGTTTCTGCTTCAGCTCGATCATGGTCAGAGCTGCACGAGCGGCAAATCCGCCCTTGTCCTTGTCCGAGCGGCGCACGCGCGCCCAAGCCTGTTCGTCGTTTTCGACGGTCAGGATGCCATTGCCGATGGCAAGGGACTCGCTGACCGCAAGATCCATCAAGGCGCGCGAGGATTCGTTCGACACGATATCGAAGTGATAGGTCTCGCCGCGAATGACCATGCCGAGGGCGACATAGCCGTCATAATGCGTTCCGCCATTGTCGTCTCCATCGAGCGACATGGCAATCGCCGCCGGAATTTCCAGTGCGCCGGGAACGGTGACGACCTCGAAGGTGGCGCCGGCCTCCGTCAAGGCGAAGGTCGCGCCTTCGAGCAGGGCGTCGGCCATGTCGTCGTAGAAGCGGGCCTCAACGATCAAAATATGGGGAGCGGTCTCTCTCGGCATGGTTCACCTTCAGTTGGCGGGACATTTACCCACTCGGCAGGCCGCGGTCAAAACATGCCTTCGTCCGAATGGCAAGCAATTTCGCCCGATGCCGCAATGGGAAAGAGGAAATATCTGCAAGGGGATAGCCGCGCCCTGTATGCACAGCTGGGCACGCCTCTGAAATCAGCTTTCCCGGACGCCTGGAAAGCGTCAATTCGAAGGCAGTTTTCGTGAACAATTCTTAATGGATTTTCAGTGGTTTAACCCATTGAATCGCGAATGGGAGAACGCCAATTCCATGTCGTGACGCAGACGATCCCCTGCAACGACAGCCGACCGTCTAAGCAGATGAAAGGATACAAATCATGCACCGCGTTCTCACCATCACCCTCGCTACCGCCCTCTCCTCCATCGCGTTTGCCGGCGTCAGCCAGGCCGCAAGCCTTGGGATGAACACCCCTCAAGGCATCGAGCAGACGCTCAGGAGCTACCAGGGCAATGATTTCAATGTCCAGGAGGTTTACAATTGGCGCAACTTCGACGACGAGACGAGCGGCCCACACTCCGCACCGCAGCGCTCCGGCCAGGCTATCCGCGGCATCCAGGCCTCGATCGACGCCAACAGGTCGCTTGCCCACCGCCTCAACAATGAGGGTGTCAATATTCGCAATGTCGTCAATGCCGAGCAGGCGGCCGATGGAAGTCTGACCTTCTAAGTCCGCTGATGGCTCCAGCGCATAGCCCGAAGATCGGATCGGTTTTTGGGTTATGCGTGGGATTGAAAGTGATAGAGCGTCCTCAGCGTTTTCTGTTGGACGCATGGCGCTCCAAGCATGGGCGGCGGTCTCCTCACCGGCCATGCTGGGGATTTCCGAGATAAAGCATTGAATTTTCCGACGCGATGATGGTTTCTCTTCCTGCAACAGGAGGACACCATGGCGACGGAACCGAAAGCGGTGATCAATACCGCCGATCTCAAGCTCGACCACTGGAAACAAGGCGAATTCTACGAAAGCGCCGACACCTCGTTTGGCGCGCTTCTTGGCCTTGCCGGCCTCGGTATCAGCTACAACGAGGTGCCATCAGGCAAATCGAGCTGTCCGTTCCACAATCACCATGTCGAAGACGAGCTTTTCTACGTGATCGCCGGTGCCGGCGAATACCGCTTCGGCGATGCGCGCCATGCGATCAAGGCGGGCGACGTGCTCGGCGCGCCGGCCGGCGGGCCTGAAACGGCGCACCAGATCATCAATACCGGCACGGCCACACTCGTCTATCTCGGCATTTCGACGATGGCGAAGACCGAGATCGTCGAATATCCAGATTCCGGAAAGTTCCTTGCCAAGACCAACAGGGACGGTGCAGAAACTAAGCGCTTCCGTCATATCGGACGGCCGGAAGGCAATCTCGACTATTGGGACGGCGAGCCCGGCGCCTGAGGACGTGTTTTTTCACAAGGACCCGATGTGACCGACATTCCGACCCTCGAAACGGCACGTCTGACGCTTCGCCCGCACAGCCTCGACGATTTCGACGCGCATGCAGCACTATGGGCGGACGAGGATGTTGTGCGCTTCATCACCGGCGTGCCGTCAACGCGCGAGCAGAGCTGGAGCCGCATGCTGCGCGTTGCCGGCATGTGGCACCACATGGGCTTCGGCTTTCTGGCGATCGTCGAAAAGGAGAGCGGCCGGTTCATCGGTGAAGCGGGCTTCCTCGAAGCCCGCCGCGAGATGGAACCCTCGATCGAGGGGACGATGGAGGTCGGCTGGGCGCTGATGCCTTCGGCGCACGGCCGCGGTTATGCCACCGAGGCGCTGACCGTCCTGATCGGCTGGGCGGAAACGCATTTTCCCGGAAAACCGATGAGCTGCATCATCAGCCCCGAGAACCAGGCCTCGCTGCGGGTCGCAGCCAAGCTCGGCTTCCGCGAGACGGCGCGCACGCACTATAACGGCGAGATCATTCAGTTTGCGCGGTAGGCGCCGCGCGTCCAACAGGACGGTTTTCACTTATGCGCTCGGGAATTCCGCCAGCCGGGCGGCGTAACGCGCCATAGTGTCGACTTCGAAATTGACGAAATCGCCGGCTTTGCGATCGCCCCAGGTGGTGACCTCGAGCGTGTGGCGGATGAGCAGCACGTCGAAATCCGTGCCGTCGACCGCATTGACCGTCAGCGAGGTGCCGTCGAGTGCGATCGAACCCTTGGGGGCGACGAATTTCGCCAGATGTTCGGGCGCGCGCAGGCGGTAGCGTGTGGCGTCGCCTTCTGCTGTCACCGAGAGGATTTCCGCCTTGCCGTCGACATGGCCGGAAACGATGTGGCCGCCGAGTTCATCACCGATCTTCAGCGACCGTTCGAGATTGATGCGGCTGCCCTCCTCCCAGGCGCCGATCGTCGTCAGCCGCAACGCCTCTTCCCAGGCCTCGACCTCGAACCAGCGACCATTGCTGCCTTCCTGCGGCAGGCCAGTGACGGTGAGGCAGATGCCGGAGTGAGAGATGGATGCGCCCATATCGATGGTCGCCGGGTCGTAACTCGTCGCAACGCGGAGCTTGATACCCTCCTTCAGCGGCGAAACGGATTCGATCGTACCGATATCGGTGACTATTCCGGTGAACATCAAAGCCCTCTTTCGTATTCGTCCAGGCGATCTTCGCCGAACATCAGCGTGCCCGTATGGACAAAACCCGATGGTATGTCGGTTGTCAGCAGCGGGGATTCAATACCGCGCTCGCCGATGACACCGGGCGCCTGATAAAGCTGGATGCGGTCGACGAGGCCAGCTTCGAGGAAAAGCCGCGCGGTCTTTGCACCGCCCTCGACCAGAAGCGAGGAAATACCGCGTGTCGCGAGCGCCGGCAACAGGACTTCCGGATGATAGGGATTGCAGTAGAGCACCTCGACGCCGGCGGCTTCGAGGGCTGCGCGGCGGGAGTCCAATGCGGCACCCCCCTCTGCCCTGCCGGGCATCTCCCCCACAATGGGGGAGATCGGATCGGGGTTAGCCCCTTGCCCTACGTCTTGCCTCAAGCCGAAACCATCACCATCGGAAACTGGGGAATTCGGATCGCGCCTCTTGCCGATCTCCCCACCTGCGGGGGGTCCGAAGGACGGGTCGAGACCCGTGGCTCGACCCCGGTAGTCCGGCAGGGCAGAGGGGGGTAACCCCTCCGCATCAGCCGACAACGGCCATACTTCCTCGCTCGCCACCACGATGACCGGCACCTCCCGCGCCGTCTCGACGAGCTTGCCCGTCAGCGGCAATGCCAGCGAGGGATCAAGCACGATGCGGATCGGCGATTGCGGTTCAAGACTTGGCGTCCGTACCGTCAGCAGCGGATCATCCGCAATCGCGGTACCGATGCCAACCAGGATCGCATCGGTTTCGGCGCGCAGCGCCTGCACCTGGGCGCGGGCCTGCGGGCCTGTTATCGCTACCTGCCCTTCCCCTGCGCGGCCGATCATGCCGTCGGCGGAAACGGCAAGCTTGAGAGTCACATAGGGGCGGTTCTTCGTCTGGCGGGTGAGATAGGCGGCAAGCGACTGCCGGCCCTCGGCCTCCAGCGCGCCGGCATCCACCTCTATGCCGGCTTCGCGCAGCATAGCGATGCCGCGGCCGGAGACACGCCGGTCGGGATCGGTGACGCTGATCACGACGCGGGCAACGCCATAGGCGATCAGCGCCTCGGAACAGGGCGGCGTTTTGCCGTGATGCGAGCAGGGTTCGAGCGTCACATAGGCGGTCGCGCCGCGGGCGAGCACGCCTGCTTCAGCGAGCGCCTGCGTCTCGGCATGCGGGCGGCCGCCAAGCGCCGTAACGGCACGGCCGACGATGACACCATCCCTGACGATCAGGCAGCCGACGGAGGGGTTGGTGGCTGTGCGGCCGAGATGCCAGCGCGACAGGCGGATCGCCGCCGCCATGAAACGTTCGTCATGCGGCGTGATGCTCATGGCTCACCTGTCCAGCGGGTCGCGGGCGATCTTGGCGTTGATTTCGGAAATGACCTTCTCGAAATCCTCGGCAAGCGAGAAATCCCGATAGACCGAGGCGTAGCGCACGAAGCCGACATCATCGAGGCTCTTCATGGCTTCCAGCACCTGCAGGCCGATCTGCTCGGAGGAGATCTCGGTCTCGCCGGAGCTTTCAAGCCGCCGAACGATGCCGGAGACGGCGCGCTCGATGCGGTCCCGCTCGACCGGGCGTTTGCGCAGCGCCACCTCGAAGGAGCGCACCAGCTTGTCGCGGTCGAAGGGCACCTTGCGGCCGGTCTTCTTGATGACCATCAGCTCGCGCAGTTGCACACGCTCGAACGTGGTGAAGCGGCCGCCGCAATCGGGGCAGATGCGCCGCCGGCGGATGGACGTGTTGTCCTCCGCCGGGCGCGAATCCTTGACCTGAGTATCTTCCGAACCGCAATAGGGGCAGCGCATCCCTACTCCTTATCCCATGTAGCCGTACATGGGGAAGCGGTCGGTGAGGCTGACCACCTTGCCGCGCACAGCGGCTTCGACCGCGGCGTTGCCTTCATCGGAATTGGCGACCTTCAGGCCGTCGAGGACCTCGACGATCAGATTGCCGATCTCGCGGAATTCCGCTTCCTTGAAGCCGCGGGTCGTGCCGGCCGGTGCGCCGAGGCGCACACCCGAGGTAACGAAGGGCTTTTCCGGATCGAAGGGAATGCCGTTCTTGTTGCAGGTGACGTAGGCGCGGCCAAGAGCTGCCTCGGCGCGCTTGCCGGTGGCATTCTTCTTGCGCAGGTCGACCAGCATCAGATGATTGTCGGTGCCGCCGGAGACGACATCGAGACCGCCGGCAACAAGCGTTTCGGCAAGCGCCTTGGCGTTCTTGACCACCTGGGCGGCATAATCCTTGAATTCCGGCTGCAGCGCCTCGCCGAAGGCGACTGCCTTGGCCGCGATGATGTGCATCAGCGGGCCGCCCTGCAGACCGGGGAAGACAGCCGAATTGAACTTCTTCGCCAGATCCTCGTCATTGGTGAGGATGACGCCGCCGCGCGGGCCGCGCAACGACTTGTGGGTCGTCGTCGTCGCGACATGGCAATGCGGGAACGGCGATGGATGAACGCCACCGGCGACAAGGCCGGCGATGTGGGCCATGTCGACCATCAGATAGGCGCCGACGCTGTCGGCGATCTCGCGGAAGCGCTTCCAGTCCCAGATACGGGAATAGGCAGTGCCGCCGGCGATGATGAGCTTCGGCTTGGTTTCCTCGGCCTTGCGGGCGACTTCATCCATGTCGAGCAGGTTGTCGCCTTCGCGCACGCCGTAGGAGACGACGTTGAACCACTTGCCGGACATGTTGACCGGCGAACCATGCGTGAGGTGGCCGCCCGAGTTCAAGTCGAGCCCCATGAAGGTATCGCCGGGCTGCAGCAGCGCCAGGAACACGGCCTGGTTCATCTGCGAACCGGAATTCGGCTGGACGTTGGCGAAATTGACGCCGAACAGCTTCTTGGCGCGCTCGATCGCCAGCTCCTCGGCGATATCGACGAACTGGCAGCCGCCGTAATAACGCTTGCCGGGATAACCCTCGGCATATTTGTTGGTCATGATGGAGCCCTGGGCTTCCAGCACGGCGCGGGAGACGATGTTCTCAGAAGCGATCAGTTCGATCTCGTGCCGTTGGCGACCGAGTTCCTTTCCGATCGCGCCGAAAATGTCCGGATCGACGTCCGCAAGCGAGCGATTGAAGAAGGATTCGGTGGAAGCATTGGTCATGGGCGGGCTCCTCAACTGGAATGCGCTGAGGTATTAGCCTTCCGCCGTGGCGAGGGCAATACGGAGAACGACATTTGCTGAGCAAAGCGCGCGCTCACGCTCTTTTGCGACTGCGGTGCGCCGATACCAGCGACCACATCGAGGATGTGCCTCTACCGCCCATAAAAAAACCGCGCCGAAAAAAGCGCGGTTTTCGAATTGCGATGCAGAGGTCGCCGCTTACTGGACCGGCTGTTCCATGCCAGCCGTGGTGTCGAGCGCCAGCTCCGCATTGCCGTCCATCTGATAGATGTCGTCGCGGAACTGGACGATGCCGTCGGGCATGCCCCAGGCAGAGATATAGACGAAATAGACCGGAACTTCCGCAGCGAGTTTGATCGGCGTGTTGACGCCGGTTGCGATCACCTGCTCCATCTGCTGGCGGTTCCAGCCGGGGGTCTCGCGCAGCAGCCAGTTCGTCAGGTCGCGCACGTTCTGAACGCGGACGCAGCCCGACGATTCAAAGCGCATCAGCTTGTTGAACAGACCCTGCTGCGGCGTGTCGTGCATATACTCGCCGTTTTTATTGTAGAAGTTGATCTTCGTCGACGCCATGGCATTGGTCTTGCCGGGGTCCTGGCGGAACATCAGGTTCGGCGCCTCGCCGTTCCAGTCGATGGTCTCGGGGGCGACTTCATTGCCCTTGCCGTCGAGCAGGCGGATGGCATTCTTTTCGAGATAGGTCGGATCCTTGCGCATCAGCGGCATGATGTCTTTCTCGACGATCGAGCGTGGTGCCGTCCAATAAGGATTGAGGATGACCTCGTAGATCTTCGAATTGACGAGATGCGTCGGGCGGCTGAGACGGCCGACAACCGCGGTGTGGCGCGTCGCGACACTGCCGTCTTCAACAGCCTCCACATAGGCGGCAGGGATGTTGACCATCAGGTGACGGCGGCCCAAGTCTTCAGGGAAGGTCTGCAAACGGACGACATTGGTGTTCAGCTGCTGCAGGCGGACATCGGCAGGGATGTTCATCGCCTTCAGCGTGAATTCGCCGATAACGCCATCGGCCGGCAGGCCGTGACGCGCCTGGAAGCGCTTGACGGCGCCGTCGACATAGGAATCGAAGGCGTTGGACAGGCCAGCCTCGCGCGGCAGATCGCCGGTGATCGCAAGGCGCTGGCGCAGCGCCTGGACGGCGGGAGAGCTGACGCCGAGCTGGAGGCGCTGGTCACCGGGGTTGACCTCAGGCCAGCCGCCGGCTGCGGCGATCTGCTGATACTGCATAATTGCCTGCTGCGCGCTCGCGACCGATTGCGGTCCGAGGATCGGCGTGTTGGAAACCATGGCGGTCGCCGTGCGCGAAGCCGCCTTGGCGTCAAACTGGTCGTCCCAGTTGCCGCGGCGCGGCGCATTGATCAGCGTATCGAGCGCCGATTGCGCGAATGCCGGCCCGGCAAGCGCGCTGGCGCCAACCGTTGCCGCGGACGCCAGGAAAGCGCGGCGCGAGAGAGCTTCAATTCCGTTTTTCTTCGACATAGTCCCAACCACTGAATGCCGCTATAAAGAGAATCTGCGGCCTTTGCGATATCACTGCGCTTTAACGCAGATCCCAGTCCATTCGTTGTCCCGGCGCACCGAAAAATTTCGCTTGCCCCATCACAAGATTGCGATGCGGCAGCCTGAACATTCCTGATCGGTCTATTGAAAGCGCCGGTTGTTAAGCCTTCCGCTGCCACACCAATATGGCCAATTCGTGTTGTCAGTGGGAAGACGGACTTACCGACTGCCGGAAACAGGACGCAACGAACCATATGACGGGGTAAAGCGTGCCGGTTAATAACGGCTAAAAAACGGCTTGAAAACACGCGAGACCGCTTGGCCTGCCCTGCGTTGCAAAGATGCCACGCAGATGCAAAACGGCAAATCGGATGGCGTGACTTTCCCCTCCAGAAGCTCGGTCTGAGTTGATTGCGCTGCTCGGGCGAGTGATTCAGGTGCATCCAAATACGGAGCTCCATCATGAACATTCCCACCAATCATCTCCGCAAGGATATCGAGGAGCAGTTTGAACTCCCCGAAATGCCTCCTCGGATGACTGCCAAACGCGCCAAGGACATCAAGCGCCCTTGCGAGAAATGTGCCATCGCAGAATGCCGCTGCATTGGCTGGAAAGCCTTTGATGTGGTGAGCTGAACTAAGCGCAATCATCCGACAGCCTGCCTGTGCAAATTGGCTACCACGGCGACAAAGGCCAATGAGGGTCAACAGGCAGATAGACTCTTACGCGACCCGTAATGAGTGCGTGCGTCCGCATAAAAGTCTGTTGGATTGCGCCCAACTAGTGGAAGGGGGCTCCACCACCTCTCGCTGCGGGAAAGTCGCAAGCGACCCACCAAGCCACGGAGAGCTTGTTAAAACTCTCCGACCAATCCCGCCCCGCCTCCTCCCGCGAATGGCGGTTCACTGCCTCCGGCCCGGTAATGCGTGCGGGGCGCTTTTTCATTCGTCTTTGGGGTAACCGACGCTGACTTGGATCTCTTTAGTGTGGTATGCCTCGCGAAACATCTCTGCCCTGCCCCTGTGTTCGCGGGTATCGGTGACTGAAATTACGATCTCGCGACCGGTTTGATCGCTCGGCTCCAAATTAAAGCTTTCAAACGCCTTAGACGCCCATTCATCGACCATCTTCAGGAAGGTGGTTCCCGACGTATTGCGGGATCGCGCGCACGACGATGGCAATCTTGCGTGGAAGCGCGAGCAGCCTGTTGACATTGCTCCCCTCTAAGCTGTCGTAATTTATCGTGTTACGGGAAATAGTAACACCGCCGGCGACGTAACCTTCTATGAACTCCAGGCGGGCTCTAACGTCACCTATTTGGTCCGTTAGGAGCCTTTCTGTCGGTGTTGCAGTTTTTTCAAACTCAACCTTACCACGCGAGAAAGTCACCGGGTTATCGACCTCGTGGTCATCCTTCGTCGCCTCTTGCACAGCAGCAAGCAGAGCCGTTCGCGCTACCCGGATATCGACAGGCCTCCGGCGCGAGAACTTGATCGACCGAAACGGCGCGATGTCGAAGGGTATCCGCTGGCCTTCCAGGTGCATGTGGATGATCGGCTTTTGGATCGCATGACGAATACCGATCTCGTAGAAGGCGTTAGGATTGAGGGTAGTCAGGTCAGCGATCACCAGTTCCGCGTCGAGAAGCGAAGTAATCACCTGTGAGGTGATTTGGCCTGGATTGGAGATCTTATCGGCGCGAGTAACCTCGAAATCCTCGAAGTGCTCGTCAAAAACCGGAGTGATGATGTCCTCGAGTAGCCAGTCGGCGTGGATTCGATCGTCACTATCGTCATCACCGATCGGACCAACGACAAAGCACAATTTCTTCTTGGCAGGCTTGTTTGCCATGGAGCATCCCAACTTCTGATACGCCTATCTCTACCAACCATTCCTAGAGTTACAAGCACCCGCGCTTCGCGCGCCCCTCTCGCGCAATCCCGGTAAGCTCTAGCATCCCAAAACGAAGGCATATAGCCGAGACGCAAACGGACGCCACCGCGTGCATTCTTGCACACCGTAGCGCCTCGTCGTGCCGGTAGGGAGGTCCTAACAAGCCTGCAGGGAACAGGCTTGGCAGGTTACAGGCGATACAAAATCTGATCGTTCCAGAAACGGTCCAGACGCTGGAGCAGTTTGTTCATCTGGGTGAACTCGTCGGTGCCGATGCCGCCGACCTTGTCGATCGAGGCGATGTGGCGTTCATAGAGCTTGGCCACCGTTTCGGCGATGTCCTGGCCGGTTTCGGTCAGGCTGATGCGGACCGAGCGGCGGTCGATGCGCGAGCGCTGGTGGTTGATGAAACCGAGATCGACCAGCTTCTTGACGTTGTAGGAGACGTTGGAGCCGAGATAGTAGCCACGCGAGCGCAGCTCGCCGGCGGTCAGCTCGGAATTGCCGATGTTGAAAAGGAGCAGCGCCTGGATGGCGTTGACGTCGCTGCGACCCTGACGGTCGAATTCGTCCTTGATGACGTCGAGAAGACGACGGTGCAGACGTTCAACGAGATGAAGGGATTCCATGTAAAGATCACGGATGTCGTGGTCCTGTTGGTCACGGAAGGTCGATACCGCCTGCGGCTTGATTTTCGTGTTCATATTGACTGCCTCACTGTTTGTTTAGCGGTGTGTTTTCTTCCCGCCTTGAGTGAGACCCTATCGAATACATATAAAATTCGACTTAAACCGCAGGCTTAACGGAGCCTTACCGGTAACTCCACGTTGTCTCAGGGTAAATCAACACTTACCTGGCGGCGATGCCGGCGCTTTTCCAGCCAGAGCAGCAGGCGGAAAATCAAGTAGACCACGGCGACGATGACATGCAGCAGGATGATCAGCTGGTTGGGGCCGAAAATATCCGGCAGCAGGCCATACATGAGGATTTGTCCGCCGGCGGCCAGCACCCAGATGACAGGCCCCCAGGAGACGGTGAGCCAGAGGCCGAGGGAGGCGACGGGGAAGAGCACGGCGAGGCTGGTGCTCGCCACCTTCCACGGCAGGCTCAAAAGATCGAAGCGGCCGGCGCCGACCAGCGAATAGCCGACGAGCATCGCCCAATATTGCAGGCCGAACCAGAAGCAGGATAAGGCAACCAGTCTCAGGAAGAGAATGAAGAGGATATCCGCCAGTGTGCGTTTCGGTATCGTCGGGGTATCGGTTTCCATAGCGCAGACATCGGTTTGGGGTTGCATCTTCATAAAGAACGCCGCGTGTCTGAAAAGACGCGCTGGAGAACGCTTTATCACTTTGAGTTTGCGCATACCCCCGAAAAATCGATTCCGATTATCGGCATCATGCGCCAGAGGTTCTTCCGCCGCGGCCAATCGTCCGGTTTGGATTTTCCAGGCGCCATGATAATGAGCGCTCCGATAAATGGAATGGGCCAAGGACAGATATCATGCAGGACAGGACTCATCTCGTCGACGACATCACCGGCCATCGCCGCATGCGGCGCAACCGCAAGGCGGACTGGACCCGCCGGCTGGTGCAGGAGAACCGGCTGACGGTCGACGACCTGATCTGGCCGATCTTCATCGTGCCGGGTTCCGGCATCATCGATCCGATCCCGGCCATGCCCGGCGTCAACCGCATGAGCATCGACAAGGCCGTCGAAGCCGCGCGGGAAGCGGCCGGCCTCGGCATTCCGGCGCTTGCCACCTTTCCGAATATAGAGATGGAACTGCGCGACGAGACCGGCTCGAACAGCCTCGAAGCCAACAACCTGATCAATCAGACGACGGCGGCGATCAAGAAGGCGGTGCCAAATATCGGCGTCATTACCGACGTCGCGCTCGATCCCTTCACCAGCCACGGCCATGACGGCATTCTCAGAGGCGGCGAGATCGTCAACGACGAGACCGTCGACCAGGTGGCGCGCGCCGCCGTGATGCAGGCGGACGCGGGCGCCGACATCATCGCGCCGTCTGAGATGATGGACGGACGCATCGGCGCGATCCGCATGGCGCTCGATGCGGCCGGCCACCAGAGCGTCGGCATCATGAGCTATGCGACGAAATTCGCCTCCGCCTTCTACGGTCCCTATCGCGAGGCGATCTCGACGGGCGGGCTGCTGAAAGGTGACAAGAAGACCTATTATATCGACCCCGCCAACGGCACTGAGGCAATCCGCGACGCGGCCCTCGACGTCGAGGAAGGCGCCGACATGCTGATGGTCAAGCCCGGCCTGCCCTATCTCGACATCTGCTGGCGGATGAAGGAAGCCTTTGGCCTGCCGACCTTCGCCTACCAGGTGTCCGGCGAATATACGCAGATCAAGGCGGCGGCGATGAATGGCTGGATCGACGGCGAGCGGGCGATGCTCGAAACGCTGCTGTCGTTCAAGCGGGCGGGATGCGACGGTATTCTCACCTACTTCGCCGTCGAGGTGGCGAGGATTCTCAGCAAACGCTGATTCTGGCCGATCCGGCCTAAAATCATCCGCACCCAGGGCAGATTATTGCATTTGGCCCTACCGATACCATATCAGCGGCATCGTTTTTCCTGAGGAGATTGAGATGAGCTACAACCCCAATCCGCTTTATGCCGCACCGGAGGACTGGCGCGCCTATAGCGGCGTGTTGAGCCGCCGGGTCTTCGCCTTCATCCTCGACTACGTCATCGTGGCGCTGCTCTGCATTCCCGCGGCGATCGTGCTGTTCTTCCTGTCGATCGTCACGCTGGGGCTCGGCTTCTTTCTCTACCCTGCCCTCTTCGTCATCGTCGCCGGCATTTACTTCGGCCTGACGGTGGGCGGGCCGAGCCAGGCCTCGCTCGGCATGCGCGCCATGGGAATTGCGATCGTGCGCGTCGACGGACGGCCGATGGATTTCATGACAGCGATCGTGCATCTGGCTCTGTTTTGGATCCTCAACTCGGTGCTGACGCCGCTCATTCTGCTTGCCGGCCTGTTCATCGAACGCAGCCGTCTCGTTCACGACCTGCTTGTGGGCACGGCGACGGTGCGCACGGCCTGAGACCCTAACTGCGACCCCGGGCGGAGATCAAATAAAGTCTCCGCCCTCCCTTTGCCGGTGGGTGCAGGCGCTCCATATCTAAAATTAGAAGACTGATATGAAGGGCGAAACGCGCCCCGCTGTTGACGTTTTTTATTCTTAGGTCATGCTGTCAGGAAACGGCACGGTCTCGATAAGGAAATTTCCGCGACAAATGAATACGCAGACAACGCCATCCCCGCAGTTTTATCTGACGGCTCCGGCTGCGTGTCCGTACCTGCCGCATGAGATGGAGCGCAAGGTGTTCACCCATCTGGTCGGCCCGCGCGCCGCCGAGATGAACGACATCCTGACGCAGGGCGGTTTCCGCCGCTCGCAGAACATCGCTTATCGCCCGGCCTGCGAATCCTGTCGCGCCTGCGTTTCCGTGCGAATTCTCGCCCAGGAATTCGAGCCGACGAAATCGATGAAGCGGGTACTTGCCGCCAATTCCGACGTCATCGCCACCGAATTCGCGGCCCAGCCTTCCAGCGAGCAATATTCGCTCTTCCGACGCTATCTCGATTTTCGCCACCAGCAGGGCGGCATGTCCGACATGACCGTACTCGACTATGCAATCATGGTGGAAGACACGCATGTGAATACGAGGATCATCGAATATCGCCTGCGTGAGGAAGGCTCGGGACTGGAGCAGCGCCCGAAGGGCGAGCTGCTTGGCGCTGCGCTGACCGACACGATGAGCGACGGGTTGTCGATGGTCTATTCCTATTTTAATCCGGCACTCGAGCGGCGTTCGCTCGGCACCTTCATGATTCTCGATCATGTCAGGCGCGCGAAAGCGTTGGGACTGCCGCATGTCTACCTCGGCTACTGGGTTCAAGGGTCGCGGAAAATGGACTATAAGACGCGCTTCCAGCCTCAGGAGCATCTGACCCCGCGCGGCTGGGAACGCTTCGATCCCTCATCCATGCCCGAGAGCACCCACGACTGAATGTTCCCCACCGCTCTTTCCGACCATCGGAAGGGCCTGCTGCTGACGACGATCGGCGGGCTGGCGCTTTCCGTGGATATCCCGCTGATGAGGCTCGCCGACGGCGAGCTGTGGTCGATCCTGGCCGTAAGAAGCATCGCGACCCTTGGCGTGACGCTTCTGGTCGCCACAGTGCTCAGGATCGCCAATGGGCGCTGGCCGCTGCTGGTGCCGGGCTGGCCGGGCCTCGTCACCGGTTTGCTCTACGGCCTGACGACGGTGGTCTTCCTTTTCGCCGTTTTCAACACCTCGACGGCCAATGTCGTTTTCATCGTCGCCTTCAATCCGATGTTCGCCGCGCTTCTTTCCTGGATTTTCCTCAAGGAGCGGCCGGCGCCGGCAACGCTGATCGCCATGGCGGCGATGATCTTCGGCGTCGGCCTGATCGTGCGGGACGGGCTTTCGGGCGGCCATCTCTTCGGCGATACCATGGCCCTGCTTACCGCCTTCATCATTGCCGCCGCCATCACCATCAGCCGCGCATCCCGCCGGGAGATGGGCTTCGTCTCGCTGCTTTCGACGGTGCTGCCGGCGGCGATCGGCCTGATCTCAATCATGCCGGCAGGCGGTTTTTCGATCGAGCATCCGGCCTGGATCCTCTTTAACGGCGCGGTCATGATGCCGCTTGCCCTCTGGTGTCTGGCGACCGGGCCGCGTTACCTTTCCGCGCCGGAGGTCGGCATGTTCTACCTGCTCGAAACCGTGCTCGCACCGATCTGGGTCTGGCTGATTTTTGCGGAAACGCCGGCGCCGATGACGCTGGTCGGCGGCGGCATCCTGGTGATGGCGATCGCAGCGCATTCCGTCTGGATGGTGCAAAGAAGAAGCATCAGGCAAATGGCGGGTTAAGACATTGTCGTCTGCTCGACCTCATGTTATAACTCCGTTACCACAGAGGACAAAGCGATGAACGTCACAATCCGCAAGATCGGAAATTCCGAGGGTGTTATCATCCCTAAGGAAACCCTCGACCGTCTTGGGTTGAAGGCCGGCGATTCCCTGGAATTGCAGATGGAAAACGGCGGCATCACGTTGAAACCGGCCGACGAGGATTTGTCTCGTCAGCTCGAGGCGGCGCGATATTTCATGGACAAATATAAGGTCGCCTTGAAAAAGCTGGCCGAATAATGGCCTTCAAATTCCTGACGAGACCGTTGGTGGAGAGCCTGCAGAAAATGCAGATCGAGCGGTTCGGCGGCCTCGCAGGACTGCGTGACGAAGGCACGTTGGAATCGGCTCTCGGCCGGCCGATGCACAAGGCAAATTACGGCTGCGACAACGTCATTGAACTCGCCGCCGCCTATCTTTTTGGTCTTGCCCGCAACCACGCATTCGTCGACGGCAACAAGCGGATCGCGATCGTAACCGCCGGTGTGTTCCTTCTCGAAAACGGCTACGAGATCGAAACGACCGATGCCAATCTCTACGCTTTCGTTCTTGCCGTCGCCGCCGGCGAGATCGACGAAGAAGGTGCGACCCGCTTCCTGCGGGATTTCTGCATACCGCTCAACCCGTCGCCTTGAACTGCTGCTGCTCCAGTTCCCTGCCAAGCCCCTCGACCACATGAGCCCAACCTTTCCGAGTCTTTTCCTCCTGTTCGGCCCATTCGGCGCACATTTCATGGGTCAGTGTCAGACGACTGCCGCCGTCGAGAGGCTCGATGTCGATCTCGACGCGGTCGCAATTGTGATCATGCTCCTCGACGGAAAAGCTGAAGACCATGCGCTGCGGGCGCTTCAATTCCAGGAAAACGCCCTGATGAAAAGCGTCGCCGGTCGGGCGGCGGTCGACGACGAAGAAACGGCCGCCGACACGCGGATCGATATCGGCGCGAATGACATGACCGTCATCGGTCGCAAACAGGAAACGGCGGGCGATTTCGGGGTTGAGCCAGGCGTCGTAGACGACAGCGGGCGGCGCTTTGTAGGTGTGGCTGACATGCAATTTGATGGTGCTGGCGGGCATCGATTTTCCTCCGTTAAGGGCGCGCGCACTTTCCCCAAGCGCACGGGCCACGGCCATTCCGTCCGCCTTCGGAGCCGGCCTTCTCTTATTTTTGCTAACAGGATTGAGATAGAGGCATTGCCGCGCCCGCCAAGAGAGGGCGCGGAATTTTTAGGCCTCAGCCGGCGAATTTGCCGCTGCGCGGAAAACCCTTCGGCACGGTACGGCCGGCGGTGGCGCGGTCGGCCAACCATTCGGCAAGTTCGTCCTTGTTCTTCATGAAGGTGCGGCCGGCGCTGTCTTCCCAGACGAGGCCGTCCGATATCGCGAAGCAGCGGACATCGGAAATACCGCCATCCTTGTAGCGCTGCAGACGCACGCCCTTGCCGCGCGACATTTCCGGCACTTGCGCTAAGGGGAAGACCAGCAGCTTGCGATTTTCGCCGACAACGGCGACATGGTCGCCGCTGACGGGCACGAGCAGCTGCGTTTCCTCGGGCAGCGCGACGTTCATGATCTGCTTGCCCTTGCGGGTATTGGCGACCAGCTCGGCTTCGGGAACGACGAAGCCGTTGCCGGCTGTCGAGACAATCAGCTGCTTGCGCGAGGGATCATGGACGAAAGCGGTCAGCACCGCCTGGTCGTTATCCATATCGACGATGATGCGCAGCGGCTCGCCGTGACCGCGGCCGCCCGGCAGCTTGTCGCCACCGAGCGTGAAGGCCTTGCCGCCGGTGGTGACGATCAGGATCTTGTCCGTCGTCTGCGCCGGGAAGGCGATCCTCAAGCCGTCGCCTTCCTTGAAGGTCAGCGCCGCCGTATCGGCGATATGGCCCTTCAACGCGCGGATCCAGCCCTTTTCGGAAATGACGACGGTGATCGGTTCCTTCTCGATCATCGCCTGCTGAATTGCTTCCTCGTCGGTCTCGGGCGCGTCGGCAAACTGGGTGCGGCGGCGGCCGACCTCGGTCGCCTTGGCGAATTTCTTCTTCACTTCACCGATTTCCCAGGCGACCGTCTGCCACTGCTTGTCGTCGGAGGAAAGCAACGCCTCGATCTCGCCCTTCTCCTTGGTGAGTTCGTCGAATTCCTTGCGGATCTCGAACTCTTCCAGCTTGCGCAAGGCGCGCAACCGCATATTGAGGATCGCCTCGACCTGATTGTCGGTGAGATCCCAGCGCGCCATCATCACCGGCTTCGGCTCGTCCTCCTCGCGGATGATGCGGATGACCTCGTCGATGTTGAGGTAGGCGACCAGCAGGCCGCTGAGGATTTCGAGGCGTCTGTCGATTGCCGCCAGACGGAAGCGCGAACGGCGCTGCAGGACTTCGCGGCGGTGATCCAGCCACTCCTTCAGCACCTCGTTCAGTGCCATGACCCGCGGGATGCGGCCCATGGAGAGCACGTTCATGTTGAGCGGGAAGCGGCTTTCGAGCTCCGTCAGCTTGAACATCGATTCCATCAGGATCGTCGGATCGACGCTGCGGGTCTTCGGCACCAGCACGACACGAATGTCTTCGGCCGATTCGTCGCGGATATCTTCCAGCAGCGGCAGCTTGCGGGCGATCAGCAGCTCGGCGATCTTCTCGATCAGCCGCGATTTCTGCACCTGGAAGGGAATTTCGGTAATGACGATCTGGTAACCGCCGCGGCCGAGATCTTCCGTCTGCCATTTCGCCCGCACGCGGAAACCGCCGCGGCCGGTGCGGTAGCTCTCGATGATGCTGTCGCGGTTGTCGATGATGATGCCGCCGGTGGGGAAATCCGGGCCGGGAATGAATTCGACGAGCTTTTCGACGGTCGCATCGGGATGTTTAATCAGATGCAGGGCGGCGTCGCAAAGCTCGTGAGCATTGTGCGACGGGATCGAGGTCGCCATGCCGACGGCGATGCCGGAAGAGCCGTTGGCGAGCAGGTTCGGAAAGGCGCCGGGAAGGACGACCGGCTCGGAATTCGATTCGTCGTAAGTGTCGCGGAAATCGACGGCATCCTGATCGATGCCTTCGAGCAGCAGTTCGGAAACCGCCGTCATCTTCGATTCGGTGTAACGCATGGCGGCGGGGCTATCGCCGTCGATATTGCCGAAATTGCCCTGGCCGTTGACCAGCGTGTAGCGCTGCGAGAAGTCCTGGGCGAGACGGGCAAGCGCATCGTAAATCGACTGGTCGCCGTGCGGATGGTAGTTACCCATCACCTCGCCGACGATCTTGGCGCATTTCCTGAAGGCCGAGTTCGGCCTCAGCCCCATCTCGTTCATCGCATAAACGATGCGGCGATGGACAGGCTTCAGCCCGTCGCGCACGTCAGGCAAGGCGCGGTGCATGATGGTCGACAACGCATAGGCAAGGTAACGCTGCTCGAGCGCCGCCTTGAGGTCGACCGGCTGGATATGATCGTCGTCTCCGCCTGAAGGCGGCAAAATCTCTTGTCCCATAGGTTCTGACTAGCTCAGAAGCGGCCTGCGGGCAAGGAATCCAGGCCATTACGGCTGTGGATGAAGTCTTGGGACTAGCATCAAAGGACGAGACAAGCGTTCCGCCGCAATTTGGACTTCGTTTGCCGTTCCTCTCAACAAAAATTTAGAGGTCGGCAAATATAAAGCAGGTCCAATCCGTAGTAGCGTCACTGCAGATTTCCAACCGCCACCACGCCACCAGAGGAATCACCCCATGAACTTTTACCGGACAACGCGGCTGATGCTATCGAGCGCAGCCTTTTTATCGCTTGCCGGCTCGGCTTTCGCTCTCGACGGTGCCGATCTGCTGAAGAAGCTCAATGCCGCCTATGCCGCACAAGGCGGAACGATTTCGGCTGACAGCGTCGATATCGACGGCACGACCGCGACGCTGAAGAATGTCAGCGTCAAATCGGCCGGCGGCGAAAGCCTGGCCGTGGGCGAAGTCACGCTTTCCGGCGTCGAAGAAGACGAGGATGGCGGCTATTACATCGAAGAGGCCGCCTTCCCCGATATCAACACCACGAAAGACGGCGTCACGGTCACGGCGCAGGAGCTGACGCTCGGCGGCATCTCGATCCCGGCAACGCCGGGCGGCGACACGCTCGATACCATGATGCTCTACGAAACTGCCCATACCGGCCCGCTGAAGGTGGTCAAGGATGGGGCGGAATTGTTCTCGGTGCTCGAAAGCGACGTCAACCTGACGCTGCGCGAAGACGAATCCGGCTTCGATTTCGACGGCGCCTTCAAAAGCATGAAAGCCGATCTCAGCAAAGCCGAGGATCCGCAGAGCAAGGACGCGATCGAGAAGCTGGCCCTGCAGCACATCCAGGGCGACATCACCATGAAGGGTGCCTGGGAACTTGCCCCCGGCACGATCGACATTTCGGAATTCGCCTTCGACTTCACCAACATCGGCAAGCTGAACCTTGGCTTCAAGATCTCGGGCTACACGATGGCCTTCGTGAAGTCGCTGCAGGATGCGATGAAGCAATCCGAAGCCAACCCGAACAAGGAAGAGTCGCAACAAGCGCTTGGCCTTGCCATGCTCGGCCTGATGCAGCAGTTGTCCTTCGAGGCCGCGCAGGTGCGTTTCGAAGACGCCTCGATCACCAAGCGCGCGCTCGATTATGCCGGTTCACAGCAGAACATATCCGGCCAGCAGATGGCGGATTCGTTGAAGGCGATGACGCCGATCATGCTGGCGCAGCTCAATATCCCGGAACTGCAAAACGCCATTTCGGCTGCGGTCAACACCTTCCTCGACGATCCGAAGAGCCTGACCGTCAAGGCCGCTCCTGAAAAGCCGGTGCCGTTCCCGACGATCGTGGGCGCCGCCATGGGCGCTCCGAACACGCTGCCGCAGGTGCTTGGCGTCAAGGTTACCGCCAACGACTGATCGCTTCGATCTCGCGACGAAAAGGCCCGGCAGTTCGGTACTGCCGGGCCTTTTCGTTTTCATGCGCGATGACGGGCGACCTCGGCGATGGCGAGGACTGCGATATCAAGCAACTCCCCTAGCGATGCGCCATCCCTCGCCTGCACCGACATGCCCTGAATGATGGCACCGAGGAACCGTGCCAGCGCGCGGGGAGTCGTCTGTGGCTTCATGTCGCCCTCGTGGATGCCACGCTCGATCCTCGCCGCGAAAGCGTCCAGCGACCGACGGCGCAGCGCCGCAACATGGTCGGCGATCACCTCGTTCTCGCTGGCGCAGTTCAGCACAGCCGTCGAGATCATGCAGCCTTTCGGATGCTCCAGCGCCGAGAAAATCTCAGCCGAGCCCCGCAATATGCGCTCGAAGGCGGAGACGGTGTCGATCGGCTCGCCGAGCGCGGAAAAAGTGTCGGCGCCCAGCCCTCGGTATTGCTCCAGCGCGGCGCGGTAGAGATCGGCCTTCGAGTTGAAGGCGGCATAGAGGCTTTGCGGCGTGATACCCATGGCGGCAGTGAGATCGGCGATCGAGGCGCCCTCATATCCATGCTCCCAGAAAGTCTCGCGCGCCGCCGAGAGAACGGTCTCGCGGTCGAAGGCCGGCGGACGGCCGCGGCGGCGGGCGGTAGAATTTTCCACGTCTCGGCTATTTTTCACAATGATCACTCTAGAAATTCGAGGCAGCTTTCTGTATTCAGGAACGGTCATTGTGATTATAGAAGGTTTAATCTGATGAGTCTTCCCCTCGAAATGGCAGACGCCGACGGGAATTCATCGCTTGCAGCTGCAGTCGATGCGGCCATCACAAGTGCTCTCGACGACAAACGGCTTGTTGGAACGGTGGTGCTTATCGCCCGCGACGGAGAGATCGTCCATCGCCGCGCCGCCGGCCTTGCCGACCGCGAAAGCGGTCTGGCGATGCGCGAGGACACCATCTTCAGGCTTGCCTCCATCACCAAGCCGATCGTCACCATCGCCGCAATGCGGCTCGTCGAGCAGGGAAGAATCGGGCTCGACGACCCGGTGACGAGATGGCTGCCGGGCTTCCGGCCGAGGCTGCCTGACGGCAGTGAAGCAACCATTCGCATCCGCCACCTGCTTACCCATACGTCGGGCCTCAGCTACAGCTTCTTCGAAGAGGACGATTCTTATACCCGCGCCGGCGTTTCCGACGGCCTCGACAAACCCGGGCTGCCGCTGGCCGAGAACCTGCGGCGGATCGCCAGCACGCCACTGCGCTTCGCGCCGGGCAGCGACTGGCAATATTCCGTCGCCATGGATGTTCTGGGCGGCGTCATCGAGGCGGAAACAGGCGTGCCGCTGGGCGCGGCCGTCGCCGAACTGGTGACGAAACCGCTTGGACTTGCCGATACCGCGTTTTCGGTTCGCGACCACAGCCGGCTGGCAGCGGCCTATATGGACGCTTCACCCGAACCGGCGCTGATGGGCGAGACTGCGCTGGTGACGTCGCTGATGGGTCCCATCCGCTTCGCGCCGAACCGCATCTTCGACCCCGCTTCCTATCATTCGGGCGGCGCCGGCATGGCGGGAACGGCGGGTGATATCCTGGCCATACTCGACACCATCCGTAGGGGTGGCGCACCGCTGCTCTCGACCGAAACTGTAGGGATGATGACGACGGACCAGGCTGACGGCCAGCGCCAGCGGCACGAACCCGGCTCCGGCTTTGGCTTCGGCTGGTCTGTTATCACCAATCCGGCCGAGGCAGGCGTCCCCTTCCCCAAGGGCACGCTGAAATGGGGCGGCGTCTACGGCCATAGCTGGTTCATCGACCCGGTCAACGGGCTGACCGTCATTGCGCTGACCAACACGACGCTTGAAGGCATGTGGGGAAAATTCACGGTCGATCTTCGCGAGGCGATCTACGCGGCATTGTGAGTGACCGAACCAACAGAAAAGCCCGGCGATTTGCCGGGCTTTTGCATTTTGGATCAGATGATCTCAGTCTTTCTTGACAGGCGGGATCGGCCGGATCGAGAGCTCGCGCAGCTGCGTCGGCGCTGCCGGGCTCGGCGCGCCCATCAGCAGGTCCTGGGCCTGCTGGTTCATCGGGAAGAGCGAGATTTCGCGCAGGTTCTTCGCGCCGACGAGCAGCATAACGATACGGTCGATGCCAAAGGCGGCGCCACCATGCGGGGGCGCGCCGTACTGGAAGGCGCGGTAGAGGCCGCCGAAACGGTCTTCGACATCCTGCTGGCTGAGGCCGACCTTCTCGAAGGCGGCGACCATGGTTTCCGGCGACTGGTTGCGGATCGAGCCCGAGGCGATTTCGAAACCGTTGCAGACGGCGTCATACTGGAACGCCTTGATCGTCAGTGGATCCTGGTTCTGAAGCGCATCGAGGCCGCCCTGCGGCATCGAGAACGGGTTGTGAGCGAAATCGACCTTCTTTTCTTCCTCGCTCCATTCGAAGAACGGGAAGTCGACGATCCAGCAAAGTTCGAAACGGTCGCGGTCGACAAGGTTCAGCTCTTCGCCGGCCTTGGTGCGGGCTTCACCGGCAAACTTGTAGAACTTCGCCGGATCGCCGGCAACGAAGAAGCAGGCGTCACCGTCATCGAGGCCGAGCTGGGTACGGATCGCGTCGGTGCGCTCCTCGCCGATGTTCTTTGCAAGCGGGCCGGCGCCCTCGAGCTTGTCACCTTCCTTGCGCCAGAAGATGTAGCCGAGGCCAGGCTGACCGGTCGACTGCGCCCAGGCATTCATGCGATCGCAGAACGCTCTGGAACCGCCGGTCTTGGCCGGAATAGCCCAGATCTCGACCTTCGGGTTGGAGGCGATCATGCCTGCGAAAACCTTGAAGCCGGAGCCGGCGAAATGTTCGGTCACGGCCTGCATGACGATCGGGTTGCGCAGGTCCGGCTTGTCCGAACCATATTTACGGATCGCCACGTCATAGGGGATGCGCGGCCATTCCTTGGTGACCGGCTTGCCTTCGGCGAACTCTTCGAAAATGCCTGTCATCAGCGGACCCATCGTGTCCCAGACGTCTTCCTGGGTGACGAAGCTCATTTCGAGGTCGAGCTGGTAGAATTCACCCGGCAGGCGATCGGCACGCGGGTCTTCGTCGCGGAAGCACGGCGCGATCTGGAAATAACGGTCGAAGCCGGCAACCATCAGAAGCTGCTTGTACTGCTGCGGCGCCTGCGGCAGCGCGTAGAAGGTGCCGGGATGGATGCGCGACGGCACGAGGAAGTCGCGCGCGCCTTCCGGCGAGGAGGCCGTCAGGATCGGCGTCGTGTACTCCGTAAAGCCGACATTGCCCATTTCGCGGCGCATGGCCGAGATGACCTGGGTGCGCTTGACGATGTTCCGGTGCAGCGTTTCGCGGCGAAGATCGAGGAAACGATACTTCAGGCGGACGTCTTCGGGATAGTCCGGCTCGCCGAAGACCGGCAGCGGCAATTCCTTGGCGGCGGAGAGGATTTCGATCTCCTGTGCGTAGAGCTCGATCTCGCCTGTTGCCATGGTCTTGTTGACGGTATCTTCAGTGCGGGCCTTGACGAGGCCGTCGATACGGATGACCCATTCGCCGCGCACGGTTTCCGCCATCTTGAAGGCCGGGCTGTCCGGATCGGCGACGACCTGGGTGATGCCGTAATGGTCGCGAAGGTCGATGAAGAGAACGCCGCCATGGTCGCGAACGCGGTGAACCCAGCCGGAAATACGGACGGTCGAGCCGACATCCGACTTGCGGAGGGCGGCGCATGTGTGGCTGCGATAGCGATGCATGATCTCAAATCCTGGCATGTGGCTTAAGACGGCAGCAAGGGTTCCAAGACCCTCAAGCGCCGACAAGAAAATCGGGCGGAAAAGCGCATGGACGCTCCGATTTGTCAAGGCTTGGCGCGCGCGGCCGAGCGTTTGACGCGCGTTTATGGCGAGGCTGCGACCGGTATGCTGCGGCAGTTTGGCCGCGCTTCCCGTATTGCTGAAGCCGCCGGTCAACTTTAAAAGGATCGGCATTCTCACCGTGGAGCATCCGCATGCCTCTCCTTAGCCGACGCAACCTTTTGAAGGCATCCGCCGTTGCGGGCGCTTATGGCGTCGGCATCGGCATTGCCGGCAAATTCGGGTTTGCCGAGGCGGCTCCCGAGCCGCAGCTGCTGACGGCGGTGAAGACCGAAGCCATGCTGACCGAGGCGGGACCGACCAGGGATATCATGAGCTGGGGCCATGACGGCATGCCGCCGATTCTCAGGATGAGGAAGGGGCAGCCTTATGCGGTGCGGCTGAAAAACGGGCTCGACGAACCGACGACGATCCACTGGCACGGGCTTCGCATCGACAACCGCATGGACGGCGTGCCGTTCATGACGCAGCCTTACGTCTATACCGGCGACAGCTTCGACTATGCCTTCACGCCGCCCGATGCCGGCACCTTCTGGTACCATCCGCATTGCAACACGCTGACGCAGATGGGGCATGGGATGACAGGCGTCATCGTCGTCGAAGATCCGGCCGATCCGCAATTCGATGCCGAGGTGGTGCTGAACCTGCGCGACTGGCGGCTCGGCGGTAACGGACAATTCATCGCCCCCTTCCGGCCGCGCGACGCTGCCAAGACCGGCACCTACGGCACGGTGCGCACCGCCAACTGGCACCAGGAACCGCGATACGACGCGCCGGCCGGCGGTCTGGTGCGGCTGCGCATCGCCGTCACCGACGTGACGCGGATCTTCTCGCTGAAGATGGAAGGCGCCGACGCCACCGTGATTGCGATCGACGGCAATCCGGTGCCGAAGCGCTTTTCCCTCGACCTGCTGCAGATCGGACCGGGCCAACGGCTCGACCTTGCCGTGCGCATGCCGGATGATGAAGACGCCGTCGCGACGCTCGAGGATATCCGCGGTACGGCGCCGAAGACGATCGCCAGCCTGCGCGCGGTCGGATCATCGTTGAAGCGCGATATCGGCGATCTCGGGCCGCTTGTCGACAACCGCGTCCCGAAGGCCGATCTAACTGCTGCCGAGCAGATCCCGCTGGTGCTGAGCGCCACTGCCGAGAATGCTAGCGCCGAAAGCATCTGCGGCACGCTCGGCTACAGTTTCTGGGCCATCAACAAGATGCCGTGGCCGGGCGACACGCCCGATCCGACGGTGCCGCTTGCGGAATTGAAGCTCGGCAAGAGCTATGTCTTCAATCTGGAGAATGCCACGCCGCATGCCCATCCCATCCATCTGCATGGGATGAGCTTCACGGTGATCTCCTCCTCGACGCGGAAAGTGATGCCGCTCACCTCCGATACTTATCTCATTCAGCCGGACGAGAAAGTGCAGCTTGCCTTCGTCGCCGACAATCCCGGCGACTGGCTGCTGCATTGCCATATCATCGAGCACCAGAAGACGGGAATGACGAGCTATCTCAGGGTAAGCTGAGACTGCCTGCACTTTCACCGAGATTGCCGCCGTGCATCGCGCCGTGCCTCAGTTTGGACGTGATTCTTAGCCAGCAATGCTCGAAGCGTATGCTGTTGTATTGACATATCGAACCGAAAGGAGAAGGAAGGTTTAACCGACCTTTTCCTTGCGAATGAAATGATATGATCGAAACCACCGCCGATTTGGCGGCCGCCTGCAAAGAGCTGGCCAAGTCCGACTTCATTACCATCGACACCGAATTCCTGCGCGAAACGACCTTCTGGCCGGAGCTCTGCCTGATCCAGATGGCAAGCCCGACGACGGAAGTCCTCGTCGATCCGCTGGCCAAGGGCATCGATCTTGCCCCCTTCTTCGAGCTGATGGCTGATACGAAGGTGCTGAAGGTCTTTCATGCTGCGCGCCAGGACATCGAAATCATCTTCAATCGCGGCAATCTCATACCGCATCCGATCTTCGACACGCAGGTCGCCGCCATGGTCTGCGGCTTCGGCGACAGCGTCTCCTATGACCAGTTGGTCAGCC
Organism: Rhizobium leguminosarum bv. viciae; assembly: GCF_012276115.1. GTDB lineage: Bacteria > Pseudomonadota > Alphaproteobacteria > Rhizobiales > Rhizobiaceae > Rhizobium > Rhizobium leguminosarum_T. The sequence continues at coordinate 183,077 of NZ_WIEU01000005.1, read as the reverse complement.
GCATCAAGAACGTCCATATCGACAAGTCGTCGCGCTTCACCGACTGGAGCCGCCGGCCGCTCTCGGACAAACAGCTGGATTATGCGCTGGCCGACGTCACCCACCTGCGCGACGTCTACCTGTCGCTGAAAGCGGAACTCGAGCGCGAAGGCCGCATCTCCTGGCTGTCTGAGGAAATGGACATTCTCGAGTCGCGCGAAACCTACGACATGCATCCAGACGATGCCTGGCAGCGGCTGAAGATGCGCCTGCGCAAGCCGCAGGAGCTGGCGATCCTGAAATTTGTCGCCGCCTGGCGCGAACGCGAGGCGCGGGCTCGCAACGTGCCGCGTTCGCGGGTGCTGAAGGATGATGCGATCTACGAGATCGCCCAGCAACAGCCCAAGGATACCGAGGCGCTCGGCCGTCTGCGCACCATTCCGAAAGGTTGGGAGCGTTCGACTTCCGGCGCCGCGGTCATCGAGGCCGTCAACACCGCGCTAGCTCTACCGAAGGCCGATATGCCGCATGTGCCACGCCAGGCGCAGGCGCCCGAAGGGGCCGCTGCTGCCGTCGAATTGTTGAAGGTGCTGCTGAAGCTGATTTCGGAAAAACACGGCGTGGCGCCCAAGGTGATCGCCAATAGCGAAGATCTCGACAAGATCGCCGCCGAGGGCGAGAAGGCCGAAGTCGCTGCCCTGCACGGCTGGCGGCGCGATCTTTTCGGCGAGCCGGCACTGCAACTGATCCAGGGCGCGATCGCTCTGCGCTTCGTCGACCGGAAGGTCGAAACCGTCAGCCTCTGAGGCGACTGCATCACGCCTTAAATCGGCATCGATTTAAGGATAGATTATGCAGTCATTCAAATGCTACAGCGCCGCCGTCTGAAAAAGACGCGCGGCGCTGTAATTTCGAATTCGCTTGACGGTTTTTTCCGGCCTGAAACAATGGCGGGAAGAAACATCACGGCGCAGAGGCGGCATGCGGGAAATATCTCCGACACAGAATTGGATCCTGATCACGATCGTCCTTGCGGCCAGCGGCGTCATCTATGATCTGATGTTCTACTCCAATCAGACGCCGATCATCGGGGCGATCTTCGCGCTCTTCATCGGCATGCCGATCCTCGCTTTCGAGCGCAAGGTGCTGTTTCGAGCACTCTACAGACGCATCCAGAAGCTGCCGACTTTCGCCTTCATCATCACCGAGCTGCTGATCTACGAAATCCTGATGAGCATCGGCTTTGCCTGCGCCGGCCTGCTGCTCTGGTGGCTCGGCATGGTGAAGCCGGTGTCGCTCTTCGACCTCGTCATCATGCCGTTCGAAGTCTTCCTCTATGCGCTTGCGGTCTGCACGATGCTGATCTTCGTCTTGCGCGTGCGGGAACTGCTTGGTCGTGAAGTTTTCCTCAGCATGCTCATCAGCCGCTACCGCAATCCGGTCAAGGAAGAGCGCGTCTTCCTGTTCATCGACCTCGTCGATTCGACGGCTTTTGCCGAGAAGCACGGCGACCTCAGGGCGCAACAACTGCTGAGCTCGCTGTTTGCGACCTTCGCCGAGCCCGTCAGGCGTAACAAGGGCATGATCAACGACTATGTCGGCGATGCTGCGATCATCACCTGGCCACTTGCCCGCGGCGTCAAGGATGCGCGTTGCGTGCGCTGCATCTTCGATATCCTCGCCGATATCGAAGCCAATGCCGCCGGCTGGCGAAAGAATTACGGGCAGGTGCCGAAGCTCCGCGCCGCCCTCCACGGCGGCGAGATCATCACTGCCGAAATCGGCGTCGACCATCACAAGATCAGCTATTTCGGCGATACGGTGAACACCACCGCCCGACTGGAGACGCTCTGCCGCAGTCTGAACCGATCGGTGCTGATCTCCAGCGAACTTGCCAGGCGCATGAAATTTCCCGACGACATATCCTGCGAGGATCTCGGCACCCATGCGGTGAAGGGACGCGGCCAGGCGCTCGGCGTCATGGCGCTTTCCTCGCGCGCGGTCACCGTGCTGAACACGCCGGCGGTCATTCTGCACGGCTGAGCACGGTCTTAACCTCACGTCACCAAAGCTTCACCCAACCGTCAATTCGCTGACACGGAAGCCCTGCTAAGCGGAAGGCCTTTGCAATCCGTTCCACGGGGATATTATGAAGAACGTCCTTTTTGCTTCCGTATCGCTTTTCATCCTGGTCGCGGGCTCCGCTTCGGCCGACCAGCAGCAGTTCCCGGCCAAGCTCGCCGGCCAGGCGATGCTGCCTGCCAACACCATGGTTCCGGCGCCGGCCGACGCCCCCGAATTCCTCAAGCATTCCGGCAAGTTTACGACGCCGGACCGGAAACGCACCGAAGCGCTCGGCACCGTTCCCGGCAAGGACGGCGCCCGCATCACCGATCTGAAGCTTCCCTTCGACGGCCAGCCGATCCAGGGCTTCTCCGGCGTCAAGACGATGGCCGACGGCACCTTCTGGACGCTCTCCGACAACGGTTTCGGCTCGAAGTCCAATTCGTCGGACTCCATGCTCTTCCTGCACCAGATGAAGTTCGACTGGGCCGGCAACAAGGCTGAAGTCGTCAAGAACCTCTTTCTCTCCGATCCGAACAAGATCGCTCCGTTCCCGATCGTTCTCGAAGGCTCCGACACGCGTTATCTCACCGGCGCCGACTTCGACATCGAATCGATCCAGCCGGTTGCCGACGGCTTCTGGCTCGGCGACGAATTCGGTCCCTACATCCTGAAGTTCGACACGTCAGGGCGCCTCACCAACGTCATCCCAACGACGCTCGATGGTAAACCGGTGCTTTCGCCCGACAATCCGCTTCTCTCGGTTCCGGCCAACCCGGCTGCGAAGATGCCGGTCTTCAATCTGAAGCGCTCCGGCGGCTTCGAAGGCCTCGCCATGTCGAAGGACGGCGCCAAGCTCTACGGCCTGCTCGAAGGCGCCATCTACAAGGATGACGGCACGGTCGAAACGGTCGACGGCCACACCGCCATCCGCGTCATCGAGTTCGATGTCGCCTCCAAGAAGTGGACCGGCCGCAGCTGGCTCTATCCATTCGAGGACAAGGGTGTGTCGATCGGCGACTTCAACATGCTCGACGACACGACCGCTCTCGTCATCGAGCGCGACAACGGCGCCGGCACGACGGACAAGGCCTGCGCCGACCCGAAGCAGCCGAAGCCGGATTGCTTCGAAGCTCCGGCCGTGCTGAAGCGCGTCTACAAGATCGAGTTCAACGATGCCAATGTCGGCAAGGCTGTCCGCAAGATCGGCTATATCGACCTCATGAACATCCAGGATCCCGACAACAAGAAGAAGGCCGGCAGCAAGGACGGCGTCTACGACATGCCGTTCGTGACGATCGAAAACGTCGACCGCGTCGACGCCACGCACATCATTATCGGCAACGACAACAACCTGCCCTTCTCGGCCGGCCGCGCCGTCGACAAGGCCGACAATAACGAGTTCAGCCTGCTTGAGGTTAGCGAGTTTTTGAACGCGAAGTAGGTTCGGAATTCTGGTGTGAAATGCAGAGGGCGGCGCGAAGGCGGCGCCCTCTTGTTTATGGCAGTTGGATATTTGGCGGCATGCCGTGTGTGCCCCCCTCTGCCCTGCCGGGCATCTCCCCCACAGGTGGGGAGATCACAAGTGGCATGACCTTCCCGCATCTTAAACGTCAAGCCGAGCTGAATCGCTGATTGTTTGGGGAAGCCGTTGCGCCCAGCCAATCTCCCCACCTGTGGGGGAGATGCCCGGCAGGGCAGAGGGGGGCTGATACGGCACAACGGCCGCAAATCAGACCTATTCGAACCGAAATGCCAACCGCTTGTTCGTCAGCTTCGACAGCTGCTGCAGGCGGCCGTCCAGGCGTTCGCCGGCGAAATCGCGATACTCGGGAGGCACGACGAATTCGAGGTCGAGGTCCGGGCTCGAGGATTTGCGGAAGATCAGGTTCTTGACGATGCCGGGCATCGAGGCCGAGAAGAGGTAGACGACGCGCAGCATGCCGCCGAGCAGCTTGGCGCGCTCGATGAGCTGTGGCGTGGCAATCTGCGCCAGCGGGCCGGTGGCGCCATCGTCATGCAGGCCTTCGAAACGGTAATAGTTGGAAAGCGCGATGAAAGCGCGGCCGGGATGGCTGATGCCGACGAAAGAAGAGTGGGCGATGACGTTCAGCGCCTGCAGGCCGCGATAGTCAGGATGGGCGCGCCAGCTGATATCGGCCAGCAGACAGGCGGCCTGACGGTAGCGGCTTTCCTCGTCGGTTTCCTGGATGCCGAAAAGGGGCATCATGCGGCCGGTCCATTCCGCCAGCTCGCGGGCATGCTCCGGCGAACGGGCACGCAGGATCGCCAGTTCGCCGGCGGCGGCAAGCAGCGGGTCCAGGCGGCGTTCGGACTCCGACAACAGCGAATAAAGATATCCCTCGCGCACACCCTGCGCCGAGAAGGAAATCACCGACGGCTTCATCGCGCTCAGCACTTCCTTCATGGCGATAGCGCCGAAGGGCAGCAGCGAACGGCGGTGCTTGGAAACGGCCTGCAGCGCCGGTTCCCTGGAATCGCGCGCGGTCACCTGTTCGAGGAACAGCATCATCGCTTCGAAAGACACCTCATAGCCCTGCATCATATGCAGCGGATAATGGGTGATTTCCATGTGCAGCTTGGCAATGTTTCGCCAGGTGCCGCCGACGGCGTAGAAGGTGCGCCCCTCGCCTTTCGACAACAGCTTTGCCGTCTTCAGCTGCTTGCGGGCAAAGGTTTGAGCCTTGGAAAGCGAGCCGCCGGCATATTCCGACAGGCGCAGGCCGCCGAGCGGCAGCGTGATGCCCTTGCCGACCTCCTTGCCCTTGATATCGATCAACTCCAGCGAGCCGCCGCCGAGATCGCCGGCAATGCCGTCAGGATTATAGAAACCGCTGATGATACCGAGCGAGGCGAATTTCGCCTCCTCCTCGCCGGAGAGCACGCGGACCTTTCGGTTAAGGATGGTTTCTGCCTGATGGATGAAATCGGGACCGTTGCTCGCCTCGCGCGCGGCCGCCGTCGCCAGCACATACATGGTGGCGGCGCGCGCCTGGTCGGACAGAGCCTTGAAACGGTGTAGCGCCGCCAGAGCCCGGCTGACGCTGTCTTCATCCATCTTGCCGGTAAGGGCTACGCCCTTGCCGAGGCCACAGAGGACCTTTTCATTGAAGAGGACGGTCGGCGAACGGGACATGCCTTCGTAGACGACAAGACGAATCGAATTCGATCCAATATCGACGACGGAGACCGGGGCGATCCCCGGAAGGCGCCCCTGGGCTTCAGATTCAACCATTTAGGTCCAGTATTACTTGTTGTTGCGGCCTTCGAGCAGACCGGCGATCAGCTTCGGCGCACTGGACTTCAGAGCTTCACCACGGCCCGACAGGCTCGGATTGGTCATGAAATACTGCTGCGCATTGAACGGTTCTTCGCCCCTGCGCACTTCCATGCGACGCGACGTACCGTCGGGCAATATCTCGTAGCTTTGTTGATTGTCAATCACGTTGCCGAGCATAATCTGTGACAAGACCTGCTCGTGAACGGTGGGATTCGTCAGCGGAACCATGGTTTCGACACGGCGATCGAGGTTTCTTGGCATCATGTCGGCCGAGCCGATATAAACCAACGCCTTGTCGGACGGCAGACCGTGGCCGTTGCCGAAGCAGAAGATGCGGCTGTGTTCCAGGAAGCGGCCGACGATCGATTTGACGCGGATCTTTTCCGAAAGGCCGGGCACCTGCGGACGCAGGCAGCAGATGCCGCGCACGACAAGATCGATCTCGACGCCGGCATGGCTGGCGCGATAGAGTGCGTCGATGATGTCGGGATCGACAAGCGAATTCATCTTCATCCAGATCGCCGCCGGCGCACCGTTCCTGGCGTGCTGGACCTCTTCCTCGATGTGACGCAGGATGCGCGAGCGCATCGTATAGGGCGAGATCGCGAGCTTCATACCCGGTTCCGGCTCGCCGTAGCCGGTGATGAAGTTGAAGATGTTCGCCATGTCGTGGGCGATGACGGGATTGCAGGTGAAGTAGGAGAGATCGGTATAGATCTTCGCGGTGATCGGGTGATAGTTGCCGGTTCCGAGATGGCAATAGGTGCGCAGTTTGCCATCCTCGCGACGGACGACCAGCGACATCTTGGCGTGGGTCTTGAGCTCGATGAAGCCGAAGACGACCTGGACGCCGGCGCGCTCGAGGTCGCGCGCCCAACGGATGTTTGCCTCTTCGTCGAAGCGGGCCTTGAGCTCGACCAGCGCCGTCACCGACTTGCCGGCTTCGGCGGCATCGATCAGCGCGCGAACGATCGGGCTATCGTTGGAGGTGCGATAAAGCGTCTGCTTTATCGCCAGGACGTCAGGATCGCGCGCAGCCTGGAGAAGAAACTGGACCACCACGTCGAAGGATTCGTAGGGGTGATGGACGACCATGTCCTTTTCGCGGATGGCGGCGAAGCAATCGCCGGCGTGCTCGCGGACGCGCTCGGGAAATCGCGCATTGTAGGGGGCAAAGCGCAGATCGTCGCGCGGCGCCTTGGTGATCTCCGACAGCGTGTTCAGCGCCAGAAGACCCGGCAGAACGGCGACGCGGTTGTCTGGGATGCTCAGCGCCTGGACAACGAACTGGCGTAGCGACGCCGGCATTTCCGAATCTGTCTCGATGCGGATGACCTTGCCGCGGCGGCGGCGTTTCAGCGCCGTTTCGAAGAAGCGGACGAGATCCTCGGCCTCTTCCTCGACTTCGATATCGCTGTCACGGATGACGCGGAACGTACCGGAGCCCTGCACCTCGTAACCCGGGTAGAGCCGATGGATGAAGATGTTGGCGACATCTTCCAGCGTGATGTAGCGGATTGTGTTTCCATCATCCGGCAGGCGGACAAAGCGGTCGAGCGCCACCGGCAGGCGCAGCAGCGCCGTCATCGGCTCGCGGCCGTTCTTGCTGACGAGCTGCAGACCGATCGAAAAGCCGAGATTCGGAATGAAGGGGAACGGATGGGCGGGATCGATCGACAGCGGCGTCAGCACCGGGAAGATCGCCTGTTCGAATTCGGCGGCCAGCCACTGGCGGTCGCCCTCGCTCAGGGCGCCGGGGCGCACGATCAGGATGTCTTCCTTGGCGAGATATTGTTGCAGCACGGCGAGCGAGGCCTGCTGCTCCATCTGCAAATGGTCGATCTCCTGCAGGATGGAATCGAGCTGCTCGGCCGGCGTCTTGCCGTCCGGGCTGCGGATGGCGATGTTCTGGCGTACCTGGCCCTCGAGGCCGGCGACACGCACCATGAAGAACTCGTCGAGGTTGGCGGCCGAGATCGACAGGAAGCGAACACGCTCGAGCAGCGGATGCTCGGTATTCAGCGTTTCTTCCAGGACACGGCGGTTGAACTGCAGCCAGGAGAATTCTCGGTTGATGAAGCGCTCGGGGCTCTTGAGCAGCTCTTCCAGCGCGGGGGTGTTGTCGTTGATTTCCGGAGTGAGTTCCTGATGTTCTGCGACTGCACTATCCATGGTCCGCTTACCCCGTTTTCAATCGCCAAAGGCAATTATATCAGTTTGACGACGGAACTGTGACAGTCAATCGGCCGGTTCCGAATTTCCCAATTCATTCAATACTTCGGCAGCAAGAGACCGGGTAATTTTCGTGCCCCGCGACAGGGCCAGCCGGTCAAGCCTTTCGACGATTGTCTGGGCCGCGTTCAGCGACCGCTCCATCCGGTTCACGATATAAAGCACGAGTTTGTCATCAATATAAAGCTGCCGGTCGGCGAAGAGCTTGACGATCACCTGCGACAACAGCGCCTCATCGGGTTCGCCGATCTCGACGACGGTTGCCGCTTTCAGGCGCGAGCGCAGATCGGGCAGCAAAACCGGCCACGACATCGGCCAGAGACGGCTGGTGATCAACAGGCTGGTGCCGTTTTCACGGACGCTGTTGATGACGTGGAAGAGCGCATTGTCGTCGAAGCCGAGGCGGTCGGCGTCCTCGAACAGCACCGGGCCGGCGGCAGCGGCAACCGCCGCGTCAGAGCCAGGCTCGGGGTGGATGTCGACGGCGCCGCTCAATTCCCGCCAGATGCGGGCGAGATGCGATTTTCCCGAGCCGACGGGGCCGGCGAGAACGACGACCGGCGATGGCCATGCCGGCCAGGCATCGACGATCGAAACGGCGGCGGCGAGACGCTCCGAGATCAGGAGGTCGTCGCGCCCGCTTGCGGCATCGTGCGAAAAGACCAGCGGCAGCTGCTCTCCGGCCTTGCGCTTCGGATCAGCGTTTTTCACGTCATTCATTGGGAACTGATTTCGTCTTCCGGGCACTGCCACTCGGCGACCCGCCAAAATAAAGATCACTCTGAAGGTAGCGTGAAAGTGCGAAACGAACAAGGACGCCGACCGCCGCCGCCGCCGGCACGGCGACCAGAAGCCCGACGAAACCGAAGAGCGCGCCGAAGGCAAAGAGCGCGAACATCAGCCAGACCGGATGCAGGCCAACGCTGGAGCCGACGAGCTTCGGCTGCAGAATGTTACCTTCGAGGAACTGACCGCTGAAGAAGACAACGAGCACCAGGCCGATCCACGGATAATCCGGCCAGAATTGCACAAGCGCGACGCCGACCGCCAGCACGAGACCAACCATCGAGCCGACATAGGGAATGAAGCTGATCATGCCGGCGAAGAGGCCGATCAGCAGCCCGAAATTCAGCCCCACGAGAGAGAGGCCGACGGCATAATAGATGCCGAGGATGAGGCAGAGCGAGCCCTGGCCGCGGATGAAGCCGGCGATTGCCTGGTCGATCTCCTTGGCGATCTGGCGGACATCGCTGACATAATCGCGCGGGATCCACTGATCGACCTTGGCAACCATGCGGTCCCAATCAAGCAGGATGTAAAAGGCAACGACGGGGGTGACGACGAGCAGCGATATGACGTCGACGATCGCCTTGCCTGAATTCCAGATCTGCGCAAAGAGCCCGGTGAGGAAGCCCATGCCTTCCGACAGGATGCCCGAGAGATTGTCCTTGATCGTGCCCACTTGGTTCTCAACCCAGTCCGGCAGCAGCGAAGTCTGCGTGTGCGCGATGAACTGCTGTAATTGGCTGATATAACCCGGCAGACGTTGAGCGAAATCGTTGAACTGGCTGATCAGCACCGGAATGAGGATCATCAGCGCCAGCGCGAAGACGATCACGAAAGCGACGAGAATGCCGATGGTCGCCATCATGCGGCTCAGTCCCAGCCGCTGCAACCTGTCTGCCACCGGATCGAGGAAATAGGCGATCGCCATGCCGGCGACGAAGGGCAGCAGGATCGAGCTGAAGACGTAGAGAAAGACGATGAAGAAGACGAGCACCGCCAGCCAGAAGAAAATCTGACGTTTGAGACTGTTGCCGCTGACTTGCTGTGGCATTGCTTCCCCGCTGATCGCTCGTCGCCGTCTGACGCCGCATCCGATCCGAAGCGGCCATTGAGCACATAGGATGCAGGCGCAAAGATGGTCAACCCTGCCGCGCCGAATCCCGGAAAGGCCGGAAGAAGACGCGGGAAATTGGGGGCTTTCGCCAGGCAGCGCTTGCATAAAAGCCCCTGTCATGCAATTGCGACCGGCAGATGACGCGGCACGTTTGCCGCCTGAAATAGCCATCGGAGACCAGCATGAGCCAGTCTGGGAAAAACGGCCTGACATATAGCGATGCGGGCGTCGACATCGATGCCGGCAACCTGCTCGTCGAAAAGATCAAGCCGGCGGTACGCTCGACCCGCCGTCCCGGCGCCGATGGCGAGATCGGCGGCTTCGGCGGGCTTTTCGATCTCAAAGCGGCAGGCTTTACCGATCCGGTTCTCGTCGCCGCCAATGACGGCGTCGGCACCAAGCTGAAGATCGCGATCGATGCCGACTATCACGACACCGTCGGCATCGACCTCGTCGCCATGTGCGTCAACGATCTCGTGGTACAGGGCGCCGAGCCGCTGTTCTTCCTCGATTATTTCGCGACCGGCAAGCTCGACCCCGATCAGGGTGCGGCCATCGTCGGCGGCATCGCCGCGGGCTGCCGCGAGGCCGGCTGCGCGCTGATCGGCGGCGAGACGGCCGAAATGCCCGGCATGTATTCCTCCGGCGACTACGACCTCGCGGGTTTTGCCGTCGGTGCTGCCGAACGCGGCAAGCTCCTGCCCTCAGGCGATATTGCCGAGGGTGACGTAATCCTCGGCCTTGCCTCCTCCGGCGTCCATTCCAACGGTTTCTCGCTGGTGCGCAAGATCGTCGAATTGTCCGGCCTCGATTGGGATGCAACGGCGCCGTTTGCCGAAGACAAGAAGCTTGGCGAAGCCCTGCTCGAGCCGACCCGTATCTATGTGAAGCCGCTCCTCAAGGCGATCCGCGAGACCGGCGCCATCAAGGCGCTGGCGCACATCACCGGCGGCGGTTTCCCGGAAAATATTCCGCGCGTGCTGCCGAAACATCTGGCGGCCGAGATCGATCTTGCCGCCGTCAAGGTGCCGCCGGTGTTTTCATGGCTCGCCAAGACGGGCGGCGTCGAATCCAAGGAAATGCTGCGCACCTTCAACTGCGGCGTCGGCATGATCGCCGTCGTCGCCGGTGAGAATGTTGCGGCGGTTTCCGCCGTACTCGAAGCCGAGGGCGAGACGGTTGTCACGCTCGGCCGCATGATCGCTCGCGACGAGGGCGCTGCCGGCACGATCTACAAGGGCACGCTTGCCATATGAGCTCGCCGCGCAAACGCGCCGTCGTCTTCATATCAGGCAGCGGCTCCAACATGATGGCGCTGGTTGCGGCGGCAAAGGCAGCCGACTATCCGGCCGAGATCGTCGGGGTGATCTCCGACAAGACGGATGCCGGCGGGCTTGCCAAGGCGGCTGCCGAAGGCATCGCCACCTTCGCCTTTCCCCGCAAGGACTATGCCAGCAAGGACGCGCACGAAGCGGCGATCTTTTCGGCGCTCGACGAGCTTAAACCCGACATTCTCTGCCTGGCAGGCTATATGCGGCTGCTGACGGCGACCTTCATCCAGCGTTACGAAGGCCGGATGCTCAATATCCACCCTTCCCTGCTGCCGCTGTTTCCCGGCCTGCATACACATCAGCGTGCGATCGACGCCGGCATGCGGATCGCCGGCTGCACGGTGCATTTCGTCACCGAAGGCATGGATGAGGGGCCGGCGATCGGCCAGGCAGCCGTACCGGTTCTTTCCGGCGACACGGCCGAAAGCCTTGCTGCACGTGTGCTCACCGTCGAACACCAGATCTACCCGCAAGCGCTGCGGCTGTTTGCGGAAGGCCGTGTAACGATGGAAGACGGCAAGGCCGTCGGCGCGGAGGCTTCGACCGCCGCACCCAAGACCCAGCTTATTTCGCTGATCGGTGACCGCGCTTAGAGCCGATCGGCCTTTCATGGAAAGGCCGATCGGCTCTAAGCTTTTGTTTTTGCGCAATTCCGGACGGAAAACCGCTTCGCACTTTTCCTGGAATTGCTCTAAGCCGCCAGGGCCTGCAACAGATGCAGCGTGCCGTCGCTGTAGACGAAGCGGCCGGCGCGGAAGGTGGCGCGGATGCGGTTGATATCGCCCGGCTCGACCACGACCAGATCGGCGCGCTGGCCGATGGCGATCTCACCACGATCCGACAGGCCAGCGGAGCGGGCCGCATTGCCGGTCGCCATGGCAACGGCTGCCGGCAGGCCGCCTTCCACCATATCGGCAAGCTTGAAGATGCCGGGCACGAAGGCGGCCGGATGATAATCGGCGGCGATGATGCTCAGCAGGCCGGCGCTTGCGGCATCGAGCGCGCTGAGATTGCCCGACATCGACTGGCCTCGCAGTGCGTTCGGCGCACCCATCAGCGTCCAGAGACCGCGGCGGCGCGCTTCCTCCGCTGCAGGTGCGGTGACCGGAAACTCGCTGATGGTGACGCCGAGATCATGCATCTCGGCGACTTTTTCGACGCTGTCATCGTCATGCGAGGCAAGCGACAGCTTGTGCTTCAGCGACAGCGCGACGATCTCCTTCAGCTTGGCTTCGATGTCAGGATTGCTGCGCATGGCGATGCGCTTGGCAACGATCTCCGCCGCCATTTCCTCGGAGACGGCGCGGCGCTCGGAGATGCTGAGGATGTAGCTCTGCAGGTTGTTGTACTGGCCCTGGCCCGGCGTGTGGTCGGTGAGCGAAACCATGTCGATCTGATCGGCATTCAGCAGGCGCTCGAGTGCCGCGGCTGCGCCGACATTGGTGATTTCGTAACGGGCGTGGACGCGGTGGTCGATCAGCAGATCGTCACGCAGGCGGTTGATGCCTTCGATCACTGCCGATGTCGTCTCCAGCGAGCGGACGTGGCCGTAGACACTTTCGGTCGCAAAGGAGACTGCGGCAAACGCCGTCGTGACACCGGCAGCGGCAAGCTTCTTGTCGAGTTCGTGGATGCCGAAATCGATCGGCATCGTCGCGTTCGGCCGCGGGGCAATCTCGCGCTCGATCATGTCGCCGTGGAGATCGACGAAGCCCGGCATCAGCAGCCGCCCGCCGCCATCGATCGCAGCACCTGCGACCGGCTCCGCCCTGATCTCGGCGATGGCGCCATCCTCAACACGCACGGAACCTTCACTCACCACCTCGCTTGGGAGAACGAGGGTGAAATTGCTGAGCCACATGGGCTTTCTCCTGATCGCATCCGATGATTGACAAACCGCAGCGCATAGAACCGCTTCGTGACAACTGCATGAAGAACTTCCAAACTTCTTAGCCTTTTCGTTCTTGCTTTGCCATACTTGACCAATCAGTTGACCAAGTTTTGACATGACATTAGCTTAGAAACAAAATGGACGGTGGCTATGACGATCAAAGTGAAAGTGGCAGAGGCAAAAACGCATCTCTCGGAGCTTCTGACAAAGGTGGAAGCAGGCGAAGATGTGGTGATATCACGCGGCAACAACGCGGTCGCCCGCATGATCAAGATCGACGACCGTCGCCAGAGGCTCGACGCCATCCGTGCACTCCGCAGCGAACGGGCAGAACGCGCCGGAGCAACCGCGGCTGAAATTCAAGCCTGGCGGCGCGAAGGCCAGCGCTGATGCCGTTCGTGGTTGATGCTTCGGTTGCGGCAGCTTGGTTGCTTGCCAACGAGGAAAGCCGGACTGCCGAAGAAGCCTTGTCGTTTCTCGAAACGGAAGATGCCTTGGTGCCCGATCTCTTCTGGCATGAGATGCGCAACATCCTGTTGACCGCGGAACGGCGGAAACGCATCTCCAACGAGGATGTGCTCGCTTGTCTCATGCGACTCACCAGCCTGCCGCTGCGCACTGTCTCAAGCGAAGACCATCTTTCGATCCTACGACTTGCCGGAAAATATCAGCTATCGGCCTATGACGCCGCTTATCTGGCGCTCGCGGTCGCAGAGAACGTATCGCTTGCGACGCTGGACGCCAGACTGGAACGTGCAGCGTCAGCGGAAAATCTCGCCTTCGGGCTGGGTTAGAAAAGCGTTCCCCTGTTCAACAGCGCCCATTGCAGAAGCACGATCGTCTTGACGTCGAAGATCTCGCCGGTTTCGATCATCGTTGCCGCCTCGTCGAGCGGGATCTCGAGAACTTCGATATCCTCATGTTCCTCGTCCAGGCCACCGCCTTCGGCCACGCGATCGGCGGTATCGACGAGGGCTGCGAAGAAATGCATGACTTCGGTGACGGCACCCGGCGACGTATAGGATTTGAACAGGAAGCGCGCATCGCGCAGGCGATAGCCGGTCTCCTCCATCGCCTCGCGACGGATTGCCGCTTCGGGCTGGTCGTCATCGAGAAGGCCGGCCGGAACCTCGATCATCCAGGCGGGATCGCCGTTGAGATGAACGGCGAGGCGGAACTGACGGACGAGGACGACGAGGTCGCGCCTGGGATCATAAAGCAGGATACAGGCGGCCGGCGTGCGGTGGTAAACTTCACGCTTCAACCGCTGGGTTGCGCCCCTGCGGTCGATATAGTCGAGGAGGTAGCTGCTCAGCCGCGTCCACCCATTCGACAGGGTTTCCTCGCCGGCGATCTTCACGCGTGATTTCGGCTGCATCATGCTGCGTCCCTGCGAAGCCAGACCTTATTGTCATGCACGGCCGCCCCGCCATAGGGCGCGACAGGGTCGGCGCCGGTCAAGACGTTGATGCCTTCGCCGTCGACATGCGCCTTGTTCGGCCAAAGCCCCTCGGCGATCAGCACGCCGGATTTAACTTCGGTGGTGATGCGGGCGTGGATGCGCAGATCGCCGCGGCTGTTGCCGATGCGGACGAGGTCGCCGTGCGCGATGCCGTTGGCTTCGGCATCGCCCGGATTGATCATCACTTCAGGGCGGCCTTCCTTCTGGCGGGAGGTCTTGGTCTCGGAAAAGCTCGAATTCAGGAAGTTGCGCGCCGGCGAGGTGGCGAGTCGGAAGGGATGTTCGGAATCGGCGACTTCAATGACATCGACCTGATCAGGGAAGGCCGGAAGCGCGGCATGCGGCCCGAGCACGCCGATAGAAGCCGGGGGTTTGTTCGGCGCCGGCTGATCGATCCAGTCCGGGCGGAAATGGAACTTGCCATCCGGATGGGCAAAACCGTTCAGATAATGCGCCTCCTCGAAAGCGGGCTGACGATCGAACCATTTGTGTTCGAGGAAATGGTCGTAATCCGGCAGGCCGCTCGATTCCAGAATGCGGTCGACCATCTCCCGGGCAGTGAAGCCGAAGCCGGGGCGATCGGCGACGCCGAGGCGTTTTGCCAGTTCCTCGATGACGAAGAGATTGGTGCGCACGGTTGGCGGCGGCTCGACCAGTTTCGGCCCCAGCAGGATATGGTTCTGGCCGCCGGCGCGGTAGATGTCGTCGTGCTCGACGAACATCGTCGCGGGAATGACGATATCGGCGATCTCGGCCGTTTCGGTCATGAACTGCTCGTGCACGGCAACGAAAAGATCGTTGCGGGCAAAGCCGCGCCTGACGAGGCGCTGCTCGGGGGCGATGTTGGCGGGATTGGTGTTCTGGATCAGCATTGCAGTCACCGGGCCGCGATGGCGCAGCGCGACAGCGTCACCGGTCAGCACGCGGCCGATCTGCGACTGATCGAGCATGCGGACATCCGCATCCTTCATCGACCGGCCGGTCAGTTCCGTATTGTTCAAGCGGAAGATGTCGCTGTTCGAATGGAAGGCGCCGCCGCCCTCATATTGCCAGGAGCCGAGGACGGTGGCGATCGAGGCCGCCGCATGCATGGCGACCGCGCCGTTGCGCTGGCGGGTGAAGCCATAACCCAGGCGGAAGAAGGTCTTCTTCGTTGTGCCGACGAGGCTGGCGAAGGCTTCGATCTCCTCGACCGAAAGGCCGGTGACGGCAGCGGCCCATTGCGGCGTCTTGGTTTTCAGATGCGCTTCGAGACCCTCGGGATCATCGGCATATCTCGCCATGTATTCGCGGTCGGCATAACCGTCGCGGAAGGCGATGTGCATGACGGCGCAGGCGAGCGCGGCGTCGGTGCCTGGCCTGACGACAAGCGCCATGTCGGCCTGCTTCATCGTCGGATTGTCGTAAATGTCGATGACGACAATCTTCGCGCCGCGCTCCTTGCGCGACTTGATGGCGTGGGTCATCACATTGACCTGGGTCGACACCGCGTTGGTGCCCCAGATGACGACGCAATCGGTGCGGCCCATCTCGCGCGGATCGGGACCGCGCAGCGTGCCGGTCGCCATGGTGAAGCCGGTCCAGGCGGGGTTGGTGCAGATCGAGGAGAAGAAGCCGGAGTAACGCTTGGCATGACGCAGGCGATCGATGGAATCGCGCTGCACCCAGCCCATGGTGCCGGCGTAAAAATAGGGCCAGATCGCTTCGCTTCCGTCCCTTGCCTCGGACTTCACAAAGGCTTCTGCGATCTCATCCAGCGCATCGTCCCAGGAAATCTGCTGCCACTGCCCTGCCCCCTTGGCGCCGGCGCGACGCAACGGATGCATCAGGCGGTCGGGATGGTAGAGCCGCTCGGCATAACGGGCGACCTTGGCACAAATGACGCCCGAAGTGTAGGAATGGTCATTCGCGCCGCGCACACGGCCGATGCGGCCATCCTCCGATATCTCGACCTCCAGCGCGCAGGTGGAGGGACAGTCATGCGGACAGGCCGTGTGGCCCACCCTGTTGTCCGGCTTTTCTGATTTGGCGTGGATGGGGGTCGCAATGTTCATGGCATTTGTATATTCCAAGGCTTGCACGGCCAAAAGCCACAAAAATTTCCCATGACGCGAATTCATACGGACATCAGCGAAAATGAACTACCGCCACATCTATCACGCGGGCAACTTTGCCGATGTGCTGAAACATGTCGTGCTGACGCGGCTGATCCGTTACATGCAGAAAAAGGATGGCGGGTTCCGCGTACTCGACACGCATGCCGGCATCGGACTCTACGACCTCTCCTTGGAAGAAGCGCAGAAAACCGGCGAATGGCTCGATGGCATCGGCAAGCTGATGGAGGCAGAACTCGGCCCTCAGGTTTCCGAACTGCTGGAGCCCTACCTCTCGGCGATCCGCGAACTCAATCCTGAGGGCGGCATCCGTTTCTATCCCGGCTCGCCGAAACTTGCGCGCATGCTGTTCCGGCCGCAAGACCGTCTGTCGGCGATGGAACTGCATCCCGAGGACTACGTCAGGCTGCACCGGCTGTTCGAGGGTGATCACCATGCCCGCATCACCGAGCTTGACGGCTGGCTGGCGCTCGGCGCGCATCTGCCGCCGAAGGAGAAGCGCGGCATCGTGCTCGTCGATCCGCCCTTCGAGGAAGAGGACGAATATCAGCGGCTGGCCGAAGGGCTGGAAAAGGCCTATCGGCGCTTTCCCGGCGGTACCTATTGCCTGTGGTATCCGCTAAAGAAGGGCGCGCCGATCAAGGAATTCCATGAGAGGCTGCAGGCGCTCGACATCCCGAAAATGCTCTGCGCCGAACTTGCCGTTCGCAGCGATCGCGGCATTACGGGACTGACGGGCTCAGGCCTCGTCATCGTCAACCCGCCCTTCACGCTGAAGGACGAGTTGCACCAATTGCTGCCCGCATTGAAGGACCATCTGGCGCAAGATCGTTTCGCCTCGCACCGCGCCTTCTGGCTGCGCGGCGAAAACAAGGCGGTCAAGGACGATTGACCAGCTAATCGCCTTCAGGAATAGTCCGCGCCGCCGCAGTCCACAACCTCATCAGGTGTCCCATGAAGCTCCTTTGTTCGCCCGCCTCGCCCTATTCCAACAAGGTGCGGATGGCCGCACATTTTCTGGGGCTGGAGGTAAACGCCATCCGGGTCGACACCAATACCGGACCGGCTATCCTGGTGGACAACAATCCGCTCGGCAAGATCCCAACGCTGCTGACCGATGACGGGATCTCGATATACGACAGCGTGGCGATAATGCATTATTTCGACCGGCTGACGAAGGGCGGGCTCTACCCTTCCAAGAAGGGTAAGCGCACGGATGCGGAAATCCTCGAGGCGCTGTGCGACGGCATCTGCGACTGCCTGCTGGCGATCGTCTACGAGCGGCGCTTCCGCGACGAGGAAAAAATTCACCAGCCGTGGATCGACCGGCAGTGGAAGAAGGCGACGAGCGGGCTCGCTCATCTCAGCGCCAATCCGCCGAAAACAGGCAAGAAGCTCAATGGCGGACATTTCGCGCTGGCCGCCACGCTCGATTATCTCGAGCTGCGCTTCAAGGACCAGTGGGAAGCCGATCATGCGCCGCTGATCGACTGGCTTGCCCAGTTCGACAAGAAATTCCCTGCCCACAGCGAGCTCAAGTCTGAGGGCTGAGCGGGCTCAGCGTCTGGAGCAACGAGCGGACAGCAAAAAGCCGGGCGACGTGCCCGGCTTCTTTATTTGGAATGTTCAGTCGGCTTAGAACTTGACGCCGATACCGAGCTTGACGCTGTTCTCGTCGTAACCGCGCGAGAAGCTGCCGGAGTCGAGGTCGTAATCCTTGCTCTGGTAGTCGGTGTAGCGATATTCCAAGCGCGTCGTGATGTTGTTGGTCACGAAGGCTTCGACGCCGGCGCCGACCGTATAGCCGAAGTTCGTCTTGCTTTCGTCCGAAGTGTCGTCGGAAACCTTGACGTCGCCGATGGCAAGACCGGCCGTGCCGTAGAGCAGGAAGGGGTTCATGTCGTAGCCGACGCGGCCACGGACGGAGCCGTTCCAGCCATACTTGTTCTCGACACCGCCCGAGGAGACGTCGTCGCCGCTGTAGCCGAGATCGGATTCAACGCCGTAAACGATCTGGCCCTGCTGCCAGTTGTAGCCGGTGAAGACCTGGCCGCCGAAACCGTAGGTGTGGCGATCGGAACCGAAGTCACCCATGTTATAGGTGCCGGCGCCGCCGAGGTAGAAGCCTTCCCAGCTGCCGGCCGGCTTGACCGGAGCTTCCTGGGCGACCGGTGCTTCCGGAACCTGGTCGACGGCATCGGCCGCCTGAGCTGCCGAGACGCCCGCAATTGCAAAAACGGAGGCCATGAGGCCAGCAATGAGTACACGCATACTTAGTCTCCTTTCAGTCCCGCGCCGCTTACCATCTGTCTATCAGTGAAGCATTGGCGGGATATTGCCAGATGTCCCTTCCGGATCGAGATTGAAATTGGAACTGAAATGCGGATTTGAAAGAGCCAAATTGTGATATCATTGTGGCTGCGCCATGGCTGAAATTCGATGTTGCTTTGGCGCAACATACACTTTGTTAACCCTACCGAAGAGTTAAACTTAAAATACCTATTTTAGGAAATCGCATTCTTAAATAATACATAGAATATCCGGCTCTCGGACGCAACCGCAACGGCCTATTTATATAATCTCCGTCGGCCCCTATATAGTCTGCGGACAGACTCGCGGGATCAGAAGGCAAGATTTTGAACCACAAAAGACTTCGCTCGGCCCTTATAACAGGGGCCGCTAAAAGAATAGGCCGGGCAATCGCCGAAGACCTTGCTGCAAATGGCTTTTCCGTTGCGATCCACGCGAACGGCTCCATCGGTGAGGCCGAAGAGCTGGTGGCGGAATTGCGGCGAAAGGGACAAAGGGCGGTCGCGCTGCAGGCCGATCTTAGCGATCTCGGCGAAACGGGCGCGTTGGTCGCGAAGGCGTCGGAAGCGCTCGGGCCGCTCGATCTGCTCGTCAATAATGCGTCGGTCTTCCAGTATGATTCAGCGCGTAGTTTCAATGCCGCCACATGGGCATTGCACTTCGACCTGCATGTCCGTGCGCCCTCTATCCTTGCGGCGGCCTTCGCACAGCAGATGCCCGCTGAGGCAGCGGGGCTGATCGTCAATATTATCGATCAGCGGGTTTGGGCGCTGAGGCCCAGCTTCTATTCCTATACCCTCTCCAAATCCGCGCTGTGGACGGCGACGCAGACGCTTGCACAGGCTTTGGCGCCGCGCATCCGCGTCAATGCCATCGGCCCCGGCCCCTCGATGCCGAGCGAACGACAGAAGATGGAGGACTTCCAAGCGCAGGTCTCAGCCCTTATCTTGCAGCGAGGGCCGGCGCTGGAGGAATTCGGACAAACGATTCGCTTCCTTTACGACACGCCCTCGATCACCGGCCAGATGATTGCCCTCGACGGCGGCCAGCACCTTGCGTGGCAGACGCCCGATGTGGCGGAGATTACGGAATGAACGGACGAAAGCTGCCGGATGGCGGCGTTCTCTACGACGACACGGACGAGAGCGAAGACGATATCGAGGTGGAAGGCGACGCTTCCGTCGCCGCGCCGCTTGCGGCGACGGTCGATTGGAATGCGGGCAGCCTCAATGAAACCGGGCTCCTCGGCGCGGAACTGATCGGCGAATTCGTCAAGCGGCTGCCGAACAGCCCCGGCGTCTACCGCATGTTCAATGCCGAGGGCGACGTGCTTTATGTCGGCAAGGCGCGCAGCCTGAAGAAGCGCGTCAACAACTACGCCGTCGGCCGCGTGCATTCCAACCGCATCGCCCAGATGGTGCGCCAGACGGCGAACATGGAATTCGTGACGACGCGCACGGAAACCGAAGCGCTGCTCTTGGAAGCGAATCTGATCAAGCGCTTGCGGCCGCGCTTTAATGTGCTTTTGCGCGACGACAAGTCCTTTCCCTATATCCTCATCACCGGCGACCACCGGGCGCCAGCAATCTTCAAACATCGTGGTGCGAGAGCGCGAAAGGGCGACTATTTCGGACCTTTTGCTTCGGCCGGCGCGGTCGGACGGACGATCAACTCGCTGCAGCGCGCCTTCCTGATCCGCACCTGCACCGACAGCGTCTTCGAAACGCGCACGCGACCCTGCCTGCTCTACCAGATCAAGCGCTGTTCCGGGCCGTGCACCCACGAGATCAGCGATCAGGGTTACGGCGAACTGGTGCAGGAGGCGAAGGACTTCCTGTCCGGCAAGAGCCAGAAGGTGAAGTCGCATATGGCCGAGGCGATGAACCAGGCGGCCGAGGATCTCGACTTCGAGCGGGCGGCAATCTATCGCGATCGCCTGGCGGCATTGTCGCATGTGCAGAGCCACCAGGGCATCAATCCGGCCGGCGTCGAGGAGGCTGACGTCTTCGCCATCCACCATGAGGGCGGCATCTCCTGCATCCAGGTGTTCTTCTTCCGCACCGGCCAAAACTGGGGCAACCGCGCCTATTTCCCGAAGGCCGATCCGCAGCTTTCGAGCGCCGAAGTGCTGAACTCGTTCCTCGCGCAGTTCTACGACGACAAGCCGGTGCCGAAGCAGATCATGCTGTCGCAGACGGTGGAGGAGCTGGAGCTGCTTGCCGCCGCACTCAGCGAAAAAGCCGGCCACAAGGTTTCCATTCTGGTGCCGCAACGCGGCGAGAAGCGCGATCTGGTCGACCATGTCGTCGGCAATGCACGCGAGGCGCATGGGCGAAAGCTTGCCGAGACGGCGTCGCAGTCGCGGCTGCTCGAAGGTTTCAAGGAGACGTTCGGGCTTGCCTATGCACCGCAGCGCATCGAGATCTACGACAACTCGCATATTATGGGCACCAATGCGGTCGGCGGCATGGTGGTCGCGGGGCCGGAAGGTTTCGTCAAAAACCAGTACCGCAAGTTCAACATCAAATCGACCGACATCACGCCCGGCGACGACTTCGGCATGATGAAGGAGGTGATGACGCGGCGGTTCTCGCGGCTGATCAAGGAGGAAGGCATTCCTGACCGGGCGGTGCAGGTGGCCACGCCCGATGCCGCCGACATGCCCTTCCCGACCTGGCCCGATGTGATCCTCATCGACGGCGGCCAGGGGCAGATGACGGCGGTGCGCGCGATCCTTGCCGAACTCGGCATCACCGACAGCGTGACGGCGATCGGCATCGCCAAGGGCGTCGATCGCGATGCCGGGCGCGAACGCTTCTTCCCGCCGGGGCGCGAGAGTTTCACGTTGCCGCCGCGCGATCCGGTGCTCTACTTCATCCAGCGTATGCGCGACGAGGCGCACCGTTTCGCGATCGGCTCGCATCGGGCACGTCGCAAGAAGGAAATGATCAAGAACCCGCTCGACGAGATCGGCGGCATCGGCCCATCGCGCAAACGCGCGCTACTCCAGCATTTCGGCACGGCAAAGGCGGTTTCGCGCGCCGCCCTGTCCGACTTGATGGCGGTGGAAGGCATATCGGAGGCCGTCGCCAAGCAGGTCTATAACCATTTCCACGACGACGCCGCGAAATAACCGGCGTCCGTCGCAAATTCCACGCAAAGGCGGTGAAAAGACAGAAAGAATGTTGACGGTCCGCGGCCAAAGCCGTCATCTACCGCGTCGGCCCGAGCATGATGCGGAGGTTCTAAAGTGTTACAGCGTCCTTGGCTCGTCTGAAAAGGCGCGCGGCGCTGTAGCGGTGCATTAATTCAGAGAAACGATCCCATGGCATCGCGTGCGTACAGCATTCCCAATCTCCTGACCTACGGCCGTATCCTCGCGGTACCGCTGATCGTTCTCTGCTTCTTCATCGAGGGCAGGCTGTCGATCAGCAATACGGCGCGTTGGGTGGCGCTGTGGATCTTCGTCATCGCCTCGCTCACCGATTTCCTCGACGGTTATCTCGCGCGCATCTGGAACCAGACGTCGAATATCGGCCGCATGCTCGATCCGATCGCCGACAAGCTGCTGGTCGCCTCGATCCTCCTCCTGGTCGCGGCCGACCAGACCATCGCCGGCTGGTCGATCTGGGCGGCGATCACCATTCTCTGCCGCGAGATCCTGGTGTCGGGCCTACGCGAATATCTGGCGGCGCTGAAGGTCAGCGTGCCGGTGACGCGGATCGCCAAGTGGAAGACGACGCTGCAGCTTGTCGCCATCGCCTTCCTGCTCGCCGGCCCTGCCGGCGACGAGATTTTCCCCTATACGACGCAGACCGGCATTGCGCTGCTGTGGATCGCGGCGCTGCTGACGATCTATACCGGCTACGACTATTTCCGCGCCGGGGTAAAACATATCGTGGATGACGAAGAATGACGCGACTTGTCTATTTCGCCTGGGTGCGCGAGCGCATCGGCAAGGGCGAGGAGGAGATCGACCTCCCCTCCTCCGTCGTCACCGTCGCCGATCTCTTGAATCATCTGAAGACGCTGGGCGAAGAATATGAGACCGCACTTCAATATCCGGACGTGATCCGCGTGGCGCTCGACATGGAGCATGTCGAGCATGACGAACCGATATCAGGCGCGCGGGAAATCGGGATATTTCCGCCGATGACGGGGGGATGAGGCTGTGATGGTGGTGCCGTGTCGCTACCCCCCTCTGTCCTGCCGGACATCTCCTCCACAAGGAGGGAGATTGGCTGGGCGCACGAACTTCCCCAAGCAATCAACGTCGCAGCCCGGCAAAACTGTAGATCGGCAGGATGGTCAAGCCGCCCGTAATCTCCCTCCTTGTGGGGGAGATGCCCGGCAGGGCAGAGAGGGGTTGGCACGGCACGCCCTCTCCATAGCCTCCGCTACCACATCAAAGCAGTTGGGGATGTTATCATGACCATCACCCCCACCATTCGCGTCCAGCATGAGGATTTCGACCTGCAAACCGAGGTCGATCGCCTCTCCAAGGGCAAACCCGGCATCGGCGCCGTCGTCACCTTTTCCGGCCTCTGCCGCGATGAAGGCGGGACGCTTGCGGCACTCGAGCTCGAGCATTATCCCGGCATGGCGGAGGCGGAGATGCGGCGCATCGGCGATCTTGCCATCGGGCGTTTCGGGTTGCTCGGGCTGACCGCCATCCACCGCTACGGGAAGATCGCTGCCGGCGAGAATATCGTGCTCGTCGTCGCAGCCGCGCCGCACCGGCAGGCGGCATTCGACGGCGCCAATTTCGTCATGGACTTCCTCAAGACCGCAGCCCCCTTCTGGAAGAAGGAGCACGCCAGGGATGGCGCCACCGGCGACTGGGTCTCGGCGAAAGACGCCGACGACGCGGCGCGCGACAAGTGGAAATAAGTTAGAGCACCACGCGCTCCCTGCGGCTCATCACCAAGAGCAGGACGAGCAGCGAGAAGACGACCAGATCCCGCCAGACGAAGGGGCCGTAGGCGCCCCACATGGTTTCGACAACGGCAAGCCCGGCAGCGCCGCCTGCCGAGCGCAGCGGATCGGAATGGCCGCCGACGGCCGCGATCAGCAGCACCTTCAACCCGAACATCAGGCCGGCGCCGAAATCCATCGAGCCGTAATAGAAAGTCGCGAGAATGCCGCAGATGGTGGCGACGAGGGCTGCGGCCCCATAGGCGACAAGAAAGACGCGGTTGGCGCTGGTGCCGCAGAGTTCGGCGGCCAGCGGATCATCGGTAACGGCGCGCCAGACGCGGCCCCAGGCCGTGCGCCTGAGGATCAGCGTACCCACGACGACGATGGCGCACATCAGTGCGGTGTCGATCAACTGGATATGGGTGAGCGTCACCTTGAACGGGCCGTCGCTCCAGAAGACGACCGTATCGTTCAGGAACGGCGGCAGCCAGATCGCGCGGGTATTGGCGGCGAGCCGGGCGGTCTCCATCAGCACGATCATGATGCCGAGGGCAGCGACGATGACCGTATTCGGCGATTTGCTGACCAGCGGCAGCATGATCGAGCGGCCGATCCATAGGCCTGCCGCCAGCGAATAGACGATCGAAGCGCAGGCGCCGACGGCAAGGGCGGCCGGCAGCACCAGCCAGAAGCGGTTGAAGGCGAGTTCGGTGAAGAGCAGCAGGATCTGGCCCGCGAAGGCAAAGATCGCCCCATAGGTGATATCGGCCCGCTTCGTCACGCCGAAGGCGACGGCATAACCGAAGGCGAGCGCGGCATAGAGGGCGGCAAGCGGAACCGCATTCGCCAGCTGCTGCAGAAGATAAGCCATTCCAGACACTCCGCGTCACCAAAATTATAACTGGTGAAACCTATTTCACCAGTTATAATTTCATCATGAGTTTTTCCTGGACCCCTCACCGCTTTACCGGCGGCGCACTGGCGCTCGATGTCGTCAACAGCGTCGTTCTGCGCCACGATGCATCGCGGCGGATCGACCGCTTCGCGGTCAGGGACCAGATGCGGAGCTTTCCGCGCGCCGCCGCCGAATTCTGCGCCGAGCGCGCCCTCTTCGGCGACATCGCGCCGGTGGCGGCGGAAAACGAGGCGGATTTCATCGCGCTGCGGGAAGCGATCGACCTCTATTTCCGCGAGCGTATACTGAATGGCGGCGACGACCAATTGCTGGCCCGGTTGCTGGAAGCGCTGGCGAAGACATTGCGCGACGCAGGCCCAGACAGCCTGGCCGTGGCGACCGCCCATTCGGTCCTGCGGCTGATCACCATGCCTGATCCCCAGCGCATGAAGATCTGCGGCAATTGCGGCTGGCTGTTCATCGACCGCAGCAAGAACAGAAGCCGGGCCTGGTGCGACATGGCGGTTTGCGGCAACCGCGCCAAGGCGAACCGGCACTATCGCCGCAAGAAGGAGGAGACGCCATGAGGAAATATATCATCGTAACGGTGGCAGCAGCCGGTCTTCTACTGTCCGCCTGCCAGCGCCAGGCTGAAAACCTGGTCGAGGTCACCGGCCATCTCTTCGTCTTCAACTATCGGGTGGCGAGCGCCACCTATCTGCTGACGCTGAAGAAGACGGGGCCTATCCCCGACGGTTCGGTCATCATCGCCGAATTCGAAAATCCGCAAGGAGGCGATCCGCTGGCGCTGAACCAGAAGATCTATCCGATTGACGACAAGATCGCGCTGCAGAGCGAAAACCTGCATTGCGTGCGCAAGGACCGCCCCTATTCCGTGAGTGTCCGGCTGGTCGATAAGGACGGCAAGGTGCTGCAGGAATTGAAGACGCAGTTCCGGTCCGACCTCGACCAGACCGTCCTGCCGAGCAAGCCGCTCGTCGTCGGCGCGCTTTATGACAAGAACCCGGAGGTCTTCAAGCCTGACGGCAGCGTCGATTTCTCGAATACCGACAAATGCCCGGCATAGAGACATGCATGGAAAAAGCCGGAGCAAGGCCCCGGCTTTCGAGAGTCAATTCAAGGTTTTGCTGGCGAATGCCGACGCGAGGCCTCAGCCGACGATTTCGGTATCGGAGAACCAGTACTTGATTTCCTGGGCAGCCGTTTCAGGAGCGTCCGAGCCGTGAACGGAATTTTCGCCGATCGACAGAGCGTGAACCTTGCGGATCGTGCCTTCGTCAGCGTTAGCCGGGTTGGTCGCGCCCATGATCTCGCGGTTCTTGAGGATCGCGCCTTCGCCTTCCAGCACCTGAACGACGGTCGGGCCGGAGGTCATGCCTTCGACCAGTTCGCCGAAGAAGGGACGATCCTTGTGAACGGCGTAGAAGCCTTCGGCTTCGCGACGGCTCATCCAGACGCGCTTGGAAGCGACGACACGCAAGCCGGCATCTTCGAGCATCTTGGTGATGGCGCCCGTCAGGTTGCGCTTGGTTGCATCAGGCTTGATCATCGAGAAGGTGCGTTCAATCGCCATAGTCAAATCCTCTGTTTTCTCGGGAAAAGTGGGCGGTCTTTACCCGCCCCAACGCCCGAAAACAAGAGGTAGGCGGCAATTTCACGCCGCTGTCACAGTCCTGCCGCGGCTTTCATGAAGATCGAGGCAGCGTTCGAACCAGGCCATGACGGGATCGTCGGCGGCTAGCATGGCGAGACCGGCGGAGACACGCAGCCATTGCAGCGCGCCGAAGACGATATAGTCGGCAAAGAGCGGTGTCTGCCCGCCGATGAAGGGTTGGAACTTCAGCATGTGCCGGAGCGGCTCCAGCTTGGCGCCGAAGGCGGCCTTCTCCGCCTCGCTATCGGCGGCAACCACTTCCAGCGGCTTGCCGAGCCGAGCCTCCCGGTTTTGACGGAAATAGGCCTTGTCTGCCTCATCGAGGTTCGCATGGATGTCGAGAAGGGCGATGCGCATGATCGCGGGATGGATGATCATCTGCGAATAGCCTTCCACCATGCGCGACAGCGCCTTGCCGCCCTCGCCGTTGAATAGCGACGGCCGCTCGGGATAGGCCTCCTCGAGATAGAGGGCGATATCGAAACTGTCGGGGATCAACCGGCCGTTGTCGTCGAGAACGGGCACGATCGACGAGACGCCGCCGCCGATCGCGCGGATGCGGGCATAGGTCGTCGGAATCTCTTCGAAATCGAGCCCTTTATGCGCCAGCGCCATCACCGCCTTCCAGCAATGGGGCGAAAAGAAGCGCCGCTCGTCGGCACCGCAGAGGGAATAGAGGGCTCTGGTCATGACAGTCCTTTCGAGATCGCAGCTCCATGCATTCGACGACAGAAAGCGCCTGCGATCAAATCAGGAAATTTCATGGCGTCATCACTCGGCTTTCTAGGGAAAAGGGCTAGACTGCCGATACGACGCGGGAGGGGACAGGATGCTCAGACATTACAGGATGTTCGCCGCCTATAATCGCTGGGCCAACACGCAAGTTTATGCGGCTGCGGCCGAACTCAGCGATTCAGAGTTCCGCAATGATTGCGGCGCTTTTTTCGGCTCGCTGCATCGCACGCTCAATCATCTGCTCGTCGCCGACCGGATATGGATGAAGCGCTTCACCGGCACCGGCGAAGCGCCGACGACACTCGATGCCGTGCTCTTCGAAGATCGGGATGCGCTTGCCGCCGCACGCAAAGCAGAGGACGAGCGGATCATTGCCTGGACAGGCATGCTGGACGAGGCGGCGCTTGCCGCCAACTTCACCTATGTAACAGTGGTACAGCCGGTCGAGATCACCCAGCCTCTGTCGGCAGCGCTGGCCCATTTCTTCAACCACCAGACCCATCATCGCGGCCAGTGCCACATGACGCTGACGGCGCTCGGCAAGCCGAGCCTCGTGCTGGATCTCATCTATTTCCTGCGGGTCGAGGGCCGCGAATGGATGTGAGGTCTTCGCCATCAAGGCCGCGTTAACCGCCTTTACGGGTTCCGCCCGCGAATCCAGGGCTTCCGATTGAAAGTTCAACCTCTCTTAAAAGCTTGCGGGCATAGCGGAACATAGGAAAAGAGGCTGCCGCGAGGGATCGTCATGCAGAATGCAAGCGCAAACGCACTGGTGCCGCGCGAGGCTGCGCGCGCCGCGCCGATGGCGGATATTCAGAAGATCGCCCAGCACATGGTGCGTCTGAACGTCGCGGCACTGCCACGCAATTACGAACTCTTTCACGAGGCGATCATCGGGCTCAATGCCGGGCTTGCGCAGGATATCGCCGCACTCGGGTCCCAGCCGCAGCAGCCGATGCTTGACGAACTCGGCCTGAAATACCGCCTCGTCGGCCATTGCGGGCTGGCAGGCGAGACATCACGAAACGAGGCGAGCCGGATACTGCGCGACGTGGCGGAAAGGCTTGCCGAGGGGCTGAAGCACAGGAACGCCTTTGCGCGCGCCTGCGGCACGATCCTGAAATCCGTGTCCGGCCATGACGACCAGAGCCTTGCCGCTTTCCTCAGCGAGGTCGACTACCTCACTGCCTCGCTTTCGACCGTTCTTGCAGCCGAGATGGACATCGGCGCGAAGCTGCAGGACGATATCAAGACGCTGGAAACGCTGGAGCGCGGCATTTCGGCGATGCAATCGGCCGCGATCGCCGACAGGATCACCGGACTTCCGAACCGCATCGCGCTGAACCGGACGATCGCCGATCTCTACAAGCGCGAGGAAGGTGCGGCCGGCAGCGCGCTGATCATGGTCGATATCGACAATTTCACCGAACTCAACGACAAATACGGCACCCAAGCCGGCAACAAGCTCCTGAAGAAGCTCGCCGGCCTCCTCCAGAAGTCGATCAAGAAAAACGATTTCATTGCCCGCACCGAGGCTGACGAATTCGCCCTGTTGTTTTCCAATGTCGGCATGCAGGATGCGATTGCTATTGCCGAACGCCTGCGCGCCTCCGTCGAAGACAATCTGGTCTTCGCCACATCCGACAAGGCCGATCCCGGCAGGCTCACCATCTCGATCGGCGTGGCGCTCAGCACCGACGCGGCAACGCCGGGACAGTTGCAGGCCAATGCCCGCGTGGCGCTTCTCGCCGCGCAGTCGAACCCCCGACAACCGGTGCAGGCTTTCGGCCGCTGAGGCGGCGGACAATTGTTCTGGTCGCGAGACAAGCAAGCTTGGGGCGGACAAGCGAGCTTGCCGCGGGGATAAGCAAGCTTGTCAGCGCACAAGCAAGCTTGGCGCGGGGATAAGCGCTCTTGCCTTAGCGAGCGCTTTCGGCCAAAACGCCGGCCATGATCACGCTCACTGACATTTCCGCCCGCATCGCCGGGCGCCTGCTTCTCGACAATGCCAGCGTTTCGCTGCCTTCAGGCACGAAGGCTGGGCTCGTCGGGCGCAACGGCGCCGGCAAGTCCACGCTTTTTCGCGTCATCACCGGCGATCTCGGCTCGGAGAGCGGAACGGTGTCGATCCCCAAGGCCGCACGCATCGGCCAGGTGGCGCAGGAAGCGCCGGCGACCGAGGATGCTCTGATCGAGATCGTGCTTGCCGCGGACAAGGAACGCACCGCTCTCGTTGCCGAGGCGGAAACGGCGACCGATCCGCATCGCATCGCCGAAATCCAGATGCGTCTTGTCGATATCGACGCGCATTCGGCCGAAGCGCGCGCGGCGAGCATTCTTGCCGGCCTCGGCTTCGACAAGGACGCGCAGGCCCGTCCCGCCTCCTCCTTTTCCGGCGGCTGGCGCATGCGCGTCGCCCTTGCCGCCGTGCTGTTTTCCGAGCCGGACCTGCTCCTGCTCGACGAGCCGACCAACTATCTCGACCTCGAAGGCACGCTGTGGCTTGAAGATTATGTCAGGCGCTATCCGCATACCGTCATCATCATCAGCCACGATCGCGACCTGTTGAACAACGCGGTCAATGCAATCGTCCACCTCGACCAGAAGAAGCTCACCTTTTATCGCGGCGGATACGACCAGTTCGAGCGGCAAAAGGCGGAAGCTGACGAGTTGCAGACCAAGGCCAAGGCCAAGAACGACGCGGCACGCAAACATCTGCAGGGCTTCATCGATCGCTTCAAGGCCAAGGCTTCCAAGGCCCGCCAGGCACAATCGCGTGTCAAGGCGCTGGAGCGCATGGGAACGGTCGCCGCCGTCATCGAGGACCACGTCCAGCCGATCACGTTTCCTGAGCCGGAAAAGCAGCCGGCTTCGCCTATCGTCGCGATCCAGAGCGGCGCCGTCGGCTACGAGCCCGGCAATCCGATCCTGAAGAACCTCAATCTGCGCATCGACAATGACGACCGCATCGCCCTGCTCGGCTCGAACGGCAACGGCAAATCGACCTTCGCCAAATTCATCTCCGGCCGTCTCGCGCCGGAGAGCGGTGAAGTGAAGATCGCGCCGAGCCTGAAGATCGGTTTCTTCGCGCAGCACCAGCTCGACGACCTCATTCCCGAGCAATCGGCGGTGGAGCATGTGCGCCGCCTGATGCCGGGCGCGCCGGAAGCCAAGGTGCGCGCCCGCGTCGCCCAGATGGGGCTTGCGACCGAGAAGATGGCGACGGCCGCCAAGGATCTTTCCGGCGGCGAAAAAGCCCGATTGCTGATGGGGCTTGCCGCCTTCAATGCGCCCAATTTGCTGATCCTCGACGAGCCGACCAACCACCTCGACATCGACAGCCGCCGCGCGCTGATCGAGGCGCTGAACGACTATGAAGGCGCCGTCATCCTGATCTCGCATGATCGCCATCTGATCGAGGCGACGGTCGACCGGCTGTGGCTGGTCAATGGCGGCACCGTGACGAGTTTCGAAGGCGATATGGACGAGTACCGCGACCTCATCGTCACTTCAGGTAAAAAAAAAGAAGAAAAGCCGCAGCTAACTGAAGACGCGACGTCGAAGGCCGACCAGCGCAAGCTCAATGCCGAACGTCGCGCCTCGCTGACGCCGCTCAGGAAAAAGATCAACGAAATCGAATCCTTGACGGCGAAGCTGGAGAAACAGATTCAGGCGCTTGACGCGGAACTTGCGGATCCGGCCCTTTACGAGAAGACGCCCGCTAAAGCCGCCGAGAAGGCAAAGCAGCGCGGCGAAGCCGCGGCAAAACTGGCTGCCGCCGAGGAAGACTGGCTGATGCTGTCGGCCGAATACGAAGAAGCGATGGCGGGATAGCCACAGGGTGACGCTGAAATTCAAGAAGACCGAGGTGCCCAACACCGTCGTTGCCTCGGCCGATTTCGTGACGATCCGGTGAAGCAGGTTGCCAAGTCGGGACCGTCTGCCTAGATCTGTCCGACGTCAACGGAAACCGGCAGGTTAGAATGAACCTTCATCTCGAAACGGACGACGATCCACGCACCCGCCAGTTCATCGACGAGCACAACCGGGTTTCCGGCGCGGCACTGAGAACACCTGAATTCGACAGGGATCGCGACGCGATCAAAGCGCTGATCGAGCGGCAGGACAGGCTGATCGTTCCGATGCGCCGAGGAGAGTGGCTGTTCGATTTCCGCCAGAGCAAGGACAATCCTCTCGGCATCTGGCTGCGCCTGCCGGCAGATCAGGAGCCGCTGCCGGACGCCGCCTGGGAGCCGGTCTTCGATCTCGACGCCTTCTGCGTCAGGGAAGGCAAGCGCTGGAACTGGCGCGGCGCCGTCACCTGCCCATGGGAGCCGACGCGGGTGCTGCTCACGCTTTCAGACGGCGGCTCCGACCTTCTCCGGCTGCTCGAATTCGACGCCGAGCGGAAACAGGTCGTCGAGGGCGGCTTCGATACACCGGCCGCACGATCGCATGCCACCTGGCTGAGCCGCGACGAAATCTGCTATTTCGGTTCCATCGACAGATTTTCGGCGACCCGCTCCGGATGGCCGCGTGTCGGACGGCGATTGAAGCGCGGGCAACGCCCGGAAGATGCCGCCGTCATGTTCGAAGCCGCGGACGAAGATGTCTACGGCTTCAATCTCGTCATCGACCCTGTCCTATCAGGCGCTTGGGCGGATCGCGGATTGATCGATATTTTCGTCGCCGCCCACGAGATCGGCGTCGCGAGCGCTTTCCTGATCGCCAGCGACGGCACGCAGCGGCGCATCGATCTGCCTAAGGAAGCCGATTTCCAGTTCAATCATGATCATTGCCTTTGGCGGGCAAAGACCGATGAACGCGTTGCGACCGGCAGCCTCGTGCTGCAACGCTTCGACCCCGCCTCGGAGACGGCCCTGCTCGGGCCGGAGCGGATCCTGTTTCAGCCTGGCGAGGGCCAGTCCATCGCGCAGATGATGCTGATGCAGGAGTGGTGCGTCTTCATCATCTCCGATCGGCTGCGTCCGCGTCTCATGGTGCTGGACCTGACAAGGCCTGACGGCGAGCAGCGCGAGATCGCACTGCCGGCGGATATGCAAACGGCTCACTTCAGGCCACTCCATGCGGATCTGCATCTTGGCGACGATACGCTCCTCGTCATCGGCCAGGGCTTCCTGCAGCCGCCCGTCTGTTACCGTCTCGAGCTGTCGGATCGCAGCAGAGAGGCCGAGCCGGTTTTCGTCGCCGCGGCGCCGAGCTATTTCGATACGACCGATATGTCATCCGAACTGCTGGAGGCTGTTTCGGAGGACGGAACGAGGGTTACCTACCGGTTGGTTCTGCCGAAGCAATGGACCAAGGGCGCGCTGCCGGTGCTGCTTTACGGCTATGGCGGCTTCGATGTCCCGTTGTCGCCAAGCTATTCCGGCGTGACAGGACGCTGGCTGGAACAAGGCGGCGCCTATGTGCAGGCCTATATTCGCGGCGGCGGCGAATTCGGGCCCGACTGGTATCGCAGCGCCAAGCGGCAGGGGCGAGACCGGGCGTTTGCCGATTTCGTCGCCATCGCGCGCGATCTCGTCGCCCGCGGCTATACCGTGCCGTCGCGGATTGCCTGCCAGGGCGGCAGCAATGGCGGTCTGCTGACCGGCGTGATGCTGACGCGCTACCCGCAAGATTTCGGCGCCGTCTGGTGCCAGGTGCCGGTCCTCGACATGACACGCTTCCACCTGTTTACCGCAGGGCAAGCCTGGATGGACGAGTATGGCGATCCGGAGACGCCGGTGGACCGGGACTTCATGCTCGGTTATTCGCCGCTTCACAATGTCGGGGCGGCGACCAAGGTCAGCTATCCGCCGATCTACATCGAAAGCTCCGCCAATGACGACCGCGTGCATCCCTCGCATGCGCGCCGCTTTGCCGCGCGGCTGGAGGAAGAAGGACACCGGCCGCTCTTCCATGAATTCGGCTCCGGCGGGCATGGCGGCGACGGCAATTCCGAAGAGCGCGCCGCCCGCGCGGCGATGGGTTACAGCTTCCTTCGCCAAACCATCATGCGATAGAATGGAGGAGGAGCGCTTGTCGGCGCGCCTCTTTCTGATACAAACAGATCAATAAATCATACTTTTCATACAGGCTCGAGCGAAACACCATGTCTCCTATCAACCTCGCCATCGTCGGCGTCGGCAAGATCGTCCGCGACCAGCACCTTCCCTCCATCGCCAAGAACCCGGATTTCGAACTCGTCGCCACGGCAAGCCGCCACGGCACGGTCGAAGGCGTCAAGAGTTATACGACGATCGAAGCGATGCTCGACGCCGAGCCCTCGATCGATGCCGTCTCGCTCTGCATGCCGCCGCAATATCGCTATGAGGCAGCCTATAAGGCGCTGGTCGCCGGCAAGCATGTCTTCCTGGAAAAGCCGCCCGGCGCGACGCTCAGCGAAGTGGCCGATCTCGAAGCGCTGGCGAACAAGCAGGGTGCGTCGCTCTTTGCCAGCTGGCATTCGCGCTATGCACCGGGCGTCGAGGCGGCCAAGGCGTTTCTTGCCGCGACGACGATCAAAAGCGTGCATGTGATCTGGAAGGAGGATGTTCGCCACTGGCATCCGAACCAGGACTGGATCTGGCAGGCCGGCGGCCTAGGCGTTTTCGATCCCGGCATCAACGCGCTGTCGATCGTCACCCATATCCTGCCGCGGCCGATCTTCATCACCGAGGCCGTGCTCGAATTTCCCGAGAATCGCGATGCGCCGATCGCGGCCGCCATTCACTTCCGCAATGCTGACGGCCTGCCGGTTCACGCCGAATTCGACTGGCGCCAGACCGGCAAGCAGAGCTGGGACATCGTCGCGGAGACAGCAGCCGGCCAGATGGTGCTCGCCGAGGGCGGCGCCAAGCTTTTGATCGACGGCACGCTGAGATTCACCGAGCCGGAGCAGGAATATCCCTCGCTCTACCGTCGCTTTGCCGAAATCATCAAGGCCGGCAAATCGGATGTCGATCTCGCGCCGCTGCGCCACGTCGCCGATGCCTTCATGCTCGGCAAGCGAAAATTCGTCGACGCGTTCCACGACTGAGCGTCGCAATAACGTCATAGAAACCGGCAAGATCTGCCGGCCTATGGCAATAGTGTTCGGGGGCAGCCGCTCATGAGCAACAAAATTGGCCGCAAGGGCCGATTTTTCCGCGTGTTGAAGATTGGCATCCTTGTGGTGCCGCTTCTCGGCCTTGCGACATGTTCGGGCGAAGAGGTCGTCATGCCGCCTGATCCACCGGGCATTTCCCGATCCGAGGAATATTCCTTCGGATCGGCGACCCAGGACCAGGATTGGCAGGCCACCCGCAAGGTGCTGGGCCAACTGGAAGGGCGGTTCGGAGAGAAGTCCATGCGTATCCTGGCGCGCAATCTTGCCAGCACCACCGAGCCCCAGACCATCAAGGCTTATTATGCCGAACGCCTTGTCCATCAAGCCGGCTGGGCGGAAATGCCGGTCAGCACCTTTGCCGACAAGGCGTGGGCCTTCGCTTTCGTCAGTCCGAATGGAAAGCATGTTTTGGCAGTCGAGGCGCTCGACGCGTCGGAAAGTGCTGGCGGGATCGTACCCCTCAATATCCTGACAAACCTCGACGAGGATAAAGGCTCGAAACGGTAGCGGCGTTCGCTGGCCGGGAGAGCGAAATTGGACGGCTTCATGCAGCAATTCAAAGTGTTACAGCGTCCTTTGCGGCTCTCGAAAAGACGCGCGGCGCTGTAGCGTCGTGGCGAAACGCTCAGGCCTTCTTCTCCCACCGCCCATGAGCCGTCTGCTGCCAATAGGTGAGGTTGTGCCCCTCGCCTTTCAGCTTCTTCCACTGCGCACGCGCGGCTTCCAGTTGCTCCTGGTCGTGACCGTCGAACATGAAGACGACGCGCTCATAGGCATCGACCGGCGGCGGCTCGGCGCCGTCGACGATGAAACGCACGGTCGCCGCATTGGCATTGTCCGGCGTCACGGTCAAAAGCACCGGCTGGCTTTCGGCGAAATCCGCCTCGTCGGTGCCGTGCGGCAGGAAGCTCTCCTCGCGGAAAGTCCAAAGATGCTGATCGAGAGCATCACGCCGCGCCGGCTCGCGCGTCTGGACGGCAACGCGCCAGCCGCGCTCGACGCTTTTGTCGATGAGCGGCGGAAGCGCGTCCTCCAGCCTGGATTCGGTCAGATGATAGAAGAGAATTTCCGTCATCAGGATTCATAATGGGCGCGAACGAGTTCATCGAGCAGGCGCACGCCGAACCCGGAGCCCCAGGACTGGTTGATCTCATCCTGCGGCGAGCCCATCGCCGTGCCGGCAATATCGAGATGCGCCCAAGGCGTGTCCTGCACGAAGCGCTTGAGGAAATGCGCGGCCGTGATCGAGCCGGCCTGTCGGCCGCCGGTGTTCTTCATATCGGCGAACTTGCTGTCGATCAGCTTGTCGTAATCCCTGCCGAGCGGCATGCGCCAGAGTTTTTCGTTGCTCGAAAGACCGGCTGCCGTCAGTTGGGCGGAAAGCTGGTCGTCATTGGAGAACAGGCCGGCATGCACATTGCCGAGCGCCACGACGATCGCGCCGGTGAGTGTCGCAAGATTGATCATGAACTGCGGCTTGAAGCGGTCGTTGCAGTACCAGAGCGCATCGCAGAGCACGAGGCGGCCTTCGGCATCGGTGTTGATCACCTCGATCGTCTGGCCGGACATCGAGGTGACGATATCGCCCGGACGCTGGGCGTTACCGTCAGGCATGTTCTCGACCAGGCCGATGATGCCGACGGCATTGACGGCGGCCTTGCGGGAGGCGAGCACATGCATGAGGCCGGTGACGGCTGCCGCACCGCCCATATCGCCCTTCATGTCCTCCATGCCGGCGGCCGGCTTGATCGAAATGCCGCCGGTATCGAAGACGACACCCTTGCCGATGAAGGCGACGGGACGATCCTTGCCCTTGCCGCCCTTCCACTGCATGACCGCCAGGCGCGGCGGGCGCACGGAGCCCTGGGCGACGCCGAGAAGGGCGCCCATGCCGAGGCGGCGCATTTCGCGCTCCGTCAGGATTTCCACTTCGACGCCGAGCTTTTCCAGCTCCTTCGCCTTGGCGGCGAACTCGACGGGGCCGAGCACGTTCGGCGGTTCGTTGACGAGGTCGCGGGCAAGGTTGACACCACCGGCAATCGCTTCGGAATCGGAAAACGCCTTCTTGGCACCGCCCGGATCGGCAGTGACGATCGTCACCTTGACGGATTTCGCCGGCTTCTCCTCCTCGTCGCTCTTCGTCTTATAGGTATCGAAGCTATAGGTGCGCAGCAGCATGCCGAGCGCGAAATCGGCAGCTGCCGGCGCGCTCGTCTCGAGCCCGGGCACATCGATGAAGACGGCGGCCTTGTCGGTATTCTTGATTCTCGATGCCGCAGCACCGCCGGCCTTCAGCCAGTCATGGGCGGTGAGTTCGGCGGCCTTGCCAAGCCCGATAACGACGATGCGCTCGACGGGCGCGCCTTCAGGGGCGACAATATCGAGCCCGCTCATGGATTTTGCGGAGAATCGGGCGATCCTGGCAGCCTTGGCGATCACGCCTGCGGGATCGACCGTGTCGGCGCCGGCAGCGCTGTCGGCCTCTGCAGTCTTCAACAGGATCGCCAGGCCGCCATTGAGCTTTGCCGACTTCGAGAATGAAATTTCCAACTTTACTGACATGTCTTCTCCGCTGGGATTCTTTGAAATCCGTCCCTTGCGGATAATTTCGCGTTTGGCGGGTCTGTCAATGGCTTGCGACAATTGTTATGGTCGCCCGCAGCCATCAGGGCTCTCTAGTTTTCGTCGGTTTTGTAGATATTCGCGTTGACAGTTTTTTCGAAAAATCGATGGCGGGGCTTGGCAATCCGCCTGCCGAAAACAACTTTCGGCGCGTTCATGCTGCTATTTTGGATGTGGTGGGCACTGCTTGCCGTCTTCCGCGCTTTTCCCGGAATAGACATCTATTTTTCCCAGCTTTTTTTCGTGGGCGCAGATTGCGACGCGACTGCTGCTGCCGGGAGCATCTGCGGCGGCTTTCCCTATCGCGACGTCGCGGCCTTCGACCTGCTGCGCACTCTCTTCTTCCGGCTACCCTATGTGGTGGCGATCGTGATGCTGTGGAAACTCGTCGAATGCTACCAGCAGCATGGTGCGACCTTCAACGCCCAGCGCGCGCAAAGGCTCAAAGTCGCGCTCGGAACGCTGCTGATCGGGCCGGTGCTGCTCGTCAATGTCGTCCTGAAGGACCATTGGGGCCGGCCGCGGCCGATACAGACGGACATTTTCGGCGGTGCGCTGCATTTCGTCGAGGCAGGTTCGCTTGCCGGAAAATGCGTTTCGAACTGCTCGTTCGTCTCCGGCGAGGCGGCGAGTGCCGGCTGGCTCTTCTGCCTCCTGCTCTTCGTGCCGAAATCCCTGCGTTATGCGGTGGCGGCACCCCTGGCGGCGATCTCGATCCTCACCCCGGCGATGCGGCTATCCTTCGGCGCACACTATCTTTCCGACGTCGTTCTTGGATGGCTTTCGTCGCTTGTCGTCTTCGCCGCATTGCTGGCGTTAACTGAGTCGCAACAGCATCAAAAAAATTCTGAAATTTGAATGAATTTTTGACACCAGCTTGTCGCAAAAGCGCGACAAAGAGCGTAGAGGGATTCTCCTGCAAAGCCGTTTGGGCGTGCAGGTGCTTTCAAGGGCAGGCATGAAACTACTCGAGACATACATATTGCGGCGCGTCGGCCAGATGTTTCTCGTGGCGCTCCTGCCGGTTCTGGCGATCATTTGGACGACTCAGGTTCTGCAGCGCATCAATCTGGTCACCGACAGCGGCCAGTCGATCGGCTCGTTCGCCAAGCTGGCGACGATGATTCTGCCGTCGATCATTCCCGTCGTGTTGCCCTTCGCTCTCGTTATCGCGATCACCCAGACGCTGACGACGATGAACAATGATTCCGAGCTCACCGTCATCGACGCGGCCGGGGCGCGGCGCAGCGTGCTGATCCGCCCGATCCTGCTGCTTGCCGCCGTCATCAGCGCCTTTTCCTTCTTCGTCGACAACGTCGTCGAGCCGCGCGCAAAGACCGTCGTGCGCCAGATGATCGCCGAGACCTATGCTGACCTCCTCTCTTCGGTGATCGAGGAAAAGACCTTCCGCAAGCTCGATGAAGGCCTCTACGTACAGATCTCGCAGCGGATGGCGGGCCGCATGCTGAAGGGCCTGTTCGTCGCCGACGAGCGCGACCCGGCCTACGAACTGATCTATTATGCGAAGGAAGGCGCCGTCGACGACACCGGCACGACGCTGATCATGCATGAAGGCGAAGTGCACCGCAAAACGCCCGACGGCAACGTCTCGGTCATTAATTTCGATTCCTATTCCTTCGACCTCTCGGACATGACGGAGAATCGCGGTCAGGCGACGCTGCGCGCCAGCGACCGTGACCTGTGGTTCCTGTTCAATCCGGATCCGGCCGACAAGGACTTTACGATCCGGCCGCAAAGCTACCGCGCCGAACTGCATCGGCGGCTGACCGACTGGATCCTGCCTGTCGTCTTTGCACTGTTTTCACTGGCGATCGCCGGCGATGCGCGCTCGCACCGCGAAGCGCGGCTGCATCCGATGGTGAGCGCTCTCGCTTATGCCTTCGCGATGCGATGGGCGGCCTTCTACGCGGCCAATCAGATCGATACCGACCCTGAATATATCGCCGTCCTCTACGCCATCCCGATCGTCAGCAGCATCGTCTCAATCGTCTTCCTCGGCCTTCACAAACGACTGGTCATGCCTTCGTTCATCCGGGACCGGATTTCGTCTTTCTGGAGGCGGATGCAGGAAAGGCTGCTTGCCGCAACCGGCAGGATCGGCGGGGGCACTGCCCAATGATGTTCGGGACATTGTCGCGTTATTTCTTTCGCCGCTATCTGGTGACGACGGGCTGGTTCCTGATCGGCGTCTCGGCGATTTCTTTCCTCCTCGATTTCAGCGAGACGGCGGGCCGCATGTCCGGCCTTCCCGGCTACACGATCGGCGGCGGCGTCCTGATGACCGCGGTGCGCCTGCCGCTCATCCTGCAGCAGACGGTGCCGTTCATCGCGCTGTTCGTCGGCATGACGGTGCTGATCGGCCTCAACCGCAAATATGAACTCGTCGTCACGCGCGCCGCCGGCATTTCGGTCTGGCAGTTCATGTTCCCCTTCATCGCCGGCTCGCTGGCGCTCGGCCTGCTGACGATGGCGGCGCTGAACCCGCTTGCCGCCTGGGGACAGCGCCAGGCACTGCTGGTCGAATCCGACTGGCGCGGCGAGAACGCGGTTCTGCGCAAGGCGCCGCAGATTCCGTGGCTGCGCCAGATCAGTGGCCGGGACGATGTCATCATCGGCGCCCAGACGGTCCAGGAGAACGGAACCAAGCTGATCGACGCGGCGCTGATCCATTTCGATTCAAGCGGTCAGGTCATTCTGAGACAGGACGCCGCCACGGCAAAATTGGAAGATGGTTACTGGCAACTTAACACCGTAGTGGAGCGCAAGCCTGGCGAAATCCCCGTGCGTAAAGCTTCGGTTCAACTTCGCACCAATCTGAAACAGGACTTCGTCCAGGAGCGGCTGACAGCGCCGGAAACAATTGGTTTCTTTGACCTTTCCAACCGAATTGCGGCAGCCAAATCCTTCGGCATTTCGACCAAGGCGCTGGAGACGCAATTCAACTCCCTGTTGTCCCAACCACTGCTGCTGGTGGCCATGACTTTCATAGCCGCAACAGTGTCCCTAAAATTTAGCCGGTTCAACCAATCCCGCTCCGTGATTCTGGGTGGCATCCTCTCGGGCTTCATGCTTTATGTCGTCACCGTGCTTGTAAAGGCATTCGGAAGCAGTGGAGTCGTGCCCCCCTTCGTGGCGACGTGGATACCGGTGGTCGTCGCGCTGGCCTTGGGTGCGACTATTCTGCTTCATCAGGAGGACGGCTAGTGGCGGCAGGCGACCGCAAGTATTTTAGTAAACAGTTGGTTGCCCTGCTTGTCGGTGCGGCTTTATGTTCCTATTTCGGCAGCGCCCCGGCCTCTTTCGGCCAGGCCAGCGCGCCCGAACAAAATATAGAGAAGAATATTCCCGAAGGGGCCAAGCTTCTGCTTTCGGCCAATGAACTGGTCTATAATCGTGACGCCGATCTGGTGTCGGCGGTCGGCGGCGTGCAGATCAACTATGGCGGCTATAAAATGGTCGCGCAGAAGGTCGAGTACAATCAGAAGACCGGCCGGATGATGGCGCTTGGCAATGTCGAGCTGGTCAGCCCGGACGGCAACCGTATCTATGCCGACAACCTCGACGTGACCGACAATTTTGCCGACGGGTTCCTGAACTCGTTGCGCATCGAGACCGCCGACAATACCCGCATCGTCGCCGAAAGCGGCGAGCGCGTCGGCGGCACGAAGATGATTCTCAACAAGGGCGTCTACACGGCCTGCCTTCCCTGCGCCGAAGATCCGAAGCGCGCCCCTTTCTGGCAGGTCAAGGCCCAGCGGGTGATCCAGAACGGCGAGACGCATACGATCCGTCTGGAGAGAGCACGCTTCGAGCTGCTCGGCCATCCGATCGCCTTCCTGCCGTTCATCGAAGTTCCCGACAATACGGTGAAACGCAAGTCCGGCTTTCTGTTTCCGACGATGAGCCTGTCGCAGAATCTCGGCTTCGGTCTTTCCGTTCCTTATTACTATGTGATCTCGCCAAGCATGGACGCGACGGTCACCGCCACGGGCTACACAGCCCAGGGCTTCCTCATTGAGGGCGAATTTCGTCAACGCTTCGAAAATGGCACGCATATTCTGCGCGTCGCTGGCATCGACCAGGCAAACCCGGGCAACTTCAGCTCCGGCACCAGCGATGCCGAAGCCGACCAGCGTGGCATGGTGGCTTCCAAGGCCGAATTCCGCATCAATCCACGCTGGACGTTCGGCTGGGACGTCATGATGCAGAGCGACAACAATTTCTCGAAAACGTACAAACTCCGCGGCCTGGCCAGCACGGATCGGACCAACCAGATCTATCTGACGGGACTTGGGAAACGCAATTATTTCGACATGCGGGCGTTCTATTTCGACGTCCAGGATGCCGACCGGACCAACACCGCCGAAAAACAGCAGCCGATCGTCTATCCGTCGCTTGACTATCATTACGTGGCGCCGCAACCCCTTGCAGGCGGCGAGCTTTCGGCTGATGTCAACCTGACGAATATTTCGCGCACCCATGACGACTTCTATACCGTCGATGGCTTCGAGCGCTTCGCCGGCTTGAAGGGACAAACCTCGCGGCTGACTGCCGAGCTGCAGTGGAAGCGCACTTATGTCACGCCGACCGGCTTGGTGATCACGCCGTTACTGGCCGCGCGCGGCGATGCCTTCGCGCTGAACATGGACGACCCCACAGGTTACGCCGGCAACTACGACGATGGCAATTCCGCTACCCGCTCGATGTTCACAGCCGGGCTGGAGATGCGTTATCCGATCCTGATGACGACTGACAATAGCACCCATATCCTCGAGCCGATCGCACAGATCTATGCCCGCCCCGACGAGCAGTTGGCAGGCCGCCTGCCGAACGAGGATGCGCAAAGCTTCGTCTTCGACGCCACCTCGCTGTTCGACCGCGACAAGTTCTCAGGCTACGACCGGGTCGAAGGCGGCACCCGCGCCAATATCGGCGTTCAGTACACCGGTACATTCGACAGCGGTTACAAGCTGCACGGCATCTTCGGCCAGTCCTATCAGATTGCCGGCCAGAACTCGTTTGCGACCGATGACCTCGTCAATGTCGGCGCGGATTCAGGCCTTGAAACCGACCGCTCCGA
Organism: Rhizobium leguminosarum bv. viciae; assembly: GCF_012276115.1. Classification (GTDB taxonomy): domain Bacteria; phylum Pseudomonadota; class Alphaproteobacteria; order Rhizobiales; family Rhizobiaceae; genus Rhizobium; species Rhizobium leguminosarum_T. The sequence continues at coordinate 141,437 of NZ_WIEU01000005.1, read as the reverse complement.
TTATGTCGGCCTTGGCGGCGTCGAAACACCGTACGGCGTTTCCGTCGCAGCCTCCTACCGGCTCGACGAAAAAGATTTCGAATTCCGCCGCGGCGACCTGACGACGGCCTACCAGACCGATACCTTCGCAACGCAGCTGACCTACACTCATCTCAGCGCCCAGCCGGCATATGGCTTTGCCGAGGACAATGACGAGATCCAGACCAACAGCAGCGTCAGGTTCAAGGATTACTGGTCGATTTTCGGCGGCATTGCCTGGGATCTGAACAATGATGTGATCAGCCGGCGGACGATCGGCCTCTCTTATGACGACGAATGCACGATCTTCACAATCGCCTATACGGACAGCAGAGATTCCGACGACGAGTCGGGAAGCGACTGGACGATCGGCGCACGGCTGACCTTCCGCACGCTCGGCGACATCAAGATCGGTACCGACACCCTCGAATGACGGGCGATCGGCGCAAACATGGCCTGAAGCCATTCTTTCGCCGTAAGCCTGTGCAGGACATTGCCGCCAGTCGGTATCTGAGGCATAGGGGTTTCGCGCCGTGATGGAAGCGATTTCAGCGTGTCTCGCACTGTGGTAAGAACGCCGCGAACAACGTCTCGCGGCGCTATCGGGAGGTCAACAGATGATTGACGCGAAAAAAGCCATAACCAAGTTCCTCGCCGGAGCAGCGCTTGCATTGCTGACAGGCTTTGCCGCTCCAGCGCTTGCGGCCAGTGAAGTCAAAGCCGTGGTGAACGGCACCGCTATCACAAGCGGCGATGTCGCCAAGCGCCAGGCCTTCCTGCGCCTGCAGCGTACGAAGGCCGACGCCAAGACTGCCCAGGAGCAATTGGTCGACGAGGCGCTCAAGCGGCAGGAAGTCGCCCGCGTCCGTATGTCGGTTTCGCAGCAGGACGTCGATGCGTCTTTCGCGCGCTTTTCGAGCGGCAACAAGCTATCCCCAGAGCAGATGTCGCAGATCCTCGATCGCGCCGGCGTCGGCGTCGATCATTTCAAAGGTTTCATCGCCGTGCAGATGAGCTGGCCGCGTGTCGTCAACGCCCGCTACGGCTCGACCTCGCGGCTGTCGAACTATGATCTCGTCTCGCGCATGATGCAGAACAACAAGCAGAAGCCGGTGACGACGGAATATATGCTGCAGCAGATCATCTTCGTCATTCCGCAAGCCAAGCGCGGCGCCATCACCGGCAAGCGCAAGGGCGAGGCCGAGGCGTCGCGCTCCAAATTTCCGGGCTGCGATCAGGCAAAGGTGTTTGCTGCGACGATGCGCGACGTTTCCGTGCGCGATCTCGGCCGCCTGCTCGCCCCCGAGATCCCGCCGGATTGGAAGCCGCTGGTCGAGCAGGCCAAGGGCAACACGACGGGGACCCGCGTCACCGACAAGGGCGTCGAATATCTGGCAATCTGCAGCCAGCGGCAGGTCTCGGACGACCAGGCCGCCGAAATGGTCTTCCGCCAGGAAGATCTCGACAAGTCCAAGGCCGGCAAGGATGCCAGCCCGGAAAACGAAAACAGCAAGAAATACCTGGATGAACTGCGCAAAAAGGCGCAGATCGCCTATCGCTGACCGACAATGGCGATACCGTTTTCGCGACCGCTTGCGCTGAGCCAGGGCGACCCCGCCGGCATCGGGCCGGATATTACTCTGATGGCTTGGCTCCGGCGGCGAGAACTCGGGCTGCCGCCTTTCTTCCTGATCGGCGACCCCGACGTTCTGGCGTTGAGAGCCCGCCAGCTCAATCTGGCGGTCTCGATCCGCGAGACCGATGAAGCCAGCAAGGCCGCCGGCATGTTTGCCGATGCGCTGCCCGTCATGACCATATCGGCCGGTATCGAGGTCGTGGCCGGCGAACCGCATGCGGCAACGGCGAAAGGCACGATCGCGTCGATCGAGAAAGCCGTGTCGCTTGTCATTGACGGCGAGGCGCTCGCAGTCGTTACCAATCCGATCGCCAAGGCCGTGCTTTACGAGGCGGGTTTCCGGTTTCCCGGCCATACCGAATTTCTCGCCGATCTCGCCGCCAGGGCGACCGGCCGGCCGGTAACACCGGTAATGATGCTGTCCGGGCCGAAGCTCCGGGCCATTCCCGTCACCATCCATATTCCGGTCCGCGACGTGCCGCAGGCGCTGACGGGCGAACTGATCTTGGAAACCTGCAGGATCGCCCATGAAGATCTGAGGCAGCGCTTCGGCATCGAGGCGCCGCGGCTCGCCGTTGCCGGCCTCAACCCGCATGCGGGCGAAGGCGGGGCGATCGGCACGGAGGACGAGGACGTCATCCGTCCGGCGATCGAGCGCCTGCGCGACGAGGGCATCGATGCGATCGGCCCCCTGCCCGCCGATACGATGTTCCATGACGAGGCGCGGGCGCGATACGACGTTGCCATCTGCATGTATCACGATCAGGCGCTGATCCCGGCCAAGGCACTTGGTTTTGACGACAGCGTCAACGTGACGCTCGGGCTTCCCTTCGTGCGCGCCTCGCCGGATCACGGCACCGCTTTCGGCATTGCCGGCAAGGGACTGGCGCGCGAGCACAGCCTCGTTGCGGCGCTGAAGCTCGCCGCCCAGCTCGGCCGCAGCGCCGAGAGCCGCCGCTGATGGCAGCACTCGATGGCCTGCCGCCGCTTCGCGACGTCATCCAGCGTCACGGCCTCGACGCACGCAAGGCGCTCGGGCAGAACTTCCTGCTCGACCTCAACCTCACGCAGAAGATCGCCCGCACGGCGGGGGCGCTCGAAGATGCGACCGTTTTCGAGGTCGGCCCCGGCCCCGGCGGACTGACGCGCGCGATCCTGGCGCTCGGCGCCAGGAAGGTTATCGCCATCGAGCGGGATACACGCTGCCTGCCGGCGCTTGCCGAGGTCGCCGATCATTATCCCGGCCGGCTGGAGGTGATCGAAGGCGATGCGCTGAAGACGGATTTCGAAACATTGGCGCCGGAAGGCCCGATCAAGATCATTGCCAACCTGCCCTACAATGTCGGCACGCAGTTGCTGGTCAACTGGCTGTTGCCGAAAGCCTGGCCGCCGTTCTGGCAGTCGCTGACGCTGATGTTTCAGAAGGAAGTCGGCGAGCGTATCGTCGCCAACGAAGACGACGACCATTACGGCCGTCTCGGCGTGCTCTGCGGCTGGCGGACGGAGGCACGCATGGCCTTCGACGTGCCGCCGCAAGCCTTCACGCCGCCACCAAAGGTGACGTCGACGGTCGTGCAACTGACCCCCCGCGAAAACCCGATCCCCTGCGCTGTCGGCAATCTGGAAAAAGTGACACAGGCGGCCTTCGGCCAGCGCCGCAAGATGCTGCGCCAAAGCCTGAAACCGCTCGGCGGCGAGAGCCTGCTCGTCAAGGCCGGGATCGATCCGGCGCGTCGGGCAGAAACCCTGTCCGTCGAGGAGTTTTGCCTGTTGGCGAACAGCCTCTAAGGCGCGCCGCAATCTTTCAGATTTGGTGTCTCATCGCGAAATCGCGCAGACTTTTCGGCATCACGTTTTAAATCGACGGCGTCTCTTCCAGCAACTCGCGGACGAAGTCGAACATGCCATGGCGGCGGTCGCGGCGCAGGCGTTCGGCCTTGACGATCGATTGGACGGCGTCGAGAGCGGCGTTGAGATCGTCATTGACGATGACATAGTCGTATTCGCGCCAGTGGGCGATCTCGGCGCGGCTGTTGGCGAGGCGCGTCTGGATGACCTCCTCGGAATCCTCGGCACGGCGGTGCAGCCGCGACTGGAGCTCGGTCATGGTCGGCGGCAGCACGAAGATCGAGACGACGTCGGCCGACATCTTCTCCTGCAATTGCTGGGCGCCCTGCCAGTCGATGTCGAAGAGCATGTCGCGGCCTTCGCCCATGGCCTGCTCGACCGGCTCGCGCGGCGTGCCGTAGAAATTGCCATGCACCTCGGCCCATTCGAGCAGCGCGTCGCTATCGCGCAGCCGTTCGAACTCGCGCACACTCTTGAAGTGGTAATGCACATCCTCGACTTCACTCGGGCGGCGCTGGCGCGTGGTGACGCTGACGGAAAGGCCGATTTGCCTGTCGGTCTCCAGCAGCGTGCGCGCGATGGTGGACTTGCCGGCGCCTGACGGCGACGAGATGACAAGCATCAGACCGCGGCGGGCGATCTGCACGGGCGAGGATTTCGCCGGTTTCATGTCTTACTCCAAATTCTGGACCTGCTCGCGGAACTGGTCGATCACGACTTTCAGCTCGATGCCGGCGGCGGTGACCGCCGAGGCATTCGACTTCGAGCAGATGGTATTCGATTCGCGGTTAAATTCCTGTGCAAGGAAGTCCAGCCGGCGCCCGGCGGGGCCACCTTTCACCAGGAGATCGCGCGCTGCGGCGATATGAGCCTTCAGACGATCGATTTCCTCGCGCAGATCCGCCTTGGTCGCCAGTAGCGCGGCTTCGGCATGCAGCCTGTCGCGGTCGAGCGCGGCCATGCCGTCCATCAACAAGGCGACCTGCGCGGCAAGCCGCGCAGCGATCTCCTGCGGGGAGCGCGATGGATCGGCCTCGATCGTCCGCGTCAGGCCTTCGATCGTCGTGACGTGATCGTGAAGAATGCGGGCCAGCGCCGCCCCTTCCTGTTCGCGCATCGCTCTCAGATCGGCAAGCGTGGCCAGCAGGCCGGCAACGATATCGGCGTCACGGGCAGCAAGAGCCTCCTCGCCATCCTCGCTTTCGCGGAATTCGACGATGCCGCGCACCAGAAGCAGCGTATCGAGCTTCAGCGGCGCCGGATCGATGACGCCGTCCAGATGCTCGCGCATGGCCAGCACGGCGGCAAGCGCTTGCCTGTTCAGCACCGCCTCGAAACGGTTCTCGTCGGCGGTGACGGATAGCGATGCCTGCAGGTTACCGCGGCTGAAGCTTTCTCCGGCGAGGCGGCGGACCTCTGCCTCCATGCGTTCGAGACCGGGCGGCAGACGCAGGCGCAGGTCGAGGCCCTTGCCGTTGACCGAGCGCAGTTCCCATGCCCAGCGCCAGCGGCCGCTCGTTCCCTCGCGCCGCGCAAAACCGGTCATCGACTGCAAAGCCATGCGAGCCTCCCGAAAGTCTCAGTTGATCTTCTTTTTCTTCGGCGGCGCGACGGTCGCGCCATTATCTGCCGGCTGCTCTTCCGGCTGGCCGTCGACTGCGATGTTCGGGTCCGAACCCTTGTCGGCTTCGAGCTTGCGCCAGCGCTTGACGTTGGCATTGTGCTCCTCGAGCGTCGCAGAGAAAACATGGCCACCGGAGCCGTCAGCGACGAAATAGAGATCCTGCGTTTTCCAGGGATTGGCGACGGCTTCCAGAGCATCCTTGCCGGGATTGGCGATCGGCGTCGGCGGCAGACCCTTGATGACATAGGTGTTGTAAGGTGTGTCCCGCTTCAGGTCCGACTGGTAGATCGGCCGGTCGGCCGGTTTACCCTCGCCGCCGAAGAGGCCGTAGATGATCGTCGGGTCGGACTGCAGGCGCATGCCCTTGCCGAGCCGGTTCAGGAAAACGGAGGCGACATGAGCACGCTCGTCGGGAACGCCGGTTTCCTTTTCGACGATCGAGGCGAGTGTCACGAACTCCTCCTTGGATCGCAGCGGCAGCGACGAGTCACGCTTGTCCCAGATCTGATCGACGAGCTTCTGCTGCGCAGCCGCCATCTGTTCGATGATTTCCGAGCGCTTCGTGCCGCGCGAGAATTTGTAGGTATCCGGACGCAGGCTGCCCTCGGTCGGCAGTGCCGCCGGCAAGTCGCCTTCCAGCACCGTATCCTGCAGCATGCGGTCGAACATCTGGCGGACCGTCAGGCCCTCGGGGAAGGAAACGGAATAAAGAATGGACTTGCCCGATTTCAGCAGCTCCATGATATCCCTCATGGAGGCCCTCGCCTTGATCTCGTACTCACCCGCCTTCAGGCTCTCACCGGCAGAAAGATGCGTTGCCGTGAGATAGCGGAAGATGCGGGCATCGCTGATGATCGCGTTGCGCTCGAGGTTCGAGGCGATTTCGGTCAGACCAGCGCCGTTGCGGACGATGAAATTGGTGTTGGTCTGCAGCGGACCCGGGTTCCGATAGGTCGATGTGGCGTAGTAGAAGCCGATGACGGCGACGACACAGACCAGAACCGCCATCGTCATGATGAAGTTCAGGAAAAGAACGACCTGGCCGCGGGCTTTCTTGGACCGCTTCGGCGGCTCCGGAACGCGCTCCGGACGCAGGGCTTCGCTGGGCGATTTCGGGATAATCGGTCCCTTTTGCGCCTGGCTATCGTTGCTCTGGTTCGTCGTATCGCTCACCGGCAATCCTCTAAAACTTGACCCTCACTTCGCTATTTCGCGAAGCAATGCGGCAAAAGCAGGTTCTGCCGCCGTTCAACGACGCCGCTGCCGGTTGTTATGCTTTCGCACGCCCCTTACGCAACGTAGAGGACGGCCGGTTTGCGGTGCAAGGGAGACCCGTCACACCGCTTGCAAGACTCTTATTGCGCGTAACGGCGCAGTACGAGCGACGCGTTCGTGCCGCCGAATCCGAACGAGTTGGACAGCGCCACATTGATGTCTCGCTCACGCGCCTTGTGCGGAACAAGATCGATCGCCGTCTCCCGTTCGGGATTGTCGAGATTGAGTGTCGGCGGCGCGATATTGTCGCGAATGGCGAGCGTGGCGAAGATCGCCTCGATGGCACCGGCAGCACCGAGAAGGTGTCCTGTCGCCGACTTGGTCGAGGACATGGAGATCTTCGACGCCGCATTGCCGACCAGCCGCTCGACGGCGCCGAGTTCGATCGTGTCGGCCATGGTCGAGGTACCGTGGGCATTGATGTAGTCGATATCGGCCGGCGTCAGCCCGGCGCGTTTCAGCGCCATCGCCATGCAGCGGCCGGCGCCCTCGCCGTCTTCGGACGGCGCGGTGATGTGATAGGCGTCGCCCGACAGGCCGTAGCCGACGATTTCGGCGTGGATCTTGGCGCCGCGCGCCTTGGCGTGTTCCAGTTCCTCAAGCACGACGATGCCGGCACCTTCGCCCATGACGAAGCCGTCGCGGTCGCGATCATAGGGACGCGACGCCTTCTGCGGATCGTCGTTGTGCTGGGTCGACAGCGCCTTGCAGGCGGCAAAGCCTGCAAGCGAAATGCGGCTGACGGGGGATTCCGTGCCGCCAGCGACCATGACGTCGGCATCACCAAGCGCGATCAGCCGCGCGGCATCGCCGATCGCATGCGCGCCCGTCGAGCAGGCGGTGACGACCGAATGATTGGGTCCGCGCAGCTTGTGGCGGATCGACACCTGGCCGGAGACGAGGTTGATCAGGCGGCCGGGAATGAAGAAGGGGGAGATGCGGCGCGGGCCCTTGTCGCGCAGGGTGTAACCCGCCTCGACAATGCCTTCGATGCCGCCGATGCCGGAGCCGATCAGCACGCCGGTGGCGATCTGGTCCTCATCGGTTTCAGGATGCCAACCGGCATCGGCAAGCGCCATGTCGGCGGCGGCCATGCCGTAGATGATGAAGGGATCGACCTTGCGCTGCTCCTTCGGCTCCATCCACTGATCGACATTGAAGGTGCCGTCGGTGCCGTCACCGATAGGAATACGGCAGGCGATCTTGGCGGGAAGATCATCGACCTCGAATTCGGTGACGAGGCGGGCGCCGTTCTGACCGGCAAGCAGCCGGGACCACGTCACCTCGGTTCCGCATCCCAAGGGTGATACCATGCCGGTACCGGTGATGACGACACGTCTCATCGCGTGCTTTCCCCCGTCTCTTATGTTCTATGGAGAAATATGCCGAAAAGAAAAGGGCGGACTCCAGGCCCGCCCTTTCTCAAATTCACAGGATCAGGCCTGGGCCTTCTCAATAAACTTCACTGCATCGCCGACCGTCAGGATCGAGTCGGCAGCGTCGTCAGGAATTTCAACGCCGAATTCTTCTTCGAAAGCCATGACAAGTTCGACCGTGTCGAGCGAGTCAGCGCCCAGATCGTCGATAAAGCTGGCGCTCTCGACAACCTTGTCGGCATCAACGCCAAGATGATCAATAACAATTTTCTTTACGCGGTCTGCGATATCGCTCATGTCGGTTTCCTCGACCTTATGTCCTGATCGGAATGCCATCGCGGCACCCCTACCCTGTTTCAGCCTGCGATGTTTTCAGACATCCTCGGCAAACTCGTTTACCCGGCTTCAGAGATGTCCCAGGCTTGCAAAAAGCCCGCCGGTCCGTCTGCTTTCTCGGGACGACTGTTCACAGTCATGGCCCGCTTAACATGCTTTATGTCTGCCGCAAAGCCAGAAAATCAACGGTTCGTGATTGCTCAACATGCTATTGGCGGAATTATTCCCATGCCAGCGGTTTGTCGTTTCAGATCATCGCCATGCCGCCGTTTACGTGCAGCGTCTGGCCCGTCATATAGGCAGCCTCGGAGGACGCAAGGTAAGCGACCGCCGAAGCGACCTCACCGCCCGTGCCCATGCGCTTCATCGGGATCGCCCCCATGATCGCTTCCTTCTGCTTGTCGTTCAGCTTGCCGGTCATGGCGCTTTCGATGAAACCCGGTGCGACGCAGTTGACCGTCACGTTGCGGGTGGCAATTTCCTGCGCCAGGGACTTGGTGAAGCCGATCATGCCGGCCTTGGAGGCGCAGTAATTGGCCTGGCCCGGATTGCCGGTGACGCCGACGATGGAGGTGATGTTGATGATGCGGCCATAGCGGCGGCGCATCATCGGATGCGTCAATTCGCGCGTCAGGCGGAAGGTCGCCGTCAGGTTCACTTCGAGGACGCTGTCCCAGTCCTCGTCGCTCATGCGCACGAACAGGCCGTCGCGGGTGATGCCGGCATTGTTGACGAGGATGTCGACGCCTTCAAGGTCGGCCTCGGCTTTCTGGCCGAGCGCCTTGACCTCATCGCGGTCGGAGAGGTTCGCCGGGAAGATCTTGACGCGCTCGCCGAGATCGGCGGCCAGCGCTTCCAGCTTCTCGACGCGGGTGCCATGCAGGCCGACGATGGCGCCCTGCTTATGAAGAAGGCGGGCGATTTCCTCGCCGATACCACCCGATGCGCCTGTGACGAGAGCCTTGCGGCCGGAAAGATCGAGCATGGAAACGTTCCTTATAACAGGGACACCAAATCCGGTGTCCGGAAATACCAATCAGGCCATGAGGGCGGCGACTGCCGCGTCGATATCCGCCGGACCGTTGACGGAGATGCCGTTGATCGTCTTGTCGATGCGGCGGGCAAGGCCGGTCAGCACTTTGCCGGAACCGAGTTCATAAAGCGTCGTCACGCCATTTCCGGCGAACCATTCCACCGTCTCGCGCCAGCGGACCTGACCGGTCACCTGCTCGACCAGCAGGCCGGCGATCTCGTCGGCGCCGGTCACCGGGGCGGCACGGACATTGGCGATGACGGGCACGACGGGGTCGGACTTGGCGACTTTTGCCAGCGCTTCGCGCATGGCGTCGGCGGCGGGCGCCATCAGCGTCGAATGGAACGGAGCAGAGACCGGCAGCAGGATGGCGCGCTTGGCGCCCTTGTCGGTCGCAAGGGCGGCCGCCTCTTCGACGGCTGCCTTCTCGCCCGAGATGACGATCTGGCCGCCGCCATTGTCGTTGGCGATCTGGCAGGCGCCGATAGCGGCCGCTGCCTCACAGACGGCAACGACGTCGGCATGTTCGAGGCCGATGATCGCGGCCATGGCGCCGACGCCGACGGGGACGGCGGCCTGCATGGCATTGCCGCGGATGCGCAACAGCCGAGCAGTGTCGGCGAGCGAAAAGCTGCCGGCGGCGCAAAGTGCCGAATATTCGCCGAGCGAGTGGCCGGCGACGTAGGCGACCTTGGACTTCAGATCCAGCCCCTTGGCTTCGAGAACGCGGACAACGGCGATCGAGACGGCCATCAGCGCCGGCTGGGCGTTCGCCGTCAAGGTCAGCGTATCCTCGGGACCGTTGAACATGACGTCCGAAAGCTTTTCACCGAGTGCCTCATCGACCTCTTCGAAAACGGCGCGGGCTTCCGCGAAATTCTCGGCGAGATCCTTGCCCATGCCGACGGCCTGGCTGCCCTGACCGGGAAAAGTGAAAGCAATGGTCATTTTCATGTCCCTGATTGAGCCCCTTGAGGCTGTTTTGCCTCCAATTGACATTCTTTCCGGCAGAGTCAAGTGGCGGCTCATTGTCCGCAAAGCCTTTCGCGCGCGCGCAAAAGCCCGGCCTTTGCTCTTGCGCTCCGCCAAATCCAGCCTAGATTTGCCCGGACCTTCCCAAGGCTTTCACCTCTCTCCCAAGGTTTTTCCATGAAGTACAATTCACTAGGCCGCACCGATATTTCCGTTTCAGAGATTTGCCTTGGCACCATGACCTGGGGCTCGCAGAACAGCGAAGCCGATGCGCATGCGCAGATGGATTACGCCGTCGAAAAGGGCGTCAATTTCTTCGATACGGCCGAGCTTTATCCGACCACCCCGGTTTCGGCGGCGACGCAGGGCTGGACGGAAAATTACATCGGCAGCTGGTTCGAGAAGACCGGCAAGCGCGGAGATATCGTGCTCGCCACCAAGGTCGCCGGCCGTGGCCGCGATTATCTGCGCGGCGGCGAAGGTGCCGATGCAAAGAATATCCGCATGGCGCTCGAGGCCAGCCTGATGCGGCTGAAGACCGATTACGTCGACCTCTACCAGATCCACTGGCCGAACCGCGGCCATTTCCATTTCCGCCAGAACTGGAGCTACAATCCGTTCACCCAGGATCGCGACAAGGCGGTCGCCAATATGCTCGACATCCTGGAAACGCTCGGTGCGCTGGTGAAGGAGGGCAAGATCCGCGCGATCGGCCTTTCCAACGAAACCACCTGGGGCATACAGAAATACCTGACGCTCGCCGAACAGAAGAGCCTGCCGCGCGTCGCCAGCGTCCAGAACGAATACAACCTGCTCTACCGCCATTTCGATCTCGATCTCGCCGAACTCTCGCATCACGAGGATGTCGGGCTGCTCGCCTATTCGCCGCTCGCCGGCGGTATCCTGTCCGGCAAATATATCGACGGCGGCAGGCCGAAAGGTTCCCGCGGTTCGATCAACCCCGATATCGGCGGCCGGCTGCAGCCGCTGCAGGAGCCGGCGACCAGAGCCTATCTGGCGATCGCCGCAACATATGGCCTCGACCCGGCAGCGATGGCGCTCGCCTTTTGCCTGTCACGTCCCTTCATGGCCTCGGTCATCATCGGCGCGACGTCGATGGAGCAGTTGAAAATCGATATCGGCGCGACAGATATTACGCTTTCGAACGAGATCCTGGCGGAAATCGCCAAGGTGCACCGGCAGTATCCGCTGACGCTTTGATCCTATTTGTTTGGCGCCTGCCCGATGCCGACCATTGGCCGGCGTCGGGTTCGGGTATCCGATTGCGCTTGCCTTTGTCCAAAAAATCCGTATAAGCCGCCGTGTTCGTTAACCCGGTCTTCTGGCTGGTGGCTGAACGGAGGGCCGGTTTCCTCTTGGAAATCGTTCGGAACGGAAGCGTTCCAGCCTCCCGTGTCTCCGCTCTCGACCGTCTCGGAAACGCTTTCTTGCCTGGGTCCGCCCAATCAGGAGCAGTCGTTGAGGCTTAGCCGCCGAATATCGGGTTGAACCAAACGCAAGAAAGGCAAAGCTGTCATGGCTCTTTATGAACATGTATTCCTTGCCCGGCAGGATATTTCCGCTCAGCAGGTCGATGCCCTCGTAGAACAGTACAAGGGTGTGATCGAAGCGAATGGCGGTAAGGTCGGGCGTATCGAGAACTGGGGCCTCAAGTCCCTCACCTACCGCATCAAGAAGAACCGCAAGGCGCACTACGCCCTGATGGACATCGATGCACCGGCTGCTGCCGTCCAGGAAATGGAACGTCAGATGCGCATCAGCGAAGACGTTCTTCGCTACATGACGATTGCCGTCGAGAAGCATGAAGAAGGCCCGTCTGCCATGATGCAGAAGCGCGACCGTGACGACCGTCCGCGCGAAGGCGGCCGTGGCCCGCGTGAAGGCGGCTTCGGCGATCGCGACCGCGGCCCGCGTCCGCCGCGTGAAGGTGGCTTCGGCGACCGCGACGACCGTCCGCGCCGTCCGCGCGAAGACCGTGTATAAGGGAGATCTGAGATATGTCTGAAACTTCCTCCGCTCCGGTCCGCCGCCCGTTCCATCGCCGCCGCAAGACCTGCCCGTTCTCCGGCGCCAATGCGCCGCGGATCGACTACAAGGACGTACGCCTGCTGCAGCGCTACATTTCCGAGCGCGGCAAGATCGTTCCGTCCCGCATCACGGCCGTTTCCCAGAAGAAGCAGCGCGAACTCGCCCAGGCGATCAAGCGCGCCCGTTTCCTCGGCCTGCTGCCCTACGTCGTCGCCTGATCATCGGCCGACGGACACACCCTTGAGGGAAGGCATTCGTGCCTTCCCTTCTCCCTTCCGCGATGGGCGCGGATCGGAACTCTTAAAACCCATGTTGAGACGTTTCTGAATCTGATTCAGCAACATCCTCTAACTGCTTGATGAAGCAGGACAGCGACCTTGAAACGACCGAACATTAAAACGCTGCTGATCGGCGCACTCGCCGGATTGACCGCCGCCCTGCTGGTGCTGGGCGCGAGCATGCAGCCGTCGTTTTTCAGCGCGCTTCTCTACACGGCCTCGGCTCTGCCGATCCTCATCGTCGGGCTCGGCTGGGGCAATACCGCCGCGATCTCGGCCGTCGTCAGCGCCGCGGCACTCGGCGCGATCTTGATCTCGCCTTCCTTCGCGCTGATCATGACGATGGTGACGCTGCTGCCGGCCGGTTGGCTGAGCCATCTCGCTAATCTGGCGCGCCCCGCCGCCGAACTCGGCGGACCCGACCATCTGCTTGCCTGGTACCCGCTCTCCGATATCCTGTTGCATCTCTGCGGTCTGGTGACGCTCGCCGTCATCGTCATCGGTGTGATCATCGGCTACGGGCCTGAGATTACCGATCCGATCGTCGATCTGCTGATCACCTCGCTCAAGCAACAGCAGCCGGAATTCATGCCCGATCCGGCAGCGACCGCTCAGACCAAGTCGCTGATCCTGCTGATGCTTCCGGCTTTGCAGGGCGGCATGTGGGTCAGCATGCTGTTTGCCGCCTATTATTTTGCCGTGCGCATCGTTGCAGCCTCCGGCCGCGGCCTTCGTCCGCGCGAGGATATTCCCTCGTCGCTGCGGATGAACCGCAACTCGATCTTCATCTTCCTGGCCGGGCTTGCCGCCTGCTTTTTCGGCGGCGTTCCGGCACTGGTCGGTGCGACCGTGATCGGCAGCTTCGGCGCTGGTTTCATGCTTTCCGGTTTCGCCTCGCTGCATTTCCGCACGCGCGGCAAGGACTGGCGCATACCGGCCCTCATCCTCTGCTATCTGGCCTCGACGCTCATGCTGCTGCCAGCTCTCCTCATCCTCGTCCTCGGTCTCAGCGATACGCGCAAGGCGATCGCACTGACCCCGACGAAAGATGCCGATGCCCCCAAACAATCCGATACGAAAATCTGAGACACAAGAAAGGAAAAAGAAAATGCAAGTCATCCTTCTCGAACGCATCTCCAAGCTCGGCCAGATGGGCGAAACCGTAAAGGTTCGCGACGGCTTTGCCCGCAACTACCTGCTGCCGCTCGGCAAGGCGCTGCGCGCCAACGCCGCCAACAAGACCCGCTTCGAAGCCGAGCGCGCGACGCTCGAAGCCCGCAACCTCGAGCGCAAGTCGGAAGCCCAGACGGTCGCCGACGTTCTCGACGGCAAGTCCTTCATCGTCGTGCGCTCCGCCGGCGAAACCGGCCAGCTCTACGGTTCGGTTGCTGCCCGTGACGTCGTCGATATTCTCGGCGCCGAAGGCTTCAACATCGGCCGCAACCAGGTTCACCTCAACACGCCGATCAAGTCGATTGGCCTGCACAAGGTCGAGCTGCAGCTGCATGCCGAAGTCGAAATCCACGTCGAGCTGAACGTTGCCCGTTCTGCCGAAGAGGCAGAGCGTCAGTCGAAGGGCGAAGAACTCACCTCGGTCGACGCGATCTACGGCGTCGACGAAGACGCGCTGCGTCCGGAAGACTTCTTCGATCCGGAAGCTGACGGCGTCGACGAAGACGAAGCATAATTCTCGTCGGAGCGATCCGCGTGAGGGAAAGCCCGGCCACCGCGCCGGGCTTTTTTCGTTGCCACCCCTTCGATGTGAGCTGCCGATCGGTTCGCTTTTTTTAGGGGATTTTCCGGATGTTTTTGCTGCGTGCCTTATCGCATCACGCTAAAATAACATTCTCCGAAACGGATAGGCTGAGTCGCCGCCATACCGTGTCGTGCGGGTGACACTGCCAGTATTTCTCCTTTCTGCCGCCCGAGACTGTGGAGAAGTCGAACAACGTGCACAGCGTTCAGGATTTAGGCGAAGCGAGCCCCGCTCCTTTCGTAGCCTCTTGATTTTCGCGTCCGGAATTGCAAATCCGGAGCTGGAAAAAGACAGAACGGATGATGATGAACGACGCCGCTCGAAAGATTGCAGCTGTTGCCCCGTCGGAGCAGCATTATCGCGAAGCACCCAACAATATCGAAGCCGAGCAAGCGCTTCTGGGTGCGATCCTGATGAACAACGACGCCTATTACCGGGTGTCGGACTTCCTGAAGCCGATCCATCTCTATGAACCGCTGCACCGGAAGATCTTCGAGGTTGCCGGCGATATCATCCGCATGGGCAAGATCGCCAATCCGGTGACGATCAAGACCTTCCTGAAAGCCGACGAGAAGGTCGGCGACATGACGGTTTCGCAATATCTGGCGAGCCTCGTCAGCAATGCCGTCACCGTCATCAATGCCGAGGATTACGGCCGGGCGATCTACGACCTGGCGCTGCGCCGGGCGCTGATCACCATCGGCGAGGACGTCGTCAACATCGCCTATGACGCTCCGCTCGACATGCCGCCGCAGTCGCAGATCGAGGATACCGAACGCCGCCTCTTCGAACTTGCGGAAAACGGCCGCTACGACGGCGGCTTCCAGGCCTTCAACGATGCGGTTGCGCTGGCGATCGACATGGCGGCCGTGGCCAAGGAGCGTGACGGCGGGCTTTCCGGCATTTCCACCGGCATCCATTCGCTCGATTCCAAGATGGGCGGCCTGCAGCGGTCGGACTTGATCGTGCTTGCCGGACGCCCCGGCATGGGCAAGACCTCGCTTGCCACCAACATCGCCTACAATATCGCCGCCGCCTACGAAGGCGAAGTCCAGTCGGACGGCAGCATGAAGGCAAAGAACGGCGGCGTCGTCGGCTTCTATTCGCTCGAAATGTCGTCGGAACAGCTCGCCACCCGTATCATCTCCGAGCAGACCGAAGTCTCCTCCTCGAAGATCCGCCGCGGCGACATCAACGATGCCGATTTCGAAAAGCTCGTCGCCTGCTCGATGATGATGCAGAAGGTGCCGCTCTTTATCGACCAGACCGGCGGCATTTCGATCGCCCAGCTTTCGGCACGCGCGCGCCGTCTCAAGCGTCAGCGCGGCCTCGACGTGCTGGTGGTCGACTACATTCAGCTGATGACCGGCTCGGGCAAATCCAGCGACAACCGCGTGCAGGAAATCACCCAGATCACCACCGGCCTGAAGGCGCTCGGCAAGGAACTCAACGTTCCGATCATCGCGCTGTCGCAGCTCTCGCGTCAGGTCGAAAGCCGAGACGACAAGCGGCCGCAGCTGTCCGACCTTCGCGAATCCGGCTCGATCGAGCAGGACGCCGACGTCGTGCTCTTCGTGTTCCGCGAGGAATATTACGTCAAGAATTCTGAGCCGCGCGACATCCACGATCCCAAATATCCGGAATGGGAAGCGCTGTTCGACAAGGTGAAGGGCACGGCCGACGTCATCATCGCCAAGCAGCGCCACGGGCCGACCGGCACGGTGAAGCTCGCCTTCCAGTCGGAATTCACGCGCTTTGCCGATCTCGCCGATCCCTCCTTCACCCAATATGAAGAGCACTGATCGCGCGGATGCTGCATGCAGGGCCGGGCTTTTCCTTGACATAGTTGACCTTTAAACTGGCCGGGGAATCTTCTCCGGCCTCTTTTCGATGTGGATCATGAGCGAAATTTTCGACGCCCCCGAAGATGATAATTTTGCCTCGGCGGGCCTGCGGCTGACCGTCGACCTGACCGCTCTGACGGAGAACTGGCGCGACATGGCGCGGCGCTCGGGGGCGGCGCGCGCCTCGGCGGTCGTCAAGGCGGATGCCTACGGCATGGGCATCGAGGATGCCGGCGAAGCGCTGTATATGGCCGGCGCGCGCGACTTCTTCGTCGCGACCGTCGACGAGGGCGTGACGCTTCGCCTCTATGCGCCCGAGGCACGCATCTTCGTGCTCTCAGGCATCTGGCCGGGCACCGAGCGGCGCTTCTTCGAAAACGATCTGGTGCCGGTGATTTCCTCCGACGAACAGCTCGCCTTCTGGATGGCGGTGCTTGCCGATTACGGCGACTACCCCTGCGCGCTGCATGTCGATACCGGCTTCAATCGGCTCGGACTGCATATCGACGATGCGATCGCGCTCGCCGACGACGTCTCACGGCCGGCGAGCTTCGCGCCCGTGCTTGTCATGAGCCACCTCGCCTGCGCCGACGATCCCACCCATGCGATGAACCGGCAGCAGCTCGAATCATTCCACAGGGTTAGCGCCGCTTATGAAGGCATCGATTCAAGCCTTGCCGCCTCGGCCGGCATCTTTCTCGGTGAGGATTATCACTTCGACCTGACCCGCCCCGGCATCGCGCTCTATGGCGGCGAAGCGGTCAGCGGCATGGCGAACCCGATGCGGCCGGTCGCGACGGCGGAAGCGCGCATCATCCAGGTGCGCAGCGTCGAAGCCGGCGAGACCGTCAGCTATGGGCGGGCGCTGCAGCTTCGCCGTGAAAGCCGGTTGGCGGTCGCCTCGGCCGGCTATGCCGACGGCTACATGCGCAGCCAGTCGAGCGGCGGTGTGCCGTTGCGCCAGGTAGTGCCGCAAGGCGGGCATGGCTTCATCGCCGGATGCAAGGTCCCGGTTGCCGGCCGGATCACCATGGACCTGACGATCTTCGATATCACCGACCTGCCTGACAACGCCGTGCGCGCTGGGGATTATGTCGAGCTGTTCGGAAAGAACATGCCGGTGGACGATGTGGCGCGGGCATCCGGCACGATCGGATACGAGATCCTGACCGGCATGGGGCTGCGCCACGAGCGGCGCTACGTGGCCGAGGAATAGCGGCTTTTTATTCAGCGGCTGCTGAGGGCGAGACGGACACCAAGCGCGAGGAAAAGCGCACCGAGGCCGCGATCGAGCCAGAGGCCGACTTTTTGATTATGCCTGACTGCATCCGCAAGGCGCCCGCCGAGAAGAACGAGCGGCGGTTCGATGAAGGCGGCGACGACGATGATGAGCCCGCCATGCAGCATGAGCTGCGCCCATGCCGGCCCTGCCCCTTCGACGACGAATTGCGGCAGGAAGGCCAGGAAGAATATCGCCACTTTCGGATTGAGCAGCGACACCAGAATCCCCTGCCGGTAGATTCTTGCGACCGGCAAACTTTCACCGGCGGCCTTTATCAGGCCGTTGCCGCCGCCGGAGCGCAAAGCCTGAATGCCGAGCCAGACGAGATAGGCGGCGCCGATCCATTTGACCGTGGAGAAGGCGACGGCGGAAGCGGCGAGTATGGTTGAGAGGCCGAGTGCTGCCATCAGCACATGCAGGCAGGCGCCGGACCAGACGCCGAACAGCGCGGAAAAACCGGCACGTTTTCCGCTTCTCATCGTGTGACCGAGGATGAAGGCGATATCGGGTCCAGGCGAGAGATTGAGCAGAACCGCCGTCGACAGAAATGCAAGCCAGTGCGCAAACGAATAATCGAACATCTTCCACCATTCCGATGAGGCGCTGAGGATAGGCATGGGTGCGCTGATGGGGAAATCATTAGTTTTGATCCGTCGCGATAGCCATTATCTCAAGCACGACAATGATTCGGCGAAGCGGCGCGTCGCTTCGCTCGGGAACCCGGACTGAAAGAGTAATGGATGGCGAAGGCCAGGACACAATTCATCTGCCAGAGTTGCGGCACGGTTCATAACCGCTGGGCCGGCAAATGCGAGAACTGCGGCGAGTGGAACACCATCGTCGAGGAAGACCCGATGGGCGGGATCGGCTCCGGTCCGGGCAAGACGCCGAAGAAGGGCCGACCGGTGGCGCTGACGGCACTCTCCGGCGAGATCGAGGAGGCGCCACGCATCCATACCGCCATGTCGGAGCTCGACCGGGCGCTCGGCGGCGGTTTCGTGCGCGGTTCGGCGGTGCTGATCGGCGGCGATCCCGGCATCGGCAAATCGACCCTGCTGATGCAGGCCGCCGCCGCCCTTGCACGGCGCGGCCACAAGATCATCTACGTCTCCGGCGAAGAAGCCGTGGCGCAGGTGCGGCTGCGGGCGCAACGCCTTGCGGCGGCCGATACCGACGTGATGCTGGCGGCCGAAACCAATGTCGAGGATATTCTGGCGACGCTCGCCGAGGGCAAGCGGCCGGACCTCGTCATCATCGATTCCATCCAGACGCTGTGGAGCGAACTTGCCGAATCCGCTCCGGGAACGGTGACTCAGGTGCGCACCGGGGTGCAGGCAATGATCCGTTTCGCCAAGCAGACGGGGGCCGCCATGGTGCTCGTCGGCCACGTAACCAAGGACGGGCAGATTGCCGGGCCGCGCGTCGTCGAGCACATGGTCGACGCCGTGCTCTATTTCGAAGGCGACCGCGGCCATCACTACCGTATCCTGCGCACAGTCAAGAACCGCTTCGGCCCGACCGACGAGATCGGCGTCTTCGAAATGTCCGACAGAGGCTTGCGCGAAGTCGCCAATCCTTCCGAGCTCTTCCTTGGTGAGCGCAACGAAAAATCGCCGGGTGCTGCCGTCTTTGCCGGCATGGAGGGCACCCGCCCCATTCTCGTCGAAGTGCAGGCGCTGGTGGCCCCAACCTCGCTCGGCACGCCGCGGCGCGCCGTGGTCGGCTGGGATTCGGCGCGGCTGTCGATGATCCTTGCGGTGCTGGAAGCCCATTGCGGCGTCAGGCTCGGCCAGCACGACGTCTATCTCAACGTCGCCGGCGGTTACCGCATCTCCGAACCGGCGGCCGATCTTGCCGTCGCCTCGGCGCTCGTTTCCTCGCTTGCCGGTATTGCCCTTCCTGCCGATTGCGTCTATTTCGGCGAAGTCAGCCTGTCGGGTGCCATCCGGCCGGTTGCGCACACCGCCCAGCGCCTCAAGGAAGCCGAGAAGCTGGGCTTTTCCGCAGCGCTGCTTCCGTCCGCCTCCGCCGAATTGCCGAAAGGCTCCGGCGGGCGCTGGAGCGAAGTCGCAAGCCTGCCGGATCTGGTCGCGCGCATCGCCGGATCGAAGGGAGCGCTGCGTGTGGAAGACGAGGTTTGATCCTTTCATTGCCAAGAGTGGTGATGATATAGGAGCACACGATAAGGCACGACACGGCCGCCAAGCGGCAGTCCTGGAGTTGAATTTACATGCCCATTACGATTTTCGACGGTATTGTCATCGGCGTCGTGCTCTTCTCCGCCGTGCTGGCGATGGTCCGCGGCTTTTCGCGCGAGATTCTTTCGATCGCGAGCTGGGGCGGTTCGGCCGCGGCTGCCTATTATCTCTATCCGTACCTGCTGCCCTATGCGAAGAAATATACCGATGACGACCGTATCGCGATCGTCGGTTCGGCAGCGGTCGTCTTCCTGATCGCGCTCATCGTCATCTCCTTCATCACGATGAAGATCGCCGATTTCATCATCGACAGCCGTGTCGGCGCGCTCGACCGCACGCTCGGCTTCCTGTTCGGGGCGGCGCGCGGCGTGCTGCTGCTGGTCGTCGCCGTCGCCTTCTGGAACTGGCTCGTCGATGCCGACCACCGTCCGGCCTGGGTCAACGAAGCGAAGTCGAAGCCCTTCCTGGATTCGATGGTCGTGAAGCTGAAATCGGTTCTGCCGGAGCAATTTGCCCAGATGATACCGGAAAGCATCCGTGATAAGCTGCAGCCGCCGGCACAGGGCGCGGGAGGCACCACTCCGCCGACGGGCGACCAGGCTCCGGCGGAAGACGCACCGACCGCGCCTGCAGACGGCGCACAGCAGCCGGCGAATTGACACAGTGTTCAAGAGCTTGACCCGCGATCCGGCAATCGCCATTTGAGCGGGATGTGAAATGAGGGTCCGGCCGAGCATTCCAGCTCCGCCGGGCTCAGCTATTTCTGGAAATGCCGATCCATTCTTGTGAGAGCAGAGGCCCGCAGAAATGAACCAGTCCCATTCCTTCCCGACCGACGATCCGCTCGACGGAGATACGCTGCATGAAGAATGCGGGGTTTTCGGTATTTTGGGACATCCCGATGCCGCCGCGCTCACGGCTCTCGGCCTGCATGCGCTTCAACATCGCGGACAGGAAGCGGCCGGCATCGTCTCCTTCGACGGCAAGCGCTTCTATCAAGAGCGCCACATGGGCCTTGTCGGCGACCACTATACCAATCCGATGACGCTTGCCCGCCTGCCCGGCAGCATTACCATCGGTCATACCCGCTACTCGACAACCGGCGAAGTGGCTATGCGCAACGTGCAGCCGCTCTTTGCCGAACTGGAAGAAGGCGGCATCGCCATTGCCCATAACGGCAATTTCACCAACGGCCTGACTCTGCGCCGCCAGATCATCGCGACCGGCGCCATCTGTCAGTCGACCTCCGACACCGAGGTCGTCCTCCACCTCATCGCCCGTTCCCGCCATGCTTCCACGTCCGACCGCTTCATCGACGCCATTCGCCAGATGGAAGGCGGCTATTCGATGCTCGCCATGACGCGCACCAAGCTGATTGCCGCGCGCGACCCGACCGGCATCCGCCCACTCGTCATGGGAGAATTCGACGGCAAGCCGATCTTCTGCTCGGAGACCTGCGCGCTCGACATTATCGGCGCCAAGTTCATCCGTGACGTTGAGAACGGCGAGGTTATCATCTGTGAAATCCAGCCCGACGGCTCGATCAGCATCGATGCGCGCAAGCCCAGCAAGCCGCAGCCGGAACGCCTCTGCCTGTTCGAATATGTCTATTTCGCTCGCCCGGACTCGGTGGTCGGTGGCCGCAACGTCTATACGACGCGCAAGAGCATGGGCATGAACCTCGCCAAGGAATCGCCCGTCGATGGCGACGTCATCGTGCCGGTGCCGGACGGCGGCACGCCGGCAGCGCTCGGCTATGCGCAGCAGAGCGGCATTCCCTTCGAATACGGCATCATCCGCAACCACTATGTCGGGCGCACCTTCATCGAGCCGACGCAGCAGATCCGCGCCTTCGGCGTAAAGCTGAAGCATTCGGCCAACCGGGCGATGATCGAAGGCAAGCGCGTGGTGCTGGTCGATGATTCCATCGTGCGCGGTACGACGTCTCTCAAGATCGTCCAGATGATCCGTGAAGCCGGGGCGCGCGAAGTCCATGTCCGCGTCGCAAGCCCGATGATCTTCTTCCCGGATTTCTACGGCATCGACACGCCCGATGCCGAAAAGCTGCTGGCAAACCAGTATGCCGATGTCGAAGCCATGGCCAAATATATCGGCGCGGATTCGCTCGCCTTCCTGTCGATCAACGGCCTCTATCGCGCTGTCGGCGGTGAGGATCGCAACCCGGCCCGGCCGCAGTTCACCGACCACTATTTTACCGGCGACTATCCGACCCGCCTGCTCGACAAGAACGGCGAGTCCATGGGCAACAAGATTTCCATGCTTGCCAGCAACGGCTGACACGGCGCGCCGGCTTTTCCATTGTCCCATCCCGAGGGGTTCAATCGCACCCCTCTCCCTTCGTGAGGGAACACGACATCATGAATATCAATCTTGACGGCAAGATCGCACTCGTCACCGGTGCGTCGCGTGGCATCGGCTATTTCACGGCGCTGGAGCTTGCCAAAGCCGGCGCCCATGTGATTGCCTGCGCACGCACGGTCGGCGGGCTTGAGGATCTCGACGATGCGATCAAGGCCGTAGGCGGCACGGCAACACTCGTGCCTTTCGACCTCGCCGACATGAATGCGATCGATGCGCTCGGCGGCTCGATCTTCGAGCGCTGGGGCAAGCTCGACATCCTCGTCGCCAATGCCGGCGTGCTCGGCGTCATTTCGCCGATCGGCCATATCGAAGCGAAAGTGTTCGAGAAGGTGATGACCATCAACGTCACCGCGACATGGCGGCTGATCCGCTCGGTCGACCCGCTGCTTGCCCGCTCGGATGCCGGCCGCGCGGTGATCCTGTCATCGGGTGCTGCCCACAAGTGCCGCCCCTTCTGGGGCGCCTATTCCGCTTCCAAGGCTGCGGTCGAAGCGCTGGCGCGCACATGGGCCGGCGAGAGCCAAAGCACCCCGCTGCGGGTCACCAGCGTCGATCCGGGGGCGACACGCACGGCGATGCGGGCGCAGGCGGTGCCCGGCGAAGATCCGCAGACGCTGCCGCATCCCTCCGAGGTCGCAAAGGCGATCCTGCCGTTGCTCGGGCCTGGTGTGACGGAGACGGGCAAGCTGTTCGTGGTACGGGAGAACAAGCTCGTCGATTACCGGCTGCCCGAATAGGCCGGCGTTTCAGATTGGCCGGACGTTTCAATTCGCTGCAACGGCGGGGAACAGATGCGCCAGGCCTGCTTCCGACGGGCATAGCGCATTCAGGTCAACCGGACCCTGGATGCCGTCCAAGGTGCCGTTATCGGCAAATTGCCAGATCGACCAACGGCTGCACTCTTCCTGCCTCGGCTCTCTGAACACGCTGCGCAGCCACAGATAGTGGTCGGGGAAGCGTGATTCATTGCCTTTCAGATATTGATCGAAGAACTCCTGCGTGACGTAGAAAATAGGCTTCTCCGGAAAAGTGTCGTTCAGCTCGGTGAAAAAGGCGTTCACTTCGGCAGCTATTTCCTCGAGCGTCGGGATCTTGTTGCAATTGCCGACAAACTCCAGATCGACGGCGATCGGCAGAGTTCCCTGCTCCTTCGGCACGGTCGCCAGGACATTCTGCGCCTGATCCTTGCCCGGGCGACAGAAGGTGAAGAAATGATAAGCGCCCCTGACCATTCCCGCATCTCCGGCGCGCTGCCAGTTGTCGGCGAACTTGGAATCCCGATGGTCTCCGCCTTCGGTCGCCTTCATGAAGGCGAAACGGACATTCGGCTGCGCGGCAACGACCTTCCAATCGATATCGCCCTGGTGATGGCTGACATCGATGCCTTGGATTGGATAGTTGCTGAGAGAGGGATTGTTGAAGCGAAGCATCCCGAAATCGTATGCGAAATATGCAGCGAATGCGACCACCAGAACCGCAGTCGCTCCGATCGTCGATCGCGCAAGTCTCCGCATCCCTTCCCCTTATTTTCAACAGCTTCTCAACTGGCTATGCGAGATTTGTGCTCCGAAAATGGCGGACGAATTTGAAGAGCGTGCTAATGGGTTTCAAAGACGTTGGTTGCTGCAATCGATTCACCAGATAGATGGATCCCGTTGCCGCTGGATCGCTCTTCGCCCCCTTGACCGGAAGCGCGAACCGGGCCATAAAACCCGCCATGAAAACGGTTATCTGCATTATCTGCCGGAAGATTATTCGCTAGCGCGAGCGCTGGCCCGGCCGTTTTCGTCTCCCAAATAGTCAAGATGCGAAACGCCCCGGTCCGCCGGTCGTGATATTTTTCTGATCGTGCATTTGGGAGAGTGAAATGGACGCGACGCCGGAACTGAAGCTGTACAACACGCTGACACGGGAAAAATCGGTCTTTTCGCCGATCGATCCCAACAATGTCCGCATGTATGTCTGCGGCCCGACCGTCTATGACTTCGCTCATATCGGCAATGCCCGGCCAGCCATCGTCTTCGATATGCTGTTCCGGCTGCTGCGCCATGTCTATGGCGAAGACCACGTCACTTATGCCCGCAACATCACCGACGTCGACGACAAGATCAATGCGCGGGCGCTTCGAGACCATCCGGGCCTGCCGCTCAATGAGGCGATCCGCGCGGTCACCGAAAAGACAGAGATGCAATATCACGCCGATGTCGCCGAACTCGGCTGCCTGGAGCCGAGCTTCGAGCCGCGCGCCACCGACAATATCGTTGAGATGACAGAGATCATCGAGAAGCTGATCGGCAACGGTCACGCCTATGTCGCATCAGGGGAAGTGCTGTTCGACACCAAATCCATGGCGGATTACGGTCAGCTTTCGAAGCGCCCGCTCGACGAGCAGCAGGCCGGCGCCCGCATTGCCGTCGACGCGCACAAGAAGAACCCGGGTGATTTCGTGCTCTGGAAGCTGTCGAGCCACAACGAACCCGGCTGGGAGAGCCCATGGGGCCGCGGCCGGCCCGGTTGGCACATCGAATGCTCGGCGATGAGCAAGCGTTATCTCGGCGACGTCTTCGACATTCATGGCGGCGGGCTGGACCTGATCTTCCCGCATCATGAAAACGAGATCGCCCAGTCGCGCTGCGCCCACGGCACGGAGGTGATGGCGAACGTCTGGATGCACAACGGCTTCCTGCAGGTCGAAGGGCGCAAGATGTCGAAATCCGAAGGCAATTTCGTCACCATCCACGAGTTGCTGCACACGGACATCTTCGGCGGCCGCAGCTGGCCGGGCCAGGTGCTGCGCCTTGCCATGCTGATGACGCACTATCGGCAGCCGATCGACTTCACCGTGGACAAACTTTTGGAAGCTAGACACTCGTTAATTAAGTTTTCAAGATGGGCGTTTGCTGCTGACGAAGTCGGCTTCCAACCTGACTACGACCGATTCGCACCGCACCCAGATATCCTGGAAGCACTTCTGGACGATCTTAATACCCATCGGGCAATAAGTTCACTCCACGAACAGGTTGCAATCCTCTCCGACAGATCGAGACAACAAGAGCCCAGCCATAATGAAAGACTCGCGCAATTTCGACAGTCGCTGCGTCTCTTGGGTTTAAAGGTACAGGCCGATGAAGTTGACGAAGCCGTTGCAATCGAGATCGATGTGCGAGTGAAGGCGCGACTGGAATTGTTAAAGGCGAAGAAATTTGCCGAAGCAGACAAGATCCGCGATACGCTGCTGGCCGAAGGCATTCAGCTGAAGGACGGAAAGGATCCGGAAACCGGCGAACGGTTAACGACGTGGGAGCTGAAGCGGTAGGATGGGTTGGGCGGCAAGAGATACCCCCCTCTGCCCTGCCGGGCATCTCCCCCACAAGGGGGGAGATCGGCAAGACGCGCCGGCTTCCCAAGATATCGACCGCGCGCTAATTGGCTTCGGCCATCTGAGGTGTTTGACTTGGGCGAGAGGCCGCTCCCATCCGATCTCCCCCCTTGTGGGGGAGATGCCCGGCAGGGCAGAGGGGGGTGCCGCCGCAGCCCCGTCACGTCATAGCGAGAGGCAAGCCATGCCGCATACACCAGTTCCGCCCCAACGGCGAGCGAACGCCCGGCGCATGCGCAAAGCTCTGACCGATGCGGAATTGAAACTTTGGAACGAGCTCCGCGCCCATCGCCTGATGGGCCTGAGCTTCCGCCGACAAATGCCGATCGCCGGTTATATCGTTGATTTCGCATGCCCCACCCATCGCCTTATCGTCGAGATAGACGGCTCGCAGCAGGCCCTGGCCCCGAACGTCTCCTACGATGACTTCAGGACTCAACGTCTCCACGCGGACGGCTGGACCGTTCTGCGCTTCTGGAACGATGATATCCTCCGAGATATCGACAACGTGTGCAGCCACATCATCCGCATCATCGGAAAGGACCTGCCATGACCACCTATACCGGCGGCTGCCAATGCGGAGCGATCCGTTTCCGGGTCAGCGGCGACATCAAGGATTCGTCGATCTGTCATTGCCGTATGTGCCAGAAGGCGTTCGGTGCTTATTATGCGCCGCTGGTCTCGGTGCGCGGCGCCGATTTCGAATGGACACGCGGCAAGCGAAAAAAATTCCGCTC
Organism: Rhizobium leguminosarum bv. viciae; assembly: GCF_012276115.1. GTDB lineage: Bacteria > Pseudomonadota > Alphaproteobacteria > Rhizobiales > Rhizobiaceae > Rhizobium > Rhizobium leguminosarum_T. The sequence goes on along the minus strand of NZ_WIEU01000005.1, from coordinate 115,414 downwards.
TTCCAATTTCGTCGAGCGCGGCTTCTGCGGCGATTGCGGCACGCCGCTCACCTATGAGGCGCCGGATGGAATGGCGATTGCCGCGGGCGCGTTTGACGATCCTTCGGCGTTTCCGCCGGTGGTGCAATTCGGTATCGAAGGCAAGATCGGTTTCGTCGATCATCTGCACGAATTGCCGGGGCACCGGACGGAGGAGGACGCGCAGGCTGCCCCCTTCCTGCTCGAGCTCGTCTCCTACCAGCATCCCGATCATGAGACGCAGGCATGGCCACCGAAGGAGCTCGGATGACGGCGGAATCAGACAGAAGCGGCGGGTGCCAGTGCGGGGCGGTGCGTTACCACGCCAAAGGCGAACTCGGCTATCCCCATCTTTGCCATTGCCGCATGTGCCAGAAGGCGGCGGGCAATTATTTCATGCCGCTTGCAGGCGTGATGCGCAGCGATTTTACCTTCACTCGCGGCGCCCCGAAATGGTTTCAGTCCTCGGATCTGGTGCGGCGCGGTTTCTGCGGCGATTGCGGCACGCCGCTGTTCTACGACATTCCCGAAGCGGACTCGATCAACCTCACGCTCGGCTCGCTCGACGATCCCGATGCGGTCAAGCCGGTGATGCAATCGAACACCGGCCGCAGGATGTCCTGGTTTCACGCGCTTGACGGCCTGCCGCAGGAACCAGAACCTGAAACATCCGACCGCGAGAATGCGATCGCGGCAAGCAACCATCAGCACCCCGACCACGACACGAAAAGCTGGCCCTTCGGAGAAAGCTCATGACGGACACGATAAAAACAGGCGGATGCCAGTGCGGCGCTGTGCGCTTCCGCATATCAGGCAGATTGGGGCGACCCTCGATCTGCCATTGCCGCATGTGTCAGAAGCAGTTCGGCGGTTTCTTCTCGGCGCTCGTTACCGCGCCTGAGGAAGGAATGGAATGGACGCGCGGCGAGCCGAGCTATTTTCAGTCCTCGGTCAATATCGAACGCGGCTTCTGCAGCAATTGCGGCACGCCGATGACCTATCGTCATCCCGGCGGGCTGGAACTTGCGATTGGCACTTTCGACGACCGCAGCGATCTCGCTCCGCTGATCCAGGTCAATTACGAGGCCCGCCTGCCCTGGGTGGAGACGATTTTCGAGGCGCCGGTGCTGAAGGATCAGGATTTCTACGCACGGCAGGAGGCGATCATCTCCTTCCAGCATCCCGACCACGACACCGAAGTGTGGCCCGCAAAAGGCGTGAAGATATGACCGAGATGTTGCGCACCCTCTATCCCGAAATCGAACCCTACGCTTCCGGCCATCTCGATGTCGGCGACGGCCATGTGATCTATTGGGAGCGCTCTGGAACGCCCGGCGCCAAGCCTGCCGTCTTCCTGCATGGCGGTCCGGGCGGCGGCATCTCGCCCGCCCACCGCCGGCTTTTCGATCCCACTCTCTACGACGTCATGCTGTTCGACCAGCGCGGTTGCGGCAGATCGACGCCGCATGCCGAACTCCATGCCAACACGACCTGGCACCTCGTCGCCGATATCGAGCGGCTGCGCAAGATGGTTGGCGTCGACAGCTGGCAGGTGTTCGGCGGCTCCTGGGGCTCGACGCTGGCGCTCGCCTATGCCGAGACGCATCCGGAGCACGTGTCCGAGCTTATCCTGCGCGGCATCTATACGCTGACCAAGGCCGAGCTCGACTGGTACTACCAATTCGGCGTCTCGGAAATGTTCCCTGACAAGTGGGAGCGGTTCATCGCTCCCATTCCTAGGGAAGAGCGGCATGAGATGATGCATGCCTATCATCGTCGCCTGACGCATGAGGACAGGAACGTGCGCCTCGCGGCCGCGCAGGCCTGGAGCATCTGGGAAGGCGAAACGATTACGCTGCTGCCGGAACCGTCGACGAGCGGCAAGTTCGAGGAGCCGGAATTCGCTTATGCATTTGCGCGCATCGAAAACCATTTCTTCGTCCATGCCGGCTGGATGGACGAGGGACAGTTGATCCGCGATGCCGGCAGGCTCAGGGATATTCCGGGCGTCATCGTACATGGACGCTACGACATGCCCTGCCCGGCCAAATATGCCTGGCTGCTGCACAAGGCCTGGCCGAAGGCAGAGTTCCACCTGATAGAGGGCGCGGGCCATGCCTATTCCGAGCCGGGGATTCTCGATCAGCTGATCCGGGCGACGGATAAGTTTGCCGGGAAGCAAGACTGATCGTTGGCATTGGGGGCAGCCCCTCACGCTAACCCTCTCCCCGCCTGCGGGGAGAGGGGACGTGCTCCGCGATACGGTGCGGCATGTTCCTTCTCCCCGTCATAACGGGGAGAAGGTGGCGGCAGCCGGATGAGGGGCAGCATCCGCACTTCATAACAACCCGCCTAGCGGGAGGAAACGACATGAAAGAACGCATCTATCTCTTCGACACGACGCTCCGGGACGGGCAGCAGACGCCCGGCATCGATTTTTCCGTCGAGGACAAGATTGCGATCGCCGCCATGCTGGACGAATTCGGCATCGATTACGTCGAGGGCGGATATCCCGGCGCCAACCCGACGGATACCGCTTTTTTCAGCGAGAAGCGCACCAGCCAGGCCAGTTTCGTCGCCTTTGGGATGACGAAGCGGGCGGGCGTTTCGGTCTCCAACGATCCCGGCATTGCCGGGCTGCTGCAGGCAAAATCCGACGCCATCTGTTTCGTCGCCAAGAGCTGGGATTATCACGTCGCGGTGGCGCTCGGCTGCACCAACGAGGAAAACCTCGAATGCATCGCCGAAAGCGTCAAGGCGGCGGTTGGCGCGGGCAAGGAGGCGATCGTCGATTGCGAGCATTTCTTCGACGGCTTCAAGGCCAATCCGGCCTATGCGCTCGCCTGCGCCAAGACGGCCTATGAGAGCGGCGCCCGCTGGGTCGTGCTCTGCGACACCAATGGCGGCACGCAGCCGCCCGAGGTGCGCGCCATCGTCGAGGCGGTGATCGCCTCAGGCGTTCCCGGCCACTGTCTTGGCATCCATGCGCATAACGACACCGGCCAGGCGGTCGCCAATTCGCTTGCCGCGGTCGACGCCGGCGTCCGGCAGATCCAGGGCACGCTCAACGGTATCGGCGAGCGCTGCGGCAATGCCAATCTGGTGACACTGATCCCGACGCTGGCGCTGAAGAACGCCTACAACACACGTTTCGAAACGACGATCGACGAGGAGCGGCTGCTCAACCTCACCCGGCTCTCGCATGCCTTCGACGAGCTGCTCAACCGCTCGCCCGACCACCAGATGCCCTATGTCGGCGCTTCCGCCTTTGCCACCAAGGCCGGCATTCATGCATCGGCGCTGCTCAAGGATCCGCGGACCTATGAACACGTGCCGCCGGAAACCGTCGGCAACTTCCGCAAGGTCATGGTCTCCGACCAGGGCGGCAAGGCGAACTTCATCAATGCGCTGAAACGGCGCGGCATCGAGGTCGCCAAGGACGATCCGAAGCTCGACCTGCTGATCTCGATCGTCAAGGAACGTGAATCCATCGGCTATGCTTATGAGGGCGCGGATGCGAGCTTCGAGCTGCTGGCGCGCCGCACGCTCGGCACGATCCCGGAATTCTTCACCATCGAAGGCTTCCGCGTGATGATAGAGCGCCGCTTCGACAGTCTTGGCCGTGTGAAGATCGTCTCGGAGGCGGTGGTCAAGATCACCATCGACGGCCAGACGCTGATGTCGGTTGCCGATGCCGAAGGCCCGGTCAACGCACTCGACCTCGCGCTGCGCAAGGATTTCGGCAAGTACCAGCACGAGATCGACGATCTGGTGCTCGCCGATTTCAAGGTCCGTATCCTCAATGGCGGCACGGAGGCAATCACCCGCGTGCTGATCGAATCCACCGACAGCGACGGTGTACGCTGGTGGACGGTCGGCGTCTCGGAGAACATCATCGACGCTTCGTTCCAGGCGCTGATGGATTCGGTCATCTACAAGCTGATGAAGAACCGGCAGCTGGCGGGCAAGATCGCGGCGGAATAAACCTGTTCCGCGGCTCGGCGACGGGGTCGGTCCCAGCCCTCGCCCGAATATTATTCGCTTCCTTCGGACTCCGGCTTCCAGCGCAGGGAGCCGGATCATCGCGTCGTCTCCCGCTTCAAATCCTCTCACCCTTCATTCAACGAAATGAATTGGCCTATTCACGGCGCTTAAGCTAGGCCGGATCAGAAGAAGAACAAAGATGGAAACACCGATGTCGACCGATGCATCCGTTCCGTTGGCCAAGAACGAAGACAGTCCGCGCGGGTTCGCCTTCGCGCTGACGGCCTATCTGCTCTGGGGCTTCCTCCCGATCTATATGAAGGCGGTGGCGCATATCTCGCCGGCCGAGGTGATCGCCCATCGCATCGTCTGGTCGCTGCCGCTGGCGGGAATCGTGCTAATCGTGCTCGGGCGCACGCAGGACATCCGCGCAGCACTCAGGTCGCCGCGCATGCTGGCGATGGCGGCGCTGACCGCGTCGCTGATCACCGTCAACTGGGGCACCTATGTCTGGGCGATCGGCGCCGGCCATTCGCTCGATGCAGCACTCGGTTATTTCATCAATCCGCTGTTCAGCATCTTCCTCGGCGCGGTGTTCCTGAAGGAAAAGCTGCAGCCGCTGCAGATCGCGGCGATCGCGCTTGCGGCGCTTGCCGTCGCCATTCTCGCACTGGACAGCGGCGGCATCCCGTGGGTGGCGCTGACGCTGGCGGTCAGCTGGGGTTTTTACGCCCTGTTGCGCAAGACGCTGCCGCTCGGGCCGAACCAGGGATTCTTCCTCGAAGTGCTGATCCTCAGCGGGCCGGCCCTCCTCTACATCCTCTATCTCGAATTCGGCGGCCAGGGTCACCTCTACCGCACCGGTCTTGCAGATACGACCCTGCTGCTCGGTTGCGGCGTCATCACCGCCGTGCCGCTGATGATCTATGCAAACGGCGCCAAGCTCTTGAAACTCTCAACGATCGGCATCATGCAGTATATCGCGCCGACGATGATCTTCCTGATCGCGGTCTTCGTCTTCCACGAGCCATTCGGCACGGCGCGCATGATCGCCTTCCCGCTGATCTGGGCGGGGCTGTTCCTCTATAGCTGGTCGATGCTGAAGGGAAGCCGGGGGCGCTAAAGGCAACAGACCTACATCTTCGAAATCACCTCGTCCTCGCCGTCACGGTCGGCGGCGAGCTGGGCTGCCTGGGCCATGATCGCCGGAATGATGCCGGAGATCTCGTCGACGACGAGTGGTTGCACCCGGTGCGCGGTGTGCAGGAAGCCTTCTTCGGTCATATGGCGCATCAGTTCCATCATCGGATCCCAGAAACCGTTGACGTTGGCAAAGACCATCGGCTTCTCGTGGCGGCCGAGCTGCGCCCAGGTCATGATCTCGACGATCTCCTCCAGCGTACCGATGCCGCCGGGCAGCGCGACGAAGGCATCGGAGCGCTCGAACATGGTGTGTTTGCGCGCATGCATGTCAGGGGTTACAATGAGTTCGTTGAGCTGACCGAGCGAGTGGCGAGTCGCTTCCATATCGATCAGGAATTCGGGGATAATGCCCGTGACCTGACCGCCGCCTGAAAGCACGCCGCTGGCAACCGCGCCCATGATGCCTTTGGTCCCCCCGCCATAGACGAGGCGCAGGCCGTATTCGGCGATCTCTCTTCCGAGAGCACGCCCGGCCGCCATGTGGGAAGGATCGCCTCCCGGCCTGGAGCCGCAGTAAACGCAGATGGATCGAATCGATACAGATTGTTCGGTCATAGAGGCAAACAACTATTCCATTTCAATGCAGTCAAGAAAATTGACTGAAAAGCAGCGTGCCTAGCTTGCCGAATTGCTTTGAATGCTTGTGAAAAGCAACGGGAATCGCTAGCAATTTTGGTTACTACGGCAAATTGCCGCTCTGGGAGACATAATGATGAAGAACCGTGCCGGCTTGCTGGCTCTTGCAGTCCTCGCAATCGCAATCCTACTGATGGTGTTTGTCGTCATGCCGCGCATCGGCGGCGATGCAACCAAGGTCGGCGATGCCATCAACCAGGCGAGCACGGAGGTCAAGAACACGGTTAACGAGGCGGCAAAGACATCGCGCTCCGCCGTGGGCGACGCGGCAGCGGTCGCCGACCAGGTCGGTCGCCTTTCGGCCGATGCCGGCGTATCGCTCAGCGAGCTCAAGGCGCTGTTTGCCGACGGCAAAGGTCCGGCCATCGATGTCTTCACTGCCGCCAAGACCAAGGCCGTGAACGCGCTGACCGCGCTTGCCGATTTCACCATTCCCGAGGGCCTCGATCCCGCGACCCAGACCTTTGCCGCCAAGGCCAAGGTCGGTGGCGCGAACGCACTCGCCATCGTCCGGTCGCTGCCCGAGAACATCGCCGATGCGCTTGCCGCGATCGCCAAGGCCGAGGTTGCGCTGACCGGTGCGCCGGAGACCGCCCCTGGGGCGAATACGGCAGCGGAAAATACCGGCCCGAAGCTTCCGGCCTTCGACGTATTGCGCGTCGAGCCCGACGGATCGACGGTGATTGCCGGTTCCGCCGAACCGAACGGCAAGCTCGAGGTGCTCGACGGCGAGAAGGTGGTGACGACGGCCAATGTCGATGCGAGCGGCGATTTTGCTGCCGTTCTCGACGATCCGCTTCCGGCCGGCGACCACCAGCTCGTGCTCAAGTTCACGGGCAAGGACGGCAAGAGCACGCTTTCCGAAGAAGTCGCGACCATTTCCGTGCCGAAGGACGGCAATGGTGCCAATCTGCTCGCCATGGTTTCCAAACCCGGCGCGGCGAGCCGCATCATCACCGCGCCGAAGGCCGGAACCGAAGTTGCCGATGCCTCCAATCCGATGGCGCCGCCTGCGGACAAGCCGGCAACCGGCGAAAGCTCGGCTACGCCTGCACCAACCGGCGAGCTGGCGCTGCAGACGCCGAACCTCACCGATACCCCCTCCGGTAGCGCTGATACGGCACCGGCCATTCCCGGCACCGCAGCACCGGATAAGACGAATGTGCCCGACGTGATGGTCAACGCCGTCGAGATCGAAGGCAACAAGATCTTCATTGCCGGCACGACACGCGCCAATGCCAAGGTCATCGGTTATGCCGACGACAGCCTCGTCGGCCAGGACACAGCCGGCTCCGACGGCCATTTCGTCATCGACGGTGTGGTGGCGCTCTCGGTCGGCGACCATAAGATCCGCGTCGATGTCGTTGATCCCACAGGCAAGGTCATCGTGCGCGCGGCGGTGAATTTCAATCGCCCGGCCGGCGATCAGGTGAGGGTCGCCGCGCAATCGGTCCCCGCCGACACCAACGGCGCTTCCTCGATGGTGCCGCTCGACGAAGGCGAACTCGGCAAACTCAAAGCCGAAGTTGGCAAGGCCTTCGGCCTGCTGAAGGGGCTGTTTGCCGATGGCAAGCTGCCCGGCGCCGAACAGCTTGCGGCGGCGCGCTCGGCAACGGAATTCGCGCTGCGCTCGGTCGCCGACTTCCGCCCGGCGGCCGATGCGCCCGATGCCTTCAGGCTAACGTCCGGCTCGGCGTCGCAGGTCGCCAGCAATGCGCTGAAGCTGCTGCAGGGCCTGCCTGGGGATGCGAAGTCCGTCGGCGCCGCACTCGAAAAACTGGGCGGGATGATCGCCGAACTCACCGCTGCACCCGCGCCGGCAACGCCATCTGCAAACGATGTCGGAAGCAACCAGCCGAAGACGATCGAACAGGCGCCGCTGACGGCAAACAATGCGGCGGTCATCATTCGCCGCGGCGACACGCTGTGGCAGATCTCGCGCCGCACCTATGGCCTCGGCGTTCGTTACACGACGATCTACATCGCCAACGAGGACAAGATCATCAATCCCGATCGCATCCGCCCTGGCCAGATTTTCGGCCTGCCGAAGGATGTCCTGCCGAATGCCGAAGAGCTGCACCGCAAGCGCATGTCCGGCCAGCATCTCTAAGCTGCAAAACAACGCGACGCGGCCGGGCGGGATAAGCGCCCGGCCTCGTCGTTTCCTTACGCCAGCAATTGTTGTATTCGTCCGCCCGGCACCCTATCTGGCGGTGGCGGCTGCGGGATATGGGAAGCGCTTTCAGGTAGGTCCCGGTTCCGCGCTCCTGCCGCCATCGAATCGCCGCAATCGCGGCAAGCTCATCCGGGCTGGAGACAAGCATGGCAAACGGCAAGACAGTCTCGGAATCCAACCTGCCGCAGACGCTTCTCAACCTTTGGCCCTATATGTGGCCGGCCGGCCGGCCCGACCTGAAAATGCGCGTCGTCTGGGCTTCGGTCTACCTGCTGATCTCCAAATTCGTACTGCTGCTCGTTCCCTATTTCTTCAAATGGTCGACCGATGCGCTGAACGGCAGGATGGATCTTGCCGGCTCAGTGCCACCGCTGCTGGCCGGCGCCATCGCGCTGGTGATTGCCTATAACATCACCCGGCTGATCCAGCTCGGCCTCAACCAGCTGCGCGACGCGCTCTTTGCCAGCGTCGGACAACATGCGGTGCGCCAGCTCGCCTACAGGACCTTCGTGCACATGCACGAGCTGTCGCTGCGCTTCCATCTCGAGCGCAAGACCGGCGGGCTGTCGCGCATCATCGAGCGCGGTACCAAGGGTATCGAGACGATCGTGCGCTTCACGATCCTCAATTCGGTCCCGACCGTCATCGAATTCGTGCTGACGGCGGTGATCTTCTGGTGGGGCTACGGCTTCTCCTATCTCGCCGTTACCGCCTTTACCGTCTGGGCCTATATCTGGTTCACGATCCGCGCATCCGACTGGCGCATCGCCATCCGCCGGTCGATGAACGACAGCGATACCGACGCCAACACGAAAGCGATCGACTCTCTCCTCAATTTCGAGACCGTCAAGTATTTTGGCAATGAGGAGATGGAGGCAAAGCGTTTCGACAAATCGATGGAACGCTACGAGAAGGCGGCAACCGATGTCTGGACCTCGCTCGGCTGGCTGAACTTCGGCCAGGGCGTCATCTTCGGCATCGGCACGACTATCATGCTGGTGCTGTCGGCGCTGGCCGTGCAGCGCGGCGAGCAGACGGTCGGCGATTTCGTCTTCGTCAATTCGATGCTGCTGCAGCTTTCCGTACCGCTCAACTTCATCGGCTTCGTCTACCGCGAAATCCGCCAGGGGCTGACCGATATCGAGCAGATGTTCGATTTGCTTGAGGTGCAGACCGAAGTCAAAGACGCGCCTGATGCGACCGAACTTCGGATCGGCCACGGCGCGATCTCCTTCAAGGACGTTCACTTCGCCTATGATGCGGCCCGTCCGATCCTGAAGGGTATTTCCTTCGAGGTGCCGGCCGGTAAGACGGTCGCCGTCGTCGGCCCGTCGGGTGCGGGCAAATCGACGCTGTCGCGCCTGCTCTATCGTTTCTACGATATCCAGAGCGGCGCAATCACCGTCGACGGTCAGGATATCCGCACGGTGACGCAGAAGAGCCTGCGCTCGGTGATCGGCATGGTGCCGCAGGATACCGTGCTCTTCAACGACACGGTCGCCTACAACATCCGCTATGGCCGCACATCGGCCAGCGACGGCGAGGTCTTTGCCGCCGCCGAGGTGGCGCAGATCGCGCATTTCATCGAAACGCTGCCCGAGGGCTTCGAAACCAAGGTCGGCGAGCGCGGGCTAAAGCTTTCGGGCGGCGAGAAGCAGCGGGTGGCGATCGCCCGCACCATCCTCAAGGCGCCACCGATCCTGATCCTCGACGAGGCGACATCGGCGCTCGACACGACAACGGAGCGGGAAATCCAGGAGGCACTCGACCTGGTTTCGAAGAACCGCACGACGCTTGTTATCGCCCACCGGCTTTCGACTGTCATCAGCGCCGATGAAATCATCGTGCTCAAAAGCGGCGAGATCGCCGAGCGCGGAACACATGCCGCCCTCCTCGAAAGGAACGGCCTTTATGCTTCGATGTGGAACCGCCAGCGCGAGGCGACACAGGCGGAGGAACATCTGAAGCAGGTGCGCGAAAGCGACGACCTCGGCGTGATTACGCGGCTTGCTCCGGCAAGCTGACAAGGGAAACCGACGCCGGCCGGCTTTTGTTGTTTAGAACCGCGGCGCGGGAACCAGGGCCGAGGCCACAGCATTGCCCCAGAGACGGTTTTTCGCTAACCAGCAAAAATGAAAACGCAAGGAGACCGGCAGCCATGAGCCTGTTCAACACGGTTCGCAACACGATCGTCCCCGTGCACAAGGAGGGTTATCCCTTCGTTGCCGCCTTCTTCGTCGCGTCGCTGGTCCTGGGCTGGATATTCAAGCCGCTCTTCTGGATCGGCATGATCTTCACGCTCTGGTGCGCTTATTTCTTCCGTGATCCGGAGCGCGTGACCCCGCAGGACGACGACCTGGTGATCTCTCCCGCCGATGGCAAGGTCTCGGCGATCCAGATGGTGACCCCGCCGGCCGAGCTCAACCTTGGCTCCGAGCCGATGCTGCGCATCTCCGTCTTCATGAACGTCTTCAATTGCCATGTGAACCGGGCGCCGATGCGCGGGCGCATCGTCAGCATCAACTACCGCTCGGGCAGCTTCGTCAACGCCGAGCTCGACAAGGCGAGCGAAGACAATGAGCGCAACGGGCTGGTGATCGAAACCGGCCACGGCCAGATCGGCGTCGTGCAGATCGCCGGCCTCGTCGCACGGCGCATCCTCTGCTGGGCAAACCCCAACGAGCCGGTGGATGCCGGCGAGCGCTTCGGACTGATCCGTTTCGGCTCGCGGCTCGACGTGTTCCTGCCTGCCGGTGCTGCGCCACGCGTCTCGCTCGGCCAGACGGCGGTTGCGGGAGAAACCGTCATCGCCGAATTCGCCTCCGCCAAGGGTCCCGTCATCAGCCGCCGCAGTTAAAGCGGTTCAGCTTTCGCGGAAGTGACCGCTGCGCAGTTTTGCTGGAATTGCTTTAGGAACGATTGGAACGCGATATGGAAACGCCTTTTCCGCCTTTCGAGCCCAATGGGCCGGATGATTCCGCCCGCGGCCCACGTCTGCGCGAAATCCCGCTCCGGCTCGTCTTTCCGAACCTCATCACCATTCTGGCAATCTGCGCCGGGCTGACCGGCATCCGGCTGGCTTTCGAGAATCGTTACGAGCTCGCCGTCGCCATGGTGCTGCTCGCCGCCTTCCTCGACGGTATCGACGGGCGCGTGGCGCGGCTGATGAAGGCGACCTCGAAGTTCGGTGCGCAGATGGATTCGCTTGCCGACATCGTCAATTTCGGCGTCGCACCCGCCCTCGTCGTTTATGTCTTCGCGCTCGACCAGGCGCGTTCGCTCGGCTGGATCGCCGCCCTGATCTATGCGATCGCCGCCGGGCTTCGCCTTGCCCGGTTCAATGTCATGGCCGAACGCGAGAACAAGGCGAGCTGGCAATCGGAATATTTCGTCGGCGTGCCGGCGCCGGCCGGCGCCATGCTGGTGCTGCTGCCGGTCTATCTCGGCTTCCTCGGGCTGGCGACGGACCGCACCTTCGCCTATCTCTCGTCGATCTACACCGTGCTCATCGCCTTCCTGCTGATCAGCCGGCTGCCGGTCTGGTCGGGCAAATCGGAAGGCAACCGCTTGCGGCGCGATCTCGTGCTGCCGATGATGCTCGGTGTCGTGCTCTATGTGGCTCTGCTGATGAGCTACACATGGGAGGTGATGGTCTTCACCGTTGCCGCCTACCTCATATCGCTTCCCTTCGGCGCGCGGAAATGGCGGCGGAAATACGGGACGCTGACGATCGAGGAACCGGGCGTCGGCGATGACGATATCGGCCGGCACATCTGATCACCGAGCATTTCCGGATTTCTCCAAAGCGCGTCGCGATCTTTCAGATTCGCCCTCGCGCTTTAGCTCTTTGTTTTTACGCATGTCGTTTTCGCAAAACTGCTGCACACTTTTGCGCGACATGCTTTAAATGACGGAAATGCTTCTCTCCCTTCGTTCTGAGGGATCTCGGGAAAAGCATACGTTTTCCCCGGAGAAAAAGCGTGCGCTTATCCGGCTGTTCCGCATTTTCCCGAGAAGACCGCTTTCGCACTTTTATTGGAACGGCTCTCTTCAGTAAGTATTAACCAACGTAGGCTTCAGTTAAGCCTCGCGAATTATGGTGCGCGTTTACAAATCCTGATGAGCGACGCCCCCATTTTGTCGCTATTCGTGACGAAACATCGGACTATAAAATGCCCAGGGAAGAACCACGTAGGGAGAGTATCGTGACTTCGAAGACGAGCAGTACCGGCGAACAGCAAGCGGCCAAGCCAGACCTCGCCGCCAACTATCGCCCCGTAGGCCTGAAGGCTGTTGCCGCAGCATCGCTGATGGCGAAGCATAAGCCGACCAGCGTCAAAAAGTCCGCTTGAAGCGGAAGGCTTCAAATTGGAGCCATGCATGCTCTCGGGTTACATCCGTCAGGCACCGCTGACGAAGTGAATGACGAGGCGATCGCCGGAATCTCCTGACAACGCTCTGGCGGCACAAGCACAACCCGAAAAACCTGATGGACGAAGCGATGCATCGCCGCCGTCTATGTGACACGTCGGCGCTGATAGATCGCCGACGGCCCTGCTGGTGCGGCGGATGGTGTTCAGAAGAAGCTGAGTTGGCCGTCGTCAGGCTTTTGCTTCTCCGGCGCCTTCAACGGCTTTTCGATGACGACCGGCTCCTGCAGGTCGGGACCCATATTGGCAACCTTGTTGACCTTGTCGGAGACCGGTACGGCTTCGAAGAAATCATCCTGAACCGGCTGCATCAGGTCGACCACCTCGCGCGGTTCCTGCGTCTTGCAATCGAGCCAGCGCGTGAAATCCTCGGGTTTGATGACGACGGGCATGCGATCGTGGATCGCCGATATGGCTGAATTGGCCGATGTTGTCAGGATCGCGCCGGTATCGACCTCGGAACCGTCGGCAGAAGACCATGTCTCCATCAGCCCGGCAAAGGCAATGACCCCGCCTTGGCGCGGCCTGATCCAGTAGGCCTGCGGCCGCTCACCGCTTTCTTTCGACGGGCGATGCCATTCATAGAAACCGGAGGCCGGAATGAGCACGCGGCGATGACGCATGGCGGCGCGAAAAGAGGCCTTGCCGATTGCGGTTTCGGAGCGCGCGTTGATCAGCAGCGGGAAATCTCTCGGATCCTTGACCCAGCCCGGCGTGAGGCCCCAGCGCACGAGCACGGCGCGCCGGTCGGCCAAGTTGCTGCCCTGCTCCCTGCCCTCGCCTGATATGACGACGAGGATCGGCTGCGTCGGCGCGATGTTGTAGCGCGCCGGAAAATCGTCGAGATCGAGACCGGAGAAGACGTCGCTCAGGTCGACGCTGGAGACTGTCAGGGCGAAACGTCCACACATCGGCCTGTCTTTACACCCGGCTCGTATCCGGTCAAGACGCCTCAGCCTCTCGGCGCGAAGAGGATGAGGCTGGCGCCGACAAGGCAGATCAGCGCACCGCCGATATCGTAACGATCCGGCACGCGGGCTTCGACCAGCCACAGCCAGAGCAGCGAAGCGAGGATGTAGATGCCGCCATAGGCTGCGAAGGTGCGGCCGGCGGCCTCGCTCGGCACCAACGTCAGAAGCCAGGCGAAAAGCGCCAGGGAGATCATGCCCGGCGCCAGCCACCAGATGGATTTTTCGAGCTTCAGCCATGCCCAGAAGGCGAAGCAGCCGGCGATCTCGAAGACTGCGGCAAAGGCGTAGATGATGTAGGTCACGGAAGCACCTTTCGAATCCCCGTCGCACTATTCCTCCGATAAGATGGGTCATCACAGCAAGAGTAGCCTCGGATGATCTCCACCGCCAAAGCCGCCTCCTCCGCCATTCTCGAACGCGACGGACGATTCCTCCTCGTGTTGCGGCGCAATCCGCCTTCCGCTGACATGTATGCCTTTCCCGGCGGGCGGGCCGAGCTCGGCGAAACGCCGGAGCAAACGGCATTGCGCGAACTCCATGAAGAGACCGGCATTTCGGCACGTAATCCGCGGCTGTTTTCGACCCACGACCTGAAGACGCATGCGGCCGACGGCAGCGTCAAGAGCCATTTCCTGCTGTCGGTCTTTCGCGTCGATGCGGATCGGGATGCCGTGGCGGAAGCCGCCGACGATGCGGCAGCCCTCGGCTGGTACACGGTGGAGGAAATCCGGCAATTGCCCGTGCCGCAGAGCGTGCTCGAATGCGCGGAGCGGCTGGCGGGCGGCGAATAGACGTGGAAACTTTGAACCACGCCTTGTTGCCGTCATGCTGAGCGTATCAACTGCGAGCATGATTCCCGTTCGACGCGTTTTTCTGTCCCTGCTCGTTCTTGCCGGCCCCACGATGGCGCAGGGCAAGAATACGCCGCCTCCACAGGAGGAGGAGATTGCACCGCCGATCGTGAGCGTGCCCTATGACGACAAGCTGGCGCGGTTCGCCGAGGTGCTGGGCTCGGTGCATTATCTGAGAACGCTCTGCAAGGCGGCGGGCGGCGACGATTGGCGAAACGGCATGCAGCAGCTGCTCGATTCGGAGACCGGCAACGAGCCGCAGCGCAAGGAAAAGCTGACAGCAGCTTTCAATCGCGGCTATCGCGCCTTCGCCTCGGTCTATACGGATTGCACCCCGGCGGCCATCGTGGCAGAAGAGCGCTACCGTAACGAAGGTGCAACACTTGCCACAGAAATTACCTCGCGCTTTGGAAATTGACGTTTAATTAACCTGTTTTCGCAAGCGGACGTGTCGTTTTGGGAAAAGGCTGTTAGTGTTGTTAACTGTGCAGTAAGACATGAGAAGTTCTGAGGAAAAGACAATGGAAGCAAGCCTCAACGACATCGACGACATGATCGTCCACGAAAAGATGCAGGCAGCTCTGGAGTACCAGAACGAGGCTTGGGCCGACGGCATGGCCGACGGGATCGAGCCTGAAATCATCGCTGATGCTGCCATTGCACATGCGCTGCGCGAGACGATCAGATTGCATGGGGAAAAGAGCGCCGAAGCCCTGCTGGATTCGCTGCGTGAGCGCATGCTTGCCGGCGAATTCTCGGCGAACCGCACCCTGCAATAATTGTTATCAGAGAGTTTGATGCACACCGGTAAAGAGAAAGTTTCGCGAATTTCGCTCGCGCCGGTGCTGCTTGCGTTCAGCCTCGCCGCCGGCAGTGTCCTTGCGCCGGCAGCCTACGCGCTTTCCGAACTGCACAAGATCCCCGGCCAGGCGGCCAACGAGACGCCCGCACAGGGGAGCGCTCAGGGACAGAGCCAGCCGCAGGGCGGGGCCACTCCCGGTGTTCCCATGGCCGATCCACTGGTCAACAGCCAGAACAATCAGGGCGTCGACAAGACGCCGGGCGCTCAGGACAAGTCCGAGTCCACCGAGGTGATCTACGACATCAGCAAGGTGCCAGAGCCGGTTCGCAAGATGCGCGAGCAGATCGTCGAGGCGGCCGCCTCCGGCGATCTCGAGCGGCTGCGGCCGCTGATGGGCACCGGCGCCGACCAGACGCAGGTGACTGTGGGCGAACCGACCGACGATCCGATCGGCACGCTGAAGGATCTGTCGGGCGACCCTGACGGCGACGAGATCCTTGCCATCATGCTCGACATCATCTCGACCGGCTTCGTGCATCTCGGCCAGGGCACGCCCGACGACATGTATGTCTGGCCCTATTTTGCCGAGAAGGACCTGAAGTCGCTGACACCGCCGGAGCGCGTCGAACTGCTGCGCATCGTCACGGCCGGCGATCTCTCCGACATGCAGGAATTCGGCGGATATAATTTCTATCGCCTCGGCATTACGCCTGAGGGTAAATGGAAATTCTTCACAGCGGGCGATTGATGCCCGTCTCGCCTGCACTTTTCACGTTTCGCATGGCGCTTGCGATCCACCTCATGAAGACATACCTCTGAGCGATGACCAACGCGACAGGTTCCGCCATGCCAGCCGTATTCCTGAAAGACCGCTCATTGCTCTTCGTCAGCGGCGCGGAAGCCCAATCCTTCCTGCAGAACCTGATCACCACCGATATCGCCGCGCTCGGCGCCGACGAGGCGCGGCCCGGGGCATTGCTGACGCCGCAGGGCAAGATCCTGTTCGACTTCATGATCTGGCAGGACCGCGACGGTTACACGATCGAGACCGATGCCGGCCAGCGCGATGGGCTGCTGAAACGGCTGACGATGTACAAGCTGCGCGCCGCCGTCACACTTGCGCCAAGCACCGAAGAAGGCGTCACGGTTTCCTGGGGCGAAGATGCCGAGGGCGCCCGGGGCAGCCAAGGCGCCCGGGGCAGCCAAGGCGCCCGGGGCAGCCAGGGCGCCCGGGGCAGCCAGGGCGCCCGAGACAGCCGCTTCGCCAAGGCGGGCGTCACGCTGACCCGCCGGGCAGGAAGACAGGGCGATGGTGCAGAAGCGCTCTACGACGCGCTGCGCATCCGCCACGGCATCGTCACATCAGGATCTGACTTCGCCCTGCAGGACGCTTTCCCGCATGATGTGCTAATGGATTTCAACGGCGGCCTCTCCTTCAGGAAAGGCTGCTATGTCGGCCAGGAGGTCGTCTCACGCATGCAGCATCGCGGCACTGCGCGCCGGCGCGTCGTGACGGTGTCCGCCGCAACGGATCTGCCGGGAACCGGGACGGAGATTACCGCCGCCGGCAAGCCTGTGGGAACCCTCGGTTCGGTTGACGGCGGCAATGGACTTGCGATCGTGCGCATCGACCGCGCCGGCGCCGCGATGGCAGCAGGCACGCCGCTGCTCGCCGGCGACACGCCTGTTTCCCTCGTCCTACCGGCATGGTCCGGTCTCGTCTTTCCCGCCAGCGCCGACGAGGCCAGCGCGTGACAACGACGAAAGCTCCGCGTGCCTGGCAACGCATGCTGTCCGGGCGCAGGCTCGACCTGCTCGACCCCTCGCCGCTCGACGTCGAACTCATCGACATCGCTCACGGGCTTGCGCGCGTGGCCCGCTGGAACGGCCAGACCTCCGGCGATCATGCTTTTTCGGTGGCCCAGCACAGTCTCGTTGTCGAGGATATCTTCCGCCGCTTCAACGATGCGCGGCCGCAGGAGTGTCTGATGGCGCTGCTGCACGATGCACCCGAATATGTCATCGGCGACATGATCTCGCCGTTCAAATCGGTGGTCGGCGGCGGCTATAAAACGGTGGAAAAGCGACTGGAGGCCGCCGTGCACCTGCGCTTCGGCCTGCCGCCGCATCCCTCGCGCGATCTCAAGGAGCGGATTAAAAAAGCCGACACGATCGCCGCCTATTTCGAAGCGACCGTGCTGGCCGGTTTCACACCCGCCGAGGCGCAGAAATTCTTCGGCCAGCCGCGCGGCATCAGCAAGGACATGCTGATGATCGAGCCCCTGCCGGCGATCGAAGCGCAGCGGTTGTTCTGCGAGCGCTTCGCGGCGATCGAGGTCGAGCGGGAGATGGTATCGTGACCTTCATCGTCGTCTCGCCGCTGTCGCGCATCGCGGAAATGGCGGTGCGCCACAAGGCGCGCGACATGATCAGCCTGATCGCCAAGGAGCAGGCCTTTCACCGGCCGGGCGTGATCGCGGCCGAGCGCCATCTGACGCTTGCTATGAACGATATCGTCTTCAAGGGCACCGGCGATCTCGTGGCGCCTGACGAGACGCATGTGCGCGGGATTATCGACTTTGCCGCTTCGTGGCGGCAGGAGACGCCGCTGCTCATCCATTGCTGGATGGGCGTGTCGCGATCGCCGGCCGCAGCGCTCATTGCCGCGCTGTCGCTGGCACCCGACCAGAGCGAGGAAACGCTTGCCCGCCGGCTGCGGGCCGCCTCGCCCTTCGCGACGCCGAATGCCCGGCTGATCGAGATCGGTGACGCGCTGCTCGGCCGCAGCGGCCGGCTGGTCGCGGCGGTGCGGGCAATCGGACGCGGTGCCGATGCCGACGGCAATGCGCCCTTCGTGCTTACCATCCGAGACGCCGCCTGCGGTTGACGCTGCCGCCAGCCGCTCCATCTAGCCCCCGACCACGCACAACCGACAGGGCCAGATCATGGAACAACAGGCAGCCGATGTCCTCCTCGCCACGCGAACGGCACTCAGCCAGGCAAGCGCACTTGCCGTGCAGTATTCCTTCTCCGTCCTCGGAGCGGTGATCCTGCTCGTCCTTGGCTGGACGCTGGCCGGTTTTGCCAGCCGCTGGGCTTATGAAGGCCTGTCGCGCGTTCATGGTATCGACGAGACGCTGGCGCGATTCTTCACCAATGTGCTGCGCTATGCGCTGCTCATCCTGGTGTTCATCACCGTGCTCGGTCAATTCGGCGTCCAGACCGCCTCGATCATCGCCGCCCTCGGCGCGGCAGGCCTGGCGATCGGACTGGCGCTGCAAGGGACGCTGCAGAATATCGCTGCCGGCATCATGCTGCTGATCCTCAGGCCGTTCCGCGTCGGCGAATATATCGAGACCAGCAGCGTGGCCGGCACGGTGCGCGAAATCGGATTGTTTGCGACCGAACTCAGGACCGGCGACGGGCTCTACCGGTTGGCGCCGAATTCGACGCTCTGGAACACGCCGATTACCAATTTCAGCCGCGAGCCCACGCGGCGGGAAGAGTTGAAAATCAGCGTCCCCCATGACGATGACATCGATCTGGCGATGGAGAGGCTGATGGGCCTTGCCAAAGCCGATTCCAGAGTGCTGAAGTCACCGGCACCCAGCGTCTTCATCGACAGCCTCGGTGACAGTGCGATCTCTGTAACGCTGCGCTATTGGGCAAAGACCGGCGATTGGTGGCTGGTCACCCGTGACATGGTGAAGCGCGTGAAACTCGCTTTCGACAAGAATCCTGCCGCTGAGGCGGATGCTTCAGATGCCGCGCCGTCAAAAAAGTCCAACGGCGAGGCAACCGCCGAAAAGCCGACGCAGACGCGGCAGTAAGACATTGCAGCGCCGCGGATCTTTAAGACCAGCGGCGCTGTGCGCACTTTGAATTGCTGCATGGCTTCGTCCCTCAATCGATTCCGATTTAAGGAGTTGTGCCGTAGCTATTGAATGACGCCGCAGGCAAGTCTTTCCCCGGCATCACCCGAAGGCTGGCTGCGATAATCATCCGAATTGGCGTGCACCATCAATGCGCGCCCACGAATACGATCGGTCTTACCGTCGAGCGTGACCATGCTGTCGAAGATCTGTGCCCGCAACACGCCATCCTGCCCGACATATTGATTGGGCATGTCGCCAGCGTGCGGGCCTTTGGCGGCAAGAATGCCATGCTCCGCCTTCTCAGGATTGAAATGACCGCCCGCCGACTCATGATGGGTTGCGGCGTCGCAGCGACCGGTCTCATGAACATGGAAGGCCACCCATTTGTTCGCCGGCAGTCCCGATATCTCGACTTCGATCAGGACGCCGCCGTTGGCGGCGGCTGTCAGCTGTGCGCGACCGTCTTCCTTGCCGTCCTTGCCGACGAAATTGGCGACCGCCGTCTGCTTGTCCTGAGCGCCCGCCGGCAATGCAACCGCAAGCAGGCTCAGGGCGGCGATAATGCGCATGGCTTTCATGGAGATCTCCTTCCGTCCGGTTGTCTTTCTGAACGTATCAGCCTGGAAGGTGTTCCTGATTAGAGATGATCGAACGGGAAAAGCCGGCCAAACGGCCGGCTTGCAGATCGCCCGAATTGAGACGCCGGTCGTCAGGCGACAGCGTTGAAGTCGAACTGGCCGTAGGTGTTACGGTAAAGATCGTCGGACTGATCGCCGGTCGCCGGCGCGGTCTGCTGCAGCGGATAGGAAACGGCGATGCTGCTTGCCGTGCCACTGTCGCGCGTGTCCATCATCAGCGCGATCAGGCTGCCGGAGAATTTCGGCTGCGTGTCGCCGCTCGTATCGTCCTCCAGAAGTTCCTTGATGATGCCGGGCTTCTCATCGGCGGCACGTTCGCCGCGGCTGAGGACGCCATCGCCATTGGCATCGAGACGCGAAAGCGTCGCCAGATATGCATATGAGGTGTCTGAAACGGATGTGGTGCTGGTCATACAAACCTCCATTCACCGCCTTTTGCCGGTGGTGTTTGTACGCAATACGAACGTGGAAAATCAGTGCTGACTCGGTGGTTAAACTGATTTGCGCAGTGCGTCAATAAGTTGTTAACTTCTCATTAACGATGATTGACAAGAGTTAACGGAACGCCGCGAAGTCACCTGCCGCCTGCGCCAGCCGGCCGATTTCCCCCATATTTCAGCGATTTTTCACATACAAACAATTGTCTGACCAAGTGCCCGTCGCTGTTGCACTGCAACCGAATATTAATTCGGCCCATAGAAAATGGCCGTCACGCATTGCCACCAGACAGTCCGACTATAAAAGCAATTTCTGTGTTCATTTGAGAAAGGTTTTCATGTCCGGCGTAATGATGCACGTACGTCAATCGAAGGCACCTTCCCCGAGGCCGGGGCAACAGCTGCGCAAGACGCATCCACATGAAAGCTGAAGCGCTTTTCTGGCAGCAATGCACTCAGGCCGTTACGGACGATGGATCGATCGATGCGCAGCGTCTGATGGATCTCGTGATCGCGACCTATCGCGTCCATGAAAGCAACTATGACGAAATCGAGAGAAGCGTGGAAACGCTGCTGAGGGAAAACCATGTGCTGAGAGGCAATATGTCAGCGCTCAGCCAGGCATTCGACGGACAGAAAAAACTCTTCGAAATCATTCTCAACAACCTGCCGCTCGGTCTCAGCGTCTTCGACGCCGACCAGCGACTGACGCTTTCCAACACCCGCTTCCGTCAGCTCTTCGGCCTGACGCAAAAAGATCTCTCTGCCGGCGCGACAATCGCCGATCTCACGGCCAAAATGCGTGGTACGGAGAGCACCAAACCCGGCCGGCGGACCGGGCGACATTCCGCTGCAACCGCAAGAAGCAGTAGTCTCCGTCGGCGCGAATGGTTGATGGATGATGGCCGCATCATCCAGAGCATGGTGACTATTCTTTCCGACGGCAGCAACATTTCCATTCATGCCGATATCACCGAGGATCGAAGGGCGGCCGAGCGCATCACCTATCTCGCCCACCACGACCCGCTGACCGGCCTTCCGAACCGCATCCACTTTCGCGAGCAGGTCGATGCAACGCTTGCGGAACGCAAGCCGGATGAGCAGATCGCCCTCGTTCACCTCAATCTCGACCGGTTCAAATCGATCAACAACACGATGGGCGTTTCGGCCGGCGACAAGATCCTGCAGCAGGTCGCGGAGCGCGTCCGAGCCTCGGCCGGTTCGGAAAACACCCTGGCGCGCCTCGGCTCGGACGAATTCGCCATCCTCCAGACGGGCAAGCAGCAGCCGTGGAACGTAACGGCGCTTGCCGAGCAGATCCGCCGGGAGCTTTCCGAGCCATTCTTCCACGGCGAGAAACAGGTGGAGCTCAGCGTCTCCATGGGCATCGCAATCGCCCCTGAGGATGGCGAGGAAACCGATATCCTGCTGAAAAATGCCGGCGTGGCGCTGTCGCATGCCAAGGCGGACGGGCGCAAACGCGAGCGCTTCTTCGCCAGTGAGATGGAAGCGCAGATGCAGCTGCGCCACGCGCTGGAGGCGGACCTCAAAGCAGCCGTTGAGAACGAGGAATTCGAGCTGCATTACCAACCGCTTTATGACCTCTCGCAGCGGCGCATCTGCGGCTTCGAAGCTTTGATCCGCTGGAACCACCCGGTTCGAGGCCGCGTTCCGCCGATGGATTTCATTCCGCTTGCCGAAGAGGTCGGCCTCGTAGTCGATATCGGCCGTTGGGTTTTGCGCCGGGCCTGCAACGATGCAGCGTTATGGCCTGAAGGCATCAAGGTCGCCGTCAACGTTTCGGCAATCCAGTTCAGCAGCAGCAACCTGACGCGCGATGTCAGCGAGGCGCTTGCCGCCGCCGCGCTGTCGCCGTCGCGGCTCGAACTCGAAATCACCGAGAGCGTGCTGATGGAAAATCTAAGCGAAGTCTTGCCGATCCTGCATGCGCTGAAGGAGCGCGGCATCCGCATCTCGATGGACGATTTCGGAACCGGCTATTCCTCACTGAGCTACCTCTCGAGCTTCCCCTTCGACAAGATCAAGATCGACAAATCCTTCGTCAACGACATCGTCGACAACAAGGAAGCGCATGCGATCATGCACGCGATCATCCTGCTCGGCGATGCGCTCGGCATGCGGGTCACCGTCGAGGGTGTCGAGACGGCCGAGCAACTGGCGTTGCTCGAGTGCGAGGAATGCGACGAGATCCAGGGTTATCACATCAGCCCGCCGAGACCGGCGCGTGAGGTGCCTCATCTTCTCTCCCTGCCGCCGAAAAGCGGCGGCGTGACGCGTCTTCCCAAAGCCAAGCGGTGAGATCACCCTCGATTGCGACTCGCACGGCAAGCCGTTAGAACAGGACGATTTCAGGCCGGGCCGGCCTAAAATCTGAATCCTGTTCTACAATATATAGTTAGAGCATGATGTCGCCCGAAAACCGCTCACACTTTTCGGCATCATGCTCTAGAAAATCGGCTGCGATTCCTGAGATCTTCGTTGTCGCGTCCTTTTACCCGCCCGCATCCACTTCCGCGCCGATGCCCTATCGGCGGAAACGATCTTCCTCATGACAGGTGGCGCAATGTTCGCGGCTGAAGCCTTCTCCCCACACGAAACGCTTGCCGCGGCGCTGATTGCGCATGCGGCCGACGGCGACGACGGCTCGCACGACCTTGCCCATATCCTGCGTGTCTTCAGAAATGCCATGCGCATCCATGCGGGAGAAGGCGGCGACGGGCGGGTTCTTGCCGCGTCCGTGCTGCTGCACGACTGCGTCGCCGTCGAGAAGAATTCGCCGCTGCGAGCAAAAGCATCGGCTTTGGCGGCCGAGAAGGCATCGGCGATCCTGGCGAAACTCGGCTGGAGCGGCGCAGATATCGAGGCCGCAGCCCACGCAATCACCGCGCATAGTTTCTCGGCCGGGGTGGCGCCGCAGACGCTGGAGGCGAAGATCCTGCAGGATGCCGACCGGCTGGACGCGATCGGCATGATCGGCGTCGCCCGCTGTTTCTATATCGCCGGGCGACTGGGATCCGGGCTCTACGATCCGTTCGACCCGGCGGCTGCAGACCGCCCGCTCGATGACAAGCGTTATGCCATTGACCATTTCCAGACGAAGCTGTTCAAACTGGCGGAAGGATTCCAGACTGAGACCGGCCGCAGGCTGGCGGCCGCGCGTGACAAGAGCTTGCGCGATTTTCTCTCGGAATTCATGGACGAAATCTAGGAGAACGGCATGCTTGTCAGCGACCTCTTCATCTATCCGCTCAAGAGCGCCCGTGGCATTGCGCTGCCGGCCGCCGACATCGACGCCCATGGGCTTCCCGGCGATCGTCGGGCGATGATCACCGATGCGCAAGGGCACTTCATCACCCAGCGCGAGTTGCCGGACCTCGCACGCATCGAGGTACGACCGGAAGCGAGTGCCTTTCGGCTGCTGATGCAGGGGAAAACGGACATATCGGTAGAGCCGCCTCAGCCTGAAGCCCGCATGGATGTGATCGTGTGGAAATCTGCCGTCAACGCCGCCGTCGCCGATCCCGAGAGCAACCGGCAGCTTTCGGAATGGCTTGGCCGCGAGGTGCGCCTCGTCTTCTTCGACGGAAAGGCACGGCGGACGGCAAATGCCGAATGGGCCGGCGAAGCCACGCCCGTCACCTTTACCGACGGCTACCAGATCCTGGTGACGACGACCGGCTCGCTGAGGGCATTGAATGCCGATCTCCGCGCCCATGGCGAAGGCAGTGTCGGCATGGAACGCTTCCGTCCGAACATCGTCATCGATACCGACGAGGCCTGGGCGGAGGACCGCTGGGCGGCGATCGAGATCGCCGGCATCCGCTTCGATCTCGTCAAACCCTGCTCCCGCTGCATCATGACGACGCAGGACCAGTTGACCGGGTCCCGCGAGGGACCAAACCCGATGCCGGCCATGGGCCGCATCCGTATGTCGGCAGACCGGAGCGTGCCGGGCCCGCTCTTCGGTTGGAACGTCACGCCGCGCGGCAGCGGCAGGATCACGATCGGTGACACCGTCCGCATCGTTGAAGAGAGGCCGGAAGGCTGGGCGCTCAAGCGTCGCGCCGCAGCATAAAACAATTTCAGGAAAAGTGCGAAGCGGTTTTCCGTCCGGAATTGCGTAAAAACAAAGAGTTAGAAACGTCACGCGCGCGCGAGTGCGGCATCGATGCCTGCCATGACATCGGCCGGCAGTGGTCCCTTTTCCAGCGCGCCGGCATTTTCCTCCACCTGGGCAACAGTACGGAAACCCGGAATGGGAAGGGTACGCGGCGAGCGTGCCCAGAGCCAGGCAAGCGCGCCCTGCGTCAGCGTACGGCCGCCTGATGTCAGGAGATCGCGGACGGCATCGAGCCTTGCGGCGAATTCCGGGGCCATGCGCCCGTCCTTGAAATAGACCATCCAGTCAAGGGCCGCCCCACGGACATCCTTGGCGCCTACCGCCTTGTCGGTGGTGAACTTGCCGGTCAGCAGCCCCATCGCCAGCGGACCGCGATTGATTGACATCAGACCCGTCCCCTCGATCACCGCGATCATCTCCGGCACCGGTTCGAAAACGTTCATCGTATGCTGGATCGAGACGTAGCCCTGGCGGCCGACATGACGGGCGGCACGATCGGGAAAATCGGTGCTCCAGCCGAACGCATCGATCTTGCCTTCGGCGCGCAGCGCCTCCAGCGTATCGAAGACGGCATCCGACTGTTCAAGCGGAAAATCATTGAGGTGGAACTGCAGGAGATCGAGGCGATCACGCTTGAGGCGACGCAGCGAGGTCTCGACCGAACGGCGGATGAAGGCCTCATCGGCGAAGGCGCCGGTTGCCTGCTTGGTTTCCGGATCGGTGGCGAAGCCGAACTTGGTGGCGATGACGATATCGTCGCGATTGCCGATCGCCCGGCCGAGCACCTCCTCCGAGTGGCCGGCGCCATAGTTCGAGGCCGTGTCGAAGAAGCGGATGCCGAGTTCGATGGCGCGGTTGATCGCTTCCACGGATTCATCGTCGTCGACATCACCCCAGCCGAGCGGCGTGTCGCCGGCGAAGAAAGGACCGCCGATCGCCCAGCATCCCATGCCGAGGCGTGGAATTTCGCGGCCGTTCCAGAGCGTGATCGTTGTCGA
Source organism: Rhizobium leguminosarum bv. viciae (assembly GCF_012276115.1). Lineage (GTDB taxonomy): Bacteria > Pseudomonadota > Alphaproteobacteria > Rhizobiales > Rhizobiaceae > Rhizobium > Rhizobium leguminosarum_T. Next base: position 90,254 of record NZ_WIEU01000005.1, on the reverse strand, counting down.
TGATGCGGGCTTGGTCAGCATGAGATCCTCCTTGATTGGCTGTCCTGTGAAGACATAGGAGGCGCTCACGAGTGGGTAAACCGCCAAATCTGGAGGATGTTTTGCACCCGTAAAAAACGGAGGTCAGGTGGAAACACCATTCGCACCCTGCGTCCGCAAGGCTGGATTAAGCGCCTTGAGTGCCGCCTGAACGAAGCCGTCGCGGGCCGCCACGGCCTCGATGCCGCGCGGCTCGTAGACATGGCGATGCAGAAAGAACCCTGTCAGACGAAACGCGGCCGAGAGACTATCGAAGTCGGCCGCATGATTGCCTTCGATGCTGAGGAACGGCGGCAGGAGCAGCATCTTGTCCGCCCAGGGGGCACCAGCGGCGCGGCTGACGGCGCGGCCGGATTTCGGCGAGACATAGGCGAGATCGGAACGGGCGCCGGTCGCGGCGCATTCGGCAAGATCGAGGCCGAAGCCGAGGTCATTCAGCACCGCAAGCTCGAAGCGCACGAAGAGTTCTCCGGCATCGGCCGGGTTGTGCAGGTGATCGAGGATGACCTCCAGCGCATCGAAGAGGTGCGGATGCGGGTCACGCTCCGGCAGCAGCCGCAGCAGCGCGCCCATCGCCTGGACACCGTAAACGGCGGTTGCCGTTTCCATCAGTCGGGCAGCGCGCAGCGTCACCGGCTCGACGCGGAATTCGCCCAGATGTTCGTCAAGCCGGGCGCGCCAGACAACCTCCACTGCATTGCCCGCCTGCAGCACCGGCTGCATGGCGCGCGAGCGGCCGGAGCGCACCAGGCCGAGATGGCGGCCGCGATCACGCGTCATTACCTCGGCGATGACGCTCGTCTCGCCGTGGCGCTTGACGCCCAGGATGATCGCATGGTCCTGCCACTGCATCGAAAGAAGTCCTTACGGCTGCCGAATCATCCTACTGCATAATTCAACGCGTTACAGCGTCCTTTGCGCGTCTGAAAAGACGCGATCAAGGCCTGGCTTCCGTCATGGACCGCGTCAGGCGACATCCGGGAAAAGCCTCTTCAGGAATTCCCGCATCGCCATTTCGTCGAAAGGCTTCACCAGAAGCGGTATGTGCTGCAGGTCGGGCGGGAAATCGCCGGTATCGGAATAGCCGCTGACGAAGCCGAAGGGGATGCCGATATCGAGAAGATGGCGGGCAAAACCGAAGCTCATGCCCTCGCCGAGATTGACGTCGAGAAGGGCGAAATCATATTTCTCCGCAGCAATGGCAGCCCTCGCCTGTTCGACGCTGCCGACGATGTCAATGCTCTCGACGCCGGCCAGGCGTAAAATATCCTCCGCCTCCATCGCGATGATCAGACTGTCTTCAAGAACCAGAACACGGATTGCGCTCATGATTCGATGCCCCTCGTCGGGCGCCTGTCGCTGCGCCCCGGCCGTTTCGCCAACATCATTGCCCTCCGGTGCCCCGCATGGCACGCTATCGGTGAATTCCGCCACCTTTTCTGAATAAACCATTTTTCTGCCCGGTCGATAAGAATCAAAATCGGAGGAAAGATGACGGCCGACCTTATTTTCCTTGCTGCTAATCTGCATTTAAAAAAGACATAACCAGGCTGCTTGACCAAAGCATGTCCCGCAAAACAAAGACCTAAGGCGCGAGGAGCGAATCTGAAAGATCGCGACGCGCTTTAGATGAACGGGCGTTTGCCCTCTCCAAGCCCTTCCCATCCGGCGATCGCCATCAATTCCTCGCCGTTCAGCACCTCGCAGCCGCGCTCCTGCCAGCGGATCAACCCACGTTCGCTGAGCTTTTTCAAGGTCTTGTTGGTGTGGACGATGGAAAGTCCGAGCGTGTCGGCAATGTGCTGCTGGGTGATGGGGATGAATTTGCGACCGTTGAAGATATTGAGCTTCCGACCGCGCTCGAACAGGAAAGCGATCAGATAGGCTGCTCGTTCCAGCGCCGTGCGGCGGCCGATGCTCAGGAGATGCTCATCCAGGATGCGCTCCTCGCGCGCGGCGATCCAGGTGATGTCGAAGGCGAGCGAGGCGTGCTTGTTGTAGAGCGTCATCAGCCTGTCACGCTCGAAGACACAGAGGGAAACTGGCGAAAGCGCTTCGACGGAATGCTGCATCTCACCGGCGATCGTTCCCTGCAGGCCGATCAGGTCGCCCGGCATGATATAATTCAAAATCTGGCGGCGTCCGTCCTCCAGCATCTTGTAGCGGAAGCCCCAGCCGGCGAGCACCGTGAAGAGGTGAGCGCTATGGGCGCCCTCGATGAGGATGGTGGAGCCGGCATCGACGGCAAGCTCACCCCTCTTGAAGCTCGAGACGAATTCCAGCTCGTCACGGCTGAACTCCCTGAAATGCGGCAGAGGCCGCAAGGGACATTGCTCGCAAGGGGTCTTGAAAGAATTGATGGGTCTCGACGTCGCCATACTTGCCCTTGCCGTCGCAAAATCGGCGCGCCAACATTGGGCGCGCCGTTCATGAAGGGAATGCGCAAGGCACGGATATGTTCCATGAGCGAGGCGGATTTTTTATGCGGAAACAAAGGGCTGGCACCAGCCCGACGAAATCCTTGCCATGCTTATTTCGGGAAATCGAGACCCATTTCGCGGAACCGCTCGGGATCATCACCCCAATTCTCGCGAACCTTGACGAACAGGAAGAGATGGACCGGCTGTTCGAGGATCTCCGACAATTCCTTGCGGGAAGCAGTCGAGATCGCCTTGATGGTTTCACCACCCTTGCCGAGCGCGATCTTCTTCTGGCTGTCGCGCTCGAGATAGATCACCTGCTCGATCCGCACCGAGCCGTCCTTGCGCTCTTCCCACTTCTCCGTTTCGACATGCGAGGCGTAAGGAAGCTCCTGGTGCAGGCGCAGAAACAGTTTCTCGCGGGTGATCTCGGCGGCGAGTTGGCGCATCGGCAGATCGGAGATCTGGTCTTCCGGATAGTACCACGGCCCCTCCGGGAGCGTTTTCGCCAGATAGTCCATGAGGTCGTCGCAGCCGGAGCCGTTTTCGGCGGAGATCATGAAGGTGCGATCGAAAGCGATCTTCTCGTTGGCGGCAGCGGCCAGCGCCAGCAGATCTTCCCGGTTGACGCGGTCGATCTTGTTGAGCAGCAGGATCTTCGGCTGCCGGACTTCCTTGAGGCCTTCGAGGATGGCTTCGGCATCGCCGCGCAGGCCGCGCTCGCTGTCGATCAGCAGCACGATCAGATCGGCATCCCTCGCACCGCCCCACGCCGAGGTCACCATGGCGCGGTCAAGCCGGCGGCGCGGCTTGAAGATACCAGGCGTATCCATGAAGACGATCTGGGCATTGTCGTGGATCGCGATGCCGCGGACGATGGCCCGTGTCGTCTGCACCTTATGGCTGACGATCGAGACCTTGGCGCCGACGAGGCGGTTCACCAGCGTCGACTTGCCGGCATTGGTCGGCCCGATCAGCGCGACGAAGCCCGAATGCGTCGGACCATTGGTTTCTGCGGCAGCTTCGGCCGCGATCTCTTCTTCTTGTGTCATTGTCCCGTCAGTTCCCGGCAGGCGATTGCTGCCAAATGCCTTCGCGCTCGAGCATCTTCGTTGCCGCCACCTGTTCGGCGGCACGCTTCGACCGCTCTACGCCGGTTTCGGGCTTAATGCCAGCAACTTCCACCGTCACCTTGAAGCGGGGATCATGATCCGGTCCGCTGCGTTCATCAACCCGGTAGATCGGTGTGACGCCGAATTTCGCGTGCGACCATTCCTGCAGCTCGGTCTTGGCGTCGCGCTTGGCGCCATCGGCCCGCACCGCCCTGCCCTGCCAGTAACGCAGAATGAACCGGCGGGCGACTTCCAGGCCGCCGTCGAGATAGATCGCGGCGATCAGGCTTTCGACGACGTCGGCGCGCACATTCATCATGCGCTTGCCGGTCAGTTTCTTCACATCGGCGCCGGTGCGGATATAGAGGTGAAGATTGAGTTCGTCGGCGACCGCAGCACAGGTTTCGGCGCTGACGAGTTGGTTGAGGCGAACCGAGAGCTCGCCTTCTCCTGCCGTGCCGAAGGTGCGGAACAGAAGCTCGGCGATACAGAGCCCGAGGACCCTGTCGCCGAGGAATTCCAGCCGTTCGTAATTGCCGCCCTTTTCGGTGCGGGCGCTGGCATGGGTCAGCGCGCGATCCAGGCGCTCCTTTTCAGCGAAGTCATGACCGATCAGGCCTTCAAGCTTTGCGCGGTCCGCCGCAGAAAGCGTCTGCGTCTTACTCATTCAACAACCTTGAAGAGGCGGTCCCAACGCATGTTCGTCGGCCACTTCCAGATTTCGCGGAAGGAGGTGTCGTTGCCGAGCGAGAAGAAGATGACGCTGGCACGGCCGACAAGATTTTCGGCAGGCACGAAGCCGACGTCGAAGCGGCTGTCGAGCGAGTTGTCGCGATTATCGCCCATCATGAAATAATGGCCTTCCGGCACGATGAATTCGCGGGTGTTGTCGCCACGCGACACCGGAGACTGATCGAGCGTGTCGTAGGACTTGCCGTCGTCGAGCGTTTCGCGGAACACCGGCACGTCCTCGCCCGGATCGAGCTTATAATCGGAAGTGAACGCACCGTCCGCCACCTTCGGAACCGGCTTGCCGTTGACGTAGAGCACGCCATCGGTAACCTGGATACGGTCGCCCGGCAGGCCGATGCAGCGCTTGATGTAATCGATGTCGGGGTTCGGCGGGAAACGGAAGACGACAATGTCGCCACGCTTCGGATCGGCGCCGAACAGGCGGCCGCTGAAGACATCAGGCGAGAAGGGCAGCGAATATTTCGAATAGCCGTAAGCGAACTTGTTGACGAAGATGTAGTCGCCGACAAGCAGGGTCGGCATCATCGAACCGGATGGAATGGTAAAGGGCTGAAACAGCACCGTTCGGATCACCATCGCCAAAATCAGCGCCTGGATGATGACTTTGATATTTTCCCAGAGGGCGTTCGGCTTGGCTTCGACTTTTTCGGACACGCAGTCTTATTCCTTCAAGACGCCGCGGCGGCGCAATTCTTTCTGTCGTTCTCTCTAGAGCATGATGCCGAAAAGTGTGAGCGGTTTTCGGACGACATCATGCTCTAATTCTTTAATCTAGAACAGGATTCAGATTTTAGGCCGGTCGGCCTGAAATCATCCTGTTCTACCGGCTTCGGCCGGTTGCGGCAATGGCGACAACATCAAAAGCGACGAGAGGTCGCGATCAACAGCTCCCGAGGTCGCGATCAACAGCGCCCGAGGTCGCGATCAACAGCGCCCGAGGTCGCGCGATCAGAGGCTCTCGGGCAACGCCTCGATAATGACGAAGGCCTGCGCCAAGGGATAATCATCGGTTATTGTCAAATGAATGGCGGGCCTGTGGCCGGCGGGCAGCAGCGATTCGAGGATCAGGGCGGCGCCGCCCGATAAAAGCATGGTCGGCTTGCCGCTCGGCAGGTTGACGACGCCCATGTCCTTCCAGAAGACGCCCTGTGCCATGCCGGTGCCGAGCGCCTTGGAACAGGCCTCCTTGGCGGCAAAACGCTTGGCATAGGATGCCGCACGGTTTGCCCGCCTGTCGGAACGCGCGCGCTCGATCTCGGTGAAGCAGCGATGGGTGAAGCGCTCGCCGAAGCGCTCGATGGATTTCTCGACACGGCGAATGTCGATCAAATCACTGCCAATGCCGATGATCATGCCGGCCCCTTCCGTCGCTTAAGAATTCTTGATCGGGTTCATATGCTCGGCATGTCGCCGGCTGGAACGGCAAGACGCAGGCGCGCCCGCTCCATCAGCCGTATATGGCGGCGCGTCTGAAAACCCTTCACGGTGTAGAATGTCAGCGCATAGAGCGCAACGGAAGTGGCGATCGCCGGCGGGATAGCGCCGACCAGCATCGGCTCCAGCACCGGCTTCCATAATTCGGTGAAGTTCAGCTTGTGGAAAAGGTCGGCGAGATCCACCGTCTGACCGGCCAGTTGATCCTCGCGGCTCAACAGCAGATGCCCGATTTCCCAGGTGATGCCCCAGATGAAGGGATAGGTCAGCGGATTGCCGAAGGCGGCGCAGCCGAGGGCCGCGGCCACCATGCTGCCGGAGAGGAAATAGGTGATGACGAAAGCCATGACGAAATGCACGCCGATGAACGGCGTCCACGAGACGAAGACACCCGCAGCGACGCCAGCGGCAACCGCATGCGGCGAAGCACTCAGGCGCAGGACGCGCATTGTCAGGTAACGGATCGGGCGAAGGAAACCTTTGCGAGGCCATAAAAGCTCCCGCATCTTTTCCTTGAATCCCGCAGGCTTGCGACGGCGAAACAACATGGCCGGTATTTAGTGCAGCGCACACCACCATGACAAGAGCGGCAAATGATACCGCTCGAAAAACCGCCCCTCGGTTCTCGCTGCGAAGAGGAGCTTCTTCATGCCGAGGGGCGTCCGTTATGCATAACGTCCCTCACTCGCCTCAAGTATAAGTCCAGTATCAACGGTTGCGGAACAGACCGCGATCGACCTGGCGCTGGCGAAACTCGAGATCGATACGATCGAGCGAGCCGTTCAGATAGGCCATTTCACGTTCCTGCGTGGTCGGAGCGCGGAAGGCGCGAGCGAATTTCTTGATAGGGTCAAACATTATCTTGTCTCATCTTCTGTTTACGTTTCGATGACCAGAAGATAGGCCCGAAAAAGGTTAATTACCACCGCCGCAACATGGACACAGCCATGCGCTCAACGCATCGCTTGCTCCTTTGATGCTCCGCTCCGATTATAAAATGTGCAATTTTTTGGCCAACCCTCTGGGGCGGCTTAACAAAAGCTTACTCGTAGAGGCGCCGGACCGTGGCGATGCAATCCAGTTCCTTCATCTGGGCGAGCAGTTGGTTGAGCTGACGCAGGTCCCAGACCTCGACCTCGAGCATCATTTCGGTGAAATCGGCCGCGACCCGCACCGTATTCAGCAAGCGGATATTGACGTCGAGGCCTGCCACCGTCTGGGCGACCTTGGCAAGCGTGCCGGGCTCATTCAACCCATTCACCATGATGCGCGCCATGAAACGTGACTTGTTGGCTTCGTCGAGGTCCCAGCGCACGTCGATCCATCGGTCGGGCTGATCGTCGAAGCGCTGCAGGCTCGGCGACTGGATCGGATAGATGGTGATGCCGTTGCCCTGGTCCATGATGCCGACGATGCGATCGCCGGGCACGGCGCCGGTCGGCGCGAACTTGACGTCGACATTGCCGGACAGGCCGCGGATCGGCCCGATATCGGCATCGGCGTCGATTTCCGAATGGCTGCCGTCGTGCCCTGTCTTGGTCTTGCCAGGGATCTTGAAGATCATGCCGGCGGCGCTGCGAACGTTGAACCAGCCGTCATCGCCGGAGGGCTTCACGGTGACGCGCTCATCTTGATGATCGGGATAGACGGCGCGCAGCACGTCGAGCGAGGACATCTCGCCGCGGCCGACGGCGGCGATCGCATCCTCGACATCCTTCTGGCCGAGACGGTGCAGCGCCGGCTTCATCGCCTCGCGCGAAAAGATCTTGCCGGCCCTGTTGAAGGTGCGCTCAAGAATGCGGTGGCCGAGGCCGGCATATTGCTTGCGGATCGCCATGCGGGTGGCGCGGCGGATGGCGGCGCGCGCCTTGCCGGTCACGACGATCTCCTCCCAGGCGGCGGGCGGAACCTGCACGCCGGAGCGGATGATCTCGACCTCGTCGCCATTTGCAAGCCGCGTCACCAGCGGCATGATCCGGCCGTTGATCTTGGCGCCCACCGTGGTATCGCCGATATTGGTGTGCACCGCATAGGCGAAATCGATCGGGGTGGCGCCACGCGGCAGGGCAATCAGCTTGCCCTTCGGCGTGAAGCAGAAGACCTGGTCCTGGAAGAGCTCGAGCTTGGTGTGCTCGAGGAACTCTTCCGGGCTGTCGCCTTCGGCCAGGGCCTCGATCGTATGACGCAGCCAGGAATAAGCATTGGATTCGCGAGAAAGGATGTCGCCATCGGCATTGGTGGCGCCGTCCTTATAGAGCGTGTGGGCGGCGATGCCGAATTCGGCGATTTCGTGCATGCGCTTGGTGCGGATCTGCAGTTCGATACGCTGGCTCGAGGGACCGACGATGGTGGTGTGCAGCGAACGGTAATCGTTCTGCTTCGGCGTCGAGATATAGTCCTTGAAGCGGCCGGGCACGACGCGCCAGCGCGTGTGGACGATGCCGAGCGCCCGGTAACAGGACGGGATGTCCTCGACGATCAGGCGGAAGCCGTAGACATCGGAAAGCTGTTCGAAGGAAAGCGACTTCGATTGCATCTTGCGGAAGACCGAATAGGGCTTCTTCTGCCGGCCCTTGACATAGGCGCTCGTCAGGCCGCTTGCGACCAGAAGGTCGCGCAGTTCGGCCTCGATCTTCTTGACGATGCCTTCGTTGCGCTTCGAAAGCTCTTCCAGCCTTTTGGTGACGGTCTCGTAGGCTTCCGGGTTCATATGGCGGAAGGAGAGTTCCTCGAGTTCCTCGCGCATGTCCTGCATGCCCATGCGGCCGGCGAGCGGCGCATAGATTTCCATCGTCTCCTCGGAAATGCGGGCACGCTTGTCGGCCGACATGTGATCGAGTGTGCGCATATTGTGCAGGCGATCGGCAAGCTTGACGAGCAGCACGCGCACATCGTCGGAAATGGCGAGCAGCAGCTTGCGCAGGTTTTCCGCCTGCTTGGCCTTCTTGGTGACGAGATCGAGCTTCTTGATCTTGGTCAGACCCTCGACCAGGCGGCCGATATCCTCGCCGAAGAGTTCGTCGATCTCGGCGCGCGTTGCCGTCGTATCCTCGATCGTATCATGCAGAAGGGCGACCGCGATCGTCGATTCATCAAGGTGCATGTCGGTGAGGATGGCGGCGACCTCGAGCGGATGGGAAATATAGGGATCGCCGCTCGCGCGCTTTTGCTGGCCATGCTTCTGCATGGCGTAAACATAGGCTTTGTTCAGCAGTGCTTCATTGGCATCGGGCTTGTATTGCTGAACCCGCTCCACGAGCTCGTACTGCCGCATCATTCCAAAGCCACTCCGATAAAAATAAAAGCGCGCCAATCAACGATTGGCGCACACATGGGCAATAATATGCCTAAGCAATAAAGGTGCAAGATTGACGATTGGTAATCGTCGCTCTTTTGCGTCGCATGCAGCTTTTTTCCGGGCTGCATCTAACCGATGCGACCGGAGATCCCGCCTGCGCGCTTAGTAGTCGTCGCTCTTTTCCGGCGGAACGAGGCCTTCGATGCCGGCGAGCAGCTCTTCTTCCGACATCTGGTCGAAAGTGATCGTCTCCGGCACGTCGTCCTGCTCTTCGCTGTCGGCCGCAGTGGCACCGCCGGCGGCGATCATGCTTGCCGGATCGGGCTCGGGCTCATCGACTTCGACATGCTTCTGCAGCGAATGAATCAGATCTTCCTTGAGGTCGTCGGGCGAAAGCGTCTCGTCGGCAATTTCGCGCAGGGCCACGACAGGATTCTTGTCGTTGTCGCGATCGATGGTGATCGAGGCACCCTGAGAAATCAGCCGGGCGCGGTGGCTGGCGAGCAGAACCAGCTCGAAGCGGTTCTCCACCTTGTCGATGCAATCTTCAACTGTGACACGGGCCATTGCCTGTCCTTTACGGTCGTCATTTCGGGATTAACACGCCCGATACAATTAAAACCGGGCAAATACAAGTTTTTCATTCCGGCTCCCCTCGTCTTTATCCGCGGCTGAGCTAGATTTCCATGGAGAATGTCATAATTCCACCGAAGGTTGCTTGGAATATGTCGAATCGTGCCCTAAATCTTTCATATATGAATAATTCATAAAGTAAGGATCAGATCGAAATCGAAACACAAGCTATTGTTTTTATTGAAGTTTGGCCCATACGGATTTCGATTGCTCTCATTGGATTGGTAAGCGATGTTTGACCCACGCGAAAAAATTGCACTCTTCATTGACGGCGCCAATCTGTACGCTGCATCCAAGAGCCTCGGCTTTGACATTGATTACCGCAAGCTCCTGAAAGCATTCCAGAAACGCGGATATCTGCTGCGCGCGTATTATTATACCGCTCTGATCGAAGATCAGGAATATTCGTCGATCCGGCCGCTGATCGACTGGCTCGACTACAACGGCTACAAAGTCGTCACCAAGCCCGCCAAGGAATTCACGGATTCCATGGGGCGCCGAAAGATCAAAGGCAACATGGACATCGAGCTTGCGATCGATGCCATGGAACAGTCCGAAACGGTCGATCATCTCGTCATCTTCTCGGGCGACGGCGATTTCACGAACCTGGTCGAGGCATTGCAGCGCAGAGGCCGCAAGGTCTCGGTGATATCAACCATGGCGACCCAGCCACCAATGATTGCCGACGACCTGCGCCGTCAGGCCGATCATTTCATCGATCTCTTGTCTCTGAAGGCCGAAATCGGTCGCGATCCTTCCGAGCGGGCGCCACGCCCGGCCGAAGTCGCCCCGGCCAGCGATTTCGAGGACTGATCTTTCGCTGTAACACTTTGAATTATGCAGGGGCGCGGCGGCCAGCTCCTCGCGTGGCCACGCCTTTACATGGACGATACGCGACAGCGACCGATTGCAGCGTGATCGGACCCAGCGCGGTCAACCATGAGCCTTCAGCAGGCGGCTCTTCTGCCGGTTCCAATCGCGCTCCTTCTCGGATTCGCGCTTGTCGTGCAATTTCTTACCCTTGGCGAGCGCCAGTTCCATCTTCGCCCGACCGCGATCGTTGAAATAGATCTTCAGCGGAATCAGGGTCATGCCTTCGCGGTTGATGGCAGAGCGCAGGCGATGGATTTCACGGCCCGACAGCAGGAGCTTGCGGCGCCGGCGCGGCTCGTGGTTGAAGCGGTTGGCTTGCAGATATTCCGGCAGGTAGGAATTGATCAGCCAGATCTCTCCGCCCTCATCCGAGGCGTAGGATTCGGCGATATTGGCCTTGCCTTCGCGCAGCGACTTGACCTCCGTGCCCATCAGCACGATGCCGGCCTCGTAAGTATCGATGATCTCGTAGTTGAAGCGGGCCTTGCGGTTTTCGGCCACGACCTTGTTCACCACACGCTGGCTGCCTTTGGGGGCCATGACGATATTCCAATTATTTTTTAGGGCGCGAAAAGCCGCGCCCTTATTCCTTGCCCTTATGTAAGGGAGAGACCCAGCCTTGTGAAGACGGCCGGCCTCGTCAGTTCAACAGGCCCGCATGACGCATCGCGGCGTCGATCGCCGATTCCGTTGCCGGCTCCAGCGTCGAAAGCAGCGGCGAGCGGACGTTGCGGCTCATCCGGCCAAGTCTGGAAAGCCCGTATTTGGCGGCGCAAAGACCAGGCTCGAGGAAGATCGCCTTGTGCAGCGGCATCAGCCGGTCCTGATATTCCAAAGCGCGGGCATAGTCGCCGGCCAGCGTCGCCGCCTGGAAGTCGGCGCAAAGGCGCGGGGCGACATTCGCCGTCACCGAAATACAGCCGACACCGCCATGGGCGTTGAAGCCGAGCGCCGTCGCATCCTCGCCTGACAATTGCCTGAAATCCGCGCCGCAGCTGATGCGCTGTTCGGAGACGCGCTCGATCTTGCCCGTCGCATCCTTGACGCCGACGATATTCCTATGCGCCTTGGCGAGCGCACCCATCGTTTCGGGCGTCATGTCCACCACCGAGCGACCGGGGATATTGTAGATATAGATCGGCAGATCGACGGCCTCGGCGATCGCCGAAAAATGCGCGATCAAACCCTTCTGCGTCGGCTTGTTGTAATAGGGCGTGACGACCAGCACGGCGTTCGCACCGACCTTTTCGGCATGCTGGGCAAGCTCGATCGCCTCACGCGTATTGTTCGAGCCGGCACCGGCCATGACGGGAACGCGTTTTGCGGCAACTTCGATGCAGAGTTCCACCACCCGCTTGTGTTCGGCATGCGACAGCGTCGGGGATTCGCCCGTCGTGCCGACCGGAACGAGACCGCCGCTGCCTTCCTTGATCTGCCAGTCGACATGAGCGGCGAAGCTGTCTTCGTCGATCAGTCCGGCATCGGTGAAGGGGGTGACGAGGGCGGGAATGGACCCATTGAACATGCAAAGCTCCTCACGACCAAATCCTTGCTTCGGCCGCATTCCATGAATAAGAGTTGCGCACCATAGAGCGCCGAAATCATCGCGACAAGCGCGTAGAGTTCGGTTTAGGGCAAATTCCGATAGCAGATGTGAATGAATTTTACCTGGTACGGTAAGGTTTCGTTAAGATGCCTCTAGCCTAATGGCAGGGCGTGTTTTCATTGCGAGATCCCGGATGAAGAAAGCTGTCCTGATTCTGTCCGCCTTCGGCTTCATTGCCGCTGCGTGGGGCAGCGTTGCGTCGCCGCTTCCCGGCGAGAGCACTTCCATGCCTGAGGTCAAGCCGCTCGGCTTCATTCCCGAGACAGCCATACCGGAATCGATCACAACGGGCGCCATTCCGCGCAACCCTGCAATCGCGCCTGTCAACGGCGACCTGAAAGCCGGCCTCGATGCGCTTTCCGACAAGGACCCGCAGTTGGCACTTTCGATCCGTGACAGCATGCGCGACGGGACGCTCGACCGCCATATCCTCACCTGGGCGATCGCCGTTTCCGGATTGAAGGGTGTTCCTTCTTTTGAAATCGCCAGCGCCGCGCAAGAGCTCAAGGGCTGGCCGGGTCTTTCGCGGTTGCGCGCCTATTCCGAACGCGCGATCTATGATGAAAATCCCGCCCCTTCCGCCGTGCTCGCCGCCTTCGGCGATACCGCGCCCGAGACGACGCAGGGCGCCGTCATCCTCGGCCGGGCGCTGGTTGCGTCAGGCAAACAGGCGCAGGCGGCAAAATATATCCGCAAGGTCTGGCGCGGAGAGGCTCTCGACAAGGCGACCGAGGACAAGATCCTCATCGAGTTTTCCGCGCTGTTGACGCCCGCCGACCATAAGGCGCGGATGGACTATCTGATGTATCGCGGCCGGGTGGCGCAGGCCAAGCGCTTCGGAGACATGGGCCAGGCGCAGTCGCTCTACACGGCCTGGGCTGCCGTCGACGCCAAAGCCGGCTATGCCGGCGCGCTGCTCAACGCCGTCGATGCGAAATGGCGCGGCGATGCCGGCCTGCTGTTTGCGCGGATCGAATATCTGCGCAAGCAAGACAAATATGCCGAAGCGGCTGTGCTTCTGGAGCAGATGCCACCCGAGCGTAGCGAACTCGTCAATTCCGGCGAATGGTGGAACGAGCAGCGCATCGTCAGCCGTGGTCTCGTCGACCAGGGACAGTTCAAGCCTGCCTATCGCATCGTCGCAAACTACGCCGCAACGAGCCCGACGGATATCGTCGAGGCTGAATTCCATGCCGGATGGTACGCGCTTCGCGGCCTGCAGGACCCGGCAACGGCGGAAAGACATTTCCGCAAGATTCTCCAGACATCAAACGGACCGATCTCGGTTTCACGCGCCTGGTATTGGCTGGGACGAGCAGCGGAGGCCGGAGGACCCGGCAAATCCAGCGAATTCTATGCGAAGGCCGCGAATTTTCCGGGCACCTTCTATGGACAGCTCGCGGCCGAAAGACTGGGGCGAAAGACGCTTAACGTCACCTATCCCGCACCGAGCACGGCCGACCGGCAGCGCTTCCAGGCACGCGAAGCCGTGCAGGCGATCGGCCGGCTGGAGGCCGCCGGCCATGGATGGCGGGCCGCCATTCTCTATCTCGCGCTCGCCGATCAACTGCAAAGCCCCGGTGAATTGGCTGTTCTTGCGGCACGGGCCGAGCAATCCGGCGATCATCATCTCTCGCTGCAGATCGGCAAGATCGCCTATGGACGCGGCATCGATGTCGCAGCGCTTGCCTTTCCGGTCGGCGTGATCCCGGCGAACGCCAATATAACCGGCTCCGGCAAGGCGCTTGCCTATGCTATTGCCCGGCAGGAAAGCGCCTTCAACCCGGCCGCCGTATCGGCGGCGAACGCGCGCGGCCTGCTGCAGCTTCTGCCGGGAACAGCCCAGGCGGTGGCCAAGCGCCACAACATCGCCTTTTCCAAGGACAAGCTGACGGCCGATGCCGGCTATAACGCGACACTCGGCGCCCATTATCTCGGCGAGCAGATCGACGCCTTCGGCGGCTCCTATATCCTCACCTTCATTGCCTATAATGCCGGGCCGAAGCGGGTGCCGGAATGGATCGGCCGCTACGGCGATCCGCGCGGCAGGCCGATCGACGAGATCGTCGACTGGATCGAGCGCATCCCCTTCCCCGAAACGCGCAACTACGTGCAGCGGGTGATGGAGAATTACGAAGTTTATAAAGCCCGTCTCGGCCAACCCACCGATATCGAGCGCGACCTGATCGGCGGACGCAGCGCCTCCTGAAGCCGTTTGGCGCGGCTTGAAAAGCAAGCTACATCTTCGGGATCAAACAGATATCGAGGGATGCGATGCCGGATACGGATGCAGGCGGTTTCCAGGAACGATTTTACACGTCTTCTGATGGGTTGAGGCTTTATGCCCGCGACTACCGACCCGACCAGGCGGCAACAACCGGACGGCTGCCGGTGATCTGCCTGCCCGGCCTGACCCGCAATACGCGGGATTTTCATCCGCTTGCGTTGCTTCTCTCCCGGGACACAACAGCGCCACGCAGAGTGATTGCGCTCGATTCGCGCGGACGAGGAAACTCGGCATGGGATGAGAACAAGGCGAACTACAATCTCGCCATCGAGGCCGGCGACGTCCTTGCCGCCTGCACGGCGTTCGGCATCGAGCGGGCGATCTTCGTCGGCACGTCGCGGGGCGGGCTGATCCTGCATCTGATCGCCGCGACACGGCCGGATCTTCTCGAAGCCGTCATCCTCAACGATATCGGGCCCGTGCTCGAGGCTGAGGGGCTGGCGCGGATCCGCGACTACCTCAACAGCGGCAGGAAGCCGGCGGACTGGAACGAGGCGGCCGATATATTGAAGGAAAATCATGGCGCGTCGTTTGCCGCGCTTGCAGAGGAAGATTGGCGCGAGATGGCGCTTGCCCTTTATCGCGATATCGGTGGACGGCCGGTCGCCGACTTCGACCCGGCGATCGCGGAGGCACTGAAATCGATCGATTTCAGCCAGCCGTTGCCTGATCTCTGGGGGCAATTCGAAAGCCTGAGCCGGTTGCCGCTCATGCTGATCCGCGGTGAAAACACGTCGCTGCTTTCACAGGAAACCGCCGGCGAAATGGCACGGCGGCATTCGCGGCTGATCCTTCATGCTGCCGAAAGACAAGGACACGCCCCACTCCTGCATCTCGGCAATATCCCCATGACAATTCGAGCTTTTCTCGACGCCTGCCGATAAGCTCACGAAATTGGTCAGAGCCGGCACTTTGCTTACAGCTGCCTTCAGACCCCGCCTCGCGACGACGCCCTTGCTGTTCGGCTAACGGTTCCCATCAACGGGGCCTGCAGAGGACTCTCACCTCCAAGTCATCGGCCGGATACCAACCCGGCCAAACGGTGTTCTCACACCACGCGCCATGCCTGGCGCACAATACAAAAAGCCCGGCTCAAGAGCCGGGCTTTCCTGACTGACCGAAGTCAGATCAGATTAGAACGCACGCTGCAGACGGAAGTAGCCCGACGTGGAGTCTTCGCCATCTTGCGGATCGAGGTACTGAACCGAAGCCTTGGCGTAGAAGTTTTCGACGATCTGGTAATCAACCGTCAGACCGACCTTCCAGGCATCGCCGAGACCGTCGAAGTCTTCCGGAACTTCCTTGCCACCGCCGAAGTAGTTGCCGTAGTACTGAACGCCCGGGGTGATCTTGAGCTTGTCGGTTGCCTTGATGGCGTATTCGGCAGCGACAGCCCATTCAGCCGAGGAGTAGTACGAGTTCGGGCCGGAAGAGTATACGCCGGCGAGGCCGAACGTGCCGGGACCGATTTCAACCGTACCCATTGCGCGGATAGCACCGTCTTCGTTGTCCACGTCCCAGCCGCCGGTAACCTGGTAGCTGAACGCACCAGCCTTACCGCCAAGACCGAAGGCAACGCCGACATTGTTCGGACCATCGTCCGCAGTAAAGTCGCCGGTGACGGGGTCCACGGTACCCTGATAAACGCCGTCTTCCAGTTCGTCGACGCTGAGGCCAGCGTAGAAAGTGTCGGTTTCGTACTGATAACGGATCGAGTTATGCAGCGTTACGACCGAACCGATGTCGTCAGTTTCGCCCGAGAGACCATCGTCCCACCAGCTGTAGAACAGACCAGCGCGGAAGCCGGCGATGTCGAGGTAAGCGGAGTCGAGCTTGGAAGCCTGATCGGTGGCATTGTCAGCATTGAACTGCATGACGATGACGCCGGTCAGCGGACCATACTCGGTGTCGCTCTTGGCCGTGAACTGAACCTGACCGCGGGTCACTGCATCCCAATCAGAGTCGTTGTCACCACCTGGGTTGTCGCCAACGTTGACCTGGAAACGGATGTAGCCGTTGATCTTGAGGCAGGTTTCGGTGCCCGGGATGTAGAAGTAGCCGGTGCCGTAAGCGTCGCAGACGCGAACATATTCAACCGGTTCCGGTTCGGCAGCAACGATAGCGTCAGCAGCCTGAGCACCGGAAACTACTGCGAGAGCAGCAGCGGAGCCGAGAAGAAGGCTCTTGATGTTCATAAATGACCTCCAATTCAAAGTTTCGATCGGGTTTGGGATCTTTCGCTGAGCAGCGTTCCCTGCCCCATCCCCGTGTTTCAAGAAGTGGACGATCAGTCGCCCTTGCTTCCGAGGTTGAAAATACAAGACGGAAGCCGTCACGCAATCACCAACTTGCTCGGATGGGGGATTTGAGGGAGCCTTCCCGACATTCTGTTGCTGAAAGGACACAAGTCGGGTAGCCAGCCTCGATTTCCTTTATGTTTTGTTAAGAAACCCTGATTTTGCGGAGGCTTAGGTCCGGTCAACAAAGAATTGGACATGCGCTTTGCGACACATTCGTGACGCTTTTTTGACAAAATGCGGCTCTTGCGAGGGATTCATGATTGCCGGAAGCGTAACCGGACGTGCACCGATCCGCTTTTGCCACCTGTCGGTGGCTTGAGCGCGGGAGGTGATTCCCGCAGGCGATTCTCTCACTTGAGGTAGAGAGATTTTTTCGCCGCCTAGCCTAGCCGACTAAGCGAACATGGTTCCCAGCCAGAAACTAACGATCGACGCGCGCTCAGGAAATCGGGAATGGCGGAGAAGATGGGATTCGAACCCACGATACGCTTTTGACGTATACTCCCTTAGCAGGGGAGCGCCTTCGACCACTCGGCCACCTCTCCGGTGCGGCCTAACTATGGTGACCGGTCTGTGAATGCAAGGGTTTTTTGAGTTTTCACCAGAAGAAATGCAGCGAGCTGGCAATTCAGCCGGTTGCGCAAACAAACGCATTTCCTGGTGAAATCCGCTGAATTTGATCGCGCTTCGTTCTCTTCGATGAAGAAGCCGAACTCAGCCGAGCAGGCTCTTGAGGTCAGCAGAAGGGTCGGTGAGAATCGATTTATCGGGATTGGTCCCGGATTCCAGCAGTTTTTTGCCGGTCACATAGGCCTTCGCGTCGTTGATCGCATCGACGGCAATCAGCCGGCCCTCCCTGAAGTACCAGACCGAATGGGCGCCTTCGCGGGCGCCGGGGCGCAGCAGCGTCTCGTCATAACCAAGATTGAAGCCGGCGATCTGCAGCTTGACGTCGTACTGGTCGGACCAGAACCACGGCTTCGGATCATAGGGCTCGCTGCCGCCGGCGATGACGGCTGCCGCCGCTTCCGCCTGGTCGACGGCGTTCTGCACCGATTCGAGCCTGATGCGTCCGCCCTGCCAGGGAAGTGCGGCGCAATCGCCAGCCGCAAAGATCGCCGGATCGGAGGTGCGGGCGAATTCGTCGACGACAATGCCGTTGGTGACTTCGAGGCCAGCTTCCTTGGCAAGCTGATCGTTCGGGGCGACGCCGATGCCGACGACGGCGAAATCGATGTCGATAACCGATCCGTCGGAAAGTGCGGCGCCGGTGACGCGGCCATCCTTGCCGATCAGATTCTTGAGCCCTGTCTTCTCGCGGATCACCACGTCATGGGCCTCGTGGATCACGCGCATGATGTCGGCGGTCTCCTTCGCCGCGACGCGCTGCAGGATGCGGTCTGCCATCTCGATGACGGTGACTTCCAGCCCGCGATGGCGGGCAACGGCCGCCGCCTCGAGACCGATATAACCGCCACCGATGATGAGGACGCGGCGACCGGGGCGCATCTCGTCAGCAAGCAGATCGGCATCGCGCTTGTCGCGGGCGACATAGACGCCTTCGAGATCGCCGCCGATTGCGGCCGGCAGCCGGCGCGGCGTCGAGCCGGTGGCGAGCGCCAGCGTACCGTAATCAAGAACGGAGCCGTCCTGCAGCAGAACCTGCTTGCTGTCCGGCTTGATCTGCTCGGCCCAGGTCGAAAGGCGAAGATCGACGTCATTGTCCGCATACCAGTGCTCGGCGCGGAACAGCAGGCGGTCGAAAGACATTTCGCCGAGCAGGTATTTCTTCGAAAGCGGCGGGCGCTGATAGGGAGCGACGTCCTCTGCGCCGATGAGGGTGATCGGGCGCGTATCCTTCAACGCACGCAGCTTGGCTGCCAATGCGAAACCGGCCTGTCCCGCGCCGATGATCACCAGTCTATCCGTCACGATCTCACTCCTGAAGCTGCGCCCGACGCCCACGCCAAGGCCTATTCCCTACCCCACGCCCCGTCAACGGAAAGCGGCCTCTTACATTCAGCCGATCTCGATCCAGCGGCGCTCGTGGAAGGACTGTGCCATGGCATGCACCGACTTCTCTATCCTGAGACCGTCTTCGAATGTCACGATCGACGACGGCTCGCCTGATATTGCCCGGATCAGCTCACGGCATTCGATGATCTTCAGATCGTTGAAGCCGAGGCCGTGGCCTGGTGCCGGGATAAACCGATCATAAGGCTGATGGGCGGGGGCCGCCAGTATCTTGCGGAAGCCCTGCTCGGAGCCACGGCCGTCGGCCTGATAGAGTTCGAATTCGTTCATCCGCTCCTGGTCGTAGACGATCGAGCCTGTCGAGCCGAAAATCTGCAGGGCGATGCGGCCCTTGCGACCCCAGGCGGCGCGATTCGCCATCAACACGGCGGAGATGCCACCGCCAAGCCGCATCAGCACGTTGGCGCCATCGTGGTTTTCGACGGCACGGCGACCGCCCTCGCTCAGCGGGCGGTCGGCATAGGGTTTGACCATATCCGTTATGACGGCCTCGACATGACCGAAGAGATACCAGAGCAGCGACAGCGGGTGCACGGCGAAATCGTCGAGCGCGCCGTAGCCAGCGGAAAGCTCGCTCTTCCAATAAAAGAAGACATCGGGATCGGCCATGAAATCCTCGTCCATCTCGACGCGGATGTGGTTGACCGTGCCGATAGCGCCCTCGCCGATCAGCGTCCTGATATGCCGCATGACGGGATTCTGGATGTAATTGTAGCCGAGGGCGGCAACCTTGCCTGATTTCTTCGCCGTTTCCAGCATGCGCTCGGCATCGGCATAGGCCGGCGCCATCGGTTTTTCGCACCAGACATGCTTGCCGGCATCGAGGGCTGCAATCGCCATCTCGGCGTGGAACTGATTGGGCGTGGTGACGGAGACGACGTCGACCTCGGGGTCGGCAATCAGCGCCCGCCAGTCGGCCGTCGCCTTCTCGAAACCGAATTCACCGGCACGCGCCGTAGCAAGCCCGGCATTGGCTTCGGCCAGATGCACGAGACGCGGACGCTCGACATCGCCGAACACCGCCTTTACCGCATTCCACGCCAATGCATGGCATTTGCCCATATAACCGGTGCCGATCAAACCGATGCCGAGTGGCTTCATTTCCGTCTCCTCCAGAGCTGCGCGCGGATTTTTGGAATATTTGGATCATTTTGACAAGGGACTCAGTCGCAAGCATTTCTGCATATTTCCCGAAGAGACTGTTCAAAAGCCTTCAATTACAGTGGATTAAAAACAATTAGCGGTGTCGTTTGAAATCGTTTATGCTCGAGAATATGGAATATTTGTTTCATCTCGTGAGCCGCAAGCATGGATAACGATCCTCAGAGGCACGCGCGCGTGCCGCGCGATTTCGAAAGCCTGCGCAGCACCATCATCGAGCGCAAGGCGAGCATGCCGAAGCGGCTGGCGCAGGTCGCCGCCTTCGCGCTCGGCAATCCCGACGAGATCGCCTTCGGCACGACGGCGAGCATCGCGGCCGCCTCCGATGTCCAGCCGTCGACGCTGGTGCGCCTGGCGCATCATCTAGGTTACGGAGGGTTTTCCGACCTGCAGAGCATCTTTCGCGAAAGATTGCGGGACCGGACGCTAAGCTACGAAGAGCGCCTGGTCACGCTCGAGCAATCGAGCGGCGACGATGAGGACGCCAATCTGCTCTCCGGCTTCATCGCCGCGGCAAACCAGTCCGTCAACCGGCTGGCGGCGACGGTGCAGAGCGATACCTTCACCAAAGCAGTGAATATCCTTGCCAGCGCCGAGACGATCTATCTGATCGCCAAACGGCGCTCCTACCCGCTGACGGCGCATATGACCTATGCTTTTTCCAAGCTCAATATCCGCCACCAGATCGTCGCCTCGCCAAACGGCGTCGACCCTGAAATGGTGCAGTTCGCAACACCGAAAGACGCAGCGATCGCGGCAAGCTTCTCGCCCTATGCCGCCGACAGCCTCAGCCAGAGCCAGGAGCTTGCCGACCGCGGCGTCCCCGTCATCGCGATCACCGATTCGGCCTTCTCGCCGCTTGCCGCCTGCGCCACGCACTGGTTCGAAGTGGCGGAAGCCGATTTCGCCGGCTTCCGCTCGCTTTCGGCCTCGATGGCGCTCACCATGGCACTACCGGTTGCAATCGCCGAACGGCGACGCAAGAGTCAGCAGTCAAAAACTGCAAAAGGCAAAATGGAATAAACATTCCGAATTGACAAAATATCGGAACCGATGTTTCATTATTGAAAATTCGCAGGCACTGGAAGCCGCGCAAAATCTAGCGGGAGGACATCATGGTACAATCGAATCCGGGTTCACAGCCGGAGCCGGCGCTTGATGTGATCACCATCGGCCGTTCCTCGGTCGATCTTTACGGCCAGCAGATCGGTTCGCGGCTGGAGGATATCGGCTCCTTCGCCAAGTCCGTCGGTGGCTGCCCGGCCAATATCGCCATCGGCACGGCGCGGCTCGGCCTCAAATCCGGCCTCATCACTCGCGTCGGCGACGAGCAGATGGGACGTTTCATCCGCGAGCAGTCGGCGCGCGAAGGTGTCGCGACAGACGGCATCGTCACCGACAAGGAGCGGCTGACGGCGCTGGTGCTGCTGGCGGTCGAGGCCGAGGGCGTGTCGCCGATGATCTTCTATCGGTCGGACTGCGCCGACATGGCGCTCGATGAAGGCGATATCGACGAAGATTTCATCAGATCCTCGCGCGCCGTTCTCGTTTCCGGCACGCATTTCTCGCGGCCGAATACCGAGGCCGCACAGCGCAAAGCTATCCGCATCGCCAAGGCGAACGGCCGCAAGGTGATCTTCGACATCGATTACCGGCCGAACCTCTGGGGCCTTGCCGGCCATGCGGAAGGCTTCGAACGCTACGTGAAATCCGACCGGGTCTCCTCGAAGATGAAGGAGACGCTGCCGGATTGCGACCTCATCGTCGGCACCGAAGAGGAAATCCTGATCGCTTCCGGCGCCGACGACGTGCTCGGCGCGCTGAAGGAGATCCGTCGGCTGTCGCCGGCGACGATCGTGCTCAAGCGCGGCGCCATGGGCTGCATCGTCTATGACGGGCCGATCGCCGACGATCTCGAAGCCGGCATCATCGGCCAGGGTTTCCCGATCGAGGTCTTCAACGTGCTGGGTGCCGGCGATGCCTTCATGTCCGGCTTCCTGCGCGGTTTCCTGCGCGACGAGCCGCTGAAGACCTGCGCCACCTGGGCCAATGCCTGCGGCGCCTTCGCCGTCTCCCGCCTGCTCTGCTCGCCGGAATATCCGACCTGGGCGGAACTCGACTTCTTCCTGACGACAGGCAGCAAGCACCGGGCACTGCGCAAGGACGAGGCGCTCAACCATATCCATTGGGCATCGACCCGGCGCGGCGAAATCCCGCTTTTGATGGCGCTGGCGATCGACCACCGTTCGCAGCTCGTCAGCGTCGCCGATGAGCTCGGCGTCGGCCATGAGAAGATCGTCGCCTTCAAGCGGCTGGCGGTGGCGGCAGCGGCGCGGGTTTCGAACGGCCGCGACGGCTACGGCATGCTGATCGACGAACGCTTCGGCCGCGACGCTTTCTTCGATGCGGCGACGAAGAGTTTCTCCTGGATCGGCCGGCCGGTGGAATTGCCGGGCTCGAAGCCGCTGCGCTTCGAATTCAGCCAGGATATCGGCTCGCAGCTCGTCGAATGGCCGCTCGGTCATTGCATCAAATGCCTGTGCTTCTATCATCCTGATGATCCGGCTGAATTGAAGACGGAACAGCAGGAGAAGCTGCGGACGCTGTTCGAGGCCGCCCGCAAGGTCGGCCGCGAGCTGCTGGTGGAGATCATCGCCGGCAAGAACGGGCCGCTCACCGACGACACGATCGCAACCGCGCTGGAGGAGCTCTATGCGCTCGGCATCAAGCCGGACTGGTGGAAGCTGGAGCCGCAGGCATCCCGTGAAGCCTGGAAGAAGATCGATGCGGTGATCGCCAAAAATGATCCATGGTGCCGCGGTATCGTGCTCCTGGGGCTCGAGGCGCCCGCCGACGAGCTGATCTCCTGCTTCGAGGCGACGCTGGCAGCTCCCTCCGTGAAGGGTTTCGCCGTCGGCCGGACGATCTTTTCCGATCCGGCGCGCGCCTGGCTTTCAGGTGAAATGAACGACGAGGAAGCAATCGCCAATATGGCCGGCCGCTTCCGGCAACTGACAGAGGCGTGGCTGAAGACGCGCGGACATCAGTAGACTTAGAATTAAAACCCCTCCCCAACCCCTCCCCACAAGGGGGAGGGACTTAACCCGGAGCACACCGCCTCACGCCATCAGCAAGCTCCCTTCGGAGGAGACATTGCGGCGAGAATGTAGAGAGCCCGGCAGGTTAGCCCCTCCCCCTTGTGGGGAGGAGTTGGGGAGGGAAAAATGCGAAAAGATTGCGGGAGGCCTCGATGGGCAAGACGATACGGTTGACGATGGCGCAGGCCGTCGCGCATTTCCTGAAAGTACAGATGACGATCGTCGACGGCAAGAAAGTGCCGATCTTCGGCGGCGTCTGGGCGATCTTCGGTCACGGCAACGTCGCCGGCATCGGCGAAGCGCTCTATCAGGTGCGCGCGGAATTGACGACCTATCGCGCCCACAACGAACAGGGCATGGCGCATGCCGCGATCGCCTATGCCAAGGCGAATTTCCGCACGCGCTTCATGGCCTGCACGAGCTCGATCGGTCCGGGCGCGCTGAACATGGTGACAGCGGCGGGCGTCGCGCATGTCAATCGTATCCCCGTTCTCTTCCTGCCGGGCGACGTCTTCGCCAACCGCGCGCCGGATCCGGTGCTGCAGCAGATCGAGGATTTCGGGGACGGCACGGTTTCGGCCAATGACGCCTTCCGTCCGGTTTCGCGCTATTTCGACCGCATCACCCGGCCCGAGCAGATCATCACGGCGCTGAAGCGCGCCATGCAGGTCCTGACCGACCCACTCGATTGCGGCCCGGTGACATTGTCGCTCTGCCAGGACGTTCAGGCGGAAGCCTATGATTATCCGGAAAGCCTGTTCGAGGAAAAAGTCTGGACGACCCGCCGGCCGCAGCCGGATGCAGACGAGCTGGCAAATGCCATCGCGCTGATCAAGGCATCGCAGAAGCCGGTGATCGTTGCCGGCGGCGGCGTGCTTTATTCGCAGGCGACGAAGGAGCTTGCCGCCTTTGCCGAGGCCCACGGCATTCCCGTCGTCGTCAGCCAGGCGGGCAAATCGTCGATCAACGAAACCCATCCGCTAGCGCTTGGTTCGGTCGGCGTCACCGGTACCTCGGCGGCGAATGCGATCGCCGAAGAGACGGACCTCGTCATCGCCGTCGGCACCCGCTGCCAGGATTTCACCACCGGCTCCTGGGCGCTGTTCAAGAACGACAGCCTGAAGATGATCGGCCTCAATATCGCCGCCTATGACGCGGTGAAACACGACAGCCATCCGCTGGTGACTGACGCCCGCGAGGGGCTGAAGGCGCTTTCGGCCGGACTTTCGGGCTGGAAGGCGCCGGCAGCACTCGCCGAGAAGGCAGCGGCGGAGAAAAAGATCTGGATGGAGGCTGCGGCCAGGGCGATGGCGACGACCAATGCCGCCCTGCCCTCCGATGCGCAGGTGATCGGCGCGGTGGCGCGCACGATCGGCGGCGAGAATACGACGGTTCTTTGCGCTGCGGGCGGCCTTCCCGGTGAATTGCACAAGCTCTGGCCGGCGACGGCGCCGGGCAGCTATCACATGGAATACGGCTTTTCCTGCATGGGCTACGAGATTGCCGGCGGGCTGGGCGCCAAGATGGCGCGTCCCGAACGGGATGTCGTCGTCATGGTCGGCGACGGTTCCTACATGATGATGAATTCCGAGCTTGCCACCTCGGTCATGCTCGGCCTCAAGCTCAACATCGTCGTGCTCGACAATCGCGGTTACGGCTGCATCAACCGGTTGCAGATGGGCACCGGCGGCGCCAACTTCAACAATCTGCTGAAGGACTCCTATCACGAGGTGATGCCGGAGATCGATTTCCGCGCGCATGCCGAAAGCATGGGCGCCATCGCCGTCAAGGTCGCCTCGATCGCGGAACTCGAGCAGGCAATCGCCGATTCCAGGAAGAACGACCGCACCTCGGTCTTCGTCATCGACACCGATCCGCTGATCACCACGGAAGCCGGCGGCCACTGGTGGGATGTCGCGGTGCCTGAGGTCAGCTCGCGCGGTGAGGTCAACAAGGCGCATGAGGCCTATGTCAAAGCACGCGCTGCCCAGCGCGTCGGCTGATCGATTGCTGTCATTTTTCTGGAGGAGCGGCACCGCTCCTCCGTAATGCTTTTAAGGAGAATGTTGATGAAGGCCAAACTCGGCATGTCGCCCATCGCGTGGTGGAACGACGATCTTCCTGAGCTCAGCGACGATGTGTCACTCGAGGAATGCCTGCGGCAATCACGCAGTGCCGGCTTTACCGGCATGGAAAAGGGCCGCCGCTTCCCCGACGATCCCGAGGTGATGCTGCCGATTCTCCGTGCAGCCGACGTCACGCTGTGCGGCGGTTGGTTCTCGGGCACGCTTGTTGACGAGGAGCTAGCCGTCAATAAGGACCGCATCGCTCCGATGATCGAACTGTTCAAGGCCGTCGCTGCGCCCTGCATCGTCTATGGCGAAGTGGGCCGCTCGATCCAGGGCGACCGCTCGAAGCCGCTCGCGACCAAGCCGCGCCTTTCCGATGACGAGATGAAGGCCTATGGGCGCCGCGTCACCCAGTTCGGGGAATGGTGCGCCGAGCAGGGCATGCCGCTCTCCTACCACCATCACATGGCCGCCGTGGTCGAAACCGAGCCGGAACTCGATGCCTTCATGCGCCACTCGGGCGAAGGCATCCCGCTGCTGCTCGATGCCGGGCATTTGGCCTTTGCCGGCGGCGACGTGCTCCGCGCCATCGGAAATCATCACGCCCGCATCAACCATGTTCACGTCAAGGATATCCGCAAGCCTGTCGTGGATGGGCTGGACCGCAGCCGACAGTCCTTCCTCGATGCGGTGGCACTTGGCGCCTTCACGGTGCCGGGCGACGGCTCGCTCGATTTCGCCGCCATCGTCCAGCGGCTGGCCGATCACGGTTATGAAGGCTGGTTCGTCGTCGAGGCCGAACAGGATCCGCGCAAGGCCCCGCCACAGAAAATGGCCGAGATCGGCCACGCCGAGTTGATGCGCGTCATGACGGCTGCGGGCTATACCGTGGAAACGGAAGGCTTTCCTAAGGGATCGTAGAGAACTGTTTGCCCGGAGATTCCTCCCACAAGGAGTTGGTCTTTCCGGACTGCTGGAGCAAGTAGCCCCCTCATCCGCCCTTCGGGCACCTTCTCCCCGTGGGGAGAAGGGGGAATGGAACGGCGCGGCATGTCCCTTCTCCCCTCGGGGAGAAGGTGGCGGCAGCCGGATGAGCAAGGGGGCCGCACACGCCAATTTACAAGGAAAACACCAATGCCAAATCTCAAGGTGAAACCATCAGGCACGCATGGCCGCGTCACGCATGTCACCCCGGAAAATGCCGGCTGGACCTATGTCGGCTTCGATCTGCATCGGATGAAGCCGGGCGAAACCGTCTCGGGAGAGACGGGCGATCGCGAAGTCTGCCTCGTCTGGGTGACCGGCAAGGGCAAGGCGTCTGCCGGCACCAAGGATTTCGGCACGCTCGGCGGCCGGATGAACCCGTTCGAAGGCGCCCCGCATGCGCTTTACATCCCGATGGAATCGACGTGGTCGGTGACGGCGGAGACCGATCTGGAGCTCGCCGTCTGCTCCGCACCCGGCGGCGGCACCTATCAGGCGAAAGAAATCCCGCCAGGCACGCATCCGCAGGTGACGCGCGGCAAGGGCACGAATGTGCGCTATGTCAACAATATCATGCCGGAAGACGACAGCTCGGCGCATTCACTGCTCGTCGTCGAGGTGATTACGCCAGGCGGCCACACCTCCTCCTATCCGCCGCACAAACACGACCAGGACGACCTGCCGAACGAGAGCTTCCTGGAAGAGACCTATTATCATCGCCTCAACCCGCCGCAGGGCTTCGCTTTCCAGCGCGTCTACACCGACGATCGCTCGCTCGACGAAGCGATGGCGCTCGAGGACGGCGATGTGACGCTGGTGCCGAAAGGCTATCACCCCTGCGCCGCCTGCCATGGTTACGATCTGTATTACCTCAACGTCATGGCTGGACCGCAGCGGATCTGGAAATTCCATAATGCCACCGAGCACGAGTGGCTGCTGAAAGCGTAAGCGTCGCGTTCGATCGCTAAATAATCTGACAGCGCGGAACCGCCGCTGATGGTTCACTGCCTCCATCCAATCACGGATGGAGGATCACAATGCATAGCTCGAATTCCACAATCTCGGCCCGCAATATGCGGCCCGGCCTGTTCCTTGCTATAGTCACCGCAGCACAGTGGCTGGCGCGCAAAATGAACGAACGGCGCAACTGCAATGCTCTGATGGAGCTGTCCGACGAGCAGTTGAAGGATATCGGCCTTTCCAGGGGGCAGACCGAAAGCGACGTCCATGTCTACAGTCGCTACTGAAACTTAAGCGTGATATTGTGCCGCTAGGTCGCCTCATCGGGCGGCCTGTCTGACCCGGAAGATGCAATGTCGCAGTTTTCAACAGCGCCGCTCCTGAAAACGAAGACGGTCACCATTCGTGACATCGTCTGCAATGGCGAATGCCGCCACAAGAGCGACGAGGAATGCGCTCACAAAACGAGCCTCGTCTATCCCTATCGCGGCGTCTTCATGCGGCATGTCGGCCGCAACGATACGGTAGCCGAAGCCAATCAAGTCTTGTTCTTCAATGCCGGCCAGGGATATCGAATCAGCCACCCTATCGAGGGTGGCGACGCCTGCATCGATCTGGCGATCGACGAATCCATGCTTGAAGAGCTTACGCCGAAGGAGCAGGCGCAGCCCGGCCCGCCCTTTTCCTTTCGCCGCCAGCGCCGGCGGATCGATCCGCGCGCGCAGGCGCTGGTTGCGCTCCTGCGTCATGGTCTCAGCCGCAACGTCGCCGAAACGCTGGAAGCGGAAATATTGGCGCTGACGCTGGTGCGCCGCTCACTCGGCGAGCGCACATCGCATGCGGCGGGCGCCAGCGCCGGCCGGCAGAAGCTCGTCGACCGGGCAAAGCTGGTGCTTTCCTCCGATCTCGCGCGGCGCTGGACGCTATCGGAAATCGCCACCGAAGTGGGCGTCTCGCCCGTTTATCTCACCCAGGTCTTCCAACAGGTCGAGGCGACGCCACTCTATCGCTACCAGCTTCGGCTGCGGCTTGCCCGCGCGCTCGATCTGCTTGGCCAATACGAGGATCTGACGGCGCTCGGTCTCGACCTCGGCTTTTCCAGCCACAGCCATTTCAGCGCTTCCTTCAAGCAGTCCTTCGGCCAGACTCCGGCCAATTCCAGCGCTCGGCACAGCTGCGGCGGAAGTAAGAGCCCAGGTCGATCGCTAAAGATTTCGACAGCGCCGATGCCCTCTTCGATGATCTTATGAGCCTGTCCCGATCCTGGGGCGATCAACGGAGGATCACCAGATGAAGAAGACCACATGCGCCGCCTGCGACTGCGAACTCGGCGCGGATACCATCACCGTCAAGCTCGGCGGCAAGACTGTCGAGGTCTGCTGCCAGGAATGCGCCGAGGCGCTGAACGAGGCGGAAGCCGCGACAACGGCCGCTTCGAGCGGCAAAGAATAAGCCAACAGACAAAAGCCGTGCCGGGGTGCGCGGCTTTTCCGTCTCAGGCGGGCAGAATCCCGTAGCGCCAGCCGCGGCGTTTGGCGTTTTGCGACAGGACCAGGAAAGCAAGGATGAACATGCCTGCCTCGGCAAAGACCGGCACCATCCAGATCCCCTGCTCGCCGAAGACGAAGGGCAGCAGGAAGGTGAGCGGCAGGGTGAGCAGATAGGGCCGCGACAGGCCGAAGATCGCCGCGCGCGGCGCATCGCCGATCGATTGGAAATAGGATGACAGGATCAGCATCTGCCCGAAGAGAAAATAGGCGCCGATCGTCCAGGGCAGAATGCGCCTGACCTCGGCGATGATCGCCGGATCCGCAACGAAGACGGCGCCGAGGCGGCCGGCCAGCAATTCGACGGTGATTTCCACCATGGTGCAATAGACGAGCGCTGCGAGCATGGCGATCTGCAGGCTGCGGCCGACGCGGAGCCCGAGGCCGGCGCCGTGATTGTTGCCGGCGACCGTCTGCAGCGCAATGCTGAGGCCAAGCAGCGGCAGATAGGTGAAGGTCATGATCCGGGTGATGATGCCATAGGCAGCCACCGTCGCGGCATAGTCATGCGCGCTCCAGAGCGAAACGTTGATCAGAATGGCGGCTGAGGCCAGCGATATGCCGATGAAGCCGAGGCTCATCGGCGCGCCGAAGGCGACGATGCCGCGCCATTCGGCAAGAGCCAACCCTCGGAAAGGCCTCAGTGCCGCCGGCCGGCGCCAGCGATAGGCGAGCACAGCCGCGAGACAGACGAATTGCGATGCGATGGAGCCGACTGCCGAACCGAGCACGCCCCAATGCATGACCGCCATGAACAGCCAGTTGCCGAAGATGTTGAGCAGCGAGGCCGACAGCGTCACCAGCGTCATGAAACTGATCTTGCCTTCGCAGCGCAATCCGTCGAGATGCAGCGACAGGAAGAAGCCGACTGGCGCACAGGCGATCATCGCGCCCATGAACAGCATGGCGCCATCGGCCACGGCAGCATTACCGGCAGCACCGGCATCGATGATCTGCCGGCCGACAGTCCAATAGACCAGATTGAAAATGAGGGTAACGGCGAACGTCAGCGCATGCGCGCCGGCAAACACCCGACGCGCGCCTTGACGATCGCCGGCGCCGAGCCGGCGGGCGAGGATGCTCGCCATGCCGTTCGAGACCAGCGATTGCAGGGCGATCAGCAGCATCAGCCCGGGGAAAATCAGGCTGACGGCAGAGAGCGCGTCCGGGCCGACATAGGCGCCGAGAAAATAGGCGTCGACGACGGTGAACAGGCCGTTGATGGTGGTGATCGCGACGATCGGCGCCGCCGTTTTGATGAAGACGCCCGGCAGCCAGCCGGTAAGAAAGGCATTGCCTTGAGAAAGATCGGTCATGGAAAATCCGTGCGATATGAGGCAGGGCCCGATCCGGCTTAAAAGTCATCCGGATCCGGACGGTCTCAAAAGGACAAAAGCAATCTAGAGATCGAGCACCAGATGCGGCACGCCGTTCGAGGTCTTCCGCGGCGAGACGCCGTCGGCATCGATCTGCGCGTTCACACGCTGGCGAAAGGCGGAAAAGCTCTCGAAGGTGACGACGTCCACCGGCTCGTCGAAATGGATGGTGATCCTGTGGAGGTCGCCGCCGGGCAGGGCCGAAAGCGCCAGGACTTCGCCGGTGAACGGCTGATTGAGATAGCGGCCGCGAATATGCGCGCCGACGAAGAGCGGCGTCTTGGGAGCAGCATTGGGCTTTGCCGCAAGGGCCGCGAGCGTGTTCCAATCGCGCGCGCCGTGCTGGCGGGCAATCATTTCTAACGCCGCACTGTGGGTCAGCGTGGTACCGCGATCGTTCATAGCCTGACGCAGGCGCTTGGCCTGAGCCTTCAATTCATCAATGGCAGGATAGGTCGTCGTCATGGCGTGAGCCTTCGCAAGGCATGCTCTTCGATGCGGATGGGAGCTCGCATTGCCGCCAGTCAGCATGCACAAAGGGCCGTGACCATGATCGCGAGGACTTCACCATGGATTTTCATCCGCGAGCGGCCGGTGCCTCGAACCGGCCTTTGTATGCGCGAACGCCACCGACATGTCAAGAATGGCGCATCTGCTTCAGGAATGCGCAGCTTTGGAGCAAATCTGCACGAAATCGGTGCGATTTTCCCGCGGCTTTCACATAAGCATTCAATCTTAACGGTGTTCTTCAGCAAATGTCAGCATTCTTCGGCTAATATCCTGTCGTATTACAAGCGGAGGCTAAAAGGGCCTTTCAGATGCACCTCGACACAGAACACCCCAAGCCGGAACGTGCTTACAGGGAATTCAACCTCGACAGGCCCGGCAACATCATCTTCGTCGGCCATCACCTCAGCACCGGAACGCAGGTGCGCTGCCTGATCCGCACGATCACGCTTGCCGGCGCATTGCTCGAAGTCAGCCCGAACCTGGAAATGCCGAGCCATTTCTTCCTCGAAATCCTCGGCATCCATGACGAGATCGGTGCGACCGTGGTCAAGCGTGAAGGCGAATTGGTGACGATCAGCTTCAACATGCTGATCAATCCGGAATTCCTGCACCACGTGTTGCGATTGAACTTCGAAACCTGAGGCTTTTCCCGATCCGCGATTCATCGCGGCACGGCACCCTTGTTTCTGCACCCCGTCTTGCGACAAGACGCGCGATGATCGAAACGGCCCAGAGAAATCCGCGCCATTCCGGACGCTCGAGTGGATCGGCCAAGGGATCATGGCAGATCCGGCGATTGCCGATTTCGATTTCCCTAAAGAGAACAACCCAGTTGAGATCCATTGCTGCATTCTCCATCTATTTGGCTCAGGCATTTGAGCTAAGCTTTCGCGGCCTTCCGATGTAGAGGCGCTGGGGAAAGGGGGTTTTCATCCATGAAAGATGCGAGCTGGGACGACCTGCAGCTTTTCTTTTATGTTGCGACCGGCGGCGGGCTTTCGGCGGCGGCGACGCGCACGGGGCTCAGCGCACCGACGATCGGCCGGCGCATGCTGGCGCTCGAACGGGTGACCGGCCGCTCGCTCTTCAGCCGCGGCCCCACCGGTTATCTGCTCGCCAAGGACGGGCAGGAGCTGCTCGATCGCGTCCGGCTGATGCAGGATGCGGCGCGTGCGATCTCCGACTGGCGCGGCGAGGTGCTGACACTGCCGATCGTCTCGACGGCCGCCGACAGCTGGACCTCGCGCTTCGTCGCCGACCATCTGGCAAGCGTCTGGACGCCGAAGGACAGTTTCCGCATGTGCTACAAGACCTGCGATGCGAGCGTCGATTTCACCTATCGCGAGGCGCATATCGCCATTCGCCACAGCCGGCCGGAGAGCGGCAACGTCGCGATCCGCCGTTCGGTCAAGGTGGCGCATGCGGCTTATCAGGCGGCCGGCTATGACGACAAAAACTGCAACTGGATCTCGCTCGGCACAGATACCGCCATCACGCCGGCGGATAAATGGACGTTCGAACAGCCGGATTCCTGGATCACCAGCTGGACGAACACGCCGCATATGCTCTTCTACCTCATCCGCGGCGGTGCCGGCCGCGGCGTGCTCCCCTGTTTCATCGGCGATCAGGAGCGCAGGCTCGTCCGCGCCGGGCCTGTCATCGACGAACTGACCTACGACATGTGGATCGTTGCGCATGACGACGAGCGGCAACGGCCGGAAGTCAGGATCGTCATCGACCGCCTGGCGGCGCTCTTTGCCGATCATGAAGATCTGTTTGCCGGGCAGAAACCGTCCGCATGACGCGAAAACGCGGGCCTTTCGACCCGCGTTCCCTCAGATTGGGCTAGAGCGGTTCAGCTTCACGGGAAGCGCATAACCGCTCTAGCCTTCTGTTTTTACGCAATTCCGGACAGAAAACCGCTTCACACTTTTCCTGGAATTGCTCTACTGGTTCTTCGCAATTCCGGACGGAAAACCGCTTCACACTTTTCCTGGAATTGCTCTAACGGTTCAGGCAGCGAGATGCCGCTCGATCTCATCGACAGGCATATTGGTATAGTCCTTCGCCAATTCCACGGAGATCGCTGCTTGCGTATCGGCGCTGAGCGCCGGCCGCAGCGTGCCGAGTGCTTTCGGCGGCGCAACGAGGACGATGCGGCGGACATCCTTTTCCTGCGCCAGCTCATCCAGCCTTTCCGCGACCTGTTTCAAGAATTGGGCTTCGGCCTGATCCTGCCAGTTGGTCTCCTCGACAGCACTGCGGCTGAAGCCATCGGCGGCATGGCTGCGGCCAGGCTTGTCGGTGCCGATCTCGCGGTCTGGCTCGCTCGGCTGCGTTAGAGTTTCCAGCACCTTCAGCTTCATCAGCTGGGCATCGCCGGCATTCTGCATGATCAGAGCCTTGGCTCCGTTGCAGACCACGACCCATGATTTCCAAGGGATTTTGACGTCGGTCATCTTCAACTCCTCGCTGTCGTCATTCGAAGCGCGCCGTGCTTCATCGATCAAGGCACAACGCTCGGCCATTGAAAGAGTTCGGGAAAATTGCGCCGAAATCGAACGGGGCGGCGATCCGGCCGACCCTTGCTGCGCAGAAAGGCCAAGCTCGGTAAATTGACGACGAAGACAGCGCTGTTTGCCTATGCCGGCACCTTTCTCACTCTTCTCATCTGCGACGGGATATGGCTCGGCCTCATCGCCCGCAACTTCTACCGCGACCAGTTGGGAGTGCTGATGCTGCCCTCGCCCAATCTGGCGGTCGGCGCACTGTTCTACCTGTTCTTCGCCGCCGCAGTGGTGTGTTGCCGTGCTGCCAGCGCTGTCGGCGGGCTCTATCGCCACGGCGTTCTCCACGGTGCCATTCTGGGACTGGCGGCCTATGGCACTTATGACATCACCAATCTCGCCACGCTTCGCAACCGGCCGCTCGCCATGAGCCTGGTCGACATGGCCTGGGGCACGGCTCTGACGGTGCTGACTGCCGCCGGTAGATATTTCGCTGTCAGATTTTTTGGCTGAAACGGGAGCCTGGAGATGAAAGCCCGCGTCCCGAAAATGGACATCGGGCGTCCCGCTTGGGAACAAAGTTTAAACTCGTTAAAATTGTAATTTTATATTTGACGAATGTGCAAAACATTCATGTGACCTTGGTTGGAGCAAGACCCCGGCTTGAATGAGATCAAGACCAGCTTGCTCGTGATCAAGACCCCAAATGTGCACTGTCTGACGGAGAATGTGAATGACTATGCTCCGCGCTACACACCTTGCTACGGTCAAATCCGCCGTCTACGACCTGCGCTGGGAAGAGTTCAACGTCAAGAGACCCGCCCGCATCGTCGCTGTCCGCCCGTGCCTGACCGGCGTGTCGATGCGAAGCGCCGAGATCATCGATATCTCGCAGGGCGGCGCCACCTTCATCGTATCGACCACCGCCGGTCTGCCGAAACATTATTATCTCAACATTCTCGGCCTCGCCTACCGGATCGGCTGCGCCGAGGTCTACCGCCATAAAGAACGCATCGGCGTGCGGTTCATCAACATCATGGACCCCGAGGTTCTGCGCCGCGTCGTCCGCACCGATTTCATGATCGGCAACATGGAAGCGATCGACGCCCGGCGTGCGCCGATCTTCCGCGCGTAAACAGGCCGGCGACACGCGCGGCGCTGCCGTTGCGGAAATAATCTTGCTTGCGTTGGCCGTGCCCGGGCCTATTGTTTCGCCGATTGTCAATATGTCCGGGAAGCTGCCTTCGCATGTCCGCCTTTTCGCGCTTCACACCTCTTGCCAGCGCCCTGCCCTCCACAGTTCCCTTCGTCGGCCCCGAGGCGATCGAGCGCCAGCGCGGACTTGCCGTTTCGGCGCGCATCGGCGCCAATGAGAACGGCTTCGGCCCAGCCGCTTCTGTCTTTGCAGCGATGCGCGAGGAGGCCGGCAATATCTGGAAATACAATGATCCGGAGAATTTCGCGCTCCGGGAAGCGCTTGCCGCCCATCTCGGCGTCTCGGCCGCCAATATCGCCATCGGCAGCGGCATCGACGAATTGCTCGGCCAGATCGTCCGGCTGGTGATCGAACCGGGCGCGCCCGTCGTTACCTCGCTCGGCGCCTATCCGACCTTCAATTTCCATGTCGCCGGTTTCGGCGGCCGGCTGGTGACCGTTCCCTACGCAAACGACCGCGAGGATCTCGACGGGCTGCTCGATGCGGTGAAACGCGAGAATGCGCCACTTGTCTATTTCGCCAATCCTGACAATCCGATGGGAAGCTGGTGGGATGCCGACAGCATCGCCGCTTTCGCCCGTGCGCTGCCCGAGACGACGCTGATGGTGCTCGACGAGGCCTATAGCGAGACGGGGCCGGCAGGGTCGCTGCCGTCGATCTCCTCGCTCATCGAGCTGCCGAACGTCATTCGCACCCGCACCTTCTCCAAGGCTTACGGACTTGCCGGCTCACGCACCGGCTACGCGATCTCGACGGCAGGTACGGCGCAGGCCTTCGACAAGATCCGCAATCATTTCGGCATGAACCGGCTGGCGACGGCAGCAGCGCTCGCGGCGCTGAAGGACCAGGCCTATCTCGTCGAGGTGGTCGGAAAAATCCATGCGGGCCGGGAGCGGATCGGCGGTATTGCCCGGGCGAACGGCCTCCAACCGCTGCCCTCGGCGACGAATTTCGTGGCGATCGACGCTGGCCGCGACGGCACTTATGCCAGGGCGGTCGTCGACGGATTGATGGAGCGCGGGGTTTTCATCCGCATGCCTGGCGTGGCGCCGCTCAATCGCTGCATTCGCGTCAGCGTCGGGCCGGAGGCGGATATGGCGCTTCTCGAAGAAGCGTTGCCGCAGGTGCTGGAACAGATCAGCCGATAAAACGAAGAACCGCGGCCGGTGGGATCCGGTCGCGGTTCCGCTCTCCCGGCGTCGGCCCCGTCCAAAGCGCCCCGCCAGTCCCTCTTTTTGAGGTTGTTATTGCTGCTCTTGTCGAATTCCTGATCGAAGACGCCGAAGCGGCCTAAAATCATCCTGTTCTAGTGAACCGTCATCCACTCGCGGGCGGCGCGCAGCGCTGCTGCGAGCTGCATCTTGTCCATGGCGGCGGCCACGTCGGCGCGAAGCTCGGCGGCGCGGTCGTTGCCCTTGATTGCGGCGATGTTCAGCCATTTGTGGGCTGCGACGAGATCGACTTCGCAGCCGCGGCCGGTCGCATACATCAGACCCATTTCGCAGAAGACATCGGCGCTGTTGTTGTCGCCACCCATGGTGGCCGTTTCAGCATTGTGCATTTCAAAGCGTGCCATCGGTTTTATCCCTGTTAGCCTGTTTATGACTGACCCTGTTTTACCTCTAGGCCTTGCCGTCTGTTGCGGCTTGCGGCCCTTCCGGTCCGGCGGGTTTGCCCCGCTCGTTTGATGGGTTCACTATGCCAAACGGCTTTCAAAAAACGGCTAAAATGCATGATTAATTTGAGACAAACAAAGTGCAAACACTTGGTAAAATTGGATTTTCGTTAAACATCGGACTCCCTGCGAATTAAGGATTTTCGAGCGGATTTTACGAAAGATTCAGATTTGAAAATAAACGGATCGTTCATCATGAAATCAGCAGGCGATATCTTTGAAAGCTCGCCGCACGGCTTTTTCTCGCGTTTTTCAGCCAGTCAGCATGATAGCGATTGACCCTGTTTACCTTTACGTTCGCGTCAGTTATTTTCGCGGCGATCAAGGACATCATGGAGGAAAAGATGATCCGCAGCTTCGTTCTCGCCGGCGCCATAACAGTGATCGCAGGTATTGCGCATGCCGAGGAGCCGATCGTCGGCAACTGGAAGACGGCTGCCGGCGATACGGCGGTGATCGCATCCTGCGGCGGCAGTTACTGCGTGACACTGAAGAGCGGTAAATATGCCGGCCGGAAGATCGGCACGCTTGCGGGAACCGGCGGCAGCTATGCCGGCGAGATCACCGACCCAGCCGCCGAGAAGACCTATAGCGGCTCAGGCAAGGTTTCCGGCAATTCGCTGAGGATGCAGGGCTGCGTGATGAAGATCCTCTGCAAGTCTCAGACCTGGACGCGGCTTTGAGAGAACGCGGGGCGGACAGCAGGCAACGGCCGAGATGTGTTAGAGTGTACACAGCTCAACACAGGAGTTTTCGAAATGGCCGGCAGCACGACCATGACAATTCGGGTCCGCCCCGACGTAAAAGAAAAGCTCGACAGGATTGCGGCCGACACGCAACGCAGCAAATCATTCCTCGCCGGCGAGGCCGTAGCGACCTATGTGGAGCGCGAGCTTGAAATCATCGAGGGTATCAAGCGCGGCATGGCTGATGCGGAAGCTGGATGCGTTATACCGCACGAGCAGGCTGTCGCCGAAATGCGTAAGGTCATCGAGGATGCCAAGCGTAGGAAGAGCCCGCGCGGATGAGGCCGGTTCTTTGATCGAAGGAAGCACATCAGGATAATCTGGAAATTCTGCGTTACATCGCAAAGGACAACCCCGATGCGGCCGAAAGGGTCGTGGACGCCATCGAGGATGCCGGCAAGAAACTTGGCGAATTTGCAACCGGTCGGCCAGGACGAATAACTGGCACTTATGAAAAATCCCTCACCCGGCTCTCCTACATAATTTCCTATGAGCTGCGGTCGATCGCGGGGCGCGAAAGCGTCGTCATCTTGCGTGTGATCCATACCGCGCGGGATTGGCCGGCCGAAGAATAGCCGAGCCAACTTATAAGCGTATCGTAACGCACCTGCGCAGCCATCATCCATGCCTCGAAGCCCCTTGGCGGTCGGCCCGAGCCCGCCCGGCAAGCTGAACGGCTGATGAACCGGTATCTCAGCACTCGTTCAGCCGTCGCATGCCAAAACTCTTCTCACGATAGAGTTGCGTATCGGGGACAAGGCAATGGACCACTATATTATGGCAAGACGCCTCAGCATCATCACGCTATTTGCGGCGATCTTTGCGATCACGTTTTCGGCAGTCGTGGTGCATGAGGGTGGCGGCGGTGCACAGTCGCATTTCGGGGCGAGCTATACCTGTCTGGAGAGAAACGGCAGCTTCTGCGCGCCCGCGGTGAGGTGACTGGCATCAGACACGGAAGGAGATAAAAATCGAATTCCGCCGGCGCGCGTCGTTTGCTTGTCAAGAACAACTCTCTATAATGCGTCATGAACAAACGAATCTCCCTTTTGTCGCCCCTCGACATATCCTCTCCACCGCCTTTCCAGCCTCAGAGCTTCGATGATCCCGCCAAGGCGGTCGAGACGCTGACAGCGCTTTACGAGCGCAACACGGCGTTCCTGATCGAGAGTTTCAGCGAACTTGCGCAGGGCGCTCCGATCTCCTCGCGCTACCGCGCATTTTATCCGCAGGTCAGCATCGAGACGACAAGCTTCGGCCATGTCGATTCGCGGCTTTCCTACGGTCATGTCACGGCACCCGGCATCTACACGACGACCGTCACCCGGCCGAAACTCTTCAAGCATTACTTGAAGGAGCAACTGGCACTCTTGATGAAGAGCCACAATGTGCCTGTGATCGTCTCGGAATCTGCGACGCCGATCCCCTTGCACTTCGCTTTCGGCGAGGGTGCGCATGTGGAAGCTTCGACCAACGCCTTCGTCGACGTTCCGATGCGCGATATCTTCGACACGCCCGACCTCAACACCACCGACGACGAGATCGCCAACGGCGAATATATCCCGCCGCCGGGAGAGCCCTCGCCGCTGGCGCCGTTCACCGCGCAACGCATCGACTATTCGCTCGCCCGGCTGTCGCATTATACGGCGACGCATGCCGAGCATTTCCAGAATTTCGTGCTGTTCACCAACTACCAGTTCTATATCGACGAATTCTGCAGTTGGGCGCGCAAGCTGATGGCGGAGGGCGGCGACGGCTATACCGCCTTCGTCGAGCCCGGCAATGTCGTCACCCTGCCCGGCTCGAACGCGCCGGAAACGGATGCCACCCTCACCCGCCTGCCGCAAATGCCGGCCTACCATCTGAAGAAGAAGGGCCATGCCGGGATCACCATGATCAATATCGGCGTCGGCCCCTCCAACGCCAAGACGATCACCGACCATGTCGCCGTGCTGCGCCCGCATGCTTGGCTAATGCTCGGCCACTGCGCCGGTCTTCGCAACAGCCAGCGGCTCGGCGACTATGTTCTCGCCCATGCCTATATGCGTGAGGACCATGTCCTCGACGACGACCTGCCGGTCTGGGTACCGATCCCGGCGCTGGCCGAAGTGCAGGTGGCGCTCGAAGCAGCCGTGGCCGAAATCACCGGCTATGAAGGTTTCGAGCTGAAGCGCATCATGCGGACCGGTACCGTCGGCACGATCGACAACCGCAACTGGGAACTGCGCGACCAGCGCGGGCCGGTGAAGCGGCTCTCCCAGGCGCGCGCGATCGCGCTCGACATGGAATCGGCAACGATCGCCGCCAACGGCTTCCGCTTCCGCGTGCCCTATGGCACGCTGCTCTGCGTCTCCGACAAGCCGCTGCACGGCGAATTGAAGCTGCCGGGCATGGCAACGGCCTTCTACCGCACGCAGGTCAACCAACACCTGCAGATCGGCATCCGTGCCGTCCAGAAGCTTGCCGCCATGCCGAAGGAAGCGCTGCATTCACGCAAGCTGCGCAGCTTCTTCGAAACGGCCTTCCAATAGGCCGTTTCCTCATCTGCCCGTCGTGACAGGCGCAGAGCCCTCGGCCAGCATCTGCGGCCTACCGGCGGCAAGATTCAGCCCTGATATCAGCAAGGTGAAGGCCACCACGACGAAAGCGATGCGCAGCAGAGCCTTCAGCGCATCGGCATCGTCGAGTACTACCAGCTGACGCTTCTCGTGGCGACGTGCCCAGATCTGGCTTGCCAGAGCGATTTCAAGAATGCTCATTTCCATTCTCCTCGACGGGTTTCGATGAAGCCTAAAGCGCGTCGCGATCTTTCAGATTCGCTCCTCGCGCTTTAGGTTCTTGTTTTTACGCATGTCGTTATCGCAAAACCGCTGCACACTTTTGCGCGACATGCTCTTGTCGAGCGCTGCCTTGCGATTTCGACACCTCGTCCGCACAAATTTTTTTCGCGGCGCTGTCGAAATGCATGCAGGTCGTTCGTCCATGTTTATGGGAACAGAGCAAGGAGGCTGCCGCGATGAAATATCTCTGTCAGGTCTGGTTCGATGGCGGGGTGCTCGACGCCATGACACAGGAGCAGAAGACCGAACTCGACACTAATTCCTTGAACTATGACAAGGACCTCGTCGAAAGCGGGCATATGATCGTCGCCCAGGCGCTACAGCCGCCGAAATCGGCGGTGACCGTACGGGTGCGCAATGGCGAGATGTCGGTGACGGACGGTCCCTTCGCCGAGACGAAGGAGGCGCTCGGCGGCTTCATCCTGATCGAGGCCAAGGATCTCAACGAAGCGATCCGCATTGCCGCGGGCATCCCGCTCGCCAGCCTCGGCGCGATCGAGGTGCGGCCAATCCACGAATTCGAAGCTAAATGAGGAGAGACCAATGAAATTTCTATGCCAGATCTGGTTCGACACGGAAAAAAGCAAGCTGGTCCCTCAGACCGAATGGGATGCGCTCACACAGGAATGCATCACCAGCGACAATCGCTGGCGCGAGAGCGGCCATCTGCTGGTGGCGCTCGCCTTGCATGACCCGTCAACGGCGATCACGGTCCGCCTGCGCAATGGCGAAGCCTTTGCGACCGATGGCCCATTTGCCGAAATCAAAGAGCACCTCGGCGGTTTTTTGCTGATCGAAGCAGAGACTATCGAGGAGGCGAGGACGATCGTGTCGAGTTTTCCGATCCTCAAATATTGCTCGATCGAAGTGCGCCCGACTTACTCCATTGAGGATGGGAAATAGCGATGCGGTACATCTGCCTGATTTATAACAGCACCGACACGGACGGAACGCTGACGCCTGATGAAACCGCCGAACTTATCAAAGCGCATTTCGCTTTCGATGAGGAGCTGAGCCGCGAAGGCATCATGATCCACTCCGATGCCTTGGAGATGCCTGACACGGCGACCGTGCTGCGCGTTCGCAACAACACGCTCTCCGCCACGGACGGTCCCTATGTCGAAACGAAGGAGCATCTGGCCGGCTTCTACGTCATCGAGGCGCCCGACATGGTCAAGGCCAAAGAGATCGCCGGGCGAATCCCGTCGGCCCGTTACGGCGCGGTCGAACTGAGGCCCGTGCGGCCGCTGACCCTGCCAGACTGAGGAGCCTGATTGGAAAGCATCATCGAAGAAATCTACCGAACTCAATCGCGCCGGGTGCTGGCGACGCTGATCCGTCTGCTCGGCGATTTCGACCGGGCGGAGGAGGCGCTTCACGACGCGTTTGCCGCCGCCGCCCGGACATGGCCGACGGACGGCATTCCCGGCAATCCCTTCGCCTGGCTCGTTTCGACAGGGCGTTTCAAGGCGATCGACACGATCCGACGGCGGGCGCGTTTCGATGCTTCGCAGCATCATATCGAGGACAGCCTCTACACGCCCGATGCAACGGAGATCGGCGACATGGAACCGATCGAGGACGACATGCTGCGGCTGATCTTCACCTGCTGCCATCCGCTCATCCCGGCCGATGCGCAGATGGCGATGGCGCTGAGGGAAATCTGCGGACTGACCACCGAAGAGATCGCCCATGCCTTCCTCATTCCGGCGCCGACGGTGGCCCAGCGGATCGTGCGCGCCAAAGGCAGGATCCGGGCGGCGAAGATCCCCTACGAGGTGCCGGGCCGCGAGGCGCTGCCGCCGCGGCTAGACCGGGTGCTGCACGTCATCTACCTCGTCTTCAACGAGGGCTATTCGGCCTCTTCGGGCGATGAGGTGGTCCGCGCCGACCTGACCGCAGAAGCGATCCGTCTGGCGCGACTGCTTCTGGCGCTGCTGCCGCATCCCGACGTCTCCGGCCTGCTGGCCTTGATGCTGCTGCAGGATTCCCGCCGCACCGCCCGCCGCGTCGGAGACGGATCGCTGGTGCTGCTTGCCGATCAGGACCGCTCGCTCTGGGATCATGCGAAGATTACGGAAGGCCTGGCGCTGCTCGCCGCGGCGATGGAAGCCGGAGAGATCGGCACCTATACGCTGCAGGCGGCGATCGCCGCCGAACATGCCAAGGCGCCGGCTGCCGAAGAGACCGACTGGCGGCGGATCGCCTTCTATTACGATCTGCTGCTGGCGGCGCAGCCCTCTCCGATCGTCGAGCTCAACCGCGCCGTGGCGATTGCGATGGCCGAAGGGCCAGCGAAGGGGCTGGACCTGATCGATAACATTCTGGGACGCCGGGAGCTGCAGGCCTATCACCTCGTCCATTCGGCGCGCGCCGATTTCCTGCGCCGTCTCGGCCGGAGGCAAGAGGCGATCGCGGCCTATCAAACGGCGCTGTCGCTCTGCCGGCAGGAGCCGGAGCAGGCGTTTCTGAGAAAGCGGATTTCAGAGCTTGCCACGACGTCCGAGCGGTAGTGAGATCGCAGTTCCCGTCAGCGCCGAGACAATGATCAGCAAGTGGGCATTGACGCTCGCCTGTGCCAGCGCGGCAAGGGCCAGCCGCTCGCTGGAGGCGCCCAATGCGATGGCGCCGGCGGTGATGCCGGCCGGATAGGTGCCGACGCCGCCTGGCGCATGCATCGGCAGCACGGAGGAGAGTTCGCCGCCGAGCGCGCCGCCGAAGCTTGCCGCCATCGGCAGCACGCCCATCAGGCCGAGCGCCCATGCGAGCACCATCACCTTCACCAGCCAGTTGACGATGGTCATCGCCCAGGCACGCGCAAAGGCGACGGCATCGAGCGGCAAGCCGTTTTCGATCTCGGCGACGAATTTCTGCGCCTTCGCAGGCAGCAGCTTGGCGGCAACTCGCAACAGCGGCTTGCGCGCGGCGAAAGCTGCCACCGGCAGCAGCAGGAAGATTGCCCAAAGCGACCAGGCGACGGCCGCATCTGTGGCAGCAATGGCAAAGCCGATGCCAGCAGCCGCCAGAAGCGCGTGCAGGTCGAGCAGCCGCATGACGAACAGCGCCGAGGTCCCGCGCGTCAGCGGAATGCCGAATTCGGTGCGCATCAACAGCGGAAAGCTGGTTTCGCCGGTTCGGAAAGGCAGCATGATGTTCAGCAGATTATGGATCTGCGTGACGCGGAAGAGGGTCGCAAACCGGCCGGCCGTTTCCTTCGGAAAATAATCGTAGATGCGCCATGTGCGCAGGAAATAGGTGCTCGTCAGCAGTACGAGCGCAGCGATCACGGGACCCGCGCCGACATCGGCCCATTGGCTGATGATGACGGGCCAACCCCAGAACCATTGGATGAAGAGGCCATAGGCTGCGACGATGACGACCGTCAGAACGGTCATGCGATTGCGCATAAACCAGGATTGCCGGCTTTCAACGATCGAACTCTTCATGTAGTAGGCATTCCTCGCTTGGCGTCGGCATGGGCCTCGGTTCCGTCGCCAGGCGTTTTAGGAGAAATGAAGGTTGCGCACAACGGCGGAGTTGACGGCGACGGCGGCGATATCGCCTTAAGGCCGACGATCCCCCAGGACGACCGAAAAATAACGACGCCTTGCCGGCCTGACTTGGAGATCGATGTTGAAGCGCATTACCAGAAGCATTACGAGCGCAAGCCTGTTTCTGGCAGTCTATTTCCTGCTGAACATCGCGCTCCGCATCGCATTGCCTCATACGCTCGATCTCGACGAGGCGGAACAATCCTTCTACTCGCAATACCTGCTTGCCGGCTACGGTCCGCAGCCGCCCTTCTACAACTGGATCCAATATGCCATCGTTTCGGTGACAGGCATATCGATGTGGGTGCTCTCTGTGCCGAAGAACATCATTCTCTTCGGCTGCTATCTCTTCTACGGGCTTGCTGCCCGCGAGGTACTGAAGAACCGTTCGCTCGCAGCCGTCGCCATGCTGAGCCTGATTACCCTGCCGCAGGTCGGACTGATGGCGCAACGCGAACTGACCCATACGGTTGCTCTGCTGTTTGCGACCTCGCTCTTCCTCTTTGGTTTTTTCCGCACGCTGCGC
Source organism: Rhizobium leguminosarum bv. viciae (assembly GCF_012276115.1). Taxonomy (GTDB): domain Bacteria; phylum Pseudomonadota; class Alphaproteobacteria; order Rhizobiales; family Rhizobiaceae; genus Rhizobium; species Rhizobium leguminosarum_T. The sequence goes on along the minus strand of NZ_WIEU01000005.1, from coordinate 46,699 downwards.
CAGCCGATGATCTGGAGCTATCTTGTCATCGGCATCGCCACCGGCATCGGGCTCATCTCGAAGTATAATTTCGTCATCCTGCCATTTGCCGCCCTCATCGCCGTACTGCCGGAGCGGGAATGGCGCAGCCGTCTCATCGACTGGCGTTTGCTGCCGGCGGCCGTGCTCGCCATTCTGATCGTGCTGCCGCATGCGCTCTGGCTGCCTGACAATCTCGTCAGCGCGTCTGCGCCGACGCTGGAGCGGATGACCGCCGAAGACCTGGCCCCGGCCGGCCTGCCCCGCATCGGGCAAGGGCTGCTGTCTCTGGTTATCGCCGTCCTAGGCTTCGTCGCACTGCCGATCGTTCTCATCGCGGCCGCCTTCCGGCGCGACTTCTTTCGCGCGCTCTCCGCTACCAGCCCGATGATCCGGGTGATCGAGCGGATGATGGTCATCAGCCTGCTCGCCTTCGTCGGCGTGGTCCTCTTCGCCGGCGCGAGCGATATCCACGAGCGTTGGCTCGACCCATGCCTGCTCGTCCTGCTGATCTATCTGTTCCTGAAACTGGAAACCGCAGACCTCGATCTTTCCGCCGGTCTTGCCCGCTTCCGGCCCGTGGTGCCGGTCTTCATGGTCGTCATCCTGTCGATCCTTCTTTTCCGGATCGTCGGCATTCAATATATCGGCCCTTATACGAGAACGAACGTACCCTTTTCCGGCTACGTGGCTGAATTGACCGCGACCCGCAAGCCGGTTCTCATCGTGGCGGGAACCAAGTTCGTTGCCGGCAACATGCGGCTGGAGTTTCCCGATATTCCCGTCGTGATCCCGTTCTTTCCCGGTCCCGGAGTTCCAGAATATGCGGACGCGAAGGGGCCGGTGCTGGTTATCTGGCGCGGCGAGACCGCAGATGATCCAACAATTTCCCCCGGCTTCGCCAATGACCTCGTGAGATCGGGCATTCATCTGCAAGAGTTGAAGACGCTGACGCTGCCCTATCTCTTCGGTGACGGCAAACGCAGCTTCTCCATTGGTTACTCCTGGGTGGATGGCGGCGCGAAATAGCGCCCCGGCAGATCAGCCGATTGCGGGAATCGGCATTGCCCGCTGGCAACCGGCGGACACTTCATGTAGTAGCCTTCCGCAAGTGCGGCGGCGGCATTAAAGATTGCTCGGCCGTCCGGCCTTTTGGAGATGAAAGTTGCAGACAACCGTAGAGCCCATTCGCGGTACGAATGATCCGGTACAATCGCTCGAACTGTCGCTGGTCGTGCCCATTTTCAACGAAGAGCAAAGCGTCGGCCCGCTTGTCGAGCGTGTCGCGGCTGCGATGCTCAGCTACCCCCATCGCTGGGAGCTGATCCTCGTCGACGACGGCAGCACGGATGCGACACTCGTCAACGCCCGCAAGTTCGTCGGACGCGAGGGGCTGACGCTTAGGATCGTCGAGTTGCAGCGCAACTTCGGCCAGACAGCCGCCATGCAGGCCGGCATCGATACTGCCCGTGGCCGCCTGATCGCGACGATGGACGGCGACCTGCAGAACGACCCGAAGGACATTCCTTCGATGGTCTCCGAGCTGGAACGGCGTGAACTCGACCTCTTGGTCGGCTGGCGCAAGAACCGCAAGGACGGTCTGTTCCTGCGCAAGATCCCCTCCTGGTGCGCCAACTACCTGATCGGCCGCATCACCGGCGTCAAGCTGCATGATTACGGCTGCAGCCTGAAGATCTACCGTGCCTCGATCATCAGGCAGGTGAAGCTGATGGGCGAGATGCACCGCTTCATCCCCGCCTGGGTCGCCGGTGTCGTCCCGAGCTCGCGAATCGGCGAGATGGCCGTCACCCACCACGCACGCGAGCACGGCGTTTCGAAATACGGCATTTCGCGCACCTTCCGCGTCATCCTCGATCTGCTGTCGGTGATGTTCTTCATGCGCTACAAGGCGCGGCCGGGGCATTTCTTCGGTTCGCTAGGCCTAGGCCTCGGCGCGCTCGCCATGCTGATCCTGCTCTATCTCGGCTTCGACAAATTCATCCTGGGCAACGACATCGGCACGCGACCGATGCTGATGGTCGGCGTGGTACTTCTGCTGTCGTCGGTGCAGATGATCACCACCGGCATCCTGGCGGAAATGATCGCGCGCACCTATTACCGCGACGATGCCTCTCCGAATTACATCGTGCGGCAGATCTTCGACGATCAAAGCCAAGCCTAAGCCGGCAGCACGATGCTGGAGCGCGCGACGAGGACGATCAAAACCGCGGGCCTGCTGCTTGCAGCCTATTTCGTGCTCAACATCGTGCTGCGCATCGTGCTTCCGCATTCGCTGGAGCTCGACGAGGCGGAGCAATCCTTCTTCTCGCAATATCTGCTGGCGGGCTACGGCCCGCAGCCGCCCTTCTACAACTGGATGCAATATGCCGTCGTTTCGGTGACGGGCATGTCGATCGGCGCGCTGATCGTTCCGAAAAACATCCTGCTGTTCCTGTCCTATCTCTTCTATGGCCTTGCCGGGCGGCGCGCGCTGAAGGACGAGGCGCTTGCCGCCGTCGGCATGCTGGCGCTGATCACCCTGCCTCAGGTCTCCTACATGGCCCAGCAGGATCTGACCCACACGACGGCGCTGCTCTTTGCCAGCTCGCTGTTTCTCTACGGCTTCTTCCGCACGCTCGACCAGCCCGATATGGCGAGCTACCTGCTGCTCGGGCTTGCGACCGGCATCGGGCTGATCTCGAAATATAATTTCGCGCTGATGCCTGTCGTCGCCTTGATCGCCATCCTGCCCGATGCCGAATGGCGGCGCCGGGCGCTCGACTGGCGCATGCTGGCGGCGATCACTGTTGCGCTCGTCATCATCCTGCCGCACGCGATCTGGCTGCAGGGCAATCTCGCATTCGCCTCCTCCGACACTCTGGTCAAGATGGCCGCCGGCAGCGAACCCGCCGGCGCCGTGCGGATCGGCAAAGGCCTTCTCGCCTTTCTCGTCGCCATCATCGCCTTTGCGGCGCTGCCGGTGGTGATCTTCGCCGTCACCTTCCGCCGGGATTTTGTCCGGGCTCTTTCGGCGGGCAACCGCTGGACTGGGATGATGGAGCGGATGATGCTCGCAAGTCTTGCCGGCATCGTTCTGATCGTGCTGTTGACCGGCTCCACCACGGTGCGCGAGCGCTGGCTCGACCCCTTCCTGCTGGTGCTGCCGATCCATTTCCTGGCGAAAATGCAGGCGGCCGGGCTCGACCTTTCCGCCGGGCTACGCCGCTTCCGGCAGGTCGCGCCGGTGCTGATGGCCTGCGTGCTGATCGCACTCGGCTTCCGCGTCGTCGGTGCCGGGCTGATCGGCGCCTACAGCCGGCCGAATGTGCCGATGGCGGGTTTTTCGCGCGAGATGACGCGACAGGCGCAACCGGCGCTGGTGATCGCTTCCGACACCTATATTGGCGGAAACATGCGGCTGCAATTTCCCGATGTGCCGGTGGTGATCCCGGATTTTCCGGCACAGGGCATTCCGGCCTATGCCGAGGCCAAGGGGCCGGTGCTGATCGTCTGGCGCGGCAAGAAGACGGCGACGACTGCCGACGCGGTGATGCCGGAGCGGTTTTCATCGGCGCTGACGGCGGCTGATATCGCGTTGCAGGAGATCGGCTCGCTCTCGCTTCCCTATTATTTCGGCCGGCAGGGCGACAATTTCGCGCTCGGCTACGCCTGGGTTCGGCCGGGGATCAAATAGAATGACCGAGAGCAGCCGTCGCGACATCAGTTGGATCTTCGTTCTGCTGGCAGCCTATTTCGCGCTTCAGGTCGGCGTGCGGCTCGCAACCTCGCATTCGCTCGATCTCGACGAGGCCGAACAGGCCTTCCGCTCGCAATGGCTTGCCGCCGGCTACGGCCCGCAGCCGCCCTTCTACAACTGGCTGCAATACACCGTCTTCCGGTTTGCCGGCGTCTCGCTGACCGCGCTTTCTATCGTGAAGAACCTTCTGCTGTTCAGCTCCTACGTGCTCTACGGCCTGACCGCGCGGCTTATCCTGCGCGACAAGGCGCTGGTGGCGATCGCCACGCTCGGCCTGCTGACGATCCCGCAGATGGCTTTCGAGATGCAGCGCGACCTTACGCACACGGTCGCGGTGTTCTTCTCGGCCAGCATCTTCTTCTACGGCTTTATCCGCAGCCTGAAGCAGCCGAGCCTTGCCTCCTATCTGATCGCAGGCATCGGCATCGGTTTCGGCCTGCTTGCCAAGTATAATTTCGCGATCCTGCCGGCGGCAGCCCTGATCGCCGCGCTTTCGGATGCGCGCCTGCGGCCGCGGATCTTCGACTGGCGGCTGGCGCTGACGGCGGCGGTGGCGCTCGTCATCACCCTGCCGCATCTGTTCTGGCTGAAGGATAATCTCGATTTCGCCACCGCACGCACCCTGGAGAAGATGACCGCGAGCGGCGATGCGAGTTATCTCACGCAGGTCGCCATGGGCGTGAGCTCGCTCGCTGTCGCCACCATCAGCTTTGCCGCATTGACCGTGGCGGTGTTTGCGATCGTCTTCGGCAAGGGCCTTCGTCCGGCGCTCGCCTCCGGCTCGGAATGGACGCGGCTTCTCGAGCGGATGATGCTCGTCTTCTTGGCCGGCATTCTGTTTCTGATCGTCTTCGGGGGTGCTGCCGGCATCAAGGATCGCTGGCTGGTGCCGATGCTCTTCATCCTACCGCTCTATTTCTGCCTGAAGATCGAGGCAGCAGGCGTCACGACAGACAGAGCGTTCCGGCGTTTTATACCCATCCTCGCCGTCATCATGATCGGCGTGCCGGCGGCCCTTTACGGGAGCGTTGCGACTGCGCGCTTTACCGGTCATTACGAGCGGCTGAACAGGCCCTATGCCGGCATGCTGGAAACCTTGCGCAAACAGGCCGAACCGGCCGCGATCCTTGCCGGCGACAGCCTGCTTGCCGGCAATCTCAGGCAGGATATTCCCGGCGTGCCGGTCCTCTCGGTGGATTATCCAGGCTTCAACCCGGATCTCTCCAGCCGACGACCGCTTCTCCTCGTGTGGCTCCTCCCCAAGGGCGGAAGCGAAGCGCTGCCGCCTGATATGGCTGAATGGCTGCAGGCCAATCTCGGCACGTCCGCACCTGAGGCGTCGGTGATCGACGTGCCCTATGTCTATGGGCGCGGCGACGACCGCTACCGTTTCGGCTATGCCTGGGTCAATCAGCCTGGCTGAGCGCAATCAGGGTTTCAGCTCCTTCCAGGCCAAATCCAGCGCCAGCCTGGTAATCCTCGCCATCTCGTCCACCTCGGCGTGACTGATGACGAGCGGCGGCGAGGCGAGCATGCGGTCGCCGGTGGCGCGCAGCACCAGACCGTTCGCCAGCGCGTGGTTGCGCACCAACGCACCGACCTGATCGGGCTTGGCATAACGAGTGCGCGTGCTCTTCTCGGCGGCAAGCTGCAGTCCGCCCATCAGGCCGATGCTGACGGCTTCGCCGACCAGATCATGGTCTGCCAGCGCTGCCCAGGCCCTGCCGAAATAGGGGCCGATATCGTCGCGCACGCGTTCGACCAGTCTTTCCTCCTCGATGATCCGCAGGTTTTCGAGGGCTGCGGCAGCGCAGACCGGGTGGCCGGAATAGGTGAAGCCGTGGTTGAAGTCGCCGACCTCGTTGATTAGCACATCGGCGATGCGGTCGCTGACGAGCACGCCGCCGATTGGCAGGTAGCCGGAGGAAAGCCCTTTGGCGATCGGCGCCAGATCGGGCTCGACGCCGAAATAGTGGTGGCCGAACCACGCGCCCAGTCGGCCGAATCCGCAGATCACCTCGTCGGTCACCAGCAGGATATTGCGCGCCTTGCAGATGCGGTCGATCTCCGGCCAGTAGGTCTCGGGCGGGATGATGACGCCGGCAGCGCCCTGCACCGGCTCGGCGACGAAGGCGGCGACGTTCTCCTCGCCGAGTTCGTCGATCTTCGCTTCGAGCTCGCGGGCAACCTTGAGACCGAATTCAGCGGGTGAGAGATCGCCGCCCTCGCCATACCAATAGGGCTGGCCGATATGGACGATGCCCGGGATCGGCAGGTCGCCCTGCTCATGCATGTACTTCATGCCGCCGAGGCTGGCGCCGGCGACGGTCGAACCGTGATAGCCGTTCTTCCTCGATATGACGATCTTCTTCGACGGCTTGCCGATGGCGCTCCAGTAGACCCGGGCCATGCGGAACCAGGTGTCGTTCGCCTCCGAGCCGGAGCCGGTGAAGAAGATATGGTTGAACCGTTCCCCGGCATGGGAGGTGACCTTCTGCGCAAGCAGCGTCGCCGGCGTCGAGGTCGTGCCGAAGAAGGTGTTGTAATAGGGCAGCTCGTTCATCTGCCTGGTGGCGGCATCGGCGATCTCCCGGCGGCCATAGCCAATATTGACGCACCAGAGGCCGGCGAAGCCATCGAGATATTTCCTGCCGTGATTGTCGAAGATGTAGACGCCCTCACCGCGCTGGATGATACGCGCGCCCTCGGCATTCAGCTTCTTCATGTCGGCGAAGGGATGCAGGTGGTGCGCGGCGTCGATCGCGGCAAGGTTCGAGGGTGGGTAAGTATCGGGCATGATTGGTAAAGACCCTCGCGGATTGAAAGGCTGATGTCGATGGGATAGGAGCTTGGCCTTGTCCCGGAGGATTTTCAAGGTCATGGCGAGCGACAGGATGGACGGCAAGACGAAAGGCGACGACCCGCGTTTCGAGATCCTGATCGTCGGCATGAACGGCGACCTGCGCGGCAAGCAGCTTCCGCCCGGCGCCGAAGACAAGGTCTGGGCCGGCGACATCCGTCTGCCGACCTCGACGCAATCGCTCGACATCTGGGGCGACGATAATGACGATATCACCGGCCTGTCGCTGACGATCGGCGATCCTGACGGCAAGGTCATCCCCGACCGGCGCAGCCTGGCGCCGATGCCCTGGGCGCCCGAGGGCTCGATGCAGGTGCTCGCCACCATGCACGAATTCGACGGCAGCCCGAGCTTCATGGATCCACGTGCCATCCTCGCTTCGGTGGTCGAGCGCTATACGGCGCGCGGGCTGACGCCCGTCGTCGCGACCGAGCTGGAATTTTACGTGATGTCCGGAGACTGGCGCGAGACCGGACGCCCCTGCCCGCCCGAAAACCTCACCTATCGCGGCGAACCGAACGGTTTCCAGCTCTACGACATGAGCGCCGTCGACGCGCTCGATGGCTATTTGCAGACCCTGAGGGCCTATGCGAAGGCGCAGAACCTGCCGGCGGATGCGACGACGGCAGAATTCGGTCCGGGCCAGTTCGAGGTCAACCTGCTGCACCGCGCGGACGCGCTGGCTGCCGCCGACGATTGCCTCTATCTCAAGCGCATCGCCGAACAGGCGGCGCGCCGGCACGGGCTGAAATCGACCTGCATGGCCAAGCCCTATTCCGAACATGCCGGCTCCGGCCTGCATGTGCATGCGAGCATCATCGACGAGCAAGGCCGTAACATCCTCGATGCCAAGGGCGGCGAACCGAAGCTGCTCAAATCGGTGATATCAGGCCTGCTCGACTCCATGCGCGCGGCGCAACTGATTTTCGCTCCCTTCGCCAATTCCTACCGCCGCTTCCAGCCGGGCTCGTTTGCGCCTGTGGATCTGACCTGGGGCAGCGGCCATCGCGGCACGGCGATCCGCATCCCCGACAAGGATGGCCCGGCCGCACGCATCGAACACCGCGTCGCCGGCGCCGATGCCAATCCCTATCTGCTGCTGGCAGCGATCCTCGGCGGCATGCTCGCCGGTCTCGATGGCGAACTCGACCCCGGCGAAGAGACGACGCCCTCGCACACGCCTGCGAATACGGCGCGACTGACGCATGATTTCCTCAGCGCCGTCGACACCTTCCGCACCTCGCCCTTCATCGCCGATATCTTCGGTGCGCGTTATCAGGCGCTCTATGGCGACACCAAGCGCAAGGAAGCGCTTGCCCATCTGCGCACCGTTTCGGATTTCGACTACCGCACCTATCTGCCGCGGCTCTGAAATTACGCGGCGGCCGACTTACGCAGCGGCCGACTTACGCAGCGGCCGACTTACGCAGCGGGCTCGCGGCGTTCGTCCGCATTCACTTGAGCGGCGAGACCCTGCTTGACGAGAACCTTCAATTCGCCCGGATGCAGCCGGATCGAGACGTCGCGTTCGAGCGGCAGCAGTTCGCCGTCCATGACGCAATTGGCTTTGGAGCGCAGTTTCGGAAAATGCAGGTGCACTTCGGCCGGGTGCATCACCATGACATCGGCATTCTCGCGGACCTTGCCGCGCAGCATGTCGATGGCGAGACGGGCGACACCGAGGGGTTTCAACGGTTTTGCCGTGTAGAAGCCGAGTTCGCCGCTTCTCAAATTATCGGCGTAGAGCAGCGCGTTCTCGCCGAAGGGATTGTTGGAGACTGAGATCGCCGACACCCTGCGGCGCTCGCGCATGCCGGCCGCCTCGAACTCGACCTCGAATTCCGGCGGATTGAAGATGACGCCCAAAGCCGCCTTCGTGCTCGCCCGCATCTTGCCCAGCCGGGAGCGATAGCTGTAGGCGTTGCGGTAGCGCACCATGCGGGCATGCAGGCCGGCGGAAAACTGGTGGATGAAGGGCCGACCGTTAGCGCTGGCAATATCGACGTTGTCGATCTCGCCGGAGGCAAGCACATCGAGCGCCTGCCAGATATCGAGCGGCACACGCAGCGAGCGGGCAAAGAGGTTCATCGTGCCGGCGGGCACGACGCCGAGCGCAATTCCGTTCTTCCAGGCAATCGATGCCGCCGCCGAAATCGTACCGTCGCCGCCGCCGGCGACGATACCGTCGATATCGTCGCGCTTGGCTGCCCGCTCCATGGCAGGAACGATTTCCTTTCCTGAGAAGACGATGGCGTCGAAATCGTGCCCCGCTTCGCGGAAAGCCGCCTCCGCCCTTTTTTCATAGGCCAGCATGTCGGTGGTCTTGAAGGTCCCACCGTCGCGATTGAAAAAGCCTACAAGCTTCATAAGAGCTCCCGTGTCCGGCGCGGAAATGCTCCTGCCTTGCCCCTGAAATGGTTGCGGCATCGGCGATTTCAAGCGCAGCCTTCTTTTCTGACAAAGGGCAGAAATGCAAAAATTGCAATAGACGTATGCACATAGCAGGACGCTGCACTGCAAAAAATGCACTCGACGGCGGCCGAGAGGTCACGGATAGATGGCGTATCGGAGACGTGCTCTCCACCTCCCGCCATTTCAACGATCGGGCTCGTGGCCGCGCCTGCGCCAGGGGCCGTTGCCAAGCAGAAACCGCCTCGAGGAGCTCTCGTGAGTGAGATTGCCGCCAATATTTCAGTCGATAGCCGGAACTCCATTGATAGCCAGGATGAAGCGCTGCCATCGGCAATGACCGTGGCGCTGGTCCAACTGGCGCTTGCCTGCGGCGGCTTCGGCATCGGCACAGGCGAATTCGCAATCATGGGATTGCTGCCCAATGTCGCCGAGACTTTCTCGGTCACGACGCCGCAGGCCGGCTACGTCATCAGCGCCTATGCGCTCGGCGTCGTCGTCGGCGCACCTGTCATTGCGGTACTCGCCGCGAAGATGGCGCGGCGCACGCTGCTTTTGACGCTGATGCTGATCTTTGCCGCCGGCAATATATCGAGCGCCATGGCGCCGACCTTCGAGACCTTCACGCTGCTGCGTTTCGTCAGCGGCCTGCCGCACGGCGCCTATTTCGGCGTCGCGGCCCTTGTCGCCGCCTCGATGGTGCCGGCGCATCGCCGCGCCCGTGCTATTGGCCGCGTCATGCTCGGCCTGACCGTTGCGACACTTCTCGGCACGCCGTTGACGACCTTCTTCGGCCAGTCGCTCGACTGGCAGGTGGCGTTTTTCTCGGTCGGCGTGCTCGGCCTGCTGACGGTAGCGCTGATCTGGTTCAACGTTCCGAAGGACAGGGTTTCCGCGGAAGCGGGCTTCCTGCGCGAACTCGGCGCCTTCCGCCGGCCGCAGGTGTGGCTGACGCTCGGCATCGCCGCCGTCGGCTACGGCGGCATGTTCGCAATGTTCAGCTATATCGCCTCGACGACGACTGAGGTGGCGATGCTGCCGGAAGCAGCCGTTCCGATCATGCTGGTCCTCTTCGGCGTCGGCATGAATGCGGGCAATTTCATCGGCTCGTGGCTCGCCGACAAATCGCTGCTCGGCACGATCGGCGGGTCGCTCGTCTATAATATCGTCGTGCTGACCACCTTCTCGCTGACCGCCGCCAATCCCTATTTGCTCGGGCTTTCCGTCTTCCTCGTGGGCTGCGGCTTTGCCGCCGGCCCGGCGCTGCAGACGCGGCTGATGGATGTCGCCGCCGATGCGCAGACGCTTGCGGCCGCGTCCAACCATTCCGCCTTCAACATCGCCAATGCGATCGGCGCCTGGCTCGGCGGCCTTGTCATCGCCGGAGGCTACGGTTTTGCGGCGACCGGCTATGTCGGCGCGGCGCTGTCCTTCCTCGGCCTGTTCGTCTTTGCAGCCTCGCTACGCCTCGAGCGCCGCGATCGGAGCGCGCAGGCCGTCTGAAGCCAGGCGCAACTCGCGGCCTTCCGGGCTGCAGAAGACATAATCGTCACCCCAGGCGGCCAACGCCTGGATGACGGGCTTCAGCGTCATGCCGAGCGGTGTCATTGCATATTCGACCCTCGGCGGCACGACCGGATAGACGGTGCGTGAGACCAGACCGGATTCTTCCAGTTCACGCAGCTGCTTGGTCAGCATGCGCTGGGTCACGGCCGGCAGTTTACGCCGCAATTCGTTGAAGCGGAGGGTTCCTTGCATCAGGTGAAAGAGGACCACGCCCTTCCACTTCCCGTCGAGGTAAGTCAGCGTCGCTTCGACCGGGCAGCCGGGGAAATTCTGGACGAGCTTGGCGCGTGGCAATGACATTTTACGGTATCCTTTTGGGTACTACGTACAGAATTTGTGCATTCTTGCGTTGTCAGAACTTAGTGCGCATCTAGCTTCCGTGCAACGAACACAGGAGTTTCCCATGCACGCCGTCGCCTACAAAACGCCCCAGCCGATCTCCGCCGAAACCTCGCTGATCGATGTCGAGCTGCCGATGCCGGAGGCTGGGGGCCACGATCTGCTCGTCGAAATCAAAGCCGTTTCGGTCAATCCCGTCGATGTGAAGGTGCGCGCCCATTCCGCACCGCCCGCAGACGAACTCAAGGTGCTCGGCTGGGATGCCGCCGGCGTCGTCAAGGCCATCGGCGCAGATGTCACCCTGTTCAAGCCCGGCGACGAGGTGTTCTACTCCGGCGTCATCAGCCGTCCGGGCAGCAATGCCGAATTCCATCTCGTCGACGAGCGCATCGTCGGCGCCAAACCGAAGAGCCTCGATTTCGCTGCCGCGGCCGCCTTGCCGCTGACCTCGATCACGGCCTACGAAGCGCTGTTCGACCGGCTGAAGGTGCAGGACGCGGTTTCGGGAGGGGCACGCTCCATCCTGATCATCGGCGGCGCCGGCGGCGTCGGCTCGATCGCCATTCAGATCGCCCGGGCATTGACCGACCTGACGGTGATCGCCACCGCCTCGCGGCCGGAAACGCAGGACTGGGTGAAGGAACTCGGCGCGCATCATGTCGTCGACCATTCCAGGCCGATCGCGCCGCAAGTGGCGGCGCTCGGCATAGGCGCGCCGGGATTCATATTCTCGACCACCAATACCGACAGCCATATTGGCGACATCGTCGAAGCGATTGCGCCGCAGGGCCGCTTCGTTTTGATCGACGATCCGAAGACGCTCGACATCGTGCCCTTCAAGCGCAAGGCCGTTTCCATCCATTGGGAGTTGATGTTTACCCGTCCGCTCTACGGCACACCTGACATGATCGAGCAGCACAAGCTGCTGAACAAGATTTCCGAACTCGTCGACGCCGGAAAGATCCGCACCACGCTTTCAGAGATCGTCGGGCCGATCAATGCGGCAAATCTCAAGACGGCGCATGCCATGGTCGAAAGCGGCAGGATGAGGGGCAAGGCGGTGCTTGCAGGATTCTGAGACCGCTTCGGGTCAGCAAGGTCTACAAACCATACCCGCCTGACCATACCCGCCTGGCCATACCCGCCTGGAATGCCGCATCGCGGGGTGCGGCATTCTGGCGTTAAGCATTTATCCCGCTTGACTTTTTCCGCATCCGGGACCACCTAGCATCCACGTGGACGACACTCGTCAGCCACGGATTTCAACGGAGCCATCATAACGATGCCAAGCGACAGTAGCAGTCGATTGCCTTTGCCGTACGCGGCCCTCGTGCGCTGACCGACTCCTGTCGGCTCGCCCGATCGGACGCTACGGCGGATCGACGGAAAGGCGAGCCTCAAATGAATATCAATCGCTTCCCTCTTCGGGCAGGCCATGCCGCCCGTGCCTTCATCAACAACAGCCGCGGCGCAACGATCGCCGAACGCGTCGAATCATTGAACGCGCTCAGCGTCCAGGACGCCGGGCGGGTGCTAACCGGCATGCCGTTCGACTATGCGGTCAACATTCTCGACCGGCCGGAGCTTCGCAACGCCGCACAGATCCTTGCGCTGATCAGTGCCGAGGACGCCGCTCGGCTGCTGCACGGCATGTCGAACGACCGCGTCGCCGATGTGCTGCTCGAACTCGACGGCGACACCCGCGCCCGGCTGTTCTCCAGCCTCGACGAACCGGTGCGCATCGCGATCCAGCACCTGATGGGATATCCGCCGCGCACGGCCGGCGGCATCATGACGACGGAGTTCGTCAGCGTGCCTGATAGCTGGACCGTCGCCCGCACACTCGACCATGTGCGTCAGGTCGAACGCTCGCGCGAGACCGTCTACGCCATCTATGTGCTCGACGAGGTCAGCCATGCGCTGCTGCATGTGGTGACGCTGCGTCGCCTCATCACCGGCGAGCCGGAGGCTTCGATCCTCTCGGTGGCGCAGAAGGGCGCGGCGGTTTCGGCCGATCCGCTGATGAAGCAGGAAGATGTCGCCCGGCTGATCCGCAAGCACGACCTGCTCGCCCTGCCCGTCACCGACGAACAGGGGCAGATGCTCGGCATCGTCACCGTCGACGACGTGATCGACACGATGATCGCAGACACGACGGAAGCGACCCAGAAGTTCGGCGGCATGGAGGCGCTCGGCCAGCCCTACATGAAGATCAGCTTCGCCGGCATGATCCGCAAGCGCGCCGGCTGGCTCGCCGCCCTGTTTCTCGGCGAAATGCTGACGGCAAGCGCCATGCAGCATTTCGAAGGCGAGCTGGAAAAGGCCGTGGTGCTGACGCTGTTCATCCCGCTGATCATGAGCTCGGGCGGCAACTCCGGTTCGCAGGCGACGTCGCTGATCATCCGGGCGCTGGCGCTCGGCGAGTTGAAGCTCTCGGACTGGTGGAAGGTGCTTTTGCGCGAACTGCCAACGGGCATCGTGCTCGGCGCGATCCTCGGCCTGGTCGGCTTCATCCGCATCGTCTTCTGGCAGTCGGCCGGGCTCTACGATTACGGCCCGCACTGGCAGATGGTCGCCGTCACGGTGTTTGCCGCCCTGATCGGGATCGTCACCTTCGGCTCGATCTGCGGCTCGATGCTGCCCTTCGTGCTGCAGAAGCTGCGGCTCGATCCGGCCAGCGCGTCGGCCCCTTTCGTCGCCACGCTGGTCGACGTCACCGGGCTCGTCATCTACTTCTCGGTGGCGCTGCTCATCCTCAGCGGGACCCTGCTCTAACCCGCAAACAAGCCCGAGGGGAATTATTTTCCCTCGGGCAGCTTCAACGGCCCATGCGTCTTGATGCTGCGGATGGCGAAGTTCGAGCGGATGTCGCTGACATTCGGCAGAGTCAACAGCGTTTCCGTCAGAAGCCGTTCGTAGGCGGCGAGATCTTCCACCACCACCTCGGCGAGGAAATCGGCCGTACCCGAAATCAGGAAGCAGGAGACGATCTCGGGGATGGCGAGCAGCGCCTTCTGCTGCGCCTCGGAATTCTCGCGGCTGTGATGGACGACCTTGAATTCGACGAAGACGGTGAGGCCGAGACCAACCTCCTTGCGGTCGATATCCGCCGTATAGCCGCGGATGATGCCGGACCGTTCGAGATTGCGAATGCGGCGCAGGCAGGGCGACGGCGAAAGGTTCACCTTCTCGGCGATTTCGACATTGGTGGCGCGCGCATCCTCCTGCAGGCACTTCAGGATGGCGATATCGAATTTATCGAGATTTGGCATTTTCACGCTAGCTTTCGGCATCAATTGGCAGAAGATTGCGTATAGCAAGTTTTTCGAGCCATAGATAGCAAGGACATGCCCTGGCCTGTGGCGCTAATCTTTTCTTCAACCGGCCAAGCTCCGGACGGAAGAAAGGATCAAGACGATGACCACCATTGCATTTACAAACGACAAGTCGCCGTCGCAGGTACTGGGTTATGCCGGTGGCACTATTACCGTGCTGATCTGGGCGACATGGTTTCTCGTCACCCGCCACAGCGCCGCAACGCCGCTCGGCTCGATCGATATCGGGCTGATCCGCTTCGGAATTCCGGCGCTGGTGCTTTCGCCCGTCTGGCTGAAGACGGGGCTGCTGCCGAAGGCCCTGCCGCTTCATCTGCTGGCGATCATGGTGTCCGGCTCCGGCGCCGTCTTCTTCCTGCTGACGACGCTGGCAATCCATTCGACGCCGGCCGCCTCTTCAGGCATTCTGCTCGGCGGCTCGATGCCGCTCGCCGCGGCGCTGATCGGGATCGCGCTGTTTCGCGAAAGACCTGACGGCACCCGCATCGCTGGGCTCGTTGCGATCGTCGCCGGCGTGCTGATCCTGCTCACGCTTAGCCTTGCGGATGCCTCGCTGCCATGGACGAGCTTCGTGCTGCTGCCGGCCGGCGCCATTCTCTGGGCAAGCTATACGCATGCCTTCCGCCGCTCCGGTCTGACCGCCGTCCAGGCGAGCGCCCTGATCGCCGTCTGGTCCTTCCTGATCATGGGCGCGCTTGCCCTCATCTTCGGCGTCTCGCTGCGACAGGCTACTCTTCCGGAGATCGGCCTGCAGGTGCTGAGCCAGGGCGTTCTTTCCGGCCTCGTCGCCATGGTCGCCTACGGCACCGCCGTCAGAACACTCGGCGGAACTCAGGCCGCCGCCTTCACGGCGCTGACGCCGGTGCTCGCGACGCTTGGCGGCGGCTTGCTGCTTGGCGAAGCGATCGGCATGACGGAAATCAGCGCCGCCGTGATCACCGGCATCGGCGTGGCGCTTTCGACAGGTATCGCCACGCCACGCCGCTGAAATCCAACACCAACAGCAGATGGAAAGCCGCCTGCAGCCATCGCTGCGGCGGCTTTTTCAATGGAGACGCATCCTAACCGAGCTTCGAACGGCCACCTCAGGCCTGGATGACGACGACCCTGGCGCCGACTTCGACGCGGCTATAGAGGTCGATCACATCGTGGTTCATCATGCGGACACAGCCGCTCGACATGGCGAGGCCGATCGATTGCGGCTGGTTGGTGCCATGAATGCGAAAATGCGTGTCGTTGCCGCCGCGATAGAGATACATCGCCCGCGCACCGAGCGGGTTGTTCGGGCCACCCGGCATGCCGCCGGCGAGCTTGCGATAGCGCTCTTCGCGGCGCTGCATGTTTTCCGTCGGTGTCCAGCTCGGCCACTCGGCCTTGCGGCCGATATAGGCGTTACCGGCAAAGGCCAGCCCCTCGCGGCCGACACCGACGCCATAACGCATCGCCCTGCCGCCGCCGAGGACGTAATAGGCGCGGCGCGCGGGTGTATCGACGATCACGGTGCCGGCAGCATGCGTGGTTTCGTAGGCCACTTCCTGGCGGCGGAGCTCCGGCTTGATCTTGTCGATCGGCACCTGCTTCAACGGGAATTTTTCATCCGGAAGTGCGGCATAATTGGTCTGGCTGTTCAGGCCGGTCGAAGAGCAGCCGGCCACGAAAAGCGGCAGAGCGATCAGAAAGCCCCGGCGGGAGATCGTCATGAATGTGTCCTTAGTGCGTCAACTTGATGTCGCAAGCTAAGGAAATTATGGTTAACGAACGGCTAACAGCCTCCGGCAGAAGGCGATCACGAAGGCGTCAGGACGCAAGAATTGTCGGCCGCGAGGACAATCCGCCTCACATATTCGGATAGACCGGCCCCTCGCCGCCCTGCGGCGGTACCCAGTTGATGTTCTGGTTGGGGTCCTTGATGTCGCAGGTCTTGCAGTGCACGCAGTTCTGGGCGTTGATGACGAAGACCTCTTCGCCGTCCTTTTCCACCCATTCATAGACGCCGGCCGGACAGTAACGCGTCGACGGGCCGGCATAGATATCGTGCTCGGAACGCTTCTGCAGCGCCATGTCCTTGACCTGCAGGTGCACCGGCTGGTCCTCCTCGTGATTGGTGTTCGACAGGAACACCGAGGAGAGGCGATCGAAGGTCAGGACGCCATCGGGCTTCGGATAGGCGATCGGCTTGTGCTGCGACGCCGGCTCTAGGCTCTCAGCATCGGTCTTGCCATGCTTCAACGTGCCGAAGACGGAAAAGCCGAACAGCGTGTTGGTCCACATGTCGAAGCCGCCGAGCGCCACGCCGAGCGCAGTGCCGAATTTTGACCACAGCGGCTTGACGTTGCGCACCCGCTTCAGGTCGCGGCCGATGTCGCCCTTGCGCCATTCATTCTCGATCTCGATCACGTCGTCATGACTGCGGCCTGATACAATCGCGGCTGCGATCTTCTCGGCCGCCAGCATGCCCGACAGCACCGCATTGTGGCTGCCCTTGATGCGCGGCACGTTGACCAAACCAGCCGAACAGCCGATCAGCGCTCCGCCGGGGAAGGAAAGCTTCGGCACCGACTGGTAGCCGCCCTCGGTGATGGCACGCGCCCCATAGGACAGCCGCTTGCCGCCCTCGAAGGTGGTGCGGATCGCCGGATGCGTCTTGAAACGCTGGAATTCTTCGAAGGGATAGAGATAGGGGTTCTTGTAATTGAGGTGGACGACGAAGCCGACGGCGACCAGATTGTCTTCCAGGTGATAGAGGAACGAGCCGCCGCCCGTCTTCATGCCGAGAGGCCAGCCGAAGGAGTGCTGCACCAGGCCCGGCCTGTGGTTTTCCGGCTTGACCTGCCAGAGTTCCTTGAGGCCGATGCCGAATTTCTGCGGTTCGCGATCTTTTTGCAGATCGAACTTGGCGATCAGCTGCTTGGCGAGCGAGCCGCGCACGCCCTCGCCGATCAGCACATATTTGCCGAGCAGTTCCATGCCGCGGGTATAGTTCGGGCCGGGCTCGCCATTCTTCTCGATGCCCATATCGCCGGTGGCGACCCCGATGACCGCACCCTGGTCATTGTAGAGCACTTCGGTGGCGGCAAAGCCGGGATAGATCTCGACGCCGAGTTCTTCGGCCTTGGTCGCCAGCCAGCGACAGACATTTCCGAGCGAGACGATGTAGTTGCCGTGATTGTTCATCAATGGCGGCATCAGCACATTCGGCAGGCGAACAGAGCCGGCGGGACCGAGCAGCAGGAAGTGATCGGCCGTGACCTTGGTCTTGAACGGATGGTCGGCCTCGTCGCGCCAGCCGGGCAACAGCCGGTCGATGCCGATCGGGTCAACCACGGCACCAGAGAGGATATGCGCGCCAACTTCCGCGCCCTTCTCCAGCACGACGACGGAGAGTTCCGGATTGACCTGCTTCAACCGGATCGCCGCCGCAAGACCGGCAGGACCTGCGCCGACGATCACAACGTCGAATTCCATGCTCTCGCGTTCGGGCAGCTCAGTCGTCTCGGTCATTCACTCGTCTCCGCTTGGCGGCACGCGGCCGTCATCCCGTCATGGCACTTTCTTGTCAAAACGAGAAAGCATTGTCGAGCCGGGATACGACAGCCAATCTTCCAATTCGCCCGATGATGAGGCCTGGTTGAAAAGAATTACATGCCGCTTACGTTAACGTCAATTATCAAACGCTGTCGAACCGGTCACATGCCCTTTCCTTTTCCGCCGCTTGCGCCTTATACATCGCTCAAAGCTATCGGAGGACAATCATGGATCTCGGCATCAAGGGCAAACGGGCACTCGTCCTCGCCTCCTCGCGCGGTCTCGGCCTCGGCATCGCCGTGGCGCTGGCGCGGGAGGGCGCAAACGTGCTGCTCTGCGGGCGCAGCGGCGAACAGCTGGAGGCCAATTGCAAGGCGATCAATGGTGAAGGCCAAGGCCGGGCCGACTGGATCTGGGCCGATCTCGGGGACGAACGCTTCGTCGAGATGACGACGACGGCGGTGAAGGAGAAGTTCGGCGGTCTCGATATTCTCGTCAACAATACCGGCGGACCGACGCCCGGTACGACGGAGGAGATGACGGGCGAAAAGCTCGAAAGTTATTTCCTCTCCATGGTCGCCCGCGTGATCACGCTTACCAATGCGCTGCTGCCTGGCATGAAGGCGCAGGGCTGGGGCCGCATCCTGACGGTCGCCTCATCCGGCGTGATCGAACCTATCGCCAATCTGGCGCTGTCGAATACGCTGCGTCCGGCCCTTGCCGGCTGGAGCAAGACGCTTGCCTCCGAAGTGGCGGGCTTCGGCGTCACCACCAACCTGCTCTTGCCCGGCAGCATCCTGACGGCACGGCTCGACGATCTCGACGGGGCCGCGGCAAAGCGGACCGGCAAGAGCCTCGAGGAGATCCGCACCGACAAGGAAGCGCGCATTCCGGTCGGTCGCTACGGCAGGGTCGAAGAATTCGCCGCAACGGCTGCCTTCCTGTGCAGCCAACCGGCAAGCTACATCACCGGCTCGCTCATCCGCTGCGACGGCGGCGCGGCACGATCCGTCTGACATTTTTTCTCAGCCGACGCGGGCCGCCGCCGCCCATGTCGCCACACTTCGGATCATCTGTTCGACGTTAGCCGGATCCTCCGCAAGTTCGGCGAGCTCGGACAGACGATGGAAACCGGTCAGGATTGCAATG
The DNA here is from genome assembly GCF_012276115.1 of Rhizobium leguminosarum bv. viciae. Classification (GTDB taxonomy): domain Bacteria; phylum Pseudomonadota; class Alphaproteobacteria; order Rhizobiales; family Rhizobiaceae; genus Rhizobium; species Rhizobium leguminosarum_T. Next base: position 27,741 of record NZ_WIEU01000005.1, on the reverse strand, counting down.
CGCCGCCGGTCGAGCCTGAGTCCGGTCAGCATTTCATAGGCCGATATGATGCGCGCGGTCAGATCGGGCGAGATGAAGTTCGAGTAGATGAATTCCTGGTGCAGCGGGCCGAAGCCGGAATCGGCGAAATCGTAAATGCCGTTGAGCTTCCTTTGCGCATGGTCGAAGGCCATGTTCCAGCCATGACCGTCGAAGAAGCCGTAGATGTTGCCGTAGGGATCGGGCGGCAAGGCCTCGAAATCCGAAATAATGGCCTGCGCAAAGCTCCTGATGTCAGGCGGCAGCAGCGGCAAAGCCTTTATTCGCACCGTCTCGGGCGATTGCCATGGCTGGATAGCCCCGGCACCCGCCGACCGTATGCGATCGGCATCGAGCACATGCAGCTCGGCGTAAAAACGCGCGAGATCTTCCCCGAGGCGCTGCCGATCGCTTTCGCCAAGCGCATCATAATCTTCGGCAATGAGATGTTCGCCGTCGAGTTTGGCATGGCTGGAGAAGATCGGCGGCCCGTCGTGAATGCGCATGTCGGGAACCGCCATCGACAGCGACGGCCGAACAATATCGAGCAAGGCGGCTTCCTTCTGAAGCGCTCTTTCCGCGCCGAGATTACGGGGAAACTTGAAGATTAATGTGTCATCGACGTCAACGGCAAGCGAATCCCAGCCCTTCGCCGCCAGTTTGAAGACGGAGGCCGTGAGTTCAGGAAATACGCTTACGATCAGAGAGCGAAATTCGCTGGCATCCAACTCAGTCATGACGACCTGCCTTCTCTCGTTTTTCCGTATTCTTCCGCGCGATGGACGGCTTGCGAACCGCCTGCGCGGGTGCCGTCGGACGGCATCGGATTACACTGGATCTATATTAGTATAATTTGAATATTACGGAATATTCATTACAAAATTTTAAGCCGTTATAACCACTTAGTGATCGCACACCGGGAATTATGTCCTTTTTGCGCCGCAATATAAGCAGCTCAATCGGAGCATAAAGTTTGCAACCTCGCTCAAGACCGGTTCCCGCCCATGAAGAAATTTTGGATCACCGTCAGCGTTATCGCAATTGCCGCCATCGGCGTCTGGCAATTCGGGAATCTGGTCCCTTATGCCTCCCGCATTCCCTACCTCTCGCAGTTCATCAAGCAGCCGGCCGGCGGCAATGGCGGCGGGCAGCAGGCGCAAGCCGATCAAGGTCAGGCCGGCAGTCAGGATGGGGGGCAACATCAGGGCGGCGGGCGCAGACGGGGCGGCGGCGGCCCAACCGTCGTCAAGACCGTTGCAGCCGTGAAAACGACGTTGCCGATGGATGTGACGGCGACCGGCTGGGCCGATGCCGATGACAACACGACCATTGCCGCACAGGAACAGGGCTTGATCGTCAGCATCGATGCGCAGGACGGGGCGACCGTGAAAGCCGGTGACCTGATCGCCAAGCTGGACGACCGGACGGCCAAGGCAACCGTCGACAAGGACAATGCGATGATCGTGCGCGACGCGGCAACCCTGTCGGAAGCCGAGACCGCATTGACGCGCGCGCAGAATCTCTTCAACCAGAAGGCCGGCACCCAGCAGAGCCTCGACCAGGCGGTCGCCGCCCGCGATACCGCCGCAGCCACTGTGGACGCCGACAAGGCTTCGCTGGTCTCCGACCAGATCTTGCTCGAGCACACCGACATCCGTGCTCCCTTCGATGGCCGACTTGGCGATATCGCCGTCAGCAAGGGCGCCTTCCTCAATGCCGGCTCGGCAATCGTCACTATCGCGAAATACGATCCGATCTATGTGAAATTCCACCTGCAGGAACGCTATCTGCGGGAGCTGAAGAGCGCTCTGGCAAGCGGTCCGGTCGAGGTCAGCACCGCCCCCAATTCCACCAAGGGGCAAGTGCGAAAGGGCGAAATCAGCTTCTACGACAACACGGTCGACACCGCCTCGGGCACGATCCTTGCCAAGGCGAAATTCGAGAATGCCTCCGGCGCGCTCTGGCCCGGCCAGTCGGTCAACATCGTCGTGCATTTCAACAATAACGAACAGCAGGTGGTGGTGCCGACGCTTGCCGTCAGCCCCGGCCCGGAGGGTTTCTTCGCCTTCGTCGCCAAGGACGGCAAATCGCATCTGACGGCCGTCACCGTTGCCCGCGCAAATGGCGGCTTCACCGCCATCGCCTCGGGCCTTTCGGAAGGCGACCATGTCGTCGTCGAGGGCCAGGGCCAGCTCAGCGACCAGCAGGCGATCAAGGAGCAGTTCGACGATAAGGCGCTTGATGTCGCCTCCGCCGAAGCGCCTCGGCAACAGCAGCCCTCCGAGACGATCGCGGTGGGAGCTCAACAATGATCCCGAATTTCTGTATCCAGCGACCCGTCGCGACGACGCTGCTTGCGATCGGCGTCATTCTGGCCGGTCTTGCCGGTTATCAGCTCGTCCCCGTCGCAGCGCTACCGCAGGTCGATTTTCCCACCATCAACGTTTCGGCGCAGTTGAGCGGCGCCTCACCGCAGACGATGGCGACCTCGGTATCGACGCCGCTGATCAAGCAGTTCGAGACCATTCCCGGGATCACCGAAATCAGCGCCTCCAGTTCGCTCGGCAGCACCAGCATCGTGCTGCAGTTCGACCTTAGTCGTAATATCGATGCGGCCGCAGCCGACGTGCAGGCGGCGATCTCGAATGCGACCCGGCAACTGCCCGACAATCTGACGACGCCGCCGAGTTATCGCAAGACCAACCCGGCCGATGCGCCTGTCATGTTGCTCTCGGTGCAGAGCAACACCATGCCGCGCAGCAAGCTTGACGACATCGCCGAGAACATCATTTCGCCGTCGCTTTCGACGCTTCCCGGCGTTGCCCAGGTCAGCGTCTACGGTGCGCAGACCTATGCCGTGCGCGTCGAGGTCGATCCCAACAAGCTTTTGACCCGCGGCATCGGCATCGACACCGTCAACAAGGCGCTTGCTGCCGCCAACAGCCAGCAGCCTGTGGGAACGCTGCAGAACAATTCGCAGAGCATGACCATCACGGCGAACACGCAGCGCACCAGCGCCGAACAATTCCGTTCGCTGGTCATTGCCAATCCGAACGGCGCGCCGATCCACCTCGGCGATATTGCCGATGTGCAGGACAGCGTCGAGAACCAGTATACCGGCAGCTGGTATGATGGCCAGCGTGACATTATCCTCGCCATCCAGCGTCAGCCGGATGCCAACACGGTCGATGTCGTCGATGCGATCAACGCCAAGCTGCCGCAGCTTCACGCCGAAATCCCGCCCTCGGTCAACACGGTCGTCATGAATGACGCCGCAAAACCGATTCGCGATGCCATCTCCGACGTGAAGTTCACGCTGCTGCTCACGATCGGCCTCGTCGTTCTCGTCATCTACCTGTTTACCGGCCATGCGACCGCAACGATCATTCCCGGGCTTGCCGTTCCGCTGTCGCTGATCTCGACTTTCGGCATGATGTATGTGCTCGGCTACAGTATCGACAACATCTCGCTGCTCGGGCTGACGCTCGCGGTGGGGCTCGTGGTGGACGACGCGATCGTCATGCTCGAGAACATTCTGCGCCATGTCGAGGAAGGCATGCCCGTGCGGGAAGCGGCGATCAAGGGTGCGGGCGAAGTCAGCTACACCATCATTTCCATGTCGGTTTCGTTGATCGCGGTCTTCATTCCGATCCTGCTGATGGGCGGCGTTGTCGGCCGCGTGTTCAACGAATTCGGCATGGTGGTTGCGATTGCGATCATCTCCTCGGCAATCGTCTCGCTGACCGTGACGCCGATGCTCGCCTCGCGTCTGTCCAACCACCAGAGCCGCCCGCCGCTCATCATCCGCATTTTCGATGCCCGCTTCGAACGGACGCTCAACGGCTATGACAGGGCTGTCGGCTGGTGCCTTCGCCACCGCCCCACGATCCTCGGCGTTTTCCTCGCCTCGGTCGCACTGACGATCTATTTCTTCATGACGCTGCCGACGAGCTTCTTCCCACAGGAGGATATCGGCCGCCTGACGATCAGCACGCAGGCTCGCCAAGACATTTCCTATTCAGCCATGGCGGCGCTGCAGCAGCAGGCGGCAGCCGCCGTCAAGGCGAACCCGGCGGTCAACCACGGGATGTCCACCATCGGCGGCAACCCCAACAAGCCACAGAACAACGGCTCGATGTTCGTCGAGCTCAAGGACAAGACGGAACGTCCGCCGCTTGACCAGACGCTGCGCGAGCTGCGCACGGCGATCAACAAGATCCCCGGATTGCAGGCCTTCGTGACGCCGAACCAGAGCCTGCGCTTCGGCGGCCGCCAGACCGCCAGCCAGTATCAGCTGGTGGTGCAGGCGCTGAGTGCCGATCAGACCAATCTCTGGGCCGGCAAGATCCAGGCGGCGATGCGCAAAGATCGCCTCTTCACGGACGTGACATCCGACGCGCAGAACAACGCGCTGCAGGCCAATATCGTCATCGATACCGAGCGGGCAGCCGCCTACGGGATCGACAACGACACGCTGCGCACGACGCTGCAGGAATCCTTCAGCGGATATGCAGCGGCGGAAATCCAGTCAACCGGCGACAGCTACGACGTCATCGTCGAATATGACACAAGCAAGCCGTGGGACGACCAGAAGCTCTCGGAAATCCGTGTCGCATCGGCCAATGGCAGCCTGGTGCCGCTTTCAAACTTCGCGCATGTCGAGCGCACGGTCGGCCCTGTGACAATCAACCAGACGGGCCAACTCGTCTCGACCACCGTTTCCTTCAACCTGCCGGAGGGCGTATCGCTCAGCAATGCCACGGCAGCAATCGACCGGATCAAGACGGAAATGAGCATGCCGGCCGACGTCTTCACCTCCTATGGCGGTACAGCTGAGATTTTCGAGCAGTCTCAGGGCAATACGCCATACCTCATCCTGGCGGCGGTGCTGACTATCTATGTCGTGCTCGGCGTGCTCTACGAGAGCTTCATCCACCCGCTCACCATCCTCTCCGGTTTGCCTGCGGCGGCATTCGGTGCGTTGCTGGCGCTCAAGATCATGGGCTTCGACCTGTCGATCATCGCCCTGATCGGCCTGCTGATGCTGATCGGCATCGTCAAGAAGAACGCGATCATGATGATCGACGTGGCGGTGGAGACCATGCGCAAAACCGGCGAAAAGGCGACGGTGGCGATCCACGAAGCCTGCGTGCGACGCTTCCGACCGATCATGATGACGACCTTCTGCGCCCTGCTCGGCGCCTTGCCGATCGCGCTCGGCACCGGCGCAAGTTCGGAACTGCGCCAGCCGCTCGGCATCGCCGTCGTCGGCGGCCTGATCGTCTCGCAGATGCTGACGCTCTTCATCACCCCGGTCATCTTCGTCGAGATGGACCGCTTCGGAAACTTCCTCGGCCGCCTGATCGGCCACAACAAGGTCGAGGAGCCGCAGCTGGAAGAGGCAAGGGCGATGGCCGCCGAGTAACGGCGGCCTGCCCTCTTCGCTCCGGCAGGCGAAGAGGGAACAACAGATGTCGGCGCGATGCCTTCAATCCTCTTGAAAGTGTCACGCCCCTGTGGCATCACCCGCCCTCCTGATTCCGGGGCGTGCTTACGCCCTTTCGCGGAGCGATGCTCCGTCTCCAATAACAATCGGCATGAAGAGGTGCGGGCATGGCTCAGGCGCTGGGTTTCGACTTCGGCACGACGAATACGGTTCTCGCCATGGCGGATGGCGGGGCGACGCGCTCGATGGCGTTCACGAGCACGGAGGGTACGGCAGACAGCATGCGCACGGCGCTTTCCTTCATGAAGGATGCCCAGCTCGGCGCTTCGGCACTGAAGGTGGAAGCGGGCCATGCGGCGATCCGCCAATTCATCGACAATCCCGGCGAATGCCGCTTTCTGCAGTCGATCAAGACCTTTGCGGCGAGCGCGCTGTTCCAGGGCACGCTGATCTTCGCCAAACGGCATAATTTCGAGGATCTGATGGAGGTCTTCGTGCGGCGGCTGCGCAACTATGCCGGCGACAACTGGCCTTCGGATGTTAGTCGCATCGTCACCGGCCGGCCGGTGCATTTTGCCGGCGCCAGCCCCGATCCGGCGCTGGCGACCGAGCGCTACAACGAGGCGCTGTCGCGCTTCGGCTTTCCCGAAATCCACTATGTCTACGAGCCGGTCGCCGCCGCCTTCTATTTCGCGCAGAACCTGAAGCGGGATGCCACAGTGCTGGTCGCCGATTTCGGCGGCGGCACGACCGACTATTCGCTGATCCGCTTCGAGACCGTTGCCGGCAGACTGACGGCAACGCCGATCGGCCATTCCGGCGTCGGCGTCGCCGGCGACCATTTCGACTATAGGATGATTGACAACATCGTCGCGCCGCTGATCGGCAAGGGCAGCCATTTCAAAAGCTTCGACAAGATCCTTGAAGTGCCGTCCAACTACTATTCCAGCTTCGGCCGCTGGAACCAGCTGTCGATCTTCAAGACGACGCGCGAATTCGAGGATCTGAAGAAGCTGGTGCGCACCAGCCTGGAACCGGAAAAGCTCGAAATCTTCATCGATCTCATCGACCATGATGAGGGCTACCCGCTCTATCAGGCGGTGTCGGCGACGAAGATGGCGCTCTCGGCTTCGGAGGAAGCGCCTTTCGATTTCGCGCCGCTTGGCCGCGGCGGACATCGCAGCATCAAGCGAAGCGACTTCGAAGGCTGGATCGCCGATGATCTCGCCCGCATCGAAGGCGCGCTCGACGACGTACTCGAAAGGACCGAGACGAAACCATCGGAGATCGACAAGGTGTTTCTGACCGGCGGCACCTCGTTCGTGCCGGCGGTGCGCCGCATCTTTACCGAACGCTTCGAGCGCGACCGGATCGAAAGCGGCGGCGAGCTGTTGTCGATCGCCCATGGCCTGGCGCTGATCGGCGAACGTGACGACATCGCGCAATGGACTGTGCAATAGAGCCGGCAAGGTCGGGCAATCGGCCGCCCGCCCTTTCAATGCCCGTGTCACTCCGCTAAGCTTGCCGCATGATCTCCGCCAACGACCTTTCCCCAGCCGAGCTCGCAGCGCTTCTGCATTTCCATGCCGATGCCGGCGTGGAATGGCTGCTGGAGGAAGAGGCGATTGACCGCTTCGCCGAATTCGAGGCGATGAAGGCCGCCCGCCGCCCGGCGGCACAGCAGCAACGTCCCGCCGCTGGGGAGCGCCCTGCCCCAGGTCAGGCACAGGTGCGCCCGAATGCAGCGGTGCGCCCGGCGCCTGCCGAACGCGCGGCGTCCGGTCCGCAACCGGCAATCCCGGATGGCGAGGCGGTACAGCAGGCGCGCTTCGTCGCCGAGACCGCGCGCTCGCTCGTCGAGCTCAAGACCGCGATCGAAGCCTTCAGCAGCTGCAACCTCAAGCACAGTGCCCGCTCGACCATCTTTGCCAGCGGCGATGCCGAAAGCGGGATCATGGTGATCGGCTCCGCGCCGAGCGCCGAAGACGATCGCGAGGGCATGCCCTTCTCGGGAAAATCCGGCCAGCTGTTCGACAAGATGCTGGCGGCGATCGGGCTGACGCGCTCGAGCGTTCTGTTGACGCAGGTCATCCCCTGGCGACCACCTGGCAATCGTGCGCCCTCGGCGGCGGAAATGGACATCTGCCGACCCTTCATCGAGCGGCAGATCGCGCTTGCCGAACCCAAGGCGATCCTGTTGCTCGGCAATTTCTCGGCGCGCTTCTTCTTCGGTGAAAACGATACGATTCATGGGTTGCGCGGCCGCTGGAAGGAGATTGCCGTTGCGGACTGTGTCATTCCTGCCATAGCCAGCCTGCATCCGCAGGATCTGTTAACCGCACCTGTAAACAAGCGGCTGGCCTGGAATGACCTGCTGGCTTTTCAGGCGAAACTTAAGTCCCTCTCTTTGCTTAGAAATTAGCCAAAGTTGAATAATTTGTGAATCAGCCTATGCGATTTTCGCATGGCTGCATCCCGCCGTGATGCATTGCGGAATCTATGCTGCATCGCAATATCAACTGTGTCTTGGGAGGAATCACAGGAACCAAGGCCATGAACAAGCGTTTTCGTCCTATCCATAGCGGGTTTGAAACCCTTCGCCTCGCCGGCGACCAGGTTCGTTCCACTCAAGGCTACAGCCGTTTCGGCTTTGCCACGAACGAACAGATGATTGCCCGCGGCACCGGTATCAACAGCCGTACGGCGCGCCCGAACGCTATTTTTTCGGACTTCCAGCAATATTGAGCAGAGACTCAAAGTGTTGCAGCGTCCTTTGCGCGTCTGAAAAGACGCGCGGCGCTGCAGGCGCTTCGCCTGCCCTTTCGTGTCAAGAGTACCCAACATGTCGACGATCCTGATATCGCTTCTGCGCAACATCGAAACCTTCGAGCACATCCGCGTCGCGGTCTGCGCCGCGCGGGAATATGAGCGCGAGCTTTCGGTCAAGCCGGCCGATGCCGGATCGCGCATTGGCGCAGGTACAGCGGCGATCGTTCTCTAGAACATTTCCGAGTCATGGAAATGCTCTATCTCTTTGTTTTCACGCATTCCGGACGCAAAACCGCTGCGCACTTTTGCTGGAAGTGCTCTGGTTAGATGGCCATTTCCTCGATCTGGGCCTTCGCCCATTCGAAGGCTTCATCGACATAGGCGAACTTGACCGCCTGCCAGGCGCAATATTCCTCGACGAAATCCCGCGATATCCATAGGTGCGTCTTGCGCGGCTCGTCACGCCAGCCGACGCAGCCGCGTTGCGCCGCTTTTGCCAGCAACCGCTGCAGATGAGTGCGCGACATCATGAAATCGGCAGCGAGCGCGCGGGTTTCGACACGGCCGACGGACAGCCTATCCGGCTCGCTGCCTTCTATAGCCATCCGGGCGATGAAGTTGTCGACGACGAGGCCGCCGGCTTCCGTCCAGAGGAAGAGCGCTACCTGCTCCGGCGGTTCGCGCCAGGCGGCATCTTCGAGGCAATGGCGGGCAATGCGCGGCTGAATGAGCCGCATCAGTGATGGATTTGCCTGGAAAAAGGCTGCCCTTTGACCGCCGTCGAGCAGGTCGAGCGCACCGAGATTGGAGAAAAGCCAGGCAAACATACCCTGATGACTGACGTCGCCCGGTTCGAAATGACGTGGTCGCCGCCGCTCGTCGCCGGGCGTGTGGGTGATGAAGCGGTAGGTATAGAGTTCTTCGATGAAGGCGAGCACGGTGTTGCGGCTCGCCACCTTGTGCGCGGTGATGCGCCCGGTCAGCCCAACGGCGGTGAAGCCCGAGGTCGGGTCGCGCGGATCATATTCCAGATGGAGGGCATAGGCAGTCTGGGTCAGAAGCCAGCGTTGATGGGAGGCGAGCAGTCGCGCCAGCCGCGGACCGGCATCGAACATGCCGCGCATCTGCCCAGCCAAAAAGCGAATGCTCATCAGAAAGGAAGAGTTCCCCACCAATTGCTCCGCTGTGAATGCCATTATGCTTTTCTCCACCCCCCGCTCGCCGGCCAGCGTTCGGAGCAACGACACCCGAGAGCTCCTCCGGCATCAGCGGCCATTCAGACATGCACAGCTTGGAATAAATGATACTCTCTCATGTTCAACAATCATATTCCGCAGACCGAGGATATCCCAAGAATTCACCATTCTTTTCACTCTTTGAGCGCAAGTTTCAAGCCACCGCAATCCCTGCGTTAAAACCTTGATAAACATGCGCTTGCAGCCGTCAGGCTTGCGGCGTTGTGGCCTTGCGCGCCTCTCTCTGCTCGATGCCCAGCTGATGCTCGCGATAGATGATGAAGATGCCGGCGGCGACGACAATGACGGTGCCGATCAGCATGGTCACGCTCGGCACGTCGCCGAAGACGAAGTAGGCGACGATGCCGCCGAGCAGGATCGAGGTGTATTCGAACGGCGCGATGGTGGAGACGTCGGCATGGCGGTAACTTTCCGTCAGCAGGATCTGCGCGACTCCGCCGCAAAAGCCAGCTGCGATCAGATAGAGCGCCGTCGGCCATGCCAGGATGAGCCAGCCGAAGGGAAGAGAAGCCAGCGAGAAGACCGAGGCGGTGATCGAGAAATAGAGCACGATCGTCGCCGTCTTCTCTTCCTCGACGAGGCGGCGCACCTGGATCATCGCCACGCCGCCGAGAACGGCCGAGAGCAGCACGCAGAGCGCACCGACGGCCTGTTCTGCTTCCATGCCGCCGTCGCGAAACAGCGTGAGTTTCGGCCATGAAACGATGGCGACGCCGACGATGCCGACGAGGACGGCGCTCCAGCGATAGATGCGCACGGTCTCGCCGAGAAAAACGGCAGCGAAGATGACGGCGACGAGCGGCAACGCATAGCCGAGCGCGATCGCCTCCGGCAGCGGTAGATGCAGCAGGCCGTAGAAACCGAAAGCCATCGACAAGATGCCGATCGTGCCGCGCTTCAGGTGACCGATTGGATTGGCCGTGTAGAAGGCGGCGCGCAACTGCCTGTTATAGGCCAGATAGGCCATGATCGGGAAAAGCGCGAAGAACGACCTGCAGAAGGTGACCTGCCCCGGCGGGATGTCTGAGCCCGCCAGCTTGATGAAGGTCTGCATGGCCAGGAAGACCACGACCGACGAGACTTTCAGCGCAATGCCTCTCATCGGGTTTCTGAGAACCGAGTGCATGATCCTGGCTCTTGATACTGACTTAACCGGAACGGGGAGACGCGTTCGACTCGGGAACGCAGCAGGTGACGTCGCCCATCGTAGCGAAAGAAAAGTCTGATTGGCGAAAAAACCGCAAGCAATATGAGAGAATCACAGAATCGCCGTCAGCCGCGGGCTCAACCGTGCTGCATACGCGTCACCGCGCTGAAATTTCCTTTTTTGAGCCATTTACCCCCAAAATGTTCATCTCCCGGCGCTCGGCGTTAACCAATTGAAAACCATAGGCAAGCATCGTTTTTATCGCTGATCTCGAAATTTTCTTCACCGCACAAACAATTGCCCGCTCCTTTCAGGATCCCATTTGATGAAGCCGCTTAGCGTCGAAACCATTGCCCAGTCGCAGAATGCGACACCGCGCTCCATGCGCGTCGTCACCGACGGCATCAGCACCGACCTCGAGCGCTTCAGCGCCGACAACACCCATATCGTCAAGCAGATCAAGCTGCTGGCGATCAATGCGCTGATCGAGGCGGCTAGGGCCGGCGAGACCGGAAAGGGCTTTGCCGTCGTTGCCAACGAGGTGCAGCGGCTGGCGCAGATCGCGACCGACATCACCGGCAGGTTCGAGAGCAACGTGCTCGGCCGCATCGGCCTCAGCCGTGCCATGGCGGACTCGCTGGTCGAGGAGATGGAGGGCGTTCGCCTCACCGATCTGGCGCAGACGCTGGTGCAGCTCATCGTCCGCAATCTCTTCGAGCGCACGGCCGATGTGCGCTGGTGGGCGACGGATCCAGCGCTCTGGCAGGCGCTGCAGAACCCGAGCCGGGAAACCGTCGCCTTTGCGGCGGAGCGTCTCGGCGCCATCAACCGCTTCTACACCGTCTATCTCGATCTCGTCATGACCGATCTCTCGGGCAAGGTGATCGCCTCCGCCAATCCCAAGTTCCAGCGCAAGATCGCAGGCACAAGCCTTGCCGGCGATCCGTGGTTCCGCGCGGCATCCGCCTGCTCCTCCGGCGACGCTTATATCGTCGATGATGTCAAAGCGAGCCCGCTCCACGACGCCAGGCATGCGCTCGTTTATGCCACAGGCATCCGCGAAGAGGGCAAGCTCGACGGGCGGCTGGTCGGCACGCTCGGCGTCTATTTCGACTGGCAGAACCAGGGCCAGGCGATCGTCGAGAAAGAAGCCAACCTGCCACCGCAACTGGCGGAAAGAACGACGGTCATGCTGCTCGACGGCAAGAGCCGGGTCATCGCCACCACCAATCGCGCCTTGCTCTTTTCCCATTTCGCGCTCGCCAATCCGTCCGGCCAAACGAAAGGCAGCTACTACGACAATAACGGCTCGATCGTCGCCTTCGCGCGGACCCTCGGCTACGAGGATTACGATGGGCTCGGCTGGTACGGCGTCGTCGTGCAGCAGACGGAAAACGACGCGACGATCAAAGCCGCCCTCAACCTGAAGTAGCGCCCATCTCCCCGCAGCGGCGTTCATCCGTTTCCAATAAGATATTTTGCCCGCGAACTTGGTGTTCGCGGGCAATTTGCTTTAACTTTAGTTCAGACTTTAATGTAATCATCCCCGGCAAAATTTATGGCAGAGTGCGCCCGCCTCTGTATTCCGCGGTTATCAAATAACGGTCTTCAGGAAACACCATGCGAACAGATACCGGCCAGGTCATTCATCTGGCAGATTACCGTCCCACCGACTTCGTGCTGGAACGTGTGGACCTGACCTTCGAACTCGACCCGACGGAGACAAAGGTCGAGGCACGTCTGATCTTTCATCGTCGCCCGGGCACCGATCCGGCAGCGCCGATCGTTCTCGACGGCGACGAACTGATGCTGTCGGGGCTGCTGTTGGACCAGGTGGAACTGGACCCTTCGCGTTACGACGCAACACCGGAAAGCCTGACGGTGCGCGACCTGCCGGAGAGCGCGCCCTTTGAACTGACGGTCACCACCGTCATCAACCCTGAGGCCAACACCAAGCTGATGGGCCTTTACCGCACCGGCGGCATCTACTGCACGCAGTGCGAGGCGGAGGGTTTCCGCCGCATCACCTATTTTCCCGACCGGCCCGACGTGCTTGCGCCGTTCACGGTCAACATCATCGCCGACAAGGACGCCAACCCGCTGCTTTTGTCGAACGGCAACTTCCTCGGCGGCGCCGGCTATGGCCCCGGCAAACATTTCGCCGCCTGGTTCGATCCGCATCCGAAGCCGAGCTATCTCTTCGCGCTCGTCGCCGGCGATCTCGGCGTCGTCGAAGACACGTTCACGACCATGTCCGGCCGTGAGGTGGTGCTGAAGATCTATGTCGAGCACGGCAAGGAGCCGCGCGCAGCCTATGCCATGGACGCGCTGAAACGCTCGATGAAGTGGGACGAAGAGAGGTTCGGCCGCGAATACGATCTCGACATCTTCATGATCGTCGCCGTCTCCGATTTCAACATGGGCGCGATGGAGAACAAGGGCCTCAACGTCTTCAACGACAAATACGTCCTTGCCGATCCAGAGATCGCCACCGATGCCGACTATGCCAATATCGAGACGATCATCGCGCATGAATATTTCCACAACTGGACAGGTAACCGCATCACCTGCCGCGACTGGTTCCAGCTGTGCCTCAAGGAAGGCCTGACGGTCTATCGCGACCACGAATTCTCTTCCGACCAGCGCTCGCGCGCCGTCAAGCGCATTGCCGAAGTGCGCCACCTGAAATCGGAGCAGTTCCCGGAGGACGGCGGCCCGCTCGCCCATCCGGTGCGGCCGACGACATATCGTGAGATCAATAATTTCTACACGACGACCGTCTACGAAAAGGGCAGCGAAGTCACGCGCATGATCGCGACGCTGCTCGGCAAGGACGGCTTCAAGAAAGGCATGGACCTCTATTTCGACCGCCATGACGGTGAGGCCGTGACGATCGAGGATTTCGTCAAATGCTTCGAGGATGCAAGCGGTCGCGACCTCACGCAATTTTCGCTCTGGTACCATCAGGCCGGCACGCCGCTCGTCACCGCATCGGGCAGCTATGATGCGGCGGCCGGCAGTTTCACACTGTCGCTCGAACAGATGATCCCGGCAACGCCCGGCCAGCCGAGCAAGGAGCCGATGCATATTCCGCTCAGCCTCGCGCTGTTTGGCGAAAACGGCGGCAAGATCGAGCCGACCTCGGTCGACGGCGCGGAATATGCCGGCGAGGTGCTGCATCTCACGGGGCGCACGCAGACGGCCGTGTTCCATGGCGTTGGCTCGCGGCCGGTCGTTTCGATCAACCGCAGCTTCTCGGCGCCGATCAACCTGCATTTCGATCAGAGCCCGGCCGATCTCGCCCATCTCGCCCGCCATGAGACCGATCACTTCGCCCGCTGGCAGGCATTGACCGATCTGGCGCTGCCGAACCTGCTGAAAGCGGCACGCGACGCCCGCCAGGGTAAGCCTGTGATCTGCGAGGCGACCTTCGTCGAGACACTGATCGCGGCCGCCGCCGACGAGAGCCTCGAGCCCGCCTTCCGTGCCCAGGCGCTGGCTCTGCCGAGCGAATCCGATATCGCCCGGGAACTTGGCGGCAACAACGATCCCGATGCCATCCATGCCGGTCGGCAGGCGGTCTTGAAACAGATCGCCGATGCCGGAAAGGATGTCTTTGCCAGCCTCTACGCAGCGATGACGACATCAGGCGATTTCAACCCGGATGCGAAAAGCGCCGGCCTGCGGGCGCTGCGCAATAGCGCCCTCACCTACCTCTCGCATGCCGAAGAGACGCCGGCCCGCGCCAAGGCCGCCTTCGATGCGGCCAACAATATGACCGATCTCAGCCATGCGCTAACCATCCTCGCCCATCGTTTTCCCGACAGCGCCGAGACAAGCGAGGCGCTCGCCACCTTCCGTGACCGCTTCGCGGAAAATGCGCTCGTCATCGACAAATGGTTCGCGATCCAGGCCGGCATTCCGGGCGCAAAAACCCTGGGACGGGTCCGCGCGCTGATGGACGATCCGCTCTTCAAGCGCACCAATCCGAACCGGATGCGGTCGCTGGTCGGCACCTTCGCCTTTGCCAACCCGACCGGATTCGGCCGCGCCGATGGCGAAGGCTATCGCTTCCTCGCGGATCAGATTCTCGATATCGACGGGCGCAACCCGCAGCTTGCCGCCCGCATCCTCACCTCGATGCGCTCCTGGCGCTCGCTCGAACCCGTGCGTGCCGATCACGCCCGCTCGGCGCTGATCGAGATCGAGCGGGCCGCCGATCTTTCGACCGACGTGCGCGATATCGTAGAGCGCACGCTTAAAGGGTAATTTGATTCGACCGGCCATCAGGAGAAATTCGGCGGCCGGTCGCCCAGCACCTCGAATCACCTGGAAAAACCCGAAATTATAAATAGTTAACGGATTTTTACCTTTGCCTCTGGACAAGGCGAATCACCCATGATTCTCTAGGTCAGGTTCGAGCGAGCGGCGCGCGAATCACATGAGGAACAAGGCGAAGAGATGATGGACGTGCGGCGGGCAACCGTGGCCGGAGGACGGCTGCGTGTCGATTTTGACGGGCTGAAAGCCTGGCGCGACAGCCTTTCGGGCCATGCGACATCGGAACCACTTCTCCGTTATCTGCCCAAGGCCGAGCTGGTCTTGAAACGGGCCATCCCGGCGCTGATCGTCGCCTTCCTCTCCGTCGTCGCCGCCTCGCATTTCTTCGGCATGATGAGCGAATATGGGCGGCTGGAGGCCTCGGCGCGCCATGCCACCGCCCTTTCGGCGGCGACCGCCTCTGCGGTGTTTGCCGATGCGGCCGACATCTTCGACAGCGGCGATATCGCCGGGGCGCAGGCCCGCCTCGCCAAATACCTGCCGCAGGACCGGCTGGACAGCGGCGCTTTCGTGCTGCTCGTGCAGGCAAGCGGCAAGGTTTTTGCCGCGACCACCGCCGGGCTTTCGCATGTTGGCAGCAATGTCGGCGATTTCTTCCCCGAGGTCTCGGCGATCCGCCGCTTCGGCGATCGCGCCGGCGTCATCGAAACGACGATCGGCGGCGTGCCCTATTATGCCGAGATCACGCTGATGGGCAATGCCGGCGGTTATATCGTCGCCGCCACCTCGCTCGACGAGGTCGGCCGGCTCTGGCGCGAGGAACTGGCGCTCAACGTCACGCTGTTTGCCGGGATCTCCTCGATCCTGCTCGTCATCCTCTATGCCTATTACACCCAGGTGAAGCGCGCCCGTGACGCCGACGACATCTTCGTGGAATCGAACCTGCGCGTGGAGACGGCGCTGTCGCGCGGCCGCTGCGGCCTCTGGGATTTCGATTTCGAGAGCCGCGAATTCTTCTGGTCGCGCTCAATGTACGACATGCTCGGCCTGCCGGGTTCCGACAAGACGATGGGCTTCGGCGACGCCGCGCGGCTGATGCATCCCGATGACGGCGGGCTCTACGAGATCGCGCGCGTCATCGGCAAGGGCGCTTCCGCCCAGGTCGACCAGATCTTCCGCATGCGCCATGCCGGCGGCCACTATGTCTGGATGCGGGCGCGCGCCCAGGTGATCCGCAGCAATTCCGGCCGTATGCACCTGATCGGCATCGCCATGGACGTGACCGAACAGCATAGGCTCGCCCAGCGCTACGCAGAAGCCGACCAACGCCTGGCCGACGCCATCGAATGCACCTCGGAAGCCTTCGTGCTCTGGGACAAAAACGATCGGCTGGTCATGTGCAACACGCATTTCCAGCAGGCCTATGGCCTGCCGGATAGCGTGCTCGTGCCCGGCACCGAGCGCTCGACCGTCAATGCCGCCGCCGCCCGGCCTGTCATCGAGCGGCGGATTTCCGATGCCGACGGCTCCGGCTATTCGCGCACGACGGAAGTGCAGCTTGCCGACGAGCGCTGGCTGCAGATCAACGAGCGGCGCACCCGCGACGGCGGCAGGGTCTCGGTCGGAACCGACATCACGCTGATGAAACGCCATCAGGAGCGGCTGCGCGAATCCGAGCGCCGGCTGATGGCGACGATCGGCGATCTGTCCGCCTCGCGCCAGACACTGGAGATCCAGAAATCCGAGCTTTCGACGGCCAACGCCAACTACCAGGCGGAGAAGGAACGCGCCGAGGCTGCCAACAAGGCGAAATCGGAATTCCTCGCCAACATGTCGCATGAGCTGCGCACGCCGCTCAACGCCATCCTCGGCTTCTCGGAAATCCTGCAGAACCAGATGTTCGGTCCGCTCGGCTCGCTGAAATACGACGAATATGCCCGCGATATCCATGACAGCGGCAAACATCTGCTCAACGTCATCAACGACATTCTCGACATGTCGAAGATCGAAGCCGGCCATGTCAGGCTGCATTGCGAGCGCATCGATCTTGTGCCGCTGATTGAGGAAAGCCTGCGCTTCACCGCCATGCCCGCAGCTGAAAAGAACATCGTCATCGAACAGCGCATCTGCTCCGGTCTGACGCTGATGGCCGACCGCCGGGCGATGAAGCAGGTGCTGCTCAACCTGCTCTCCAATGCGGTGAAGTTCACCGACAATGGCGGCCGCATCGCGGTACGCACCCGCCGCGTCGACGGCGCCGTCGTCGTCACCATCGCCGACACCGGCATCGGCATTCCACGCTCGGCGCTGTCGAAGATCGGCCAGCCCTTCGAGCAGGTGCAGAGCCAATATGCCAAGAGCAAGGGCGGCTCCGGCCTCGGGCTCGCCATCTCCCGCTCGCTAACCCTGCTGCATGGCGGCCGCATGAAGATCCGCTCACGCGAAGCGGTCGGCACCGTAATCTCGCTGCGTATTCCCGACGATATCTAGACCCGACCTCATTTAGCCGACCGATGCGGCGGTGAAAACCGCCAATTGGGCGGCGAAAGCGCGCTTATATGCCGGCCGCGCTTCGCCGCGGGCGATATAGGCGGAGAGATTCGAATATTCTTCCAGTATGCCTGATCCTTTCAACCTGAGAAGCACCGTCACCATCAGCAGGTCACCGGCGCTGAACGCGCCGTCGAGCCAGTCGGCATCGCCAAGACGGTGGGAGAGGTCGGTCAGCCGCTTCCGGATGCTGTCCTCAAGGGCAGAAAGGCGCTGGTCGTACCAAGGCTTGTCGCGCTCGAGGATCATGACGAGAGCGCGGTCGAAGATCGGTGTTTCCACCGTGTTGAGCGCGGCAAACATCCATGTGAGCGCGCGCGCCCGGGCATTCGCATCGTCCGGCAGCAGGCCCGGATGGCGCTCGCCGATATGAAAGACGATCGCTCCGGACTCGAATAAAGCGAGATCGCCTTCTTCATAGGTCGGGATCTGCCCGAAAGGCTGAAGTGCGAGATGCGCGGGTTCTCTCATAGTCTTGAACGAAACAAGACGAACGTCGTAAGGCTGGCCCACTTCTTCGAGCGCCCAGCGAACGCGCATGTCACGCGCCAGACCCCTGCCGCGATCGGGCGACCGTTCAAAGGCAGTGATGGTAATCGTCATTGGTGTTCTCCATAGCTTTGTCCTGAAGACGACTGGCTAAACGAGAATCCGACAGGCCATGCTCGAGATAATCCTCGCGGTCGTTCCATCTGATGTGAGATCAGGCTTTTACGACATTCAGGAATATTTTCCGAACCGCTTTCGAAAGCCGCTTTACCTCGCCTTCCAGCGTCTTGATGTCAGGGCAGTCGCCGGCGCGGCAGGCGAGTTCGACGAGGCCCGCCGGCGCATCCTTCGGATCGAACAGGCCGTCGATGGAGAGGCGGATCAGCTGCGAAAGGCGGGTATAAAGCGCGAACGCCTCGAGGCATATATCGAGATCGACTGGCGCCATCAGCCGGTCGCCAAGCACTTTCAGGGCCTCGCCGGTGCTGATCCCATTGACGGCAATGCCGACGCCCCTGGTCGGCGCGATCAGTGCGAGATATTGGGCGATGAATTCGAGATCGATGACGCCGCCGGGAATGAGCTTCAGGTCCCACGGACCGGAGGGCGGCTTTTCCCTGTCGATCAGTTCGCGCATCTCGGCAACATCATGCGCCACCTTGGCAATGTCGCGATCGGCCGACAGCACCTCGCGGACGATATGTTCCGCCTCGGCGATCAGGCTCTCATTGCCGCAAATCAGCCGAGCGCGGCTGAGCGCCATATGTTCCCAGGTCCATGCCTCTTCGCGCTGATACTTGCCGAAGGCATTGATGCGGGTGGCGACCGGCCCCTTGTTGCCGGATGGGCGCAGCCGCATGTCGACCTCATAAAGCACACCTTCGGCGGTCGGCGCCGACAAAGCGGCCATCAGCCTCTGGGTGATGCGGGTAAAGTAACGCGTCGCATCGAGCGGCTTCGGCCCGTCGGACTCGGAGGCCGCATCGTCATAATCATAGAGCAGGATCAGATCGATGTCGGAACCGGCGGTCAGCTCGAAGCTGCCGAGTTTACCCATGCCGGCGACAGCGATGCGCCCGGCGGGATAATCGCCGTGTGCTGCCCGCATCTCGCCGACCACGGCATCGAGTGCCGCCGCAATGATGAGGTCGGCGAGATGGGTGAAGGCGCGTGCGGCCATCACGCCGTTGATCGCGCCTGTGAGCAGGCGGATGCCGATCAGGAAGCGTTGCTCGGCGGCGAAGATGCGCAGCCGGTCGAGCACCTCTTCATAGTGGCGTGCCTGGGCAAGCGAGCCCTTCAGCCGTTCGCCGAGATAATCGCGCGTCGGCAGCTCGGCCATCAGGCCGGGATCGAGCATGCCGTCGAAGACATGCGGCTTGGCGGCGATCACCTCGGCAAGCCGGGGTGCGGAGGACATGATGTTGACGATCAGCGACAGCAGCGCCGGGTTGCTGCCGAGCAGCGAGAACAGCTGGATGCCGGAGGGAAGGCCGGAGATGAAACTGTCGAAGCGCAGCAGCGCCTCGTCGGCGCGCTTGCTTTCACCAAAGACCCGCAGGAGCTCCGGCGCCAGCTCCGTCAGCCTTTCACGCGCCTCGACCGATTGCGTCGCCCGGTAGCGGCCGTAGTGCCAGGTGCGGATGATACGGGAAATATCGGACGGTCTGGTAAAACCGAGTTTCTTCAGCGTCTCCAGCGTATCCGGGTCGTCGCCCTGGCCGGTGAAGACGAGATTTCCGGTGTCGGTGGAAAGCCTGCTCTCCTGCTCGAAGAGGTGGGCATAACGCCGCTCGACCGTTTTCAGCACGCCGACCAGCCGCTCGGAGAAGCTCGGCGTGTCGGAAAAGCCCATCATGAAGGCGATGCGCTTCAGGTCGGCATCGGTCTCCGGCAGCAGGTGGGTCTGCTCGTCGCGCACCATCTGGATGCGATGCTCGACATCGCGCAGGAACCAGTAAGCCTCCGTCAGTTCGTCGCGGGTCTCCGCGTCGATCCATTTCGCCTTGGTGAGTTCACCGAGCGTCTCCTCCGTCGCCCTGCCACGCAATGCCGGCATGCGACCGCCGGCAATCAGCTGCTGCGTCTGGACGAAGAATTCGATCTCGCGAATGCCGCCGCGGCCGAGCTTGACGTTATGACCCTTGACCGCAATGGCGCCGTGGCCCTTATGCGCGTGGATCTGACGCTTGATCGAATGGATATCGGCAATCGCCGCGTAATCGAGATATTTGCGGAAGACGAAAGGGGCGAGCCCGCGCAGGAAATCGCCGCCCGCGGTCAAGTCGCCGGCAACGGCACGCGCCTTGATGAAGGCCGCCCGCTCCCAGTTCTGGCCCCTGCCCTCGTAATAGATCATCGCCGCATCGACCGGGATCGCCAGCGGCGTCGAGCCGGGATCGGGGCGCAATCTGAGATCGGTGCGGAAGACGTAGCCGTCGGCTGTCCGCTCCTGCAGGATGCGCACCAGCCGGCGCATCATTCTGGGAAAGACCTCGATCGCGTCATCGGGGTCGGGCACGATGCCCGCCTGTTCGTCGAAAACGACGACGAGGTCGATATCGGAGGAATAGTTGAGTTCGGATGCGCCGAGTTTGCCCATGCCGAGCACGATCAGCCCGGAGCCCTCGCTCGGTGCCGCCAGATCCCGCAGCCTGAGCTTTCCACCCTCATGCGCCGCCAGCAGCAGATGGTCGATCGCGGCGGCAACCGAAGCTTCGGCAAGCTCGCTCAGCCAGGCCGTCGTCGCCCGGCCGTCGAAGATGCGCGCGAGATCGGCGAGAGCGACGAGGAAGGCCACCTTGCGCTTGATGATGCGCAGCCTGCTCATCACCACGGATTCCGAAGGTGCGGCCCCCTCGCCGTCCCGCTGCCAGCAGCGCCGCGCATCGGCGACCAGCGCCTCGATCTGCGGCTCCAGCGGTTGGGTGATGGCGCCGGCGAGGATGGCGGGATCGAGATTGACGATTTCGCGCAGATAAGGCGACAGCGTCAGCACGGCCGCGATGAAATCGCAAAGCGGGCTCTCCGTCTTCAGCATCGCAGCCACCGACGGCTCGTGTCTGCCGGCCTCCTGAAGGTCGGCCAGCGCCAGCTTCAACTCCGTCTGGTTCAGCGGACGCAGCAGCCCTTCGGCCACATTCTTCAGGCAATGCGTCGATTTCGTCAGCATGCACTCTCCCTGCTTTAGCGCCGAAGGAACGGTCCCGCAGAATCGCGGGAACGCCTCCTTCGACCAGCATTAAACTAGGGTCTTGGCGGCAAACCGCCAATATACGATTCAACCGATCGTGTTTCGGCGGAAAAGCTCAGGCAGCCTTGGCGGGGAAGATCATGCTGACGGTCAATCCGCGCTTTTCGGGCTTGTCGGGATCGGTATCGGAGAGTTCCAACCGGCCGTTGTGCAGCTCCATCACTGCTTCCACCAGCGAAAGCCCGAGCCCCGTTCCCGGCTTCGATCGGCTTTCATCGAGGCGGACGAAGCGCTTCACCACGTCGTCGCGCCTGTCGGCCGGAACGCCTGGCCCATGGTCGGCCACCGAAAGGCAGATGCCATCCGGGCGGCGGGCGAGCTTCAGCGTTACCTTGCCTGCTCCTTCCGTATCGGAGGAATATTTGATGGCATTGTCGAGCAGATTGAAGATTGCCTGGCCGATCAGCTCTCGATTGCCCTGCACCTCGACATCCGGCTCGATGCTGGAGCTGAGGCCAAGCCCGGCCTCCTCCGCCGCCGGCTCGTAAAGCTCGGCGCTGTCGGCGACGATGGCCGAAAGCTCCACCGGCGACATCTCGGCGGCGACCGATCCGGCCTCGACGCGGGAGATCATCAACAGCGCGTTGAAGGTGCGGATCAGCTGGTCCGATTCGGAGATGATGCCTTCCAGTGCAGTGCGCCGCGCCTCGCCGTCGGCGATATCCAGTGCATCGGCCGCCTTGTTGCGCAGCCGCGTCAACGGCGTCTTGAGATCGTGGGCGATGTTGTCGGAGACCTGCCGCAGGCCTTCGTTCAGCTTCTCGATGCGCTCCAGCATGGTATTCAGCGACATCGACAAGCGGTCGAATTCATCGCCGGATCCGCCCACAGGCAGGCGCTGCGACAGGTCGCCGGCCATGATCTTCTTGCTCGCATCCGACATGCGGTCGATGCGTTTCAGTGCGTTGCGGCCGATGGCGAACCAGATGATGATGGCGCCGAGCCCCATGATCGCCAAGGCCACCATCAGCGCCTGGCGCACCAGCAGACGGAAACGCTCGGGGTCGCCAAGGTCGCGGCCAATCAGGATTCTGAGGCCATTGTCGAGCACGAAGATATTGGCAATCGCCCTGTGGCGGCGCTCGATGCCGCTGTCGGTATAACGCTGGTAGCCGAAGGGCGCGGAGGTCCAGCCGATCTCCTCGAAGACACCCGGCTGCACCGAGGCGACATTGCCGGCGAGAATATCGCCCGAGGGACCGGCGATGATATAGAGGTTGGCGCCCGGCTGGCGGGCACGCCGCTCCATCATGCGCAGCAGAAGGTTCATGCCGCCGGTGTCATAGGCGCGCTGCACCTGCTCCACCTCCTGCCTGACGGCGTCGCGGATCTGGCCCGACAGCAGCCGTTCCGACATCGCCGTCACATAGAAGACGAGCGTCGCGGCGCAGATCGCGAAAAGCAGGATGTAGAGTGCCGAAAGGCGGACTGCTGTGGACTTGAAGAGAACCTTGAAACGGCTCATCCCTCATCCTTGATCATGTACCCCGCGCCGCGAATGGTCTTCAGGAGCGGCTGGCTGTAGTCCTTCTCGATCTTCGAGCGCAGCCGCGAGACATGGACGTCGATGACGTTGGTCTGCGGGTCGAAGTGATAGTCCCAGACATTTTCGAGCAGCATGGTGCGGGTCACCACCTGGCCGGCATTCTTCATCAGATATTCCAGCAGGCGGAATTCGCGCGGCTGCAGCGGGATCTCCTTGCCGCCGCGGCGCACTTCGTGGGAGAGCCGGTCGAGTTCGAGATCGCCGACGCGATAGACGACGTCCTGATCCGGCGTGCCCTTGCGGCGGCCGAGCACCTCGACGCGTGCCAACAACTCGCTGAAGGCATAAGGCTTCGGCAGGTAATCGTCGCCGCCGGCACGAAGACCGGTCACGCGGTCATCGACCTGGCCGAGTGCCGAGAGGATGAGGACCGGCGTATGGATGGCCTTGCGGCGCAACTCGCTGATGACGGAAAGCCCGTCCCGGCGCGGCAGCATGCGATCGATGACGATCACGTCGTAGGTATTTTCCGACCCCATGAACAGGCCGCTCTCGCCGTCGCTGGCGTGATCGGCGACGATGCCCGCCTCGCGAAAGGCTTTCGTGAGGTAGACCGCGGCTTCGAGATCATCTTCGATGATGAGAATCTTCATGCGGCCGACATTACCCGCCGGCTGCGTTTCGGCAAGGCTCAAAGCATCTTCCTGCGGGGCGGCGCTCATCGCGATCATCCTTCAAGGTCAGAAGAATCGAGCCGCGCGGAGTTTCGTCCGCGCGGCTCCAAGTTGTCTTGAGGGTCAGCCCTGGCCGTTGATCGGAAGCGCGACGAAACGGCTTCCTTCATTGGACTGGATCTGGAACAGCGCGCGGGTGCGCCCGTCCTTCTTGGCCTGGTTCAGCACCCTGACGACATCGTCGGGGCTGGCGACCTCCTGGTTGTTGACCGAAGTGATCTTTTCGCCTTCCTTGATGCCCTTGTCGGCAGCGTCGGAGTCCGGATCGATGCCTGTTATCGCCAGGCCCTTGCCATCGTCAGACGGGCCAACCGTCAAGCCGAGATCGGCAAGCGCCTTTTCGGAAGCCGGTGCCTCAGGCTGCTGCGGCTGGCTGTTGTCATCGGCGGACGCATCCTTCTGGTCGATCGGCAGCGTACCGAGTTCGACGGTGAGAGGCTGGGCCTTGCCGGCGCGCCAGACCGAAAGCTCGACCTTGCTGCCCGGCTGCATCGCGCCGATGCGGCGGCTGAGATCACGCGCATCCTTGATCGTCTCACCGTTCAGCGCGGTGACGACGTCGCCGGCTTTCATGCCGGCCTTGTCACCCGGCGAACCGGCCTGCGGGGCAACCACGAGGGCGCCGCTCGGCTCGGAGAGACCGATGGATTCGGCGATATCCTTGGTCACCGGCTGGATCTGCACACCCAGCCAGCCGCGCGAGACCTGGCCGTCCTTCATCAGGTCGGCGACGACATCCCTGGCGGTCGAGGCGGGAATGGCGAAGGCGATGCCGACGCTGCCGCCCGACGGCGAGAAGATCGCGGTATTGATGCCGACGACTTCGCCGCTGAGGTTGAAGGTCGGGCCGCCGGAGTTGCCGCGGTTCACGGCGGCATCCACCTGCAGGTAATCGTCATAGGGACCGGAGCCGATATCGCGGCCGCGGGCCGAGACGATGCCGGCTGTGACCGTGCCGCCGAGGCCGAAGGGGTTGCCGACGGCAACGACCCAGTCGCCGACGCGGACGTTATTGTCGTCGGCCCAGTTGACGTAGGTGAACTTCTTGCCCTTGCCGTCGACCTTCAGCACGGCGAGGTCGGTGCGCGGATCCTTGCCGATCAGCTTGGCATCGAGCTCGGTGCCGTCATTCGTGACAGCGACGAAGGCCTGGCCATCAGAAACGACGTGGTTGTTGGTGACGATATAGCCGTCCTCGGAGATGAAGAAGCCGGAACCCTGGGCGACGGGGCGGAGGCGACCCTTGCCGCCCGGACCATTCGGACCGCCATTCGGGCCGTTCTGGCCGAAGCGCCGGGAATGGCCCTGCTGATCATTCGGACCCTCGCCGAACTGCTTGAAGAACCGCTTCAGCGGATGATCGTCGGGAAGGTCGTCGAAGCCGCGGCCGTTGAAATCGAAGGAGAAGCCGTCATTATTGTCGGCGACGGGGTTGACGCGGTTTTCGACCCGGACGGAAACGACGGCCGGAGAAACGGCGTCGACGACATTGGCGAAGCTCGGAACGGCAGGCGCCTGGACCTTGACAGCTTCGGCATAAGACCGGGTGATTTCGAGCGGAACGCCGGTTGCGAGCACAGCGGCTGCGATACCGGCGACGGTAGAAGCCTTGAGCACAGTAGCGAGGGACGGACGTCCGTTGAAATTCTTGAGCATTGGAGCACCTTCTTTTGTTCTTAAATCTTCAGATCGGCGGCGCCGGATCAGTCGATGACTAAAGATATAGGACGCCGCACCTTACTGCGAACTGTCCGGCGAATGAAAAGTTCGTAATGTTTGCAAGGTTTGTCTGACGGCAAACCCATACGGCTTGGTAGAGAGGCGGTGTATTGTCAGGATGCCGAAGCCGCTCTATGCCTGGCAGGCACCTCTGATTCAAAAATTTAACGGAAACTTATGTGGCCGGATCTGCCGTTCGAATTCAACGTGATCGGAACCCCTGTCAGTTCGCAAAGCGTCCTTGCGGCGGCAAGGCAGGAATGGAAGACAAGGGTTGCCGAAGCGGCAGCCAGGGCACTTCCGGAGGGAGCTTGGTCGTTCGACGAAGCTCGCTTGGCGGTAACCCTCTTCTATTTTCCGCAGGCCGCGATGACCGGCGACATCGACAACATAGTCAAGCTAACGCTCGATGCGATGATCCCTTCCATCTACCTCGATGATAGTCTTGTCGATCGAGTGCTGGTTCAAAGATTTGATCCCGAAACAAAGGCGGCGTTTTCCAATCCATCCGACACGTTGGTACAAGCACTAGGATCAGAGGACCCGATCCTCTATATTCGTGTGGATGCAGTCCCTGAGGAAGCAGTTTTCTAATGATCGATTTCGCCGCAGTCGAAAGAAACGCGCTCGATGAATACCTGCCGCGCCTCAATGCGCGGGGCTACAGGGTCGTGCGCCGTCCAGCCAAGGCGGATCTCCCCCCCTTCCTTGCCGACTATGACGCTGACGCCGTTGCGACCGGGCCGGATGACAACATAATCGTCGAGGTCGTCACTAAAGGTAGTCCGACAGCGCAATCGAAAATTCGCAGATTGAGAGAAATGTTAGCGGGTCATCCCGATTGGCGTCTCGAGGTCGTCTATGGCGGCGACGGCGAGCGACAGGTTCCCATTGCGAGCCTTTCGTCAATTGAGCAGACCGTCGCAAATTTGGATAAGCTAGCTGATACAAGAGCCGCGCTCTTGCTGGCGTGGGCATCTCTTGAAGCAATCGCCCGAAATCTGGAACCTGGCGAAACAATCAGGCCGCAAACGCCTGGACGAGTTGTCGAGCTTCTCGCTGCCGGCGGATTTGTGACCCCGACGCAGGCAGAGTTACTGAGGAATATGGCGAGTCTTCGCAACCAGGTCATCCACGGCAACGTGGATCTGCAGCCATCGGCTGGGCAACTTCAGGAACTCATTGTTACGACCAATGAGTTGCTATCGCTTCTGAAAACTCAACGTCAAGCCAACACCATCTGACGGAATTGCCGCCGGTTGGCCGCCTACTTTTTCAGAAGCTCGCTCAGCTTCGCCTGCTCGTCTGCCGTCAGCTTGCTGCCGGTCGGCTTGCCGGCCCTCTTGCGCGCAAAGACCAGCAGTGACAGCCCGCCGGCCAGCACCAGCAGGACCGGCGCACCCCAGAGCAGCACCGTCTTCATGCTGACACGCGGCTTCAACAGCACGAACTCGCCGTAGCGCGAGACGATATAGGTCAGCACCGCCTCGTCGCTGTCGCCGTCGGCGATGCGCTCGCGCACCAGCAGGCGCAGGTCCTTGGCCAGGTCGGCATTGGAATCGTCGATCGACTGGTTCTGGCAGACCATGCAGCGCAGTTCCGCCGAAAGGGCGCGGGCGCGCGCTTCGAGCGCCGGATCGGCCAGCACCTCGTCCGGATTGACGGCAAAGGCGGGGGCCGCCACCAGCAGCAAAACGAAAGCCAGGAGCAGACGCCGTATCATTCCGCCGGCTCCATTGCGGGAGCTGCCGGCCGTGCCGGCTTCGCCTTACGGCGCGGGGCGCCGACACGCAGGCGCCGGTCGCTGAGCGAGACGAGGCCGCCGAAGGCCATGAACACCGCGCCGCCCCAGATGCAGAGAATGAACGGCTTCCACCAGATGCGCACGACGATGCCGCCGTCCTTGGTGGCGTCACCGAGCGATACATAGAGCTGGCTGAGCCCGAAGGTCAGGATGCCGGCCTCCGTCGTCGGCATCTGGCGGGCGGTGTAAAGGCGCTTGGCCGACCAGGTATCGGCAACCGCGACACCGGCGCGCCGGATGGTGAAGTGGCCGCGGTCCTCGCTATAATTCGGTCCGGTCGCCGGCTGCATGCCGTCGAAATGCAGGCTGTAACCGCCGGCCTCGGTCACCTGCCCCGGCTTCATCTCGATGACGTGCTCCGTCTCGAACGTCGTGACCGCGACGATGCCGAGCACGGTGACGCCGAGCCCGGCATGGGCGAGCGCGGTGCCGAAGGCCGAACGCGGCAGGCCGGAAAGCCGGCGCCAGGCAAGATGGCCCGCCACCTTGCCGATGCCGGCGCGGTACCAGAGATCGGCCACCGCACCGAGGACCAGGAACAGCCCGGCAGCAAGCCCGAGCACCGAAAGCACCGGCCCGCCATGTTCGATGTAGAAGAAGACCACCGCGGCAAGGAAGGCGAGACCAGCGACGACGTAGAGCCGCTGCAGGGCGCCGAGCAGATCGCCGCGCTTCCAGGCAAGCATCGGCCCGAACGGCACGATGACGATCAGCGGCGCCATCAGCAGGCCGAAGGTCAGGTTGAAGAACGGCGCTCCGACGGAAATCTTGTCGCCGGTCAGCGTTTCC
>NZ_WIEU01000059.1:0-1142 GCF_012276115.1 Rhizobium leguminosarum bv. viciae | reverse complement strand
GTATTCCCTATCAGAGCCGTGGAAGACGACCACGTTGATAGGCCGGGTGTGGAAGTGCGGCAACGCATGAAGCTTACCGGTACTAATAGCTCGATCGGCTTGATCGTTCTCATTGACTATGCTCATCTCAAGGCGACCGCAAAGCGGTCGTCCTGACAAGGCGAAGGCGCCAGCCTTTGCCCGGTCCCGGCGAACACGAAGTGTTCGTCCGGTTGGAGCTCTAAAACGTGTTCAAAAACGAAGTCATAGGACTTCACCAGCTTCTCAAAACATAAAGTTGCGCTTTGCCGACCTGGTGGTTATGGCGGGGTGGCTGCACCCGTTCCCTTTCCGAACACGGCCGTGAAACGCCCCTGCGCCCATGGTACTTCGTCTTAAGACGCGGGAGAGTAGGTCGCTGCCAGGTCTGCAAAACGCAACTGATGTAAAACAAACAATCTTCTCATCACAAACTCTACGGCCCATGCCGAACAAAAGGGCCGCTCACAAAGCGGCCTTTTGTGTTAGAATACTGCAGCAGGAAAACACGAGACAAATTGCAAAAGCAATTTGCTCGGGCAGTAAGAGTAAACCGCCAAAGCGGTTTACTCAGACGCGACAAATCCCTTTGGGATTTGCGCTAGGCGCGGGGTGGAGCAGCCCGGTAGCTCGTCAGGCTCATAACCTGAAGGCCGCAGGTTCAAATCCTGCCCCCGCAACCAGATACACACTTGAATATTTTGCCATTCAAGTCGCTTAACAGCAAGCTCCTCCGCGTAAGCGTCGAGGAGCTTTTTGCGTTTCTGCCGGGTGTCCATCTCCCCCGGACGCCAGGTAAGCGGCGTTTTGACCCCACCTTTCGGATCAGCGGATCAGCGTGTGATTGACGATGTTAGGGCGTAAGCGGTGTTTTCAGGCCACGGCTTTGAGTTCGGGCTTTGCGGCATAGACCCACGGCAGCAGATCGTCGATCTGGCTATTTGGATGCCCGTTGACGATCCTGGTGAGGACGTCTGAGAGATAGGCCAGTGGCTCAACATCGTTGAGCTTGGCAGTCTCGATGAGCGAGGCGATGGTCGCCCAGTGTTCGGCCCCGGCGTCGGACCCGGCAAACAGCGCATTCTTGCGATTGAGGGCAATTGGCCTGATGGATCGTTCGACGG
>NZ_WIEU01000058.1:0-1149 GCF_012276115.1 Rhizobium leguminosarum bv. viciae | reverse complement strand
CCCTCACCAAGTCAGTTTATGCGTTGATCTTCCCTATTTCATTTTGGTGTCGCACGGCGTCTCTGACGCGGGCGTTTGCGATGGTGATGATCTTGCGCATGATGGCTGTGAGGGCGACGCGCTTGGGCTTTGCGGCCTTGAGCAGGGCCTTGTAGGCGACAGCGAGCGGATTGTCGCCGCGGCAGGCAGCGAGAGCGGCGATGAAGAGCGCCGGTCGGATCTGGCGCCGTCCGCCGGTGGTGCTGCGGTGCCAGTTGGCCTTGCCGCTGTCTTTGGGATGCGGGGCGACACCGGCAAGGCTTGCCACCTGGCGGCGGTTGAGGGTGCCGAGTTCGGGTATGACGGCCAAGAGCAGCGGCGCCAGGACAGGTCCGACACCGGGCACCGAACGCAGCTGTTGGGCCCGCAGTGCCAGATCGCGGCTTTCGCCGATCAGGGTGTCGATCTCGGCATTGAGGGCTTCGATATGGCGCTCCAGTTCGGCGAGATGGTCGCGGATATTGTCGGCGATAAGGCGGCTGCGCGGGGCTTTCAGGCGGTTCTGCTCCTGCACCCGCATGGCGACAAGGTCGAGACGTCGGGCAACGAGCAGCTCGAGCTTCTGCTGAGTGGGATCGGCCGACTGCCAACGGGGCAGTGTGGCGGCGCGGTCGCGACCATAGCGGGACAGCCATCGCGCATCGATCGGGTCGTTCTTGGCGCGCTTGCCGAAGGATTTGATATAGGCCTTGATCTTGGCGGGATCGGCGCGATGGGCAGGAATGGCCAGTTCCAGGAGCACACCGAGCAAGGTATCCTCATGGCCGCCGGTGGCCTCGCAGACGGCGAGCGTGGCGGTGCCCTGGTAGGGCAACAGGGCGGTGCGCAGCGCGTCGGCATCATTGGCGATGGTCACCGTGTGGCGGGTACGGCCGTCGCACAGGGTGACGGTGTCGCGGGAGACGTCCAGGCCGAGGACGCACTGGATTTCGGCGGGTTCTGCCATCATAATTGGGCTCCATGCTTCGAATTGTCTGCGGGCGTGTCCTTCGGATAGCCCATTCAAGTCAGCAAGCGATGCGAAGCTGGAGCGGCAAAGTCCCTTCATGAAGTCGGTCGTTGACACCTATTCCTGTACGGGCGCTTTGCCGCGCGAACCCCGGGATGGCC
>NZ_WIEU01000057.1:0-1156 GCF_012276115.1 Rhizobium leguminosarum bv. viciae | reverse complement strand
ATGAGCGACTATCTGGGTTGTCAAGTTGCATATTCGAATTCTCTTCGCGCATCTCGTGCTTTTGCATTGAGAATGACCAGGAGTTTTCGGGCGAGCGCGATGCGGATGACCATTTTGGGTTTGCCGGCGCTTTGCAACCTTTGCTGGAAGGCGGCCATGTGCGGATCGTGTCGGGCTGCAATGGTGGCGACCAGGAACAGGATGCCACGTGGTCCGGAGCGCCCGCCGCGCACCGGTCGCGGTCCGCTGCGTTTACCGCTGTCGTTGGCAATCGGCGCAAGGCCGGCCAACTTGGCGATCGCCTTGTTGGAGATCCGGCCGATCTCGGGCAGCTCGGCCATCAGCCGGGCAACGGTGCGATCGGCGACACCCTTGATCGAGCGAAAGGCCCGGTTGAGACTGGCCCAGAGCGGATCGTCGTCGATCATCGAGGCGATCTCGCCTTCGAGCGTGCGGCTCTGGCGCACCAGAAGCGCGATCACCTCGTTGAGGCTTGCCACGATCGACCCATCGCGGGCCGCACTGCGGCGCTGCTTCTGGACGATCAGGTCGCGCGTGACCTGAGAAAGCCGCGTCATCAGCGCCGACAGCCGCAGCTGCGCGGCTTTCGGCGGCGGCAGGGCAGACAGCCGTTTGGCCTCGGCATAATGGGCGATCATCGCCGCATCGATGCGGTCGGTCTTTTCCAGAAAGCCCATGGCCTCGGCAAAGCGGCGCACATGGCGCGGATTGGCCAGCGCGCAGGCAATCCCCAACTCCCACAACAACAGGAAGGCTGCCCGCTCGTAGCCGCCCGACGCCTCCATGACGACGAGTTCGACCCCATGCTCCCGGCAAAACTCGGCCAGCGCGCCGATGCCGGCCGCATCGTTGCTGAAGCGCTCAAACACCCCGGACGGGCGGATAAACGCATCCAGCCAGTCCTTCGAAACATCCACTCCACATATAACTTTGTTCACGGTAACCTGCCTTGTGCGTGCGATTGGAGCCAAGCGACTATTCGGTCGTACGTGACGATGACGAAGATCCCAGGCTCATCCACGGTTGTAACCGGAGGGGGTGCGGGCGACTTCGTCACGCCTCTGGCCGGGTGGCCACCCGGCCAGAGGCTCAATCGCTTCCATCGCACGAAATTCCTAACGTGCAGATACAAGGG
>NZ_WIEU01000056.1:0-1187 GCF_012276115.1 Rhizobium leguminosarum bv. viciae | reverse complement strand
CCGGAGCGCGACAGACGTTCGACGAGCTGCTTGAACAATTCCGGCCGATGGCTTTCCCGCTCGATGCGCTCCAGGCGGGCTTCGGCGGTTTCGATCTGCTTGGCAGTCCAGACATTGCGATCGACTTCTCTTTCCTCGAACCGCTTCTGCCCGGTTTGTTGATCGACGATCGGAACCTGAACCTTGACCCGCTCCACGCCATCCTTGCGCAGGGTCACCGTGTCGCCTTCTGAGACACCACCTTCTTCGAGCGCCTTCGGCAAGCTCACACCCCAGAGACGATGGACGCTTCCGTCATCCGTCTTCACGTCGGCATAAGGACTGTCGTCCGCATCCTCATCATTCGGCCGGAACTTGGCTTGTCCGGTTTCCACGAGCTCACCGGTCACTCCGGCGGCATGATCGGCACGCGGCTTCCTTCCCCATTCCGGCCTCGCTTCAAAATCTTCCTTCGCGGCATAGAGGTCAGCGCGGTCGCGATGTCGGGTCATCGACACATAGGTCAGGTGCTGGTCCATCATGCCGGTGGCGAGTACGAAGGTTCGCTCGACGGTGGCACCTTGTGATTTGTGAATGGTCGCAGCGTAGCCGTGATCGACATTGCGATAGCTGTCCTGGCTGAAGACGACGTCGCGGCCATTGTCGAGACGCACCGAAAGCAAGGTATCACCGCGTTTGTCGCCGGTGGAAACGACCGTGCCGAGCATGCCGTTCTTCACATATTGCGGGCCGAGACGGGGAGTACGTGGCTCGAGGAAGCGGGCATTCTCCAGGAAAATGATGCGGTCGCCGACGCCGAACTCGCGCGCGCCGCGTTCGGTCCGGAATGAGCGGTTCTCACCGAGTGCGCCCTCTCCCGTCAGTACTGATCGCAGCGCCTCGTTCAACCGCTTCACGTCGTCATTGGTGTGGGCGAGCACAAGCAGCTCGTCGCCGCGAAGACGACCGTCATTGCCTACCACGGTTGAGTTCCGGATCGCCTGTTTCCGCGCTTCCGTCCAATCGGCGACGATACGATCGATCGTTTCCGCCCGTGTCTCTGCCTCCACCAGATGGCCATGCCCGGCATAGGCATCGAGACCTTTCTCGATCTCGCCACGAGCAAAGAGCCGCGACGCCTCGCGCGCCCAGTCTTCCCGCTGACGGCGCACGCCGGCAAGTTCGGCAAAACCGATCCGTTCGGTGAT
>NZ_WIEU01000055.1:0-1265 GCF_012276115.1 Rhizobium leguminosarum bv. viciae | reverse complement strand
CCACTGCTGTCCGGTTTAAATTTTGTCACCATTGGAGGCTCATTTGGCCGAGATTTCCGGGGGGACTGTGGCTTGGTTTTAGCAGGCGGTCGATCCTTTTGCGGTGCATGAGGTTAGCGCGCACCAGGCGGGCGAAGGCCAGCGGGCTTGTGACGATGGTCTGGTCGGCCTTTGCCATCTGCAGCAACAGATAGGCGATCAGGGCGACGGCGATCTGGATGCGGACGGCATTTTCGCTGTTGCCGAGGAAATGTCGGATCTTCAGCGTCTGCTTGACCCAACGGAAAAACAGCTCGATGGCCCAGCGGCGCTTGTAAAGAGCGGCGATCTCCTCGGCCGGGGCGGTGAGATCGTTGGAGAAGATGCGCAGCACCTTGCCGGTCTCGATCCGCACGCCGATCTCACGCACCGGCCGGTTCATCGGGTTGCGGCGGCTCTTGGCCTGGCGCTGCGGCAACAGGCCGATGCGGTCGAACAGGATGCCGGCATCCTCATTTGCCGCCTGCTCGGCGCTCACCGTCAGTTTCGTGTGGGATTTGAGGCGGGTGACGATGCGGCAGCCGGCGGCGTCCAGCTTCGCCCACCAGCCGAAGTCGTAATAGCCGAGATCGAAGACATAGGTGGCGCCCGCCTCGACCGGCATCTCTTTGGCGGCGGTGATGTCATTGACATTGGCCGGGGTGACGGCCGCATAGATCGGTCTTTCGGCGTTGGCATCGTAGACGACGTGCATCTTGGCGCCGCAGGCCTGATCGGAAAAGCGAGCCCAGTGCGATCCCGCCCCGGAAAGAGGCAGACTGCTGCCGTCGATCAGATAGACCGCCTCGCCGACGGCCCGCTTGAGCCCGCGTCCGGCGCGGGCCACCATCTGCGCGAACAACTCGGCAAAAACAGTGCTCGGACGCAGGCCGTTGGCATCGGCCAACGTCGAGCGCAATACCGGGCGAGCGCCGAGATGGTAAAGGCGCGCGCTGTGGCTTTGCAGGGAGCCGACGATCTCGCGCAGGCTGACGGCACCGGCAAGCTGGCCATAAAGCAGCGCGATCAACTGGCTCTTCGTCGACAGCCGCCGAACGTGCTTATCGGCCTGATGCTCCTCTACAAGTCTTTGGAAGACCGCCCACGGAATCCGCTTCAACAGATCATGAAAGACGCTATTGTCGTGCCGCACGGTGTTGCTCCTCTTTCGTGTCCGGGAACGTCGCCAAACGCTCGAACATGAGTAGAATCAACACCGTGCACCATGTCCACTAAATTTAAACCGG
>NZ_WIEU01000054.1:0-1273 GCF_012276115.1 Rhizobium leguminosarum bv. viciae | reverse complement strand
TGACCTTGCCCCGTTGAAATAATCCATTTTGAAGTAAGCTCTGGCCCATTGAGAGGACCAGAGGATGAAGCGCAATCGTTTCACAGACGAACAGATCATCGGCATATTGAAGGAGCACGAGGCAGGCACGCCGGTCTCGGAGCTTTGCCGCAAGCATGGCGTCAGCGATGCCAGCATCTATAAATGGAAGGCCAAGTTCGGCGGCATGGAGGTGTCCGAGGCCAAGCGGCTGAAGACGCTTGAGGACGAGAACACGAAGCTGAAACGGCTCCTGGCGGATGCGATGCTCGACAATGCTGCCTTGAAAGACCTTTTGGGAAAGAAGTGATGACGCCCGCGGCCAAGCGGAAAGCTGTCGCGCATCTGATGAGCCATCATGAGATGAGCGAACGGCGGGCGTGTAAAGCCATTGGTTTTTGCCGAATGACGGTCCGTTACGAGACCAGGCGCGACAATGATCATGAGCTTCGCGAGCGAATGAAGGCGTTGGCGCATGAACGTCGCCGCTTCGGATATCGACGCATTCATGTGCTGCTCCGGCGGGAGGGTCACCTCGTGAACCACAAGAGGCTCTTCCGGCTCTATCGGGAGGAGAAACTGGCGGTGCGCAAGCGCAGCGGCCGGAAGCGAGCGATAGGCACGCGCGCGCCGATGTTGATCCCGATGGTGGCCAATGATCGTTGGTCGCTAGACTTCGTGTCGGATCAGTTCACCGATGGGCGCAGATTGCGGATTCTGACCGTCGTCGATGATTGCACGAGGGAGTGCCTGGCGCTCGTCGCCGATACATCGCTTTCCGGTCTTCGCGTCGCACGGGAGCTTGACCGGATTATCGAGGAGCGCGGCAAGCCGAGGATGATCGTCAGCGACAACGGCAGCGAGTTCACCAGCAACGCGATCCTGCAATGGGCGGACCGGACCAAGGTTGACTGGCATTACATTGCGCCTGGCAAGCCTATCCAGAACGCTTTTATCGAAAGCTTCAACGGGCGGCTGCGAGACGAGTTCTTGAATGAAACTCTGTTCTCGTCGCTTGCTCACGCCCGGTCTGCGCTTTCAAACTGGCGTAGCGATTACAACGATCAACGCCCGCATTCAGGCCTTGGCTGGCTGACACCGGCCGAATTCGCTCAGACACTCAACCCGCGACGTGATGCGGTGCTGCGCAGCCGAAATGGCTCCGCACCGCAACCCGCCGCTACCGAACCAACAACAGCAACCAAAAACCGCTGGAGCGAACTCAAAACTGGATAAAACTTGGGGGCAAGGTCAA
>NZ_WIEU01000053.1:0-1297 GCF_012276115.1 Rhizobium leguminosarum bv. viciae | reverse complement strand
CCGATCCGATGCAGGTTATTGCGGCAGCAAGGACAGGCATGGTCATCGATATCGACCACGACCTCGATGCGCGGCAGGTGCGCTGGCAGCGAGCCCCGGTTCGTGCGCCGTTTGGCGACCTGCGCCTGGCGAAGAGCCGTGGCAGCCTGTTCCTTCTCTTCCAGTCCGTCGGCTTCGACTTGCTCGGCCTCTTCAAGCCCAAGCAGAAGCTGGTCCTCGGGAAGCGCCTCGGCACGGCGACCGAACCGGTGGCGCTGCAATTCCTTGATGATCTGACGCAGGCGGGCATTCTCCGCCTCGCGCGAAAGCACCATCGCTTTCAGCGCGTTCAGGTCATCCGGAAGCTCGTCCGCCGTTATCGTCATGCGCCAAGAACAGCATATTTTACCGCTCGGATCGAGAGGCTGGATGATGCTGATTCAATTGGTCGCGGCCGTCATCCAGCCCTTACCGGCGTGCGCGTTTCGCTCGGCGTATGCACGCGTTTCCAGTCCAATCCCTCGAACAGCGCCGAGAACTGAACGGCCGTCAGATGCATCGCGCCGTCCTGCATTCGAGGCCAATGGAACTCGCCATCCTCAAGCCGCTTGGCGACCAGGCACACGCCGCTGCCATCCCAGAAGATCAGCTTAATCCGGTCCGTTCGTTTGGCGCGGAACACGTAGATCGTGCCAGAGAATGGGTCAGCACCCATCTCCGCCTTCACCAGTGCTGCCAATCCTTCAGCACCTTTGCGGAAGTCGACGGGCTTGGTGGCGATCATCACCTTTACCGCACCGGACGGACCAATCACGACTGAGCCTTCAAGGCCTGGATCACGGCAGCAATGGTCGCGCTGTCCGTGCCAGATGCGATCCTGACGATCGCGCCGCCAACCTCCAGCTCGATTGCCGCAATTGGAAGTGCGCTCCTCGTTATCGTCTTTCGCCGTGTCGGGGGTGGCTCTGCCGGACGATCAATTACCGCTGGCACAAACATTGACGGCGAGTCTTGCTTCGCCTGACTTCGCACCTGCCGACGCCAGGTAAACAATTGTCCGGGCGACAACCCATGCCGACGCGCAACAGCACTGACCGACATCTCGCCGCTATAGCTCTCGGCGACAATGCGGTCCTTCTCCTCGTCGCTCCAGTCGCGGCGACGGCCTGTTCCCGTGAAAACCTCAAACCGTTGCAACGGCACATCTTCACTGGTGCCATGCGTAAATCCTGTAATCGTCATATGTCGAAGCCTCGTTCGGCAACAACATCAACAATCACACGCTGATCCGGAAGGTGGGGTCAAGGCACCGCTTACG
>NZ_WIEU01000052.1:0-1373 GCF_012276115.1 Rhizobium leguminosarum bv. viciae | reverse complement strand
CTGGTCAGGGCCGCCCAGGTCGATGGCGCCAGCTTCTTCCAGATCTTCCGCCGCATCATGCTGCCGAACTCGCTGCCGATCATCGTCGTCACGGTGATCTACCAGTTCACCAATATCTGGAACGACTTCCTGTTTGCCTCGGCTTACGCCGGCACCGGTGACACCATGCCGATGACGGTGGCGCTGAACAATGTCGTCAACACCTCGACGGGCGTCGTCGAATACAATGTCAACATGGCGGCTGCGATGATCGCCGCCGTGCCGACGCTCATCGTCTATATCCTCGCCGGCCGCTACTTCGTGCGCGGTCTGATGGCGGGCGCTGTCAAAGGGTAATCCATGGCCTTCCTCGAAATCTCCGGTCTCAAAAAGCGCTTCGGCGCCGTCGACATTCTCAAGGGGATCGACCTCGAACTCGAAAAGGGCGGCTTTCTCGTGCTGGTCGGCCCGTCCGGCTGCGGCAAGTCGACCCTGCTCAACACCATTGCCGGGCTGGAGACGATCACCTCCGGCGATATCCGGATCGACGGGCGCGACATCGCCGGCCTGCACCCTTCCAAGCGCGACATCGCCATGGTGTTCCAGTCCTACGCGCTCTATCCGAACATGACGGTGGCGGGCAACATCGCCTTCGGCATGGAGATCCGCGGCGTGCCGAAGGAGGAGCGGGCCAGGGCGATCGCCCAGGTCTCCGACATGCTGCAGATCGGCCATCTGCTCGACCGCAAGCCGAGCCAGCTGTCCGGCGGCCAGCGCCAGCGTGTCGCCATGGGGAGAGCGCTGGTGCGCAATCCGCAGGTCTTCCTGTTCGACGAACCGCTCTCCAATCTCGATGCCAAGCTGCGCGTCGACATGCGCACCGAGATCAAGCGGCTGCATCAGCGCATGGGCACCACCTTCGTCTACGTCACCCACGACCAGATCGAGGCGATGACGCTGGCGACCAAGATCGCCGTGCTGAAGGACGGCGTGCTGCAGCAGTTCGGCACGCCGGCCGAGATCTATAACAGCCCGTCCAACATCTTCGTCGCCGACTTCATGGGATCGCCGGCGATGAACCTCTTGACCGCCACCGTCGAGAACGGCGCCGGCGGTCTCGAAGTCTCGCTGGAACGGCCGAATGCCGCCCCGCTCCGACTGCCGGTCGTCTCAGGCAATGACGGCCTGACCGCCTATACCGGCAGACAGGTGATCTTCGGCATCCGCCCGGAGGCCTTGACCGATCCCGATGGCGCCGATCGCAAGGCGCGCTCGCTGACCGAGGGCGACTGCCTGATCGAGGTGGTGGAACCCGCCGGCTCCGACACCTTCGCCGTCACCAAGCTCGGCGGCAAATCCGTCGTCGCCCGCCTGCGCGCCGATACCGGCATCGC
>NZ_WIEU01000051.1:0-1422 GCF_012276115.1 Rhizobium leguminosarum bv. viciae | reverse complement strand
ATGCGACACTCGGCATGTCCACTTGCGCTGAGGCAAGCCCCCGACCGGACCGGCTGGGCCGGGTTGCAAGGGAAGGGAGGGGGCGGATGAGACGCACCCATTGGCTTTAGCTTTGACAGTTGCAGCAGCCGGTCATTCCGCCGCATCGAGGTCAGAGAGCGCTTGGCGCCGTCGGGCAATGACGGCGGGATCGTTCATGAAATCCCTGTTCCGACCGGGCTTGCGGCTCCGCGGCGTATAGCCGTTCTTCTCGCTGTTGGTCTTCACCTTCGGCGTTGGTCGCTGATCCTGCCGCTCCTTGATATAGGCCAGCACATCGGAAAGCCGCTTGTTCTCGGTGATCGCCGCATGCGTCACCCGCTGGTCCTTGTCGAACACCCGATAGGACAGGGAATGGCCTTTCCAGCGCACGTCGAGCCGGCCATCGGCATAGGCATAGGTCTCGACATAACGGCCCACCAGGCCACGCGTCACATCACTCTCTTCCAGCATGATCCGCTGGCGCTCGAACGAAAACGTCAGCTGCGCCCCGACATAACGCTGCTCACGCTTGCACAGGATCTCCTGCAGCCGATCCGATGGCATGTTGATCGGCCGATGCAGATTGTCAGGACGGGTAGGGGCGATGGCAAACCGCTGGTTATACCGCGCCATGAACCGCGGCAGAAAAGCATTGCCATCGTCCATGCTGCCGATGCCCGCTAACCGCAGTTCCTTGATCAGCCGATCCTGCAATGTCCGGTTCATCCGTTCAACCCGGCCCTTCGCCTGGCTCGAATTTGCGCAAAGAATCTCGATGTTTAGTTCCGAGAGTGCACGCCCGAACTGGGTCATGCCCTGGCCACCCTTGGCCTCCTTCTTCGCCACCCGGAACACCGAATGCTTGTCGGAATAGAAGGCAACGGGAGCACCGTGATCCTTCAAATAAAGCGCCAGCGCCTCGAAATAGCTGAACGCGCTTTCCGAGCGCACGAAGCGCAACTGCATCAGCTTGCCCGTCGCATCGTCGACGAACACCAGCAGCGAACACGGATCGCCGCGATCCTCGAACCAGCGATGTTCCGATCCGTCGATCTGCACCAGCTCGCCATAGGCCTCGCGCCGCAATCGTGGCTGATGAAACGTCCGCCGCTGCTTGCGCGACAGCCAGATGCCGGCGCCCGACATCCATTGGCGCAGCGTCTCGCGCGACACCGTCAGCCCATCGAGCTCGGCAAGCTTCTCGGCTGCCAAGGTTGGACCGAAATCGGCATAGCGCTCTCGAATGAGAGCCAAAGCATAATCGCGCACGCCCGGGCTGATCCTGTTGTTCGACGGTCGGCCGATCGCCTTGTGCCGGATCGACGCCGCGCCGGTCGTCCTGATCCGCTCCAACAGCCGGCGCACCTGGCGCTCGCTCAAGCCCAGAACACGCGCCGCCGA
>NZ_WIEU01000050.1:0-1531 GCF_012276115.1 Rhizobium leguminosarum bv. viciae | reverse complement strand
CAGCTCTTCCCAGCGTCTGCTCGTCGCCTGCATATCTGCCATCATCGACATGGCATTACTGGTGACCTTCCATGCCGCATGACTGTCCTTCGGCAACGCTTCGATGATGTCACGTAGTGTGTACGAAGTTGCGTTGTCAGGAAGCACGATATTCAGAAGGTCAGCCACACGGCGGGCAGGCTCTGTCAGCCCGCTGTTTCTGAGTTCGGTACGGGAAATCTGTATTTCCAGGTTAAGTCTGTTAATCAGACGATTCTGTTCGCCGCGTTCTGTTTCGATACCGCGTGTTTCCATCGCACAGGCAGACTTTCCGAGGTGAATACCAGGCGTTTTCTCAAGCCCCTGTCGCTCGTATGAACGATGGTCTATCTCTTCCTGATAACCGGCGTTCGCCAGTGCCCTGTTCGCATGGTCAGCCCATGATGCACGCCACGTCTCGGCATGTGTCCGGTCGTTCCAGTCCCTGACCTTTCCACCGAATCCAGCAGGTCCGACAGCTCTCGTGGTCAGCATGATGTGCGCATGGGGATTTGTTTTATCCATGTGATGGAACGCCACATCAGCAATCATGCCCTGACTGACAAAGTTTTCTCTGACAAAGGCGAGAACGGTTTCCCGTGCGGCATCCTGCGGTAGTTCGCGGGGGATGGCGAGTTCAATTTCCCGCGCAAGTTGTGAGTTCTTCCGGCGTTCGGCCTTCTCAACGGCATTCCAGAGTTCGGCACGGTTCGTACACCAGGCAGGGGCTGTCGCGGGAGTCAGAATCACAGCTTCAGCCACACCGCTTTTGCGGGTGTAGTCGTGAGTCAGTCCGGTACGCTCATCAAGCATCAGTGAACCGGAACGATAGGCAGCAGAAGCAACGGCGCTGTAGCCGCTGTTTCTGGAGATGATTTTCATGCTGAGATGATAAATCGCCATTTCTGCCGTAATGCCTTTTTGTGGTTTTCTTTCAGCCCCGCAGGGCGCACACAATCGAAACGGAGTGGAGATTGTATAAGTGCGCACTTCGTGATTTTCCGTGCATTATGCCAGCTCAGTTTTTAAACTACCAGTGACGCGCTAAAATGCGATTTTTCATCGCGCACGGAGTTACATCATGAGCAGAACACTCGAACAGAAGATTGCTGATGCTGAGGCCAGATTACAGCGCCTGAAGGCGAAGAGCAGGAGTCTGGACACAGCGCAGAAGGTCATTGTGGGTGCAGCATTGCTGGCAAAGGTCAGAAAGCCGGAGGAGGTGCAGTTGCGTGCCTGGTTACTCCAGTTCCTGAAGGCAGAGGTGACACGACAGGCTGATGTGACGCGCATACTGCCGCTGATTAACGAGCTGGAAGCGCTGCCAGGACAGTGATTGTATCGTCCGCTCGCCGCAGTCCCAGCGACCGAGCGTTAGCGAGCGAGTGGGCGAGGAAGCGGAAGTGAATCCGTCGCCTGATTGAGCACATACGCACGGTTTTTCGGGAGGTGATATGCGCTGAACCCGCATGAATACTGGATTTCCACAGGGTTGGAGGGGGTGTATTCGGAA
>NZ_WIEU01000004.1:0-524731 GCF_012276115.1 Rhizobium leguminosarum bv. viciae | reverse complement strand
TACAATTTTGGGCGCAGGCTCAAGACACTAAAGGGCCTCACCCCCTTCGAGTTCATCTGCAAAAGGTGGACTTCCGAGCCAGATCGATTCATCATCGATCCTATCCATCAAATGCCGGGACTAAACACCTAGGCGACCCACTGGTGAGATAGCCGGCATCGGGTCTTCCCAAGGAAGCCGACCTCACCGGCGAAAAGAAAAGCGGCAGCTGGTTTCAGATGTCATCATCCGGTGATCTTCGTGCCCGATAAGAGAACCGAGGCCAGCACCGGTATCCGCCCCGCCGCCCACCCCTTTGCGGAGCCGTCTTGGGTGTTCTCGTTGCGCCCCTTTTTTGCTGCCTCGGCTTGTAGTGAAAGTTATTGTTCAGTCACGAAGTGCTTGGAACCGGCCAGTATCCCCTGTTCAGCCGCGTTCGTCTTAGCCGGCCCTGTGCCGGCTTTCTTTTTTTCGTTCCTCCGCACCTCGCTCTTTCCGTGACTCGCTGCGGATGAAAGGGACTAAGGTATCCCTCACAGCTCGTCGTAATTGAACCAGTCGAAATCCGCGGCCTTCGCCCGGCCTGAGGTATCGAAGGCAAACACGCCGGCGAAAGCGCCGGTGAAGGAGCCGTGTTCGCCGCGTCCGCCCTCGTCTGAGATCACGCCGGCATCGAGGACCGGGCCGATCGGTTGCCAGGCGCCCTTGCCTTCGGTCTGCCAGAAGAATTGCAGGTCGTTCTCCCGGATTTCCATGGCGAGCTGGACACGACCTTCGACGGCAATCGCCACACCGCTTTCGGCGGGAAAGCTCAGGCGCCCGTTCGGGTAGTCGCCGTTGCAGGAGAGGATTGTCACGCAGCGGCCAAGTGTTTCGTGCAGCGTCACGGCAACCGCGTGGAACTTGTGGCGGTTGTAATAATGCGTCAGCCCCGCCACCTGCTGGTAGGTGTCGGGCGAGAATTCGACCACGGTCTCGGCACGGAAACTGTGATGCTCCTGGCGGCGGGCAACCAGTGACTGTTCGAACCAGGAGCCGATGCTTTCGCGCGCAATCAGGCGCAGATGGCCGGGACGATCCGTCAGGTTGAAGATGCGCGCGGGCTCTGGCGTGCGCAGCCATTGGAAATCGGCAGGCAGCGTGCCGCCATCGAAGCTGTATTCGCTGCGCATCGGCTTTTCCACCGGCACCGCGCCAAAGAGGCCCGGCACATCGACATCGGGCACTGAGGTGCCGTTTTCAAGATAGAGCCAGTCATCGTCGCGCCAGACGCATTTCTGTAAAGATGTCTCGCGCCCCAGCGTGCAGCGCCGTTTCGGCGGCAGCGGCCGGCCGCATAGATGGGTGTGATAGGCCTCACCCTCGGGCGTCTCGACATATTGGCCGTGGCCTGCCCGCTGCAGCACCGCGCCCGGGTGATCCTTGGAGGTTATGAGATGCATGTTCGGATGCATCTCATAGGATCCGTCGATATTACGCGACCGCGCCATGGTGACGGCATGGTCGTAGCCGGTGCCGCCCTCGGCGGTGGTCAGGTAGTACCAACCGTTGCGCTTGAAGAGATGCGGGCCTTCGACGAGGCCGAGCGGGCTGCCGGCGAAGATGTTCTTGATCGGCCCCTTCAGCGCCTTTGCCACCGGATCCCATTCCTGCAGCAGGATGCCGTCGAAGGCCGGCGATTTCGGCGAGCCGCCATAGCTTTCGGTGCGGTGGTTCCACTGCATGTTGACGAACCATTTCCGGCCGTCATCGTCGTGGAACAGCGAGGGATCGAAGCCGGAGGAATTGACATAGACCGGCTCGGACCATTCGGCCTCGATCGTCGGGGCCGTGACGATGTAGTTCGGCGCGTCCTTGAAATTGCCGTCGTAGCGCTTGACGTCGGTATAGACCAGCCAGAACTGCCCGTCGGCATAGGACAGGCACGGCGCCCAGATGCCGCAGCTATCGGGATTGCCGCGCATGTCGAGCTGCGATCTCCGCTCCAGCGGCCGGCGCACCAGCGTCCAGTTCACCAGGTCACGCGAATGGTGGATCTGCACGCCGGGGTACCATTCGAAGGTCGAGGTGGCGATGTAATAATCCGCGCCAACGCGGCAGATCGACGGATCGGGATTGAACCCGGGCAGGATGGGATTGCGGATCATGACAGGTCTCCTCCGACCGGCGGTGCTTTGCTGTACGTACATCAGATTATAGCAGAAAAAGGCCCGGAAGACTTGCGTCCGGGCCTGAGATGACTATTCGCGTTCGGCGGACTTGGCCCAGAGGTTGATGTCGGCCTCGCGGGCGTAGACGTCGATCTCTGCAAGCTCCTCGACGCTGAATTCGAGATTGTCGAGCGCCTTGACGCAATCGACGATCTGCGACGAGCGGCTTGCGCCGATCAGCGCCGAGGTCACGCGGCCGCCGCGCAGTACCCAGGCGATCGCCATCTGCGCCAGCGTCTGGCCGCGCCTTTCGGCGATCTCGTTGAGCTTGCGGATATTGTCGATGATCGAGGGGCGGATGTAGGCGCGCTTGAGAAAGTGGTTCTGCGCCGCGCGGCTGTCTTCCGGAATGCCACCGAGATATTTCGTCGTCAGCATGCCTTGGGCAAGTGGCGAGAAGACGATCGAGCCCATGCCGACCTCATCCAGCGTATCGAGCAGCCTGTCGTCCTCGACCCAGCGGTTGAGCATCGAATAGCTCGGCTGGTGGATCAGGCACGGCGTGCCGAGCTCCTTGAGGATCGCGGCTGCTTCGCGCGAGCGCTGCGAATTATAGGAGGAAATGCCGACATAGAGCGCCCGGCCGGAACGGACGATATGGTCGAGCGCGCCGCAGGTCTCT
This sequence comes from Rhizobium leguminosarum bv. viciae, assembly GCF_012276115.1. Lineage (GTDB taxonomy): Bacteria > Pseudomonadota > Alphaproteobacteria > Rhizobiales > Rhizobiaceae > Rhizobium > Rhizobium leguminosarum_T. The sequence goes on along the minus strand of NZ_WIEU01000004.1, from coordinate 521,920 downwards.
TCCAGCGGCGTTTCCGGGTCGAAGCGGTGCGAATAGAAGATGTCGACATAGTCGAGCCCCATGCGCTTCAGGCTTTGGTCGCAGGAGGCGATCAGATATTTCCGGCTGCCCCATTCGCCGTAAGGGCCGGGCCACATGTCGTAGCCGGCCTTGGAGGAGATGATCAACTCGTCGCGAAGCCCAACGAATTCGGTGCGCATGATTTCGCCGAAGGCGGTCTCGGCGCTGCCGGGAGGCGGGCCGTAATTGTTGGCGAGATCGAAATGGGTGATGCCGAGGTCGAAGGCCGTGCGGCACATATCGATTTTGCGGTCATGCGGCGTGTCGCCGCCGAAATTGTGCCAGAGGCCGAGCGAGACAGCCGGCAGCTTCAGTCCGGAACGGCCCGTGCGGTTATATTTCATTTTCGAATAACGGTCTGCGGCCGGTTGCCAGCTCATCTGAGGTCTCCTCAACTTATAAAAATTGCTTCTCTTTCGTATCCGCCTAGAGCGGCGGTCGAAAGCTAAAAACGTTGCCGCCCTCATGTCAGGCCGAGCGCGTCGGCACTATTGGATCAAGCGCATCCGTACGGCAAGCATATGGCGCGTGTTCTCGACAACCTCGCGTACTGACATTGCCTGATGGCAGGCCCTGCCCTCAAACACCGTCATCCTCGGGCTTGTCCCGAGGATCTGCCGCGCCATCAGTAGATCCTCGGGACAACAAGCCCGAGGATGACGACACTAGCGTGGTGCCCTGATGATGATCCGGGACCGGCTTTAGCCAACCCCAAACCAAGCCTCACCTTACTTCAACAGCGCCTGCGCTTCTTCGATGCCAAGCGCGGCCGGTTGCGTGCAGGTCGTGGTCAGGTCGATGAAACGGCCCTCTTCGCCCGATTTCAGGATCGCGGTCATGACGTCGACGCCGTGCAGCGTGCGGTCGAGCGAGCAGCGCGCATCGCGGCCCTCGATCAGCGACATCGCCATGTCGGCCAAGCCGGCGGTGCGGTAGTTGGCGCGCGATCCGCTCGGGCTTTCCTGGTTGATCTTGCCGAATGGATGCTCCCAGGCATCGAGCGGCTTGATGTCCTTGTCACGGCCGCTTGCCTCGACCACGCCGCCGAAGAAATTCGGATCCGGCACGTAGAGCGAGCCGTCGGTGCCATAGAGTTCCATATTGGCATGGCGGTGCGACCACACGTCCCAGCTCGCCGTCAGCGTCACCGCGGCGCCGTTGACGAATTCGAGTAGCGCCTGGATCGTCGTCGGCGTCTTGACCGGGATGATTTCACCGTTGCGCGGCTGGCTGGTGATGGTGCGGGTCGGCGACGCCATCGAGGTCATGCCGCCGACACGTTTGACCGGGCCGATCAGGTTGATCAGGTTGGCGATGTAATAAGGGCCGAGATCAAGGATCGGGCCGCCGCCCGGCAGGAAGAAGAAATCCGGGTTCGGATGCCACATTTCCATGCCGGGGCTCATCACGTAGCAGGCGCCCGAGGTCACCCGGCCGATGCCGCCGTCGTCGATGAACTTGCGGGCGAGCTGATGGGCGCCGCCGAGGAACGTGTCGGGGGCGCAGCCGACGGCGAGGTTCTTTTCCTTGGCGATGCGACGAAGCTCCTCGCCCTCTTCGAGCGAAAGCACCAGCGGCTTTTCGGAATAGACGTGTTTTCCGGCCTCGAGGATCGCCTTCGATACCCGGAAATGCGCATCCGGGATCGTCAGGTTGACGACAACGTCGATCTCGTCATTGACGAGAAGCTCGTCGATCGTCTGCGCTTTGACGCCATATTCCTTGGCGCGCGCCTCGGCCGCCTGCACGTTGATATCGGCGCAAGCCAGCACCTTCAGCCCCTTGAAGAGCGGTGCCAGCGAAAAGTAAGTGGTGGAGATGTTGCCGCATCCGATGATGCCGACGCCAAGTTCCCTGGTCATGATGAAGCCTCAGTAGGTCTGGAAGGATGCGATCGAGCGGCTGATATTGCGGTCGATGTCATTCGGGTTATCGTGTTCGACGACGTAGTGCTTGGCCTTGGTGGCGCGCAATGCCGTCATCAGCCTGGCCCACTCAACCTTGCCGTGACCGACATCGGCCCAGCCGTCCTCGTCCTTCGCTTCGCCGGCCGGCGCGATGTCCTTGACGTGCACGGCGGTGATGCGGGACCCAAGCTTCTCGACCCAGGCGAAGGGATCGGCGCCGCCGCGGATAACCCAGGCGATGTCGGCTTCCCAGGAAATATCGGGCGCGCCTTCGAAGATGCGCTCGATCGGCCGCGAGCCGTCCTGCAGCTTGAAGAATTCGAAATCATGATTGTGCCAGCCGAATTCGTAGCCGGCAGCCTTGTAGGGCTTGGCTATCTCCTGCAGACGCTTGCCGAAGGCGACCCAGCCGGCGGCGTCGGAGGGCCGCTGGTCGGCGGCCAAATGCGGCGCATAGATCGAATCCATGCCGAGAATCTTGGCAATATCAAGCGACTTCTCGACTTCCTTCTCCAGAAAATCAGGGCTGAAATGACCGGTCGCCATGACCAGGCCATTCTTGTCGAGGTCGGCGCGAAGGCTCTTCAGCCCGGCATCGTCGAGATCGGCATAGATGCCGCCGAAGCCCTCGACTTCGGCATAGCCAGCCTTGCCGAGCTTTTCGAAGATCGCCGAATAGGGCTGGAAGTTGCGGGCGCTATAGAGCTGGTAGCTGAGTTTCGTCATCATGTTCTCCTTGGGCCTCGTGCCCATTCTTGCAAGATCAATCCGCCGACTGGCAGGAATACAGGTCGTAGAACCGGAACTCCGGAAGCGCGCCACGATCAAGCGGTCGTGCCGGGGTAAAGGTGATGCGGCGGCTCTCGCCGGCCGCAAGATCGAAGGCGTTGTCGGAATATTTGCCGTCGGTCTCGGTTTCGATCATCACGAAAAGCGCAAGTCCCTTTGCGGTGACGTTGATGTCGACGGAGCCATTCTCCTCGACATATTCGTGGGTGACTGTCAGCCCCGCAGGTTCCAGCTCCAGCGCCTTGTAGGTACCTTTGACATGGTGCCCCTCGCCGCCCGTGCCGTTCGATGCGGTGAAACGCCAGGCAAGCAACGTTCCCTCGGGAATATCGGAAACGTCGATGCTCGTCGCAGTGACGGCCGCATCCGGCGAACATATGGCCTGTACGTCTCTCAGGTGCCGGCGCTCGCCCTGCGTCGTCAGCAGCGATATCGAAAGGTCGACGCTGACATCGGCAAGCGTATCGTTGACCAGCGAGAAGCGGATCGTCTTCTCGTCGTCGGAAGGAATGGCCGCGACCGCGACTGGCTGGAAGAAGCGCTTGACGAGATAGTGCATCGCCTTCCAGCGGCCGCCATAATCGAGGCTCGACCAGGAGGCGACCGGCCAGGTGTCGTTGAGCTGCCAGTAGATCGTGCCCATGCAATGGGGTTTAAGCGACCGCCAGTATTCCACCGCCGTCTTGATCGCCAGCCCCTGCTGAATCTGGGAGAGATAGACGAAGTTCGGAAAATCTTTGGGGAATCGGAAATAGCGGAACATCGTGCCGGCGATACGCTCGTTGCCGCCGGCATTCTTCTGGTGCAGCTCCATGACCGGGGAAGCGACGTTCATGTCCTTCGCCTCGGCATAGGTCTTGATCACAGGCAGCGACGTATAGGACTGAAAGCCGAATTCCGAGCAAAAGCGCGGACGCACTGAGCGGTAATTGTCGAACGACTTGTTCTCGTGCCAGACCGACCAGTAATGCATGTCGCCGGACCCGTCGGCATGCCAGGCATCGCCGAAATCGAGATAACCGGAAGCCGGGCTCGACGGCCACCACAGCGCGCCGGGCAGCGCCTTTTTCACTGCCTGCTCGATCGTGCGGTTGAGGCGATCATAGGAAACGAGATAGCGGTCTCGGTCCTTCCTCGATTCCTCGAACCAGGTGAGCGCTCCGACCAGTTCGTTGTCGCCGCACCAGAGCACGATCGAGGGATGCGAGGAGAGCCGGCGCACCTGGTAATCGACCTCGATCGTCACATTGTCGAGAAAGTCCTCGGTCGACGGATAGAGGTTGCAGGCAAACATGAAGTCCTGCCAGACCATCAGGCCCAGCCGGTCGCAGAGATCGTAGAAATGATCCTGCTCATAGAAGCCGCCGCCCCAGACGCGGATCATGTTCATGTTGGCCGCTTTGGCCGATTGCAGCAGGTCTTCGGTCTTCTCAGGCGAAGACAGCGAAAACAGCGCGTCGGCCGGTATCCAGTTGGCGCCGCGGCAGAAGATCTCGCGGCCGTTGACCTTGAGCGCGAAGCGGCTACCGGCCGCATCCGGCGTGGTGATCAGCTCGACGGTGCGAAGGCCGATCTGCTTGACCATTTCATCCGTCGGCGTTTCGACGGAAAGCCTGTAGAGCGCCTGCTCGCCGCTGCCGGAGGGCCACCAGAGGCGCGGATTGTCGATATGGAAGAGGTGGTTGACATGGGTCTCGCCATTGACGCCGACATCCAGGCGCACGCGCTCGCCATCGAGGTCGAAATAGACCTGGGCAATGTCTGGCCCCTTGGAAAACAGCGTCGCCGTCACTTTGAGGTCGACCGAGCCATCGTTATTGTGGGTCTGGCGGGTGACCACATGTTCGATGCGCGCAGTTTCGAGCTTCTTCAGTGCGATCGTCCCGTAGAGGCCGAGCGGCGCAATGGCGATGTTCCAGTCCCAGCCGAAATGGCATTGCGGCTTGCGCAGCATGTTGCCGTCGGGGATTGGCGAGTTGCCCGTGCTGTAGGGAATGTAGAAGGGCTGCTGCTTCTGTCGCGCGGCGCCGACAGCGATATTGGAGGCAAAGACGATGCGGATGCTGTTATCGCCTGATTTCAGCATGCTGGAGACATCGGGCCGGTAGCGGCGGAAGCTGTTGTCGGCTTCGAGCGCCAGGAAGCCGTTGACGTGGACGCTGGCGACCGTGTCGAGATAGTCGATATCGAGATACCAGTCGCCCTCGACCTCCTGCAGCGTGAAGCTGCGCTCGACCGCCCATTCGCGCTCGGCGACCCACTGCACCTTTTCCTCGTTGCGGCCGAAATAGGGATCGGGGATCAGCCCTGCCCGGTGAAGCGCCGTGTGCACGTCGCCCGGCAGCATGATCGCTGTGCGGATCTCGCCGTCGACGGAGGCGAGCTGCCACGAACCGGAAAGGTCGATGTTGGGAGTAGTTGATCGATGCGTCACGATATCGTTTCCGATTTACGTTTTTGAAAGAGACGGCGCATGGTCGTCGTCCGGTAGCTGTCGTTCGTCATGGCGCCTTCCGGCCGCCCCACCCTCCGTCATCCTCGGGCTTGACCCGAGGATCCACACCGCATCCATCAGCAGCTACGGGCATGGATCCTCGGCACAAGGCCGAGGATGACGGAGAGTGGGGTTGGCCCTCTCGCCGAATTCGCCCAGCCCACAGAACCTTCTAGAGACGCAGCTCGCTTTCGGCATCGAAGACCGAGGCGACCGACATGTCGAAGCTGAGCTTCACCTTGGCTCCGACGTTGAAGCGGCGCGCGCCGTTGACGCGTACCGACATCGTGTGACCGGCATGTTTCAGCCACAGCAGATTGTCCGCGCCCATCGGCTCTTCGATATCGACGGTGGCGTCATGTTCTTCGCCGCCGGTATTCTCGTTGACCTTGATGTGTTCTGGACGAACGCCGAGCACCACCTTGCGGCCGGGCTGCAGCATCTCGCTAGCATCGTAGGCAGCGAGCGAGAAAATGACACCGTTGGCCGAAAAGGCAATGCCGTCACCTGACTTGACCAGCTCGCCGCGCAGGAAATTCATCGACGGCGAGCCGATGAAGCCCGCGACAAAGAGGTTACGCGGCCTGTTGTAGATCGTCGTCGGGTCGTCGAGCTGCTGGATGATGCCGCTCTTCATGATGGCGATGCGGTCGGCGAGCGTCAGCGCCTCGATCTGGTCGTGGGTGACGTAGATCATCGTGTTCTTCAGCGACTGGTGCAGGCGCTTGATCTCGACGCGCAGCTCCGAGCGCAGTTTGGCGTCGAGGTTGGACAGCGGCTCATCGAACAGGAAGACATCGACATCGCGCACCAATGCCCGGCCGATCGCCACGCGCTGGCGCTGACCGCCGGAAAGCTCGGCCGGCTTGCGCTTCAGGAGCGGCTGAATCTGCAGGATTTCGGAGGCACGCGCCACCCGCCTGTCGATCTCTGCCTGCGGCACCTTTGCGACGCGAAGACCGAAGGACAGGTTCTTCTCGACGGTCATCTGCGGATAGAGCGCATAGGATTGGAACACCATTCCGATGCCGCGGTCCTTCGGCTCTTCCCAGGTAACGTTCTTGCCCTTGATGAAGATCTGCCCTTCCGAGGCGTCGAGCAGGCCGGCGATGCAATTCAGCAAGGTCGACTTGCCGCAGCCGGACGAGCCGAGCAGAACCAGGAATTCGCCATCGTTAATGTCGAGATTGAGATCCTTCAGCACGCTGACCGAGCCGAAGTTCAGGGACAGATCCTTGATGGAGACGCTTGCATTCATATTCATGAGATCAACCCTTCACTGCGCCGGCGGCGATGCCGCGGACGAAAAGCCGTCCCGACACGAAGTAGACGATGAGCGGCACCAGACCGGTGAGGATCGTTGCCGCCATGTTGACGTTGTATTCCTTCACGCCCTGGACGGAATTGACGATGTTGTTGAGCTGCACGGTCATCGGATAGGTATCCGGCCGGGTGAAAACCACGCCGAACAGAAAGTCGTTCCAGATGCCGGTCACCTGCAGGATCATCGCGACGACGAAGATCGGCAGCGACATCGGCAGCATGATCCGCAGGAAGATCTGCCAGAAGCCCGCCCCGTCGACACGCGCCGCCTTGAACAGTTCCTCCGGCAGCGACACGAAATAGTTGCGGAAGAGCAGCGTCAGGATCGGCATGCCGAAGATCGAGTGGACGATGACGAGGCCGGTCAGCGTACCGTAGATGCCGATTTCGCGCAGGATGATGACGATCGGATAGATCATCACCTGATAGGGAATGAATGCGCCAATGATGAGGATCGAGAAGAAAAGCTCGGATCCCCTGAAGCGCCAGTTGGCCAGCGCATAACCGTTCACCGAGGCGATCGCGATCGAGATGATGACCGACGGCACCGTGATGCGCACAGAATTCCAGAAACCGCGCGACAGGCCATCGCAGTTGAGCCCGGTGCAGGCCTCCGCCCAGGCCTTCACCCAGGGTTCGAAGGTGATCTCTACCGGCGGCGAGAAGATGTTGCCGAGACGGATTTCCGGCATGCCCTTCAGCGAAGTCACGACCATCACATAGAGCGGCAGCAGATAGTAAAGCGCTGCGACGATCAGCGTACCGTAGAGCATAATGTTGCGCGCCGACAGCGCCGGGCGTGGCTTCGGGCCACTGGGGCCGTCACCAAGCTTCGGCGCAACGGCGTCGATGCCGGCAGCAACGGTGTTGAGAGCTTCTATATTAGCCACGCTTGCGCCCTCCGCCGAATTCCAGATAAGCCCACGGAACGATGATGATCGCGACCGTGACCAGCATCATCGTCGAGGCGGCAAAGCCCTGCCCCAGGTTCTGCGCCTGGAACATGTAGTCGTAGACATATTTCGCCGGCACTTCCGAAGAAATGCCCGGTCCACCCGATGTTTGCGCGACCACAAGATCGTAAACCTTGACGATGCCGGAGGCGATGATCACGATCGTGGTGATGAAGACCGGCCGCATCATCGGGATGACGATGAAGAGATAGGTCCTCCACATCGGAATACCGTCCACGCGCGCCGCTTTCCAGATGTCCTCGTCAATGCCGCGGAGGCCGGCAAGCATCAGGCACATGACGAGACCCGTTCCCTGCCACAGCGCCGCGATCAGAATGCCGTAGATGACGATTTCAGGCGTATAGAGCGGATTGAAGGTGAAGCTCGTCCACCCGATAGAGCGCACCACCGCCTGAATGCCGAAATCGGGGTTTAGAACCCATTGCCAGACGAGGCCCGTCACGATGAAGGACAGCGCGAAGGGATAGAGAAAGATGGTGCGGAAAGTGTTTTCGAAACGGATCTTCTGGTCCATCAGCGCGGCGAGCATGAAACCGATCACGAGGCTGAAGATCAGCGAGAGGATGCCGTAGACGGCCAGATTCTCGATCGCCGTCACCCAGCGGGGTGCCGCCCAGAGGCGCTCGTACTGATCGAAGCCGACGAAGCTCAACCGCGGAAGCAGTTTGGAATTGGTGAAAGAATAAAAGATCGTCCAGAACGTGCCGCCGACAAAGATCACCAGCGCTGTCAGGATCATCGGGATAGACGCAATCTTGGCATTCAGATTGCGCAGTAACTTGTTTGGCCGGCCTGCTCGCGCTTGACCCGTCATAAACACTTCTCCTCAATCGCAACTGCGACAGTAACAAAACGGCAAGACGCCGCCTGTCGTCCCCATCTCCGAACCTGTTGAAGATACCGGAGAGACGCCGCCACCCGCCGAACGATCACCGGCCGTCCGGACCGATCCGGCCCCCATGGGAGCCGGACCGCAAGGCAGCAAGTCTGCTGATCAGTCAGCAGAAGCGATGATCCCGGCGAAACGCTTCTGAGCGTCTTCCGGCGTCATCGACGGATTGGCGAAGAATTCAGAGAAAAGGTCTTCCTTCTGCTTCTGGCTGTCGGCCGAAAGCAACTGGTCGGTACCTTGGATCACATTGCCCTTCTGAAGGATTTCGAGACCCTTCTTCATGCAATCGTTGGCGGCAGCGAGATCGACGTCACCGCGAACCGGCAGCGAACCCTTCTTCAGGTTGAAGGCAACCTGGGTCTTGGGATCGAGCAGGGTCTTGGCCAGCACGCCCTGCGCCTTGGACTTTTCTTCGTCCTTCAGCAGCGGGAAGTAGAAGGCGTCGCCACCCGTCGAGATGATCTCGTTCACGCCGAGGCCCGGCAGGCAGGTATAGTCGGTACCGGCCTTCTGACCGGCCAGCGCAAATTCGCCCTGCGCCCAGTCGCCCATGATCTGGCCGCCGGCTTTGCCTGTGATGACAAGGTTGGTGGCCTGGTTCCAATCCTGGACGTTGCTGCCTTTGGCCATGCGCCGAGCATCGTCGGCGGCCTTGAACACCTTGGCGATTTCAGGACCGGCAGCAACTTCCGCATCCTTGTCCTTGAAGACCTTGTTGAAGGTATCCTTGCCGGCAACCGCGACCATCAGCACGTCGAAGGCGCCTGTCGCCTGCCACGGCTGACCGCCGACGGCGAGCGGAATGATGCCGGCCTTTTCGAGAGCCGGAGCCGCTGCGACGAACTCGTCCCAGTTCTTCGGAACCTCGACGCCGGCTTTCTTGAAGGCGGCATTCGAAAGCCACAACCATTGCCAGGAGTGGATATTGACAGGAGCGCAGTAGATCTTGCCGTCGATTGTGCAGGAATCGAGCAGGCTCGACGGACGAATGATATCCTTCCACTTCTCGGCGGTCGCCACGTCGGTCAGATCGCGCATCAGGCCGGCCTGGACGAGTTCCTCGGCCTGGCGCCCATGGTTGAACTGGGTCGCGCCCATCGGGTCGCCGCCGGTGATGCGGCTGATCATGATCGGGCGAGCAGTGCCGCCGGAGCCGGCGATCGCGCCGTCGACCCAGTGGTTGCCGGTGGCGTCGAATGCCTTGGCCAGCTCGGCGACCGCTGCAGCTTCGCCGCCAGACGTCCACCAGTGGGTGACTTCAAGATCGGTGGCGTTGGCGGCTCCCAGCGGAAGCGCGACCGAAGTGGCAAGCAGGGCTGCCATTAGACGGATTTTCATGAGTTTTCCTCCCTCACTGAAACGTTGCCGGAAAAACTTAGATCAATCGATTTCCTCACGCAACTGCCCGCCTGCAAATTTTTCCGTGAGCACCACAGTTGCTACTTCTGCCTGTTGAAAGGCTGGCATTCGCGTGCCTTGAATCGATTCTCGACCAAGCGCCATCGCACCTGCGTTTTCGGGAATAACTGATTGAATTTAAATGATATATTCGGAAGCGTATTTGCGTGCCGCCGATTATCCTTTTCGCAATTGCAGAAAAACGGGTCATAAATCGCCGATACAACCTATGCGTAGCATCCCGCAATGCACACAAGAAAAAGTCCTCGACATTTCTACTGTATCGTTACAGATTGCATTCCTTAGGGAGGCGCGATTTTGGCAGGTGGGCGGGCTTACCGCGCTTGAGAAAGCCTCTATAAGCGACACCAATTCGCGCGAGGCAGGCTTACAGGGATGGAAAACAAGGGAAATTTCGGGCAGGCGGCATCGGCACCGACGGCGCGCGAGCGCCCGACATTGAAGACGATCGCCTTCATGACCGGCCTTGGCGTGACGACGGTGTCACGCGCGCTGAAGGATGCGCCGGATATCGGGGCCGAGACCAAGGAGCGCGTGCGCATGGTCGCCCGCCAGCTCGGCTACCAGCCGAACAGGGCGGGCGTGCGCCTGCGCACCGGCAAGACCAACGTCATCGCCCTCGTCCTCAGCATCGATGAAGAGATCATGGGCTTTTCGAGCCAGATGGTCTTCGGCATCTCCGAGGTGCTGTCCGGCACGCCCTATCATATCGTCATCACGCCGCATTCCCACAGCAAGGACCCGATGCAACCGGTGCGCTATATCCTCGATACCAGCTCGGCGGACGGCGTCATCATCTCCCGCATCGAGCCGGATGATCCGCGTGTGCGGCTGCTGACGGAGCGCGGCATGCCCTTCGCCACGCATGGGCGCACCGATGCGGGTCTCACCCACCCCTTCCACGATTTCGACAACGAGGCCTTCGCTCATCAGGCGGTGGAAAAGCTCGTCAAGCGCGGCCGCCGCCGCATCGCCCTGCTGCAGCCGCCGAGTAAGCTCACCTACTACGCCCATATTCGCATCGGCTTCCAAACCGGCCTGCATGATTACGGCGCCGAGGAAGTGCCGCTACGCGTCAACACCGACGCACCGCTCGCCGACATCCGCGACATCGTCGAGGTGATGATGCGCTCGGCCAACGCCCCAGACGGCATCGTCTGTTCGGCCGGTAGCGCGGCGATCGCCGTCAATGCCGGCATCGAAGCCGCCGGCAAGGCGCTCGGCCGCGATCTCGACATGGTCTCCAAGCAATCGGTACCGATCCTGAACTGGATCCGCCCCGAGATCATCACCGCCCAGGAAGACGTTCGCCAAGCCGGCCGCGAAATGGCCAAAGCCGTCATCGCCCGCATCGACGGCGTCGAGCCGGAGCTGCTGCAGAGCATCAGCCAGCCGACCTGGCCGGACAGCGGCAGATAAGGCCCTCACCGCCGCCGAATGCCAAAACGCTTGAGGTTCCAGGTCAATCTGCTGCATATAGCGGCAGGACGGGCGCGGAGGAGACGTCATGAACCTCAGACATCAGATCATCGCACTGACGGTCATCCCGCTCGTGATCGCGATTTTGACCGTCACCGCTTTCATCACCTGGCAGTCGGCCACCCTTGTCGGCAGCAGTATCGGCACGTTCGAGCGCAACATGCTGAAAGCCAAGGAAACCGAGCTGCTCAATCTGACGAACCTCGCATTGTCGGCGATCCAGAGCACCTATGATGCGGCCGGGCCTGATGACGAGGCGGCCAAGGAGAAGGTGCGGGAGATACTGACGTCGCTCGATTACGGCAAGGACGGCTATTTCTTCGTCTACGACTATGAAGGCAAGAACATCGTCCATCCCCGGCAGGCGTTCCGCCCGGGCCGCAACTGGCTCGACCTCGTCGATCCGGACGGCGATCCCGTCATCGCCAACCTGATCGAGAAAGCCAAGGAAGGCGGCGGCCTCCATCAGTACAAATGGCAGAAACCCTCCTCCGGCGAGATGGCGGACAAGCTCTCTTTCGCCGTCGGGCTCGACAAGTGGCAGTGGATGCTCGGAACCGGCGTCTATCTCGACGACGTCTTCGCCCAGACCGCCGCCGCCAAGGCGGATCTTCGCGCCAATATCCGCAAGACCTTCATGGTCGTGGCGCTGATCGCGGTTCCCTCCGTGCTTCTGGTCTTTGCGGCCTGCATGCTGGTGACGCTAAGGGAGCGCCGGATGGCGGACGGCAAGCTCAAAGAACTGACGAAGCGGATCATCGATACGCAGGAGCAGGAGCGCGCCCGCCTTGCCCGGGAGCTGCATGACGGCATCTCCCAGAATCTCGTCGGCGTCAGATATGCGATCGACCTGGCAAGCAGGAAGGTCCGCAGCAAAAGCGACGACGCCTCCGGCGCGATCGATCGGGGCGCCGAGGCCCTGAATGGAGCGATCAAGGAGGTCCGCCGGCTGTCCCACGATCTTCGTCCACGCGCGCTCGACGACCTCGGTCTTGCCGCCGCGCTCCAGGCGCTGCTTGCGGCCTTCACCGAAAGAACCGGCATCGACATGTCCCTTGATGCCACGCCCTTCCGCGGCAATCTCAAGCCGGAGGCGGCGACAGCGCTTTACCGTGTCGCCCAGGAAGCGCTTCACAATATCGAAAAGCACTCGGGCGCCACTGCCGGCTCGATCAAGGTCTGGACCGTTCGCGGCCGCGTTCGGATGATCATTGCCGACAACGGCCTCGGCTTCGATCATGGCGCGGTAAGCCAGGCTTCGCCAACGGGCGGGCTCGGGCTGCGCAACATGCAGGAGCGCATGGCGCATTTTGGCGGCGTCCTGCTGATCAACTCCACATCGGAGGGAACGACGCTGACCGCGATGCTTCCGAAATCCGCCGGGGCAAATCCCGACGGGGCTAAGGAGGCTGCATGAACGCGCCGGGAACCATCAGGGTGCTGCTGGTGGACAACCACCCGCTCGTCCTGGAGGGACTGGAAGCGCTGTTGAAGACCTATGATCACATCGAGGTCGTCGGCACAGCCGGCATGGCGCGTACCGGACTGGAGCTCGCATTGCGCACCAGGCCCGATGTCGTCCTGATGGACATAAACATGCCGCAGCTGAGCGGGATAGACGCCATCGAGCTCTTCAGGGAGAGCCTGCCGCGAACGCGTATCCTGATGCTTTCGATGCACGACAGCCGGGAATATATCTCGACCTCGGTGCTTCATGGCGCCGCCGGCTACATCCTCAAGGACGTCTCCACCGATGAGATCGTCTCCGCCATCGAGGCGGTCGCTTCGGGGAAGACCTATTTTTCGTCAGGCGTTTCCGAGGTCTTGCTCGAAAAGCGGTCGAATGCATCGCCGGTGCCTCTGACAACCCGCGAACATGACGTCCTGCTGCTGATCGCAGCCGGCCGGAGCAACCGCGACATCGCCCAATCGCTCGGCATTTCCGAAGCCACGGCGGAGACGCACCGCAAGAAGATCAAGAAAAAACTGGGCATCGCCACGACGGCCGGCCTCGTTCGTTTCGCGATCGACAACGGCCTCACCTCCCCGGAGGCAGACATACCCACTACTGGGTAGGCTTTCGGTTTTTGCCCGGAACGGCTCCTTGTTCGGATCTCCGCACGCCGATAGCACTTGGCGGACGGCGCGCTTCGTGCTGCCGTCGGGAGGATTATTCGATGTCTGGCTTACTGACGCTATCGCGTGCGATCGACGCGTTGAACACCTTTTTGGGCAAGGCTGTTTCCTGGCTGCTGCTCGCCGCCGTGCTGATCAGCGCCGTCAATGCGACGACCCGAAAGCTCTTCAATCTCAGCTCGAACGCCTGGCTCGAGGCGCAATGGTATCTGTTCTCGGCGGCTTTCCTCATCGCCGCCGCCTGGACGCTGCTCGGCAGCGAACACGTCAAGGTCGATCTGGTCTACGGGCATTTGCCGCGCCGCGCGCAGCTCTGGGTCGAGGTTTTCGGCACGATCTTCTTCCTGCTGCCCTTCTGCCTGGTGACGATCTATCTGTCCTGGCCGATCGTGATCGCCAAATTCCAGAGCGGCGAGGTGTCGAACAACACCGGCGGCCTGATCCTCTGGCCGGTATGGGCCCTGATCCCGGCAGGGTTCGGGCTGCTTGCCCTGCAGGGTCTGTCCGAACTCATTAAGCGCATCGCCATCCTCACCGGGGCAATGCCTGACGCCGTCGCCTTGGCCGACGCCGAAGCACAAGCGCTCTAAATCCAGGAACATCCCTATGTTTGCCTTCTTCGCGGAAAACCTCGCGCCGATCATGTTCCTGTCGCTGATCGTCGTGCTGCTGCTCGGCTATCCCGTCGCCTTCGCGCTCGCCTTCGTCGGCTTCGTGTTCGGCTTCATCGGCATCGAGATGGGCCTGCTGCCGATCAACCTCTTCGGCGCGATCCCGGATCGCATCTTCGGCCAGATGTCGAACGAGACACTGCTCGCCATCCCCTTCTTCACCTTCATGGGCCTGATCCTCGAGCGAAGCGGCATGGCCGAAGACCTGCTCGACACGATCGGCCAGCTTTTCGGCCCGATCCGCGGTGGCCTCGCCTTTGCCGTGATCTTCGTCGGCGCGATATTGGCGGCGACGACAGGTGTGGTTGCTGCCTCCGTCATCTCGATGGGCCTGATCTCGCTGCCGATCATGCTGCGCTACGGTTATGACCGGCGTGTCGCCGCCGGCACGATCGCGGCCTCCGGAACATTGGCGCAGATCATCCCGCCGAGCCTGGTGCTGATCATTCTCGCCGACCAGCTCGGCAGGTCCGTCGGCGACATGTACAAGGGCGCGCTTGTTCCCGGCCTCCTGCTCGTTGCCGCCTATGCCGGCTACATCATCGTCATGTCGTTCATTCGCCCGGCAAGCGTTCCCGCACTGCCGCCGGAAGCCCGATCCCTGCGCGGATGGAAGCTGCTCGGCAAGGTCGTCACCTCCCTCGTCCCGCCGCTCGTCCTGATATTCCTGGTTCTCGGCACGATCTTCATCGGCCTGGCGACGCCGACGGAAGGCGGCGCCATGGGCGCGGTTGGAGCACTGCTGCTTGCGGCATTCAACCGTCGTCTCGATCTCACGATGATCAAGTCGGCGCTCTACGCGACCGCCAAGCTCTCGTCCTTCGTGATCTTCATCCTGCTTGGCGCCCGCGTCTTTTCGCTGACCTTCTACGGCGTCAACGGCCATGTCTGGGTCGAGCACCTGATGACGTCGATCCCCGGCGGCGAGGTCGGCTTCCTGATCGTCGCCAACCTGCTGGTGTTCTTTCTCGCCTTCTTCCTCGATTATTTCGAGCTGGCCTTCATCATCATCCCGCTGCTGGCGCCCGTCGCCGACGCGCTCGGGATCGACCTGATCTGGTTCGGCGTGATGCTGGCGATCAACATGCAGACCTCGTTCATGCATCCGCCCTTCGGCTTCTCGCTCTTCTATCTGAGATCGGTCGCCCCGAGCCGCGCATACAAGGACAGGATCACCGGCGCGACGATACAGCCGGTCACATCTGGCCAGATCTACATGGGTTCCCTGCCCTTCCTGGCGATCCAGCTGGTCATGGTCACCATCGTCATCGCCTTCCCCGGCCTCGTCACCCACTACAAGGCGGGACAGGTGACCGTCGACCCCTCGACGATCCAGCTCAACGTGCCGATGCCCGGCCAAGGCGGAGAAAACCCGTTCAGCACCCCTGCCCAGCCGTTCGGCGCGCCCGAGCCATCCACCGGCGAGCCGGCAGCTCCATCATTCGGCGCCCCGGCCCCGGATTTCGGATCGCCGACGCCAAGCTTCGGCGAACCGCCTGCAGAACCTGCAAAATGAATGCCCCATTAATCACCTGAGGAGGACGAAATGACCAACACGATCAATCGACGTAACTTTCTGACGAAAGGCGCGATCGGCGGCGCAGCCACGGTGGCCGGCGCAGCCCTTGCAGCACCTGCCGTTGCGCAGGAACTGCCGACGATCAAATGGCGCCTGACATCAGGCTTCCCCAACAATCTCGACACCATCTATGGCGGCGCGGTCGTCATGGCCGATGCTCTGTCGAAGATCACTGAGGGCAAGTTCCAGATCCAGGTCTTCCAGGCCGGCGAACTGGTTCCCGGTCCGCAGGCGATCGACGCGGTCAAGGCCAATACGGTCGAAATCGCGCACACCTGCGGCTATTACTTCACCGGCAAGGATCCGACATTCGCGATCGGCTCGACCATCCCCTTCGGCCTCAACGGCCGCCAGCAGAATGCCTGGCTCTATCACGGCGGCGGCAACGAGGCCTATAACGAGTTCCTCGCAGACTATGGCGTGGTCGGCATTCCGGGTGGCGCCACCGGCGCCCAGATGGGTGGCTGGTTCCGCAAGGAAATCAAGAGCGTCGCCGATCTCAAGGGCGTCAAGATGCGCATCGCAGGCGTTGCCGGCGAGGTCATGTCAAGGCTCGGCGTTATCCCGCAGCAGCTGCCGGGCGGAGACATCTACCCCGCCCTCGAGCGCGGCACGATCGATGCGGCAGAGTGGATCGGCCCCTATGACGACGAACGTCTCGGCTTCTACCAGATCGCTCCGAACTACTACTACCCGGCTTACTGGGAAGGCGGCCTGACCATCCACTTCTTCATCAACAAGGCCCAGTACGAAGCACTGCCGGATGCCTACAAGGCCGCACTCGACGCCGCCTGCAAATCGGCCAACGTCAACATGCAGTCGCTCTACGACGTCAAGAACACCACGGCGATCCGCTCGCTCGTCGGCAAGGGCGTCAAACTCCGCCCGCTGCCGCGCGACGTCATGGACGCCGCCTACAAGGCCTCCTTCGAACTCTATGCGGAATACGGAGAGAAGCACCCCGCCTGGGCGAAGATCTATCCCGGCTGGAAAAAATTCCGCGACGAATCCTTCGAATGGTTCCGCGTCGCCGAATACAGCTACGACAGCTACATGTACGCCGCGCAGGCCGCCGGGAAATGACATGGAGGCCGGGCGAATTGTCTGGCCCGGATTGCTGCCAGACCCCCGGACAAATCCGGGGGTTTGCGATTCGTGGGGGTGTTTACGAAGTCCGGCCGCCGCGGCTGGCGAGAGCCGACCATCGGGGCTCAATCCGACGATTGGCTTGCGGTATCACGGGTCTTCGACGACGAAATTCACCAGTCGCCCCGGGACCACGATTTCCTTGACCACCATTCTGCCGTCGAGCAAGGCTATGACGGCAGGGTCGGATCGCACGGCTGCGAGCAGCGCCTCGCCAAGATCGGCGGCTTCGAAGCGGTGGCGAACCTTGCCGTTGATCTGCACCACGTATTCTCGGGTCTCCATCTCGACCATTGCAGGGTCGAACGCCGGCCAGGAAACCCATGTCAGCGTTCCCCGATGACCGAGCTTGCCCCATAACTCCTCCGCGAGGTGAGGCGCAAAAGGTGACAGCAACAGCACGAACGTCTCCACGACCTCCTGCGGTCGCACGATTTTCGCCGTCAGCGCGTTGGCCAGTTCCATCAGCCGGGCAATGGCGGTGTTGAACCGCATTGCTTCGATATCCGAGGTCACGGCCTTCACCGTCTGGTGGCGCAAGCGCAGAAGCTGTGGACTCGCAGTTTCCTCCCGCACCGCCAGCGAGAGTTCGTCGCGCTCGTCGCAGACGATGCGCCAGGCGCGCTCCAGAAACCGGCGCACGCCGATCACGCCGGCGGTCTGCCAGGGCTTTGCCGCATCCAGCGGCCCCATGAACATCTCGTACAGCCGCAACGCGTCGGCCCCGAACTGTTCGACGACATCGTCGGGATTGACAACGTTCAGCCGCGACTTCGACATCTTCTCAACGGCGCGCTGCACTTCGACCGGCCCAGCGAACCATCTGCCCTCCTCTTCGACGACGGAAGACGGCGCATAATACCGGCCCGCCGTATCGCGGTAGGAATGAGCAAGGATCATGCCCTGGTTGAATAGCCGCTGGAACGGCTCTTCCGTCGAAACGACCTTGATATCGTAGAGCACCTTGTGCCAGAAGCGGGCATAGAGCAGATGCAGGACCGCGTGCTCGGCGCCGCCGACATAGAGATCGACCGGCATCCAATAGCGCTCGGCCTCGCGCCCGACGGGTTCGCTGGTGTTCTCCGGATCGAGGAATCTGAGATAATACCAGCAGGAGCCCGCCCATTGCGGCATCGTGTTGGTCTCCCGCCGTGCCGGAATGTCGGTGCCCGGCACGGTCGTTTCGACCCAGGCCTGCGCACGGGCAAGCGGCGGTTCGCCATCCGGCGTCGGGGCGTAATCGTCGAGTTCCGGCGGCAGCAGCGGCAGGCATTCCTCCGGCAGCGGCATCACCGATCCATCCGCCAGATGCAGCATCGGGATCGGCTCGCCCCAGTAGCGCTGACGGGAAAACACCCAGTCGCGCAGGCGGTAGGTGACCTTCGGCCAGCCCGCGCCGTTCGCCTGCAGCCAGGCGATGATGGCGGATCTCGCCTCCGGCGAACCCAGGCCATCCAGGAAGCCGGAGTTGACCATCGCCCCCTCGCCCTCATAAGCCGCCTTATCGATATCGCCCTCGCTGTCGATCACGCGAATGATCGGCAGCTCGTGCGTATGGGCAAAAGCGTAGTCGCGCGCGTCATGAGCCGGCACCGCCATCAGGGCGCCGGTGCCATAACCAGCCAGCACGTAATCGGCCACCCAAACCGGCAGCCGGGCTCCGTTGGCAGGGTTGATCGCATAGGCGCCGGTGAAGACGCCCGTCTTCTCTCGCCCGGCATCGGCCCGCACCGTCTCTTCCAATTCTTCGGCCTCCGCAATATAGGCGGCCACCGCCTCGCGCATTGCGGGCTCGACGATGGCGGCAACGGCAGGATGCTCCGGCGCGAGCACGATATAGCTTGCTCCGAACAGGGTCTCGGGGCGCGTCGTGAAGACGGTGATGACCTCTTTGCCGTGCTCGAGCGGAAACCGGATTTCGGCGCCCTCGGAGCGTCCGATCCAGTTGCGTTGCATGGTTTTCAGGCTTTCGGGCCAATCGAGGCCGTCCAGCCCCTGCAGCAGCCGATCGGCATAGGCCGTGATGCGCAGCATCCACTGGCGCATCCTGCGGCGAATGACGGGATCGCCGGTCTCGACGTAACGTCCGTCCTTGACTTCCTCGTCGGCGAGCACGGCGTTCTGGGCCGGGCACCAGTTGACCGCGACCTCCGCCTGATAGGCGAGGCCCTTCTCGAATAGCTTCAGGAAGATCCACTGCGTCCAGCGCACATAGGCGGGATCGGTGGTGGCAAACTCGCGGCTCCAGTCATAGGAGAAGCCCAACCTCTGCACCTGCCCACGAAACGTCTCAATGTTGCGCTTCGTCGTGATATCAGGGCGCACGCCGGTCCGCATGGCGTGGCGCTCCGCCGGCAGGCCGAAGCTGTCCCATCCCATCGGATGCAGGACGTTGAAGCCGCGCATGCGTTTGTAGCGGCACACTATATCAGTGGCCGTATAGCCGAGGGGATGGCCGACATGCAGGCCCGCGCCTGAAGGATACGGAAACATGTCGAGCGCGTAGAATTTCGGTCTGGCCGGATCTATTTCCGCTCGAAAGATATGGTGCTCGGCCCAATAGGCCTGCCACTTCGGTTCGATCGTCCTGGGATCATAAGGCATGCATCGCTCCTGGCGCCGGCCGGCACTGGCGGCGGCGTGTCCTGAATATGGGAGGTGTTCTGTGGTTCAGGAGCAGCTACGGCTGCCGGTGCTCCGGTAACGTCCGGCAGCCGCCGCTAAGTCGCAGCGCATGGCGCTTCGGAAACGATGTGGTGCTCATGGATGGTGACTCAAGACAAATAAGGGGAAAGCAAACGACAGGTAACCCGGCTCCGATCAGGAGGCCGTGGTGGTAAGTCGTGCGCCGCCTTTGCGGACGATTGCTGCTTGAGTTGCCATGGTCATCAACCAAGAGTGCCCGACATGATCGCCTCTGCCAAGAGGGTAATTGCGTGAAAATCAAGTTCCCCCAACCTCACGGCGCGCTCCTCGCCAACTGACCAAGCACCGCCGCGATCTTCGGGTTGCGCCCCTCGCCGCGCCGCGTGATCGCATGGATGCCGCGGTAGACGGCTGGCGCGAGCGGCTTGACGATCAGCGTGCCGGCGAAATCTCGGAGCGCCAGCCCGGGCATCACCGAAATCGAGCACCCGGCTTCGACCAGCGCAAAGATGACTTCGAAGCTGTCGCTGAAGCCGTTCATCATGGGGTCGAAGCCGATATCGCGGCAGGCCTGGCGGATGGCCCTGCAATAGGCGCTGGAGGCGACGTCAAGCGCCCAATGTTCATCCCTCAGCTGTGCGAGTTCGATGACGGGCTCGCTCTCCAGCCTGTGGCCGACGGGCAGAAGCACGAAGAGTTGGTCGCGGCAAAGAAACAGCGTATCGGCCGTACCCTCCAGCGTGCGCGGATCGAAGGATATGTCGTCGGAAACGACGATATCGGTCTGCCAGGCTCTGAGCGCCGCCACGCCTTCGGCTGGCCCCATCGTCGTCAGGACGATGTCGAGATGCGGATGGTCTGTGGCGAGCTGGCGCATTGCGGCGGGGATGAAGGAGGAAGCCGCGGAGGGTTGGGCGGCGATCCTGAGGTCGCCCGCGACGATATTCTGCAACTCGGCAATATCAGTCTTGGCTTCCTCGACAATGCCGAATATCCGGTCGGCATGCACAACGAGCCGCTGTCCGGCCGGTGTCAGCGTCACCCCTCGCCCGCGCCGCTCGACGAGCGCAATGCCGACTTCGTCCTCCAGTTGGGCGATCTGCTGGGAAACGGCCGATGAGGAAATGCCGAGCGCGTCGGCGACCGCCGCCATCGTCTCGCGGCGCGAGAGCTCGCGAAGCGTGCGCAATCGGAAGAAATCCAAGCCCGTTTCTCCGGTTGATCAATCGGCCATAATTTCTAATCTATATGCTTATTTTAATTAAGTGGACCTGAAGAAAACTGCACCTTAGCCTTGGATTCGCAAACGGGGCATCGGTTCGAAAAAAGCCAAGATTGCCGGCCATCTCATGAGACGAGTCACGGGGATATCGACAGGATGCAGCAGAGTAGGGTGCCCTATTTCAGCCAATGGGAAACACCCGGCATGACACTGCCTGTGCTTGCCGAGGGATGGCAGGCTCTGCTCAGCGATCCGCTCTGGCGCCATTCTGGGGCCGCGACGATCGAGGAATATGCGCGCTGGGCGGTGAATGTCTGCGGCATGGCCTGCCTGAAGATGATCCTTGCTGCCCGCGGCGAGATCCATCCGACCCTCGAGCTTGCCCGCGCCTGCACCGCCTATGGCGGTTATGTGGTCAACGAGATCGACGCCTCGATCAAAGGGCTGACCTACGCGCCCTTCGTCCGCTTCGCCGCCGACCGTTTCGCGCTTAGCGCGGAGACGATGACCGGCGTCGAGACGCCAGCCATTTCCGAGCTTCTGTCGAAGCGCCGGTTCTTCATCGCCTCGGTGAACTCTGGCATCCGCTGGCCGGAGCGAGAACCGCCCTCGAAGGGCGGACACCTGGTGCTGGTGACGGCAGCCAGCGACGAGACAATCCGCTTTCACAACCCGTCCGGCCATGACGAGGCGAGCCAGGCTGACGTGACGCTGCCGCTTGCCGTATTCGACCGCTTCTTCGCCAATCGCGGCATATCGGTCGACGCCTGACCCTTTTCAACACCAGATCGTTTCGGAGGCTTTCATGATCCCAACCCCAAACAGGCTGCGCATTGCCGTGCTCTTCGGCGGCCGCTCGGCCGAGCACGAGGTTTCCGTGCTCTCGGCAACCAATGTCATGGGCGCGCTCAAGCCCGAAAAATACGACGCCATCCCTGTTTTCATCACCCGCGAGGGGCAATGGCTGCTGAGCAGTTTCGAGAATGGCGTGCTGGCGACACCTTCATCAGGCACGGAAATCTGCCTGGTGCCGGGTGGGTGCGGCCGCGTGCTGGCGATCCCAACTCATGGCGCGCCGTATGAGCTGGCGAGGATCGACATCCTATTTCCCGTGCTGCACGGCCCGCATGGCGAAGACGGATCGGTACAGGGCGCGGCGGAGGTGGCCCGCGTTCCACTCGCCGGTTGCGGCATCCTCGGTTCGGCCACGGCGCTCGACAAGGACATCGCCAAACGCCTGCTGAGGGCGGCGGGCCTGCCGGTGGCGCGCGCGGTGACGATCCATGAGGGTGCCGCCCCTTCACTGGCAGCCTTGGAAGGCGAGCTCGGCCTGCCGCTCTTCATCAAGCCTGCGCGCCAGGGATCGTCGGTCGGTGTCGCCAAGGTCCATGCCAGCCAGGAATTCGCGCCTGCCCTTACTGAGGCCTTCCGCCACGATCGCACGCTGCTCGCCGAGGAATTCGTGCGCGGCCGCGAGATCGAATTCAGTGTGCTGGAGGATGCGGCAGGAGAACTCTTCGTCTCCCGGCCGGGCGAGATCGTGCCGGCGGAAAGCCACGGTTTTTATAGCTACGATGCCAAATATATCGACGAGAAAGGTGCGGCGTTGAAAGTGCCGGCCGAACTGCCGCAGGAGGTGGAGACCGCCATGCGCGACGTGGCCGCAAGAGCCTTCCGGGCCGTCGGTTGCGACGGCATGGCCCGCATCGACTTC
This sequence comes from Rhizobium leguminosarum bv. viciae, assembly GCF_012276115.1. Lineage (GTDB taxonomy): Bacteria > Pseudomonadota > Alphaproteobacteria > Rhizobiales > Rhizobiaceae > Rhizobium > Rhizobium leguminosarum_T. The sequence continues at coordinate 499,469 of NZ_WIEU01000004.1, read as the reverse complement.
TTCCTGACGGATGACATGCAGTTCCTTGTCAATGAAATCAACACCATCCCCGGCTTTACCGATATCAGCATGTATTCCAAGGCGATGGCGGCAAGCGGCGTCACCTACGCCGAAATCATCGACCGACTGGTGGACCACGGCCTGGCGCGCGCCCGACGAGCCGCCTGAGACGGGAGCTTGAAGATGAACGGGTCGGTCTTGATTTCGGGATGTTCCGGCGGCGGAAAATCGACACTGCTTGCGGAACTTGCCGCCCGCAGTCATGCCGTCGTCGAAGAGCCCGGCCGACGGATCGTCAAACAGGAACTCGAAGGCGGCGGCGCGACTCTGCCCTGGGTCGACATGGCGGCCTTTGCCCGCCGCGCGATCGAGATGGCGATCGCCGATCACGCGGCGGCGCGTGAGCAGGCCGGCTGGACATTTTTCGATCGCGGGCTGATCGATGCGGCGGCAGCGCTGCAGCACCTGACCGGAGAACCGGTCCTGGAAAAATTGAGCGCCGCTCATCGCTATCACCCGAGGGTTTTTCTCACGCCGCCATGGCCCGAAATCTATACGACCGACCCCGAGCGGCGCCATGGCTTCGACGAGGCGGTCGCGGAATATGATCGACTTGCCGCCGTCTATCCGATGCTCGGCTACGACGTCGTCATACTGCCGAAAATCGCGGTCGCCGACCGGACGGATTTCATCCTCGACTGTCTCTCTCGGGAAACGAGGCAGCAGTAGACGAGATCGTCAGCGCCTGCGAAAAATGCACCACTGGAACGATTGCCGGCCACCGCCGGGTGTCGTGTGCTCCTCCCGCCAGTCACGCTGAAGCGCGAAGGTGGACGAGAATTCGGTCGCAAGCGCCACCGCGTCGTAACGCTGGACCGGCAAGCCGCTGCACCGTTCCGGCCCGTCCGGCGCGAAGGTCGCAATGATCACGACGCTACCCGGCGCCGTGCCGGTTTCGAGCGCGCGGCGATAGGCCAGCCGCTGCTCGGGCTCGGTGAGAAAGTGAAAGACGGCGCGGTCGTGCCACACATCGTAGTGGCGGCCGGGCTGCCATGAAGTGACGTCGGCAACCACCCAGACGATGCGGGCGGCTTCATCCCGCAGCCGCGCCTTGGCGACTTCGAGCGCCGGCGCGGCGTGTCGAGGACAGTGAGGTCTGACCACCCGCGCTCGACAAGACGGTCGACAAGGCTCGATGCGCCGCCGCCCACATCGATCAGCGAGGCCGTTGCCGGCAGTTGCAGATCGTCAAGCGCCCGCAAGGAAGGCCCGGGCGTCGGCTGATACCAGCTGACGCTGTCGGAAGGTTTCGTGCGGTAGACCTCGTCCCAGTGCTCCCGCTTCTCGCCTGTCATCCGATATCCCCATCTCTTGCAAAGCCCGATTCCCTAACTGATCAATATGTAGGGACTGAGACGTCTGCAACCAGTCGCAGTGTGCCCAGGATCATGTTCTCTGTTCAGGAAGCGAAGTGACGATAGACCAGATCCTTAGGGTCATCTCGGGGCGCTATGAGATCGAGACGCGCGCCCAGCCGCTCCGCAACGGCAACAGATGCCGCATTGCCGGGAGCAATATAGCTGACCAGCGACGGCAGCTTGAGCGTCGCGAAGGCCCAGTTGCGCAGCGCGAGCGCCGCTTCGGTCGCATAGCCTCTGCCCTCGTATGCGTCATAGACGAACCAGCCCAATTCCTTTTCGGGAAAGAGCGGTCCGTGATTGATCCCCACCTGACCGACGCATTCGCCGGTTTCGTCAAGGTCGATCATCAGCGCTCCGTGCCCGAAAAGCTGCCAGAGCGCCACGTCGTGACAGAACATCCCCCACGCCGCGCGCAGATCGAACGGACCGCCCATTCCGATGGATCGCGGCGACGCCATGATCTCAGCATAGGCGGCGAAATCGCCGATATCAGGCATGCGGAGCCTAAGACGCTCGGTTCGAATGGTCATCTCGCCCGCTTCGGACATGTCGTCGCCTTCTCTGTCAGCTTGGGTTTGGAGTTTCGGCCGTTGAACGAAATATTCTAGCTTTCAAATGCCGGAGCGAATTGCAACGTCCCGCTTGGCGGAGATCCGCGAAAAACAATCCTCTGCACGAGCTGCGTATCGAGGTCGAGGTATTTCAGTTGCCCGTCACTGCCGAACCCGACGCGGCTGTAGATCTCGGGATTGCCGATCAGGGCGCATCCGCTGGCGCCCATCTCGTTCAACAATTCGAGACCCCGTGCAATCATCGCCTTGCCGATACCCTGCCGCTGTCTCTCCGGCTTGACCGATATCGGCCCCAGCCCGAACCAGCCGTCATGCGCACCGTTGATCGTCACCGGCGAAAACGCCACATGCCCGAGAATCTCGCCATCCTGCTCGGCCACCAGCGATATCTTGAGATCGCCCGCCGCGCGAAGTCTTCGGACAATCTCCGCTTCCGTACCGTCGCTGTAGGGCATCGGCTTGAAGGCGGTCGAGGTCAGATCATGGATTGCATCGATATCATCAGGCGTTTCGTCTCGGATAAGCATCTCTGTCAATTCCTCGATCGCCATAGCTCACAGGTGCTATGCAGTGAAAATCGAAGACCAGCAAGCCAGGCTCCTCCAGCGGGAGCTGCGCCACGACATGCCCTTGCCGGTTCAACACGGCCGTCGGTCCCCAGGCGATGCGTCCGTCGCGCTCGCCTGTCACGTCGGACGATATCAGCCACAGGCCTGTCTCGCGGCATCTTTCACCGCGAACGGCATTATGCAGCGGCTTGAATATTTCCGCCTTCTCCCGTGACATCATGTTGTTGGACAGGCATAAGATCAGCGATGCGCCAGACGCAGCAACCTTTGCGGCTGCCTCCGGAAAATTGGTGTCGTAGCAGATGTTGATCCCGAAGCGCAGCGCACCGGTCGCAAAGAGCGGACTGTCCTTTCCTGCCTCGAAAGCCCGTTCGCCGGGCAGCAGGTGGGTTTTCCGGTAGCGACCGAGGAGAGCGCCGCGCTCGACGACGACGGCGGTGTTGAACAATCGCCCGTCATCGATCTCGATCAGCCCCATGACCAGCACCGGTCCCGACTTCGGCAACCGATCCAGGACTGCCGCGAACTCCGCCGATGCGAGATCGAGGGCAACACGCCGCGCCGATCGTTCATCGATCAGGTAGCCCTGCAGAAAGCCTTCTGGAAAGACCAGCAGGGCCACACCATCAGCCTCGGCGAGCGCCGCAACCTTAACCGCATAATCCAAGGCCGCCCCAACATTCTCCCGAAATTCCGGCGTCTGCGCGGCGGCTATCCGAATGCTCGTCACTTAGATCTCCGGGTTCTCGGCCGCGGCATTTCAGCAAGGCCCGGCACTGTGGCCGGGCCTCTCCTTGAAAATCGGCTGAACCTCAGAAGGTCGAGGCACCGCTGCCCCAGGGGCCGTGGTGGAAATCCCTACCATCAAGGCGGTCGAAGCCGTGGGCGCCGAAGAAGTCGCGCTGTGCCTGGATGAGGTTTGCCGTTCCCCTGCCCTGGCGATAGGCGTCGAAATAGGTCAGCGCCGAGGTCAGCGCCGGCACCGGCAGGCCGGCGGCAATCGCGGCACCGACGACACGGCGCAGCGCCGGGATCGATTCCTTGACCATGTCGGAGAAGGCTGGCGTGACGATCAGGTTTGCAGCGTCAGGCGACTTGGTGAAGGCCGAGGTGATCTCGTCGAGGAACTGCGAGCGGATGATGCAGCCGGCGCGCCAGATCCTGGCGATCGTCGGCATCGGCAGCGACCAGTTGAACTCGCGCGACGCCTCCGCCATCACCGCGAAGCCCTGCGCATAGGCGCCGATCTTGGCGGCGAAAAGCGCCAGCTCCAGATCCTTGTTGAGGTCGGGACCGTAAGCGATCGGGAAGGACACGGCCTGCGTTCCGAAGATCTTCTCGGCGGCTTCGCGCTGCGATTTCATCGAGGAGAGGCTGCGGGCGGCGACCGCGGCTTCGATCGCCGTTGCCGGAATGCCCATGTTCTGCGCCTCGATCGCCGACCACTTGCCGGTGCCTTTCTGGCCGGCCTTGTCGAGGATCATGTCGACCATCGGCCCGCCGGAAACCGGATCGGTTGCGGCAAGCACCTTCTCGGAGATTTCGATCAGGTAGGAGTTCAGCCGGCCCTTGTTCCATTCGCCGAAGATGCCGGAAATTTCCGAGGCACTCTTGCCGAGGCCGTCGCGCAGGATGCCGTAGATTTCGGCGATCATCTGCATGTCGGCATATTCGATGCCGTTGTGAATGGTCTTGACGAAATGGCCGGCGCCGTCATTGCCGAGCCAGGCGACGCAGGGCTCGTCATTGTAACGGGCGGCAATCGAGGTCAGCACCTTCTCGACGCGCTTCCAGGACTCTTCGGTGCCGCCGACCATGATCGACGGGCCGTGGCGCGCACCTTCTTCGCCGCCGGAAACACCCATGCCGATGAAGGTCAGATCGGTATTCTTCAGCCGATCGAAGCGGGCGACGGTGTCGCGGAAATTGGCGTTGCCGGCATCGATCATGATGTCGCCCTTGGAGAGATGCGGGCGCAGCAGCTCCATCTGCTGGTCGACGGGCTCGCCCGCCTTGATCATGATGATGATCGGACGCGGCGGCCGGATCGCATCGACGAATTCCTCGATGGTCTTGCAGGGAATGATCTGTTTCTTCAGATCGCCGGCGCTTTCGTAGAATTCGTCGGTTTTCTCCGGCGTGCGGTTGAACACCGCGATTTTATTGCCTTTCTCCGCGATGTTGAGCGCCAGGTTGGAGCCCATGACCGCAAGGCCGATCAGTCCGATTTCTGCCTTTTCCACGACAAACCTCCGATGTGTCATTTGGATCGGTGTTGTGGCACTGTCTCGGTCAAACGGCAAGTCTCGCAAGGGTCTAATCGGTTCGCAAAAGCCAATGAAATGAGGCTTGCAATATCCCCGTTTGTCCGACAACCCGCCGGCGGCCGCTTAATCCGAAGCCGCAAGTTTTTCGCGCGTCCTGCCCGCAATGCCCTATCTCATGTTATCATCAGTGCCTCGGGAGATATCGCATTGGCATCGGGAAAACGAAAAGAGGCGGCCCTCCTGGCGGCCCGCGCCGGCCGCTACCGCGAATATGCACCGCCGCCGACGCTGCGACGCCATTTCAGCCGCCTCTGGTCTCATGCGCTTTACAACGGACCGCCGGCAATGGTGGCGGTCGTGCCGGATGGCTATTGCGATCTCCTCTGGATCGACGGCCGGCTGGTCGTCGCCGGCCCCGACAAGACGGCGGCCTTTCCCGTCATCCAGCCGGGCGCGACCGTCATCGGCGCACGTTTTACGCCTGGCGCCGCGGCACCCTGGTTGCGGACGCCGCTCTCGGCGCTGGTCGGCTGCTCGGTGCCTCTTGCCGAAATCGGCCGGAAGGACACCGCCGAATTCGAAGCGCGGCTTGCGGATTGTCCCGACCCCTCGGCCACGATGGCGCTGTTTGGACGCCTGCTCGAAGAGACCGCGCGCGAAGCGGAGGAGCCCGCCCGCGACGCCGCCATGATCTTCGCCGCCGCCGACGGCGGCCGCCCGGCATCCGGCCTGCTCGACCAGCTCGGCATAATCGAAAGGCAGCTGCGCCGTCGCTGCCACCATCATTTCGGCTACGGCGCAAAGACGCTGGAACGGATTCGCCGGTTCCAGCGTTTCCTCGACCTCTGCCGCAAGTCGGGCACGATGCCGCTTGCCCGCCTTGCGCTGGAAGCGGGCTTTGCCGACCAGTCCCACATGACGCGGGAGGTCGGCGAGCTTTCGACGCTGACGCCCGCCGTCATTTTCGACCAACTCGGCATGCGGAAAAGAGGCGACTGACCGTTTTGTTCAAGACGCTGCCGGCCGGTCTGTTATTCTGACGAACAAATGACAGGGACCTGCAAGCCATGACGACAATGCCCGCGAAAATCATCCACCGGTCGATCGAGCGCGACTGGCGCGACGTCTATGAATTCGCCGGCAAGCCGGAGAACATGCCGCTCTGGGCCTCCGGCCTTGCGACCGGGCTCGATCCTGATGGTGCCGACTGGATCGCCGATGGCGCTCTTGGAAAAATCAGGGTTAGCTTCGTGCCTGCCAATGAATTCGGCGTGATCGACCATACGGTGACGATCGAATCCGGCCTCAGGGTCTATAATGCCCTGCGCATCGTGCCGAACGGCGATGGCTGCGAGGTCATGTTCACGCTGCTGCGTCTGCCCGGCATGACCGACGCGCAGTTTTCCGCCGATGCCGCCCATGTCGAGAAGGATCTCGCCATGCTGAAAGCCCTGATGGAGAGATAGATGGCCGAGAAGACAGAAAACCACGACCGCCGCATCGACTATGTCGAATTCAACGTCGCCGACATCGCTGCCGCCAAAGCCTTTTACGGCTCGGCCTTCGGCTGGCGTTTCACCGATTACGGCCCGAATTATTGCGAATTCGACGACGGCCGGCTGAAGGGCGGCTTTACCGATTTCGGACCGGTGCGGACAGGCGGCGGCCCGCTGGTCGTCGTCTATGCCAATGACCTGGAAGAAGTGCTGACCTCAGTCGAAAGAGCTGGCGGCACGATCTGCCGGCCGATCACCGATTTTCCCGGCGGCCGTCGCTTCCACTTCCTCGACCGCGATGGTTATGAGCTCGCCGTCTGGGCGGCTGCTTAACCAGGCTACCCAAGCCTATTGATCAGGCAGCCTGCGACAGCCGGTCGAGATCTTCCATGACGAGCAGGGCGCCGATCACCGTGCCGCCCGCATCGCGTAGCGGCGACATACGACAGCGCACCTGCCGCGACCCGCCGCTGCCGTCCGAGCGCTCATAGGTATAGTCGATCTGGTCGCCGGCAAAACAGGCGTCGAGCTTGTGCTTGGCGCATTCGGCAAACCGCTCCTCGCCGATGAATTCGGAAAGGTGGCGGCCGATGAGTTCCATTGGCTTCCTGTTGAGATGGGCGCTGTTGGCTGGATTGGAATAGAGGTAGCGATAGTCCCTTGTCAGCACCGCCACGCGATCCGGCAGACTTTCGAGGATCGCCGCGTTGAGGAACTGGCCATTGTCGGTATCCGGCACATAGGCCGGCGGCGGCTCTATGCGCACATCCTGCGGAGAAGGCACGCGCCAGTCCGGCCCATGCGCCCCGAAATAGCGGTCGAGCAGATAGGAAAGCACCGACGTATGCTCCGTGACGCTGGCGCTATCGTCGGCATCCTGGCTGATCAGGTGGCTCACGAACTGCAGCTGCATGTAGACTTCGAGCAGATTGGCTGCCCGGCAGGCGAGGATTGCCTCAACCAGCGGCTCGACATGACGGTCGAGCGCCGTGACGCGCTGGTCGTCGCCCAGGCGTATGGCTTCCTCGATTTGCACGCAACGCAAAGAAAAAGCTCGAAAAAGCTCCAGCAAGACGCCTCCCACTCCCATTGTGCCAAGAGACGAGTCCGAAACCTCACATGGCCGCATTTCCCAAAAATGCGCCTTCCGGTAGACATTATTCGCGCCTTGGTGGTGACGGGTAACATGAAGCGCCCTCAGTTTCAATCCGAGAGCACCTGCCGCTTTTCACCGCTGATAAATGGGGGTGGACCTTTTTTGAGTGTGATGCCGAAAAGTGTGAGCGGTTTTCGGGCGACATCATGCTCCAACTATTCGTTTGGAGCATCCTATTCTAAGGCGCGATCGTCTGCTTGATCTGCCAGCGGTCGTGATACCAGAGCCACTGCTCCGGATATTCCCGTACCCAGCTTTCCACCTTGTCGTTGAGCAGCTGGGCGGCGGCCGGCAGGTCGAGATTGCCCTTGGCGTCGCGCGGCATGTTCAGCCGCGGCTCGATTTCCAGCCGATAGCGATTTCCCGGCAGCCGGATGCAGCGCGCCGGATAGACTTCGCAGTCGAACTGGCGCACCAGCTTCGGCAACAACGGATTGGTCTTGACATCGCGCCCGAAGAAGGTGCCCTTCAGTCCCTTGCGGAATTTCTGATCGACCAGCACGCCCACCCCCTGGCCTGCTTCCAGCTGACGGGCGAGCGCGAAGGACGAGCCTGCATGCGAAGGCACCAGCTTGCCCATGCGGGCGCTCCGGAAGTCGAACACCTTCTTGGCGACATAAGGATTATTCGGTGGACGAAAGAGCACGGTGACGTTGAGCCCGAAGGCGGCACCCGCCACCGGCAGCAGCTCGAAATTGGCGGTATGGCCGGTAAAGACGATGAAGGGGCGCGGATTGTCGCGCAGGTCGAGGAAGATCGGGACGCCCGACACCTCCACCCTGCCCGGCTCCGCCTTTTCAGGATCATAGTCGAACAGCTGATCGAGGAAGACGTATTCGGCCGCAAGCCGGCCCATATTGCCCCAGCTGCCGAGCGCGATCTCCTCGATCTCGGCCTCGCTCTTGTCAGGGAAGGCATTGCGCAGATTGGTCAGCATCAGTCTGTGGCGGCTGGTCAGCCGACCGAGGCGGCGCATCATCCTGTCGGCGAAGCGGATCGCGCCATCGGCCGGAAACAGCTTCAGGAAATTCAGGAAGCCGAACATCATCTGAGCCACCAACCATTGCTGAAAATTCCTCAGCGCCAGAACGATCCGGGTGATGAAGAGCTTCACGCGGTCAGTCCATCTTCAGGATGATCTTGCCGAAGATCTGGCGCGATTCCATCCGCTCCAGCGCCCGGTCGATATCGCTGAAGCTGACCTCGGTATCGATGACGGGATGGACGAGCCCGCTGCCCATCTTTTGCATCGCATCCGCCATGTTCTCCATGCGGCAGCCGAAGGAGCCGAAGAGCTTCAGCTGTTGCTGGAACAGCATCATCAGGTTCATCTCTGTCGAAACACCCGAGGTCGAGCCGCAGGTGACGAGGCGCCCGCCGCGCTTCATGCAGAGCATCGAGCCTGCCCAGGTGTCCTTGCCGACATGTTCGAAGACGACGTCGACGCCCTTCTTCTTGGTGAGCTTGCGCACCACGCCTTCGAAACGGTCGGTGCGGTAGTTGATGACGTGATCAGCGCCGAGCGCCTTGGCCTTTTCGATCTTGTCGTCCGAACCGACCGTGGTGATGACGGTGCAGCCGATCTTCTTGGCAAGCTGGATCGCCGCCGTGCCGATGCCGGAGCCGCCGGCATGGACAAGGATCGTCTCGCCCGGCTCAAGCTTGGCATTGTCGAACAGCATGTGCTCGACCGTGCCGAAGGTGACGGGAGCAAGCGCCGCGCCGATCGCGTCGACACCGGGAGGGGCCGGCACCAGCAGGCGCGCCGGCAGGTTGACCTTCTCCTGCGCGAAGCCGTCGAGATGGAAGCCGTGCACGCCGGAGACATGTTCGCAGAGATTGTCGCGGCCTTCGCGGCAGGGGCGGCAGAGGCCGCAGGTGCGCGCGCCGTAGATCGCGACGAGTTGGCCCGGCAGCACGTTGGCGACGCCCGGCCCGATGGCCTCGACGACGCCAGAAGCTTCCGCACCGATGACCAGCGGCATCTTGCGCTTGGCGAATGCCATGCCGCGCCAGCCCCAGACGTCGATATGGTTGAGCGCCACCGCCTTGACGCGCAGCGTCACCTCGCCGGCACCAGGAGCGTCCGGTTCCGGCAGGTCGGTGATCTCAAGCTTGCGGTCATCGATCAGTTGCAAAGCGCGCATGGCAAAATCCCTCGCCTTCAAGACGGTCTTCTTGTTTTGAAATTGTCGCGAACCGCTTAAGCCGGTTCGAGCGCCATGACAAGGCTGGCATTCTGCCCGCCGAAGCCGAAGGAGTTGGAAAGCACGGCTGAAACCTGGGCTTCCCGCTTCTTGTTCGGCACGACATCCAGAACGATCGACGGATCGGGGTTGTTATAGTTGATCGTCGGCGGCAGCGTCCCGGTCAGCATCGTCTGCAGCGAGAACACCGCCTCGACGGCGCCTGCCGCCGTCAGGGTATGGCCGATCATCGACTTGTTGGACGACACCGGAATGCCGACGAGCCGATCGCCGAACACGGCCGACATCGCGCCATACTCCATCTTGTCGTTCTCCGGCGTCGAGGTGCCGTGCGCATTGATGTAGCCGATGCCGCTCTCGTCGATGCCGGCATCGGCAAGGGCCGCGCGGATCGTCGCAATTGCCGGGCCGCCATCGGGCGACGACCGGGTGCGGTGGAAGCTGTCGGCCTTGTCGCCGGCGCCCTTCATGATGCCGAGCACCTTGGCGCCGCGGGCAACCGCCGATTCCAGCGATTCCAGCACCAGGGTCGCAGCACCTTCGGCGATGACGAAGCCGTCGCGATCCTTGCTGAACGGCTTGGAAGCCTTGGTCGGCGGATCGTTCTGCGTCGAAAGAGCTGACAGCAACGAGAAGCGGATCAGCGCTTCGGCACTCAACGATCCGTCGGTCGCGACCGTCAGTGCGCGATCGGTGCGGCCTTGGCGGATCGCCTCGATGCCGAGCTGGATCGCCGTGACGCCAGAGGCGCAGGCGGTCGACAGCGTGACGGGAAGGCCGCGGGTGCCGAACCGGTCGGCAAGGCGCTCGGAAATCGCACCGAACAGGGCCGCCTCATGGAAGGCCGGATCCGGACGCTGACGCAGCGCGGTCAGGAAGCGCTCATAGGCATCCCCTGGATGGTCGGAAGCCGGCGAACGGTCGGCAAGCTCGAAGCGCGCGCTCCACTCCGGCTCGATCGGCGGGGCGGCGAGAAACAGCGGGCCGTTGAAATCGCCGGACAGGCCGGCATCGGCAAGCGCCTCGATCGTCGTTTCGCGGGCAAAGGCATAGGAGCGCTCGACGGCGTTCGGCACCGGGATACCGATAAAATCGACGGTGCCGGCGATCCGCGTCGACAGGCCCTCGGTCGGGAATCGGTTGATCTCGTGGATGCCCGACGTGCCTGACGAAAGCGCTGCCCAGTTATCGCTGAGGCCCTGACCGAGCGAGGTGATGATGCCCATGCCGGTAACAGCCACGATCGGACGGCCGAGGTGATCTCTATAAGCGGAAGCTGTCATATCTCTCACTCCTCACGCATCTGCGGAAAGAACGGCGACGCCCTCGCCGCGCTGGTGTCCGACCGTTGTCACGACGGCGGCCGTGGCCCCTGCCCGCATGGGCGCCTCATGGGCGGCGTCGAACGGCGGAACCTTGGCCTTGCCGTCGACGGCAAGGGCGGCAAGCGCCAGACCCAGCGTGAACTGCGTCTCGATCGTATGGCCGGTGACGCCGCCGAAGCCGCGGATCGCGACGTCGGGTAATTGATGTTCGAGCACCGCCCGCTCGCGGGCGGCAAGATCGTGCATGCCGGTCGATCCGGAAAAGATCGCCGTGCTCTCAGTGGCAAGCCCGGCAGCCGGCGCCAAAAGCCGCTCCAGCCGAACTTCGAGATTGCCGGAATTGCGGTTGCCGCGGTCGCCCTCGACCGCGTCGATGACAGCATAGATATGGGCGCCGCGGGCTCTAGCGTGTTGGCGCGATTCCAACACCAGGAAGGCGCCTGCCGAACCGGTGATCATGCCGCCGCCGTCGCTCGGCCTGCGCGACCAGAGCGGCACCCAGTCGCCGCGCGCATGGGCGCCGATCGCTTCGGTGAGCAGGATCATGTCAGGCCGCTCGGCCGCGAAGGCGCCTCCAACAAGCGCATGCGAGGATTCGCCTGATTTGATGCGGTAGAAGGCGGTCTCGACGGCGGATATGCCGGCCGCTTCCTCGCCCATGAAGGTACGCGACGAGCCGGTGACCTTGTGCACGATCGAGATGTTACCGGCGAGCAGGTTGGAAAGCTGGGCGAGGAACAGTGTCGGCCTCAGCTCGGTCGTCAACTTCTCGTTGAGCAGCAACTCGCGGTCATTGCGCTTCAGCGCTTCGTCGACGATCAGTGTGTCAACATTGATGTCGCGCTCGCCGCCGCCGGCCGCCACGATCATGTCCATCGTGCCGCAGGCTTCGATATCATCCTTGAAGCCGGCATCGTCGAGCGCAAGGCCGGCGGCGAAGACGCCGATGCGCTGCCAGTTCTCCATCTGGCGTTGATCGCCGCGCTTGGCGATCTGCTGCGACCAGTCGATCTCGGGCAGCGGATGCACCGGATAGGGCTTGAACTTTTCGGTCTCGACAATCGCCTTCGGCGTGCTCGCGGCCGAAAGCAGCGCGATATGCGCATCCTTGCCGACGCCCTGACAGGTGACGATGCCGATGCCCGAGATAACGACGTCGTTTGCAGCCTTGCTCATCCAATCACTCCCTGCGCCGCGATCGCTTCGAGAAGCCCGATCTCGCCGGCACGTTTCTTCACGATATCGCCGAGCGGCACCTCGGAAAACGGCATGGTGCGCAGTTTCAGCTGCGCATCGCAGACCTTCTTGCCGCCGCTGGTGATTTTAGCCTTGGTGACCGCGAAACCCGAACCGTCATGCTCCAGCACCGCCTCGATGTCGAGCACGGCTTCCGGTTCGACGAAAGTGCGCATCTTGGCGCCGTCGACGGTCATCAGGAAGGGCATGGCGGCAAAATTGGTGACGGCAAGCACCAGCATGCCGGAGGCCTGGGCCATGGTCTCGATCAGCAGCACGCCGGGAACGAGCGGCATGCCGGGGAAATGACCCTCGAAGACGGGGCTCTTCGCCGGCACGACGGATCGCGCCTTAAGCGTGCCCTTCTTCAGGTCCACCGCTTCGACGCGGTCAATCATCTGGAAATATTCCAGCAGCATTCGGATCCTCCGGCCCGACAGGCCAGATCCGCCCGCCGGTGACGCCTAAAGCGCGTCTGGTTCGCACTTTAGGTCTTTGTTTTTATGCATGCCGCCCAAAACCGCTGCGCACTTTTGGGCGGCATGCACTAGTTAGGAACGAAACCGCCCGGCCGCCATATTCAGGGCGGCAGGGCGTTCAAAAAAGACTTTTATGGCGCTCAGGCCTTGGCTGCTTTGAGCTCGTCGATCTTGGCGCAGAGGTTCTTCAGCACGAAGTATTCTTCGGTGGAAACCTTGCCTTCGTTGACTTCCTGCGTCCACTTCTCGAGCGGGATCTTGATGCCGAATTCCTTGTCGATCGCAAAGACGATGTCGAGGAAATCGAGGCTGTCGATACCGAGGTCGTCGATCGTATGGCTCTCCGGCGTGATCGTCGCGCGGTCGATCTCGCTGGTTTCTGCAATAATGTCGGCAACTTTATCGAATGTAGCGGTCACGCGCTGTACCTCATGAAATGACGATTTAAACCCCCTCATAGGCAAATCCTTTTCAAAAGCCAATGCTTTCGTCCCGGCGCTGCGGCAATTTGCCGGCTGGGTGTTGCCTAAACAGCAATGGAATGCCGGCCTTTGCCATCACGCAAGGCGCGAGGCCGTGCCGCTTTAGAAAGCCCGCCCTGTCGGCGGGGCGAAGAAGCCATCCGAATCAAACCCGCGGACGGCCTCTTCTCGGCGCAGGCGCTTCCAACAACAGCCAGGGCACGGAAACTTTGATCTGGATCAAATCGCAATCCCGGCGAAATTGATAATCATCAAGCCGCGCTGGAAGAAATCGGGATAGCCGAACCCGCAATCGCGGCGTAATCGTCTACGGTATGCCTGGCATGCGCAGCTACGCCCGGCACACGCGGATTTCGAAGGGATCAGGGTATGGACGTCGCACACAGTGGGGTTATCGAGGTTGGCATCCCCGTCGCCTGCCGTTCCTGCCAGGCGCGGCACGGCGTCGTTTGCGGCGTACTGTCGAGCCTTCAATTGAAGGACCTCGGCCGCCACTCGCTGCGCCGCAAGGTCGATGCCGGCGGCGAGATCATCGCTCAAAGCTCGGAAAGCTCGTTCTATTCGAATATCATGTGCGGCGTGGTGAAGCTCTGCAAAGTCATGCCGGACGGGCGCCAGCAGATCGTCGGCCTGCAATTCGCCCCCGATTTCGTCGGCAGGCCCTTCGTGCGCGAAAGCACGCTCTCGGCGGAAGCCGCGACCGATGCCGAAATCTGCGTCTTCCCGCGCAACCTGCTGGACCGCATGATATTGGAGACACCGGAACTGCAGCGCAGCCTGCACGGTCAGGCGTTGCGGGAACTGGATGCCGCGCGCGAATGGATGCTGACGCTCGGCCGGCGCACCGCGCAGGAAAAGGTCGCAAGCCTGCTCCACCTCATCGCCACCCATGCCGAACCGCAGACGCCCACGAGCACCGCCTTCGACCTGCCGCTCTCCCGCGCCGAGATCGCCGATTTCCTGGGGCTGACGATCGAAACCGTCAGCCGCCAGATGACCAAGCTGCGCAAGCGGGGCGTGATCCGCATCGAGAACAACCGGCATATCGTCGTCCATGACATGGATGAGCTGGAACGGATGATCAGCGCATAACCCGTTCGGTTAGCGCGTAATGACCACGCGGGTATTGGCAAGGCCGGCCTGCCGCGTCAGCGAGAAGAACTGGGCGGCATTGTCCGGATGCAGGCGAACACAGCCATGCGAGGCCGGCCGGCCCAGGCGCTTCAGGTCGAAGGTGGCGTGAACGGCATAACCGCCGTTGAAGAACACAGCATACGGCATCGGCGCATTGTCGTATTTCCTGGAGCGGTGATCACGCGACAGCCACTTGGCGCTCCACGAACCGGTCGGCGTGACATAGCCGTTGCGCGCAGTCGAAACCTTCCAGCGATACTTGACGAAGCCGTTCTCGGAAACAGTCATCGTCTGCTTGCCGATGCTGATATTGGCGATCAGCGTTGCTGCCTGAGCGGCAACAGGAGAAAACTGCAGCAATAAACTTGCGGCCGCAGCCGCCAAAATCGTCTTCATCATAGCCCCTCTTCGAACACACGCAGCTTAATTGCGCCCTCACGAAAGAGAGACTACGGCAATACTTATTAGATTGCTTTAATCCGAATGGTAATCACAATTTTAACGGCGCATGGCAGCAAGCGGGTGCGCCGCAGGCTTATTGAAGCTTGCGCTTCGCCCCAGCCTGATTGAGCCCTTGGTAGGCCTTGTTCATCTTCTCGCGGATCGAGGCCATGGTGCCGAGATTATGGCCGCAGGCGGCACAGGTGATGATGTCGGTCTCCCGGATCTCGGGACGCTCGAACTTCATCTTGGTGCTCTTGCATTTCGGGCACGGTAATTCAATCTGAACTGTCATCGCTCTGCTTCCGGTCTGGTGGAGATATGAGGCGTTTCGCATAAACGGTTGAGTGGGAATTGTCTATCGGGGAGCGTGGGTGTGTCGTGTCGCACCCCTCTGCCCTGCCGGGCATCTCCCCCACAAGGGGGAGATTGGATGGACGCAACGGTTTCCCCAAACAACGACGGCATTGCCATTCTTTGCCGGCAGAAAGTGACCGACGATCCAACCTCCTGCCGATCTCCCTCCTTGTGGGGGAGATGCCCGGCAGGGCAGAGGGGGGTAGCCGCACGGCACAACCCTACATCCCGCCTCATGGATCAAACTACAGAAAACACAAAAATAGCCCGAACGTCACACCGGCGAGCACCATGCAGCTGGCATAGAACACCGATACGCCGTCCTCGACGTCGCCTGAGGTCGCGACGTCGCGGCCGGCGTCGTTGATCATTGGTTCACGCACGATGACGCCGCCATAGATGCGCGGCCCGGCGAGCTGGACATTCAGCGCGCCGGCCATGGCCGCCTCCGGCCGGCCGGAATTCGGCGAGCGGTGCAAGGCCCCGTCGCGCATCGCCACCCGGATCGCCTCGCGCCCGGCGCTTGTTCCCCGCCGGATCCAGGCGCCGGCGGCAATCAGCAGGATGGAGAGCCGGGCGGCCGGCCAGTTGGCGATATCGTCGAGGCGGGCGGCGGCCCAGCCGAAGTCGATGTATTTTTCCGACTTGTGGCCGATCATCGAATCCGCCGTGTTCAGCATCTTGTAGGCGAAGAGCCCTGGCAGGCCGAAGACGGCATACCAGAGCGCCGGCGCCACGACGCCGTCGGAGAAATTCTCGGCAAGGCTTTCGATCGCCGCGCGGCAGACGGCTGGCTCGTCCAGCGTCTCGGGATCGCGTCCGACGATGCGGGAAACGGCGGTCCGCCCGCCGGCAAGCCCCTCGTCGCGTAAGGCGACGGCGACGGCCGCGACGTGATCGGCAAGGCTTTTCTGCGCCAGGAAGATCGCCACCAGCCCGGTCTCCAGCAAGATGCCGGCAAGGCCGAACAGCGCGAAGAACCGGTTGAACACGAAGCCTGCGGCCACCGCCAAAAGAAGCAGCGCCATGATGGCGGCGATACCGTTCATTCGGCGTTGCGAGCCCGTGAGGCTTGCCGGGTTGAGCTGCTGGTCGGCATAGGAGATCGCTGCACCGAAAATGACGACGGGATGTGGCATCCGCGACCACAGCCATTGCGGATCGCCGGCGATACGGTCAAGCAGCAGCGCCAGCAGCAGTACGAGAAGGTTTTCGTCGATCGTCATCGCTCAAATCTCTGAAGGGCTTCGCCAAGCCGCCTGTCTGCCGCCGGGTCAGGCGTCAGCCCGAAACGCAGCCAATCCGGCGCATAGTCGAACTTGCGGACGAGAATATGATGGCGGCAGAGATGCGTGTAAATGTCGCCGGCCCTCGCATCGGCGACAAGGGTGAAGAGTGCCGTCCCTCCTGAAATCTGCAACCCGGCGCCCTTCAGCACGGTATGCAGGCCGGCGCAGCGCTCATCGATGCAGCCGCGAATCGGAGAAACGTCCGAGCGCAGCAGCGAACCTGCAATCGAAAGAGCCGGGCCGGAGACCGCCCAGGGGCCGAGCCAGTCGTCGAAACGCGCAAGAATATCGTCCCGCGCAATCGCAAAACCGAGCCGCAGGCCAGCAAGCCCGAAGAACTTGCCGAAGGAGCGAAAGATGACGAGGTTGGAAAGCTGCGGCGCACGGGATGTTAGGCTCGGCGCCGGATCAGTATCGCCGAAGGCCTCATCGACGACGAGAATCCCGTCCGCTGCCTTCATCCTGTCATGCAGGGCGATCAGCGTTTCGATCGGCCATATCAGCCCATCGGGATTGTTGGGATTGACGACGATAGCCAACCGATGCCCACCGCCGATCGCGGCAATATCGCCGACCGCATCGACGGCAAAACCCGCAGAGGCGAAGGCGCGGGCATATTCGCCGTAGGTCGGCGATATCACGGCGACCCTGTTGTCCGTCACGGCGATCCGTCCGCTCGGATCAACGAGACGCGGCAGAAGCTGGATGACCGACTGCGTACCTGGCACCGGCAGCGGCAGGATCTCACCGCTGCCATAGTAGTCACGCGCTGCACGCCTTGCCTCATCAAAAAGATGCCGGTCCGGCAGGCGATGCCAGGCTCTTGCCGGAATATCCGGCAGAGCGACGGGGCACGGGTTGATGCCTGTGGAAAGATCAAGCCAGTCTTCCTGCCTGCCGCCGAAGGCGGCGGCAGCGGCGGTGATGCCGCCGCCATGGGCGATCGGTGCGCTCATCCGGCAGCTCCGGCCAGATCGATCAGATGCATGTAGGAGCCCGCTACCTGGTCGCGCCGGAGCCCGGCAGCACCCAGATCGGTTCCGAGCGCATCTTGCGTCGCAAACAGCCGCTTCCCCTCACCCTCGGAGACGACGGTAGAATAGTGGAATTCATGTGCCGTCATCATCCGCGCGAAAAAGGCGCCGTCGAGCGGCACAACACGGCGATAGCCGAGATGGCGCTTGCGCTCGGCATAGCTGGTGACGACGGGCAGCAGGCCGAGCATCTGATGGCGCTGCCCCTCCGCGTCGATCAACCCGTCGCCAAGCACCATGTAGCCGCCGCACTCGCCATAGATCCGGATGTCCCGCGCTGCCGCATCGAGCATGCCGGCGCGGAAATTCTGCGCCTCGGCGAGCCGTCCGGCATGCAGCTCGGGATAACCGCCGGGCAGATAGATCGCGTCGGCATCCAAAGCCGGCGCCTCGTCGGCGAGCGGCGAGAAGAAGGAGATCGCAGCACCTCGGCGGCGCCAGCCGAGCAGCATATGCTCGTAGGAAAAGGCAAAGGCGACATCGCGCGCCACGGCGATGCGTGCGCCCAGCGGCGGCAGCCGGTCGATATTGGCGGCCGACGGCCGATTGAGCCCCTGCTTTGCAATGCGCAGCAGGAATTCGAAATTGCATTCCTCGGAGACCGCATCCGCCGCATGGTCGATGAAGTTGTCGAGCGTCGCATGTTCGCCGGCCTGGACGAGCCCGAGATGACGTTCCGGCAGGGAAAGCCCTTTGTCGCTGCCGATGACTGCGATGACGGGCATGCGGATGGCCTCCAGCGCCTGTCGCAGCATCGCCTCGTGCCGTTCGCTGCCGACCTTGTTGAGGATGACGCCGGCGACGCGGACATCGGCGCGGAAGCCGGCAAAACCGGCAACCAGCGGCGCCACCGATTGCGACATGCGCGAGGCGTCGACGACGAGCACCACGGAAAGCCCCAGTTGGGCGGCGAGTTCGGCCGCCGTTCCCTTTCCGTCGGCCGCGCCGTCGAAAAGCCCCATCATCGCCTCGATGACGAGGATGCGGTCGCCGGAACGGTGAAGGGCGGCATTGGCCGAGATCAACTCCGGGCGCATCGCCCAGGGATCGAAATTCAGGCAGAGCGTGCCGCTCGCTGCCGCATGGAAGGCGGGATCGATATAGTCAGGGCCGGCCTTGCCGGGCGCGACCGCGATGCCGCGCCGGCGCAGCGCCCGGAGCAACCCAAGCGTCACCGTCGTCTTGCCGGCGCCGGAGGAAGGTGCTGCGATCAGGAGGCCGCTCATGCCGTCACCTTGCCTGACCGGCGGAACGGATCGGGTTGCAGGCGGCGCCCGCCGAGAGCGCCGAGCCAATCGAGCGAGGCCCTGAGCCGCACCACCTCGCCGACGACGACCACGGCCGGCGGCTCCAGGCCGGAGGCGGCAACGGCCTCCGTCGCCTCTCCAAGCGTCGTCTCCAGCACCTGCTGCCGGCCGGTCGCGGCATTACAGACGAAGGCGACGGGCTCGGTCGGCAGCCGGCCGGCGGCGATGAGATTGGCGCTGATCTCGGCGACATGTTTCATCGCCATGTACATGACGATGACGGGCGAACCTCGGCCGATCGCCTCCCAGTTGATTCTGTCGGGCACGATGCCGGAGGAATCATGGCCGGTAAGGAAGGTCACGGCATGGTTGATGTCGCGATGCGTCACCGGAATGCCGGCATAGGCGAGCCCGCCGATACCGGCGGTGATACCGGGCACGATGCGGAAGGGGATATTGTGCTCGACCAGCGTCAACGCCTCCTCGCCGCCGCGCCCGAACACGAAGGGATCGCCGCCCTTCAGCCGCAGCACCCGCTTGCCGGCGCGCGCCAGCTCCACCAACCGCAGCGAGATGTCGCGCTGTTTCGCCGAAGGCTTGCCGCCGCGTTTGCCGGCATATTCCACCAGCGTTTCCGGCCGCGCCAGCGCCAGGCATTCCTCGTTGACCAGCGCGTCGTGGACGATCACGTCGGCCTCGAAAAGCCCCTTGGCGGCGAGCAGCGTCAAAAGCCCGGGATCGCCGGGACCGGCGCCGACCAGCCAGACGCTGCCCGGCTCAAGCGCCGGAAGATGGGAGAATGCGGCATCGATCATGTTGCTGATCTAGGCCCCGCAAAGGGCAAGGTCAACGCCGCGCCCGTCACCTCACTTGAAGTTGCTGAGATGATCGTGACTCACTTTGTGAAGCGTCGGATTCGAATCCTCGGAGAACCCGCACAACGCAATGAATATATTACATTATTATCCCGAAGGCCGGCCGCGATGCTGCCAGCCTTCAAGCTGCCGGCCTTCGAGCTTGTCAGGCTGCAAGCAGTGTATTGCGAATGAGGTCCAGGACCCTGTCCGACTCGATGCCGGTGCAGACGATCTGGCTCGGCAAGCCGTCCCAGGCGTCATCAGGCGGAAAACGCCGTGCATCTGGCCTGACGATCGTCTGGCCATCGGCGATGCCGCCGCAGACGACACGCACCGCACCCGATATTGACGAGAACAGCTCCGGCACCACGGCATAGACGCAGGCGCAGCTGTCATGCACCATCATGCCGTCTTCGACCGCATGGCTGTAGAAATCGATGTAGGACTGCGAGAGTGCGTCGAGCTGCTTGACCGCCTTGTCGCCCCTAGCCGCCATCTCGCCGAGATAGCTGCGGCTCATGGTGGTGATTGCGGTGACGTCGAGGCCGATGACGGCGACTTTCCAGGGCGCGGTCATGACGATGTCGGCAGCCTCTGGATCACCGTGGATATTGGCCTCGGCGACCGGCGAGACATTGCCCGGCACAAAGAAGTTGCCGCCCATGATGACGACGTCCTTGACCAGAGTCGCAATCTCGGGGTCTTCCCTCAGTGCCAGCGCCAGATTGGTCATTCGGCCGACGGCGACGAGGCGTACCTCGCCCGGATGGGCACGCACCGTGTCGATGATGAAGCGATACGCCGGCCGCGGATCGAGCGGCAGGTCGACCGTCTCCGGCACGTCGATATCGCCGAGGCCGTTGTCGCCATGCACCATGGCCGGCCATGGCCGCTCCGCGCGCGAGGAATCGATGGTGACGCTGGCGCCTTTGGAAACGGGTGCCGGAATATTCCATTCGCGCTTGAGGAAGAGCGCATTGCGCGTCGTCGTCTCGACCGAGGCGTTGCCGAAAACCGTGGTGATGCCGAGAAGGTCGATTTCGGGATGACGATGCAGGAAGAGAAGCGCCATGGCGTCGTCGACGCCAGGGTCGGTGTCATAAATGACCTTGTGCATGAGATATCCTCTAGATGTGAACCGTGAGGCTGCCGGACGGCGCCGCGAATTGGCGCCAACATAACGCCGATCAGGCTTTCTGCAACCCGCTGCGTGCCACTGCCGCCGTCGCATGTGCAGATTTGATCTTGGCGACAGCAAGCTCGGCATCCGGCCCCGCAGCCGCCAGCGCAGCTGCCTCGGAGACCCCATGGCAGCCGACGCGGGCAAAGACGATCGCGGAGGGATTCGCGAGCCGCGGCGTCTCCTCTTCCAGCCGCCCGGCGGCAAAGAATACCGCCGGCACAGAGAAATGGGCGGCGACTGAAAGCACCGCGGGCTCGTTCGTGCGGCTATCGATCGAGGCGACGGCCGCAAGGGCCTCCCCGCTGACCCCGGCCTCGCGAAGCGCCTGTTCGGCTAGCGCCAACACCTCCTGTGCCGGCGTGCCGCGCTCGCAGCCGAGCCCGAGGACGAGGCGCCGGACGGCATCGAATTTCACTTCACCCATGATGAACGCCCCACCACCAAGGTTTTCGCGCACTATCGACAGCAACAAGTCCCGGATGTTTAGAACTCCACACCCGGCTGCCCTTTGATGCCGGAGCGGAAGGGGTGTTTGACGAGCTCCATCTCGGTCACCAGATCGGCGATTTCGATCAATTCTTCCTTGGCGTTGCGCCCCGTCAGCACGACATGCGTCATATGGGGCTTCTCGCTCTTCAGAAAGGCGACGACTTCGTTGATGTCGAGATAGTCGTAGCGCAGCGCGATATTGATCTCGTCGAGCAGCACCATGGAATTGCGCTCGTCGCGGATCAACTCCTTGGCCTTTTCCCAGGCGGCCGCCGCTGCGGCGACATCGCGGGCACGGTCCTGCGTTTCCCAGGTGAAACCCTCGCCCATCGTGTGGAACTGGCAGAGATCGGAGAAATGCTTCTCGATAAGGTCGCGCTCGCCGGTCCACATCGCGCCCTTGATGAACTGCACGACGGCAGACGGCTTGCCATGGGCGATGTGGCGGAAGATCATGCCGAAGGCCGCCGAGGACTTGCCCTTGCCCTTGCCCGTATGAACGATGATCAGCCCCTTGCCATCCGTCTTGGTGGCCATAATCTTGTCGCGCGCGGCCTTCTTCTTCGCCATTTTCTCGGCGTGGCGCGCATCATCCTTGCCGGTTTCGTTTTCCGGAATCTCGTCACTCATAGCTCACCTCATTCTGTTGTTTGCAGCCAGGTGGAACCGGGCCGAATTGCTGCGCGGCGTCCAGAGGCTGCGGTCGATCGCCTCGCACAGCCGCTCTCTCATTTCGTCGAATGCCGCAGGGTTCTTCTCGATCATGAAGTCGCGCACGCCGGCATCGGCGACAAAGGCTTGGTAAACAGCCTCGAAATGGTGTTCGCCGACCGCGCCCGTCGTCGCCGAAAAGGCGAAGAGATAATCGACCGTAGCGGCGATCTCGGCAGCGCCCTTGTAGCCGTGGCGCATGACGCCCGATATCCATTTCGGATTGACGACGCGGCCGCGCACGACGCGGCCGATCTCCTCCTCCAGCGAGCGGATCACCGGCTTTTCCGGTCTGGAATGGTCGTTGTGATAGATCGAAGGGCGCGCGCCGGCGAGCTGTTCGGCCGCCGCCGCCATGCCGCCCTCGAACTGGTAATAATCATCGCTGTCGAGCAGGTCATGCTCGCGATTGTCCTGGTTCTGAATGACTGCCTGCACCGAGCGCAGCCGCTCCTCGAACAGGCCGCGTTCGGCCTTGCCCTCCTCGCCGGCACCATAGGCATAGCTGCCCCAGACGAGGTAGGCTTCGGCGAGATCGGCGCGCCGCTCCCAGCCTTTTTCGTCGATCAGCGCCTGCAGGCCGGCGCCGTAAGCGCCAGGTTTCGAGCCGAACACACGGTAGCCCGCCCGGCGCGCCGCCGTCTTTTCGTCGAGACCTGCAGCCGCAAGCCGCGCCGCCTCGCTGCGCATCCGCTCGGCAATGGGATTGTCGCCAGCATCCTCCTCCAGCGCGCCGACGGCGCGGATCGCCTTGTCGAACAGCGCGATCTGCTCGGGAAAAGCATCGCGAAAGAAGCCGGAGATCCTGAGCGTCACGTCGACCCGCGGCCGTCGCAACATCGCCGGCGCAATGATCTCGTAGCCGGTGACGCGTCGTGAACTCATGTCCCAGAGCGGCTTGACGCCGATCAGCGCCAATGCCTGGGCGATATCGTCGCCGCCAGTGCGCATGTTCGACGTGCCCCACGCCGTCAGCCCGAAGGAAACCGGCCATTCGCCATGATCCTGCACATAGCGGCGCACCAGCAGCTCGGCCGATTTGCAGCCGAGCTCGTAGGCAGCGGGCGTCGGCACTGCGCGGCTGTCGACCGAATAGAAATTCCGCCCCGTCGGCAAGACGTCAGGCCGCCCGCGCGTCGGTGCGCCAGAGGGGCCGGGCGCGACGAACCGGCCGTCGAGCCCGTTGAGTAGACCGTGAATTTCGGCGAGCCCGCAGGCGAGGATGGAGGGCTTGAGGCGGGTTTCGATCTCGGAGAGGACAGCCTGCGTAGCCTTCCAGTTCCCGGGGCATTCGATCTCTCCGGAAACGAATTTCGCCGCCAGCAGTTCGATACGCTCAACGGTGTCTCCGTTGGTGCGCCATGGGGCGTCGAGAATATCTGCAAGGATCTCAGGCCGTGGACCGGTCCAAACGGCTGCCATGTCGGTGTCGAGGGGATCGAAGGAGGAGGCACCCCCCTCTGTCCTGCCGGACATCTCCCCCACAAGGGGGGAGATCAGGGATGAGAGGTCTCGCTCCATCTCTTCGGACGAAAGTGCGGCAGCCTCCAACGTTTCTTTTTTGGGAAGCCTTAGCGACTTGCCAATCTCCCCCCTTGTGGGGGAGATGTCCGGCAGGACAGAGGGGGGTGCCACAGGCAAAGCGCCCAATCCCGCATCCGCCGCAATCGCCCGCTGCAGACTCGCATCCCCGCCCTCGCCGAGCCCGCGCGGCACCCGCGCCAAAGCCACGGTGAGGTCCGTCAGCAGCCGCCCCTCTGGCGACACACCGAACACATGCAGCCCATCGCGGATCTGCATTTCCTTGAGGTCGCAGAGATAGGCGTCGAGTTTCTTCAGCGCCTCGCCCTCGCTTTCACCCTTGGCAATCCCAGCATCCCTGTCGAGGCCGATATCGGTGACGAGATCGAGGATCTGACGGCTGAGCAGACGGATGCGGCGGGGATCGCCGCCGGATGCTTCATAATATTCGTCGACCAGCGCCTCCAGATCCTTCAGCGGCCCGTAACTCTCGGCCCGCGTCAAAGGCGGCGTCAGGTGGTCGATGATGACCGCAGCACTTCGGCGCTTGGCTTGGGTGCCTTCGCCCGGATCGTTGACGATGAAGGGATAGAGATGCGGCAGCGGCCCGAGGATCGCCTCGGGATAACAGCTTTCAGACAGCGCCAGCGCCTTGCCCGGCAGCCATTCGAGATTGCCGTGTTTGCCCATATGGATGACGGCATGGGCACCGAACTCGCGGCGCAGGAAAGCATAAAAGGCGAGATAGCCGTGCGGCGGCACGAGATCCGGCGAATGATAACTTTCCTTCGGATCGATATTATAGCCACGCGCCGGCTGGATGCCGACGAGTAATTCGCCGAAACGGGCGAAAGGCAGGGCGAAGACGCCCTCGCGAAAATACGGATCGTCTTGCGGGCTGCCCCAGCGGGCTCTCACCTCATCCTGAATCTTATTGGGAAGAGAGTCCAGGAAGCCGTTGTAGCGACTCAGAGAAAGCGTCTCGCGGATGATCTTTCCGTCGGAACCGGAATTGGTCGGCCCTTCCATCAGGTGGCGGATCAGCGCGTCGCCGTCGGCCGGAATGTCGGCGACCGGATAACCCGCCGCCCGCATAGCCTTTAGCACCTCGATGGTGCCGGCCGGCGTATCCAAGCCGACGCCGTTGCCAAGTCGACCGTCGCGGTTCGGATAATTCGCCATGACGAGCGCGATGCGCCGGTCGCCGGCGGAAGTCTTCCGCAGCCGTGCCCAATTGGCGGCAAGCTCCGCCGTGAAGCGCACCCGGCCAGCATCGGCCTGGCTGGCGACGATATTGGTCTCGACCCGCGCGTCGTAGCGGGCCGCCGTCTTGAAAGAGATCGCCCGCGCCAGCACCCGGCCGTCGACCTCGGGAAGCGCCACGTTCATGCCGAGATCGCGCGCCGACAGGCCTTGTGAGGAAGAGAGCCATGCCTCCCTCGACGAGGCCGACAGGATCGCCTGCAGCACGATCGCCTCATTCGCTTCCAGCACCGTCGGCTGCCGGTCCGCACCCGGTGCCGAGACCGCAAAGCCCGTCGTGTTGATGACGACATCGGGTTTCAGCGTCGAAAACACGCTTTCGAGAATGCCTGTCGAAACCGGATCCTTGAGGCTATAGGCAAAGACCGGCAGCGGCCGGAGGCCGAGTGCGGCCAGTGCCTCGACGAGCGCTTCGATCGGCCCGGTCTCGCCGCTTTGGACGAGGGCGCGGTAGAAGCTGATGGCGACGATGGGAGATGCCTGTTGCGTCGAGTTCGTAGTACCCCCCTCTGTCCTGCCGGACATCTCCCCCACAAGGGGGGAGATCAGGGATGAGAGGTCTCGCTCCATCTCTTCGGACGAAAGTGCGGCAGCCTCCAACGTTTCTTTTTTGGGAAGCCTTAGCGACTTGCCAATCTCCCCCCTTGTGGGGGAGATGTCCGGCAGGACAGAGGGGGGTATCTCGAGCTCGGCGGATAAGGCGGGCACCACGCGCGAAGACACCTCCGCAACAACCCGCCGCCACTCCTCAACCCCGATCAACCCGCGCCCCGGCCACCAGATGCCCGCCTTCATCAAAGGCACGGCCGGAGCCGGCTTCTCCACGCCAGACAGCATCGCCTCGGCATAGTCGAGAAAGGCCCGCGCGTTGGCATCGCCACCCTCGATCAGATAGGCCCAGAGCGCGTTGAGATCGTCGAGGTGAATGTTGGAGAAAGGCACCAGCCCCGCATCCGGCCTGGCGTCACCCGGCAGCACCGCGATCAGCGCACCGGCGCGCGCAGCTGCCGCATGCAGCGCCTCCAGCGCATAATGAAAGTAGCTGGCGCCGCCGAGCGCGCGGACGATGATCAGCTTGGCATGCCGCGCCGTGCACTCGACATAGGTGTCGACCGACATCGGATGCTTGAGGCTCATCAGGCTGGCGAGCCGGAGCGAAGGCCCCGCCCCGCGCTCACGATGGGCGGTTGCGATCGCGGCAAGCTCGCTGTCGGCCGCCGACAGGAACAGGATGTCGCCCCGCGTCTGCCCAAGGTCGATTGCCTCGTCGCCGTCGCTGATCGTTCCCTGTTGAGCCAGAAGCAGATGCATCGCGTTAGGCCAGCGCTTCGATCGCCGCTCTCACCGCGTCCTGATCCATTTCGTGCAGGCCGATGACGACGAGGCGCGTGGCGCGCCTTTCGCCAGACGTCCAGGCGCGGTCGAAATAATGGTCGATCCGGCTGCCGACGGCCTGGAGCTGCAGGCGCATCGGCTTGCCCGAGACATCGACGAAACCCTTGAGGCGCAGCACGTCATGGGCGGCAATGATGCCTTTCAGCGCTTCGATGAAGCCGGCCGGATCGGCAATGGGTCCGAGCTCAACGACGAAGCTGTCGAATTCGTCATGGTCGTGCGGCGCACCATCCTCATGCTCCAGCTCGTGATGCGACTTGCGATTGGCAACATCGTCCTCGGTGCCGATGCCAAGGCCGAGCAGGATGCCGGCCGACACCTCGCCGTTCCGCGCCTCAATCATCACAGGCTTGCGCACAGTGCGGGAGGCGACCTCGTCGCGTACCCTGACAAGGCCGGCGGCATCGATCAGGTCTGTCTTGTTGAGCACGATGAGATCGGCGCAGGTCAGCTGATCCTCGAACAGCTCCTCGATCGGGCTTTCGTGATCGAGCGATTCATCCTCGGCGCGGCGCGCATCGACGGCATCATGGTCGTCGGCGAAACGGCCGGCGGCAACGGCGGCGCTGTCGACCACCGTGATGACACCGTCGACGGTCACCTGGGTACGAATGTCGGGCCAGTTGAAGGCGGCGACCAGCGGCTGCGGCAAAGCAAGGCCCGAAGTCTCGATGACGATATGGTCGGGCCGCTGCTCACGCTCGAGCAGCTTCGTCATCGTCGGAATGAAGTCGTCCGCAACGGTGCAGCAGATGCAGCCATTGGTCAGCTCGATAATGTCGTCCTCGGTGCAATTCTCCGCACCGCAGCCCTTCAGCACGTCGCCGTCGACGCCGAGATCGCCGAATTCGTTGATGATCAGCGCAATCTTCTTGCCGCCGGCATTGGTGAGCAGGTTGCGGATCATCGTCGTCTTGCCGGCGCCAAGAAAGCCGGTGATGACGGTTGCAGGAATTTTTTGCTGGTTCATGGACTTAACCCTTCATTTTCAGCGGCAGGCCTGCCGCGATGAAATAAACTTCGGCGGCCTTCGCCGCGATCGATTGGTGCAAACGACCGGCATGATCGCGAAAATCCCGCGCCATGCGATTGTCGGGCACGATGCCGAGGCCGACCTCGTTGGAAACGAAAACGAGCCGCGCTTTCGCCCGCGGCAGGAAATCGGCAAGTGCGGCAAATTCCGCCGCCATGTCGCGCTCCTCCATCATCAGATTGGTGACCCAGAGCGTCAGGCAATCGACGAGGACGATGCGCCCCTCGCCGTCGATGGCGGCGAGCTTGCCGACCAGATCGAGCGGCTCTTCATGTGTCGACCAGGATGGACCGCGATCGGTACGGTGTTGTCTAATGCGCGCCTGCATCTCCTCGTCCCATGCCCGCCCGGTGGCAAGGTAGTGGCGATCGAGACCGGTCGCGGTGACAAGAGATTCGGCGAAGCGCGACTTGCCGGAACGTGCGCCGCCCAGGATGAAGGTGGCGTTGGAAGGAGCGTCCGTCATGCGCAAGCGGCCTCCAGAAGAAACGCGGCGTCGCCCCACTCTCTTCCCTCATTCCTGTGCTTGTCACAGGAATCCAGCCGCGGCGCGTCCGCGCCGTGAATGACTCTATGCCCCCGTGAAATGATTCTTCTGTGCCCAAGGACTTGGGCACACTGGATTCCTGTGACAAGCACAGGAATGAGGGAGGAGAGGAAAGCACCTCTCCGTCGCGCCGCACCAGGCCGCGCCGAATTCAATCGTTCAGCCAAGACAACCTCCGTGCTGGCAACGGGCATAGTGCCCAGGGTTAGGCTTCTCGCCCGGCACGCATGGCAGGTCTCCTGGCTCGCGGTTATCGGCCGCGATCGGGGCAGACCGGAAACCGGTCGCCCTGATCGTGCCAGCGGATCATCCTCGCCTTCCCGGCCGCATCAGTGAAAAGGTGGACGATTCGTAGACTTGAGAGGCGTCCGACCCCGGTTGATCACCATGCATATCCAGTGGCTTTTCCGGCACACCACCTGTCCCGCCCGCTTGCATTATTGCAAGCTGTCAGCCGGAAGGGCTTAGTGCCGGATGGAAGACCCTGACCGCTCTACAGTCGCGGGGTCGGCTGTGATGAAGGCGCCCGGCTTGGGTCCGCCCCGTCACATTCCCTTTTCATCCGGAAGGGCGTAACACCGATCCGGAACCATCCGTTATGTCAGGATGGTCAGTCGACCATCCGTTATCGGGATGGTTAGGCAAGCGCAGGGGTGAAGTCAACCGGGCTCGGCGGTCGACCAGTTGACGGCCACCCGGTATGGCCTGCTCCAACACGACTTACTCTACCTAAAACATCGTCATTTATCAGAGACTTACGTCACAAATATTTATCCCGCCCGCCGGGTTTTCGCCGCAATTGCGTCGCAAGCGGACTGCGCCTTCGCCCTTGACCGGGCCTCTCCCTGCCTAGTTGTCTTGCCATGCTTATGAAATTGGATCGGCGCCGTTTCCGCGCGCTGCGCGTTTTCTTCGATCCGGGACGCCTG
This sequence comes from Rhizobium leguminosarum bv. viciae, assembly GCF_012276115.1. Classification (GTDB taxonomy): domain Bacteria; phylum Pseudomonadota; class Alphaproteobacteria; order Rhizobiales; family Rhizobiaceae; genus Rhizobium; species Rhizobium leguminosarum_T. The sequence continues at coordinate 470,829 of NZ_WIEU01000004.1, read as the reverse complement.
CGGGCTCTGACCCGGCGCAGCGAGGTCGGCCTGTCGCTGGCGGGCGCCGTCGTCGGCATTATCTCGGGTCTCGCCGTCACCGGCATGAGCTACGTCTCCAACGAGCTGCATCAGCTGGTCTTCGGCATCGCCGACAGCGAAAGATTGAGCTCCTCCGAGATCGAGAACAAGCTGCTGCTGCTCACCGCCCCGGTCATCGGCGGCGCCCTGCTCGGTCTGCTGCTTTTCGTGCTGGCGAAACGACGCAAGAAACCGATGGTCGACCCGATCGAGGCCAATGCGCTGCATGGCGGCCGCCTGTCCCTGACCGACAGCATCATCGTTGCCGTGCAGAACCTGATCTCCAACGGTTTCGGCGCCTCCGTCGGCCTGGAGGCCGGCTATACCCAGCTTGCCGCCGGCCTCGCTTCGAAATTCGGTCTGAAGCTGCAGCTTCGCCGCTCGGACCTGCGCACCCTCGTTGGCTGCGGCGCGGCGGGCGCCATCGCCGCCGCCTTCAACGCGCCGCTGACCGGCGCCTTCTATGCTTTCGAGCTGATCATCGGCACCTATACGATCGTCTCGCTGACGCCGGTCGTTGTCTCAGCTCTTGTCTCCACCCTGATCGCAAGGCTGCTCGCCGGCAGCGATTTCACCATCGATATCGGCAGCTTCGGCTCGGTCGTGCCGGCCGATTATATCCCGGCGCTGCTGCTCGGCACTTTCTGCGCCGGTGTCGGCATCCTGATCATGCAGGGCGTCGCCTTTGTCGAGGAGCTGGCGCGCAAGAGCTCGATCGCCCCACCCTTCCGCCCGGCACTCGGCGGCATCATCGTCGGGCTGCTGGCGATGATCTCGCCGCAGGTGCTCTCGGCCGGCCACGGCGCGCTGCATCTCAACCTTTCCCGTGACGTGGCAATCCCGACGCTGATCGGCCTCTTCCTCTTGAAATCCTTCGCCTCGGCGATCTCGATCGGCTCCGGCTTCAGGGGCGGGCTGTTCTTCGCTTCGCTGTTCATGGGCGCCCTGCTCGGCAAACTCTTTGCCTATTGCGGCCCTTATTTCGCCGATGCGACGCTGACGCCCGTGATCTATGCCGTGGTCGGCATGAGTTCGCTTGCCGTTGCCGTCATCGGCGGGCCGCTGACGATGACGTTCCTGGCGCTCGAAATCACCGGCGATTTTCCGATCACGGCGCTGGTGCTCGCCGCCGTCATCACCTCCTCGCTCGTCGTGCGCTCGACCTTCGGCTACTCCTTCGCCACATGGCGCTTTCATCTGCGCGGCGAAAGCATCCGCAGCGCCCATGATGTCGGCTGGATCCGCAATCTGACGGTCGACAAGCTGATGCGCGCCGACGTCAAGACGGCAAGGGCGGGCATTTCTCTGGAGGAATTCAAGCAGGCCTTCCCGATCGGCTCGACCCAGCGCGTCATCCTCGTCGAGGAGAGCGACAAATATGCGGGCCTGGTGCTGGTGCCGGAGATCTACGCCAATCCGACCGATGCGCAGGACGAGGGCAAGACGCTTGCCGATTTCATCCACTACCGCAACGATTTCCTGCAGCCGCAGATGAATGCCAGGCAGGCGGCAGCGATCTTCGACAAGAGCGAAAGCGAAGCGCTCGCCGTCGTCAACAACCTGATCGAACGCAAGGTGATCGGCCAGCTCAGCGAAAGCTATACGCTGCGCCGCTACAGCGAAGAACTCGACCGCCGCCGCCGCGAGGTCTCAGGCGAGATCTGAGCGTCGCCGCGCCGACCGGATCGCCGCTTCAGGATACGGCGTCGGCGAGTTTGAACACGTCGGCCCGCTTCGAAACGCCACGCAATTCAAACGAACCAAGATACTCGCAGGCCACGGCGCAGGTTGTCGCGAAGCTCTCCGACATCAGCAGGTCTTGCTCAAGCGTGCCGCACAGCTTTTCAAGCCGCGAGGCCTCGTTGACGGCGCTGCCGATCACCGTGAAATCAAGCCTGCCGCGCGCGCCGATATTTCCATAGAAGACCTCGCCGAGATGCAGCACGACATCGACGCCGATGTCAGGACCTCCATCATTCCTCCGCTGACCGTTCAGCACCTTGTTGGCCTCCAGAATATTCCTTGCCGAAGCCAGTGCGGCCATGCACGCCTTTTGCTGATCTTCGACATCGGTCGGAAAGATCGCCAGCACGCTGTCGCCCATGAACTTGAGGATCTCGCCGGAATTCTCCTCCACATGCCGGCCGATCAGCTCGAAATGCTCGTCCAGAAATCCGGCGATTTCGCCTGGCTGATAGACTTCTGTCAACGCCGTGAAATTCCTGAGATCCGCAAGCAGGATCGCAGCATTGATGGAGCCACCCTTTCCCCTCTGGATCTCGCCTGCAAGGATGCGTGCGCTTGTTTTGGCGCCCGTATAGACGGCGAGGATATCCGCAGCGGTTTTCGATGCCGCGATGCGGTAGCAAGCCAGCCCCAGCGCCGGGAAAAGCTTCGCGACGATCGCCAATTGGTCGTCAGAAAATCCGCCCGGCCTGTCGCTTGTGAGAGACAGACTGACCCCGCGCAGCGCAGCCTCCTTCGGGAACTCCAGCAGGCTCACCAGATGATCCGTGCCGCCGCCACGCGCGAATTCCGCAAGCTGCGGGTAGTCATCGACACCCTCACCCTTGGCGATATTCCATCGACCTGACGTTTCGCCACGGCCCAAAAGAAAATAGATTGGGGTCTTCTCGAAATTCAGCACTGCCCCACTGCCATATTCGGCATTCTCGATCGTGGTCCCACCGCCGCGCACAAAATTGGCCGAGACGCCGCCATACATGGGATGAATAGACGGCATCGCAATACTTCCCCGCCAGATCGGAAAGCCATCCGCGATCAGCCGATCGCACAATCCGGCTATCAGCTCGCCAATATGCTCAGCTGTGATTCCATGTTCTATAAGCCACTGAATATGATTGTTAATTTCCGAACCTCCAAATGACCGACGCAGTTTATGGTCGGAAATCGGGCAAATGGACGGCGATGACCACCGGGGCGTTGCCACATCAACCAATAGTCGAGTCAGGCAGATATTTCTAGCCGTGGCTCTGGCAACGACAACCACAGGGCAAACGAAGAGGGAATGATACCTGCCGTTACCGTCATTCGCCTCCGACGAGAAGCAGTGGAGAGTGCCGCAGAAATGAAAGACGATGCCGCAGCGCTTGCGGATATCTCACATCCTGACTGTCATGCCGCCGTCCACCGTCAGCACGTGACCGTTGACGAAGGAGGCGGCGTTGCTTGCAAGAAACAGCGCCGCGCCGGCGATCTCGTCCGGGCGTCCCCAGCGCTGAACCGGGATGCGCTGGCGCACGAAGGGCATCAATTCCTCGTTTGCAGCCATCGCCGCGTTCGTCTCGGTGGCAAACCAGCCGGGCGCAATCGCATTGCTGGTGATCCCATGCGGGCCGAATTCGACCGCCATGCCGCGCATCAGTCCGGTCAGGCCCTGTTTGGCTGCCGGATAGACGCAATCGCCGGGCATGACGACATGGCCGCTGATCGAGGTCACCGCGATCAGGCGGCCGTGATTGCGTCGCTTCATCAGCACGGCAGCGTCGCGCGACAGCGTCATCGCCGCCGCCAGGTCGGTGCGCAGCAGCTCGATGATGGCATCATCGTCGAATTCGGCCAGAGGCCGCCTGTCGCGGGCGCCGACATTGTTGATCAAAATATCGAGACGGCCATGGATCTTGTCGATATCGGCCATCGCAGCACGCTGTGCCTCGCGGTCGGCGATGTCGAATGCGGCGGCCTCCGCCGTGCCGCCCGCGGCGCGGATAGTCCTGACGGCGCCTTCCAACGTCGCCGCCGTGCGTCCGTTGACGATGACATGCGCACCGGCCTCGGCAAGGGCGCGCGCCATCTCGAAGCCCAGCCCACGGCCGCCGCCCGTCACCAGCGCCACCTGACCTGCCAGTGAAAATCTATCCAATACGCTCATAGTTTTCGTCGCTCTCAACCGGGCCCGTCGCGACAATTAATGGACTCAGTCAACTAATTTGGCAATAGCCGAACGACGGCATCGATGATCGTGCGAGGTGCGGCTTAGCCGAACAAGCCGGCCAGCCAGCGTGGATCGAGATGACGTTCCAATTCCTCGGCGATCTCGTTGAGCGCCTGCTCGACGCTCTCGCGGTAATTCCGCTGCTCGCCTGATAGGCCAAAGCTTTGAAGCAGCCGGGCGCGGTAGGCGTCACTCCCGAACAGCCCGTGCAGATAGGTGCCCATGATCCGGCCGTTGGCCGACAACGCCCCGCCGGGCGCGCCGTCGATGATTGCCGAAGGCCGATCGCAATCCGGGCCGCGGGTGATGCCGAGATGGATCTGGTAGCCGGCAAGCGGCGCGTCATCATACTCGGTCGAATGGGCCTGGCTGTTGCGCACGGTCTTCTCCGACGCCATCTCGGTCTCGATCTCAAGCAACCCAAGCCCCGGCGTCTTGAGCGCCCTGCCCTCGATGCCGAGCGGATCGTGCACCATGCGGCCGAGCATCTGGTAACCGCCACAGATGCCGATCACCCGGCCGCCGCGCCTGACATGTGCCTGGAGATCGCGGTCCCAGCCCTCAGCCCTGAAGTCGGCGAGATCCGATATCGTCGATTTCGAGCCGGGAAGCACGACGAGGCTCGCGTCGGCAGGTATCCGCTCGCCTGATCGCACGAAGACCAGCTCGACATCCGGCTCGCTCCGCAGCGGATCGAGATCGTCGAAATTGGCGATGCGTGGCAGCACCGGCACGGCGATCTTCAGCGCGCCCGTCCCGCCCCTCGCCAACCGCTCGAGCACGGCCGAATCTTCGGCCGGCAGGCGCGCGGCACCCCGCAGCCACGGCACGATGCCGAAACACGGCCAGCCGGTAAAACCTTCGATGGCGCGGATGCCGTCGTCAAACAGCGAGACGTCGCCGCGGAACTTGTTGATGATATAGCCCGCAATCATCGCCCGGTCGCCATCCTCGATGATCGCATGCGTGCCGACCAGCGAGGCGATGACGCCACCGCGGTCGATATCGCCGACGAGTACGACGGGTACGCCGGCCCGCGTGGCAAAACCCATATTGGCGATATCGCCGGCCCTGAGATTGATCTCGGCCGGCGATCCGGCGCCCTCGACGATAACGAGGTCGGCCCCCGCAGCCACGTTTTCGAAACTCTCGAGCACGGCGCCGAGCAGTTGTGGCTTCAGTCGCTGGTAGTCCCGCCCCTTCGCCTGTCCGAACACCCTGCCCTGGACGATGATCTGACTGCCGTTTTCCGATTGCGGCTTGAGCAGCACCGGGTTCATGTGGACCGAGGATGGCGTGCGCGCCGCCAGCGACTGCAGCCACTGCGCCCGGCCGATCTCGCCGCCGTCATCGGCGACCGCCGCATTGTTCGACATGTTCTGCGGCTTGAACGGGCGGACCGTCAGCCCGCGATTGGCCGCCAGCCGGCAGAGGCCTGCGACCAGAACCGTCTTGCCGACATCGGAGCCGGTTCCCTGCAGCATGATCGCTCTTGCCATGGTGGCCCGCATTCGCCTCTCGTTCACGCGAGGCCTACAATAGGCGGTAATCCCGGGTCAAGACTTGGCCCGGATCGACACTTGGCTTGGGGCAACTTCCCACGCAAACGCGAAAACCGCGCATGGCCTTGGCTCTGCGCGGTTTGCCGAAAACTCAGGCGTCTTCGCCCTTACACGGCGAAGCTCGCTTTCTCCGGTACGCACTACCTCAACCGGAGAAGCGGCGGTCATTGCTGCCACGACCCAACTGATAACGGCACATTCTTACCGGAGAGTTATTGAAGGCTTACGCAAATGTTAATTTTGATCTTTTTTGACATTCTCGCCGAAATTTCTGCCGAAGATCCGCCGCCGGTCGCGAAGAGCGTGCATTTCGCCGGAAGGCGCCGTTTTCGGGATGCCGACATAAATTCTTCGAATTCAATAATTTAGTCACGCAACCATGAGCAGAAGATGGTTGATTTCTGCGAGCGAACGCGTAGGCTCCGTCAAAATGCGCCATTGTTGAACATGGCCTGCCCATGACCGGAAAGCCTGTTGCTGTATCGCCCGGCAGGCATTTTCCCTTCGGGTGCCGGAGAGATTTGTCGGTGGATTTCAGAGCCTGCTGCACGTCCGCCTAAGAAGAATTCGGGGAATGACGATGAAGACGTTTCTGATTCCGGCCGTCTTTGCCGCGGCTCTTTCTACCGTCGCGCCGGCCGAAGCCGCCGAATGCGGCAGCGTTTCGATCGCCGAAATGAAATGGGCCTCGGCAGGCATTGCGGCGAGTTTCGACAAGATCATCCTGGAAAAGGGCTACGGCTGCTCGGTCACCATCGTCGATGGCGACACCCTGCCGACCTTCGCCTCGATGAATGAGAAAGGCATCCCGGACATCGCCTCGGAATACTGGATCAATTCCGTCAGGTCCCTGCTCGATCAGGCCGTCAATACCGGCCGGCTGGTACAGGGGGCCGAAATCCTGGCCGACGGCGCCGTCGAGGGTTGGTGGATCCCGAAATTTATTGCCGACGCCCACCCCGATATCCGCTCGGTCGAGGACGCGCTGAAACATCCCGAACTCTTCCCCGCAGAGGACGACCCGTCGAAAGGCGCAGTTTACAACTGCCCCGCCGACTGGAGCTGCCAGATATCGACCACCAACCTGTTCAAGGCGCTTGCCGCCGACAAGAAGGGCTTCGAGCTCGTCGAGACCGGCAGTCCCGAACGGCTCGATGCGTCGATTGCCCGCGCCTTCGACAACAAGATCGGCTGGCTCGGTTATTACTGGGCGCCGACCGCCATCCTCGGCAAATACGACATGACGCGCCTGAGCTTCGGCGTCGGCCACAACAAGAATGAATGGGACCGCTGTACCGCGGTTGCCGGCTGCGCCAGGCCCGAGCTCAACTCCTACCCGGTCTCGCGCGCTTTCACACTGATGACCAGGTCCTTCGCCAGCCGCGCCGGACCTGTCACAACCTATCTCAAGACCCGCAAATGGGACAATGCGACGATCAACCAGGTTCTCGCCTGGCAGGACGAAAACCGCGAAAGCAACGAGGATGCCGCGATCTATTTCCTTCGCAATTACGAGAGTCTGTGGACGAAATGGGTGCCGGTCGATGTAGCCGAGAAGGTCAAGGCGAGCTTATAACGGCCAAAACACGATCAAGCATGGACGATTCGATGATTCCCTTTCCAGACCGCGATACTGTTGCGGAAAAGCTCGCTGCCCTGTCGGAGACCGACAAGTCCTACCTGGCGCTGCTCATGGAAAACGCCGCCCAGGACGACAACCTGCTCGACGGTCTGCGCCGCCATCTCGATCTTGCCGCCGGATCGCGTTTCCTGAACTCGCTGAAGCTTGAAAATCTGGGAATGTGGCTCGGGGGCCAAGCGCCGGATCGGCTGCAGATCCGGCTCATGGAAACCGCCCGCTCTGGTCAACATCCCGCCTACCAAGCCTTCCGGACCGGCCTCAGCCGATCCGGTGGCCTCGAAAAAGCCTATCCCCCGGTCATCCGCTAGGATGATCAGAACCGGGTCATCTGATCCCTCGGTCAGCATCTGATCCGGCGATTCTAGCAGCGATCTGAACGGTCGTTACTTCTTCGCGGCGCGGTCGACTGAGCGGCCGGCATCCTGCGTGGCGTTCACGGTGTTTGCCGTATCTTTTCCTATGCCGCGGATCGTGTTGCCGCAGGAAGAAACGGCAAGAAGAACCATCAAGGCTGCGGCAATTTTGGCCGTTGTCGTCATCTCGGATATCCTTGTTTGAAATCAACCCCGAACGGCGACAATTGCCGTCCGCGCCGATAACGCACGACAAACCAAAAGGTTCACTGGCTATAAGGATACCCGCTACAGCCGCGCGTCCGATAGGACGCGCCACCATTTTCGATCGGCGCAATCCTGTCCGATGCAGCTAGGCGGCGACCGCCTTTGCTCTCTCGGCAAAGGCGCCGCGAATGCTGTCAGCCACCGTCTCGATCGGCCCGGATACCTGCGAGGCGGTCAGCAGGCGGATATCGAAGGCGCCGAGCTCCGGCAACCCTTCCTGGGGGCCGAGGATCGCCATGTCCTCGTTGACATAGGACAGCGGCAACGGCGCGATGGCGAGATCGGAAAGTACGGCGGCGCGCTGCGCCATCGTGTGACCGCTGAGATAGGCGACGCGATAATGCCGCTTGTTGCGTTCGAGCTGGGAGAGTGCTTCCTGGCGCCAGATGCAGCCATCCTCCCAGATCGAGATCGGCAGCGGATCGCGCCGATGCGCCGAGCCGCACTTGGCGCCGGCCCAGACCAGCCGCTCGCGGAACACCACCTCACCGCCCGTTGGGAACGGCCGTGTCGCACAGTTGATCAAGGCCAGGTCGAGCCGCTGCTCCTCCATGCGCTTCTTCAGCCCGATGCTCATGTCGATGGTCACATCGACCATGATGCCGGGATAGCTCTCGGCGAAACTCTTCAAGATGCTCGGCAGCAGCCGTTCGCCGATATCCTCCGGCGCGCCGAGCCGCACGACGCCACTGAGTTCCGGCATGATGAAGCGCGACACTGCCTCGTTCGACAGCGCCAGGATGTTGCGGGCATAGGACAGCAACATCTCGCCGTGGCGCGTCAGCGACACCGAGCGGGCGTCGCGCAGAAACAGCGTCGCCCCCAGCTGTTCTTCAAGCTTCTTGATCTGCATCGATACCGCTGACGGCGTGCGGAAGACAGCCTCTGCGGCGGTCGAAAAATTGCCTGTTTCGGCGATCGCCACGAAGGTACGCAGCACTTCGTTGTCAAGCAGCGGAATGGGACGGCGAAAGGGAATACTCATCGTCGCATCTTTCAATTTTTCTGATTTATAACCCCATATCATTTTGTTTGATTGAATGTCAATTGACACCCATATTTCGAGCGTCGGCAGCTAAATGCAGCAAAAGGAGGCCCGACATGTCTCAAACAAGCATCTGGAATATCGTACAGGCCCTTTCCGCATTCAAGTCGCAGAGACGCAGGGATGCGAACCATGAGCATGCGCTCCGGGAACTAAGGCGTTTTCCGCCACATCTGCTGGCAGATTGTCAGCGCGAGATGGAGTTAACCGTCCCGGAGCGCCGCGATGCGATGGGACGCGGTAGAGACGCTTCATCGTTTTGAATCCGCTCAGGATCTGGACAGATCGATGGCAGTCCACTTGCAACGTCCGCTCGACCTGCGCCGCAGCGGCCGATCGACAGCCGAACGGCGGTCACAACCCGCCCAGCAGTTTGAACGCTATGATCCACATCGTGAAAGCGACGAGCGTTTCCAGCATGCGCCAGGATGAGGGTTTCGAGAAGATCGGCCGCAACCGTTTCGCGCCATATCCGAGCGAAAAGAAGAACAGGAAGGACCCCGTCACCGCCCCTGCCGCAAAAGAAGCCTGCTCTCCCGGATATCGTGTCGATATCGTGCCGAGCAGCACCACGGTGTCGAGATAGACATGCGGATTGAGCCAGGTGAGTGCGAGGCAGGTTGCCAGCGTCTGCCGAAAGCTCGATGGCTTGGCTTCCGCGGCCGTGAGAGCGGCGGACGACCGCAAGGCGGAATAGAGGCTTCTTGCCCCGTACCAGACCAGAAACATAGCTCCCCCGTAGCGCATGACGGGATCGAGCCAGGGCATGAACCTGGCGATTTGATGGAGGCTGGTTACACCAAGCACGATCAGCGCGGCATCCGATACCGCGCATGCGAGGCAGACGGCGAAGACATGTTCGTTGCGCAAGCCCTGGCGCAGGATGAAGGCGTTCTGCGCGCCGATGGCGACGATCAGGCTGAGGCCCATCATCAGGCCGGTTCCATAGATCGAAAAATTCATCTCTTCGGCCAACGCCCCTCATTTCGGTGAGGTTGCGCTATCGCTATTTCGAGAATTAGGCTAGTTAATCTAGCTTACCCAGATTAAGAGAAACTAATCCATGCTCGACTATCCCGCTCTTCGCGCCGTCGCAACTATTGTCCAGACAGGCAGCTTCGAAAGAGCTGCGACCGCCTTGAACGTGACCCCTTCGGCCATTTCGCAGCGCGTGAAGCAGCTCGAGGAGCGTCTCGGCGTCGTCCTCATCGTCAGAGGCACGCCGTGCACAGCGACCGAAAAGGGAGAATGGCTCTGCCGCCATATGGAGAATGTCGGCATGCTCGAAGCAGAACTCTTCGGGCACCTGCCCGCCCTCGTCGATCCCGACGAACCACGCCAAAGGGTCACGCTTCAAATCGCGACGAACGCCGACAGCCTCGGAACATGGTTCGTCGAGGCCATGTCGAGTTTTGCCAAAAGCTCTTCCTATCTGCTGAACGTCGCCGTCGACGACCAGGACCATACCGCCGAATGGCTACAGCGCGGACGGGTGATCGCCGCCGTTACCAGCTTGGAAAAACCGGTTCGCGGATGCCGGCGTTTTGCCCTCGGCGTTCTGCGTTACCATGCAACGGCAACCCCCGACTTCGTCACAAGCCATTTTCCGCAGGGCGTGACATCAGAGGCGATCCGCAACGCTCCGGCGCTGACCTTCAATCAAAAGGACAGGCTGCAGAGCAGTTGGATCAGGCGAACATTCGGACGCGATCTCGATTATCCCACCCACTGGCTGCCGTCGCCGCAGAGCTTCGTCGAGGCGAGCCTTTCAGGCATGGGATGGGGAATGAACCCGACCCAGCTGACCCGCGAGCACCTCGCATCCGGACGGCTGATCGAGCTGGTGCCCGACACGCCACTCGATGTCCCGCTCTACTGGCAGATAAATCGCCTCGCCGCCGACCGCCTGGCGGATCTGACACGCGAAGTCGTCACCGTGGCCAAGCGCCGCCTTTGATGCATCACTCAAAAATGCAGCATCATCCCGCTGAACGGGTCGCTTTTATCAGACGTAAGCCGTGCGGCTGCCGAACTCGCTGGTCTCGTCAAAATTCGTCGTGCCGATACGCTCGCTTTCGCCGGAAAGTTCTTTCGGAGCGCCACCGGCAGGCTTCGATGCAGCAGACGCCTGAGTTTGGCTGCTCTCGCTCGCTTCGATCTTGGCAATCTTCGCTTCCAGCGTCGCGATGGATTTTTCGATCGTAGCCTTCTCTTGCTCGTCCTGCGTTTCCGACAGGGCTGCCTGCTTTTCGGCAAGCTGCGCCTCAAGAGAGGCAAGCTGATCCGACGAACTGGAAGACGAGGTTGAAGCGGCTGAACTCAAAATGGTGGATGCAGAACTGGAAATTGCGCTGACCATGAGCATGAATTTCGATGATGGAATGCCATCGTTCTAGCCACGGATGGCAAAGGTTCGATAAATAAAGTACCGGATAGTACCAAAATAATGAGAGGGCTACGCGAATAGCGCTCTCCTATGCTATGGCGATGATCTCCAGTTCCTGGCCACCTGTCTCGACCATATCCCCGACAGCCTTGCCCATCAGGAGCCGCGCCACCGGGGAGACATAGGAAATGGACCCGGCCTTCGGATCGGCCTCGTCCTCCCCGACAATGCGATAGGTCTGCACACGCCCGTCGTCACGACGGAAAGTCACCGTGCTGCCGAAGGCGACGGTATCGATTGACGTAGGGGCAGGCATGAGCTGAGCGGTGCGAAGTCTTGCGGCTAAGTAGCGAAGATCACGCAAGGGATTGGCCGTCTGCCGCCGCCGTTCGTTCACGTCTTCGATGGGGCTCGCCGCATCATAAGCCTCGCGAGCCTGCTGAAACTGCAATTCCAGAGCCTTCAATCCCGCTTCCGTGACGAGGTTCGGATGCGGCGAAATCGGACGATCGGGCAGCAGGGTTTCCGAAGCGGTTTCGAAACTCTCTTCCTTGGTGAAAGCGACGGCCAATCTCGAACTCCGTTTTAAACACACGCGCAGGTTAGTGGGGGATTATCCCAGGTTCGGAAGCATACACCGAGCGCCGACAAACCGCCAATCTTGCCATCTGGGCAAACCTCTACGACCCCGAGGCAAAGGGAACGTCCTAGCCGACATTGCGTTTATCTCATCCGGAGGCACCGTAGCGCAGGAGGAACGAATGCCCCGCCAGCAGCGAAGGAGCGGCAACATCGTCAGGATCAGACGATGCCTTCACTCCTGACCGACGCGATGCCGCTCACACCAAGCTGGTGGGACATCGCTGCACGGATCGTACTGACGGTGGTCGCCGGCGGCCTCATCGGTCTCGACCGCGAGCGCGGCGGTCACGCCGCAGGCTTCAGGACTACGATCCTGGTGGCGCTTGCCGCTTGCCTGGCGATGATCCAAGCCAATCTCCTTCTATCGACCTACGGAAAAACGTTCAGCTTTTTCACGCAAATGGACGTGCTGCGCTTTCCCCTCGGCGTGCTCACGGGCGTCGGCTTCATCGGCGGCGGAGTGATCCTGAGGCGCGGCGACACGATGACGGGCGTCACGACGGCCGCGACCATGTGGTTCATGACCGTCGTCGGCCTCTGCTTCGGCGGCGGCCAGATCGTGACGGGGACGGTGGCCACCCTGGTAGCCTTCATCGTGTTGTCGCCGATGAAGCAACTGGACACGTGGCTGCGATCCGAACGCAAGGCAACGCTCGTGATCTACTGTCCGAACTCCGGTATTCCCGATCTGTCGGATGTGCTTAGCCCTCTCGAATGCAGCGCGCTGTTCGGATCGCTGAAACGGACCGAGGACGGCCGCATCGGGGCGGCCTTCGAATTGCGCTGGCTCACGAAAGATCCAGACGCATCCGCCCGCACAATCCTGGCCGCCGTCTCCGAGTCGTACGACGTCGCGGAATTTTCCATACAATCGACGACGACCTGAGCCGGGAACGCGATGATTTCGCCGTCTATTTCGAGGCGTGTTCCGGTTTGCCCTTTCTCTTGGTCGAGGCAAACTCTTCGAGTTGCTTTTCGCTCATGGACTCGACCATCTGCTTCGAAGCGCCCTTGAGCTCCTTCTTCGGCGTCTCGCCGCGCTTTGCCGAGAGCGCGGCACCCGCAGCCTTTTGCTGGGCTTTCGACTTGGCTGGCATATTCGATCTCCTTGTATCTGAATAAAGTGCCCGCGGTCGTCAGAGCTTCCTGAGTTCGTCGGGCTTGTGCGCGGCTCGCTTTCCCGTTTTTTCGCTTTCGACGATATACTGCGGCTCTGCCACCGTGGCCTTCACTGTGTGACCCTTGATCTTCGTCTGGCTGGTCTGCCTCCTAATCACGTTGCCCTTGGTCTTTCCCTGGCTGGTATTCCAGCTGACCTCATCGCCCCTCTTCAATTGCTTCGACATGGCGGGTTCCTTTAAAAGCATGATGCCGAAAAGTGTGAGCGGTTTTCGGACGACATCATGCTCCAACCATCCTGTTCAAGGAGGCTGCGGCCCGCAAGCCGCAGCCGACAGGCTGTCAGTTGATGGTAGCCCACTGGCTTCGGACATCCCTGACGTTCTTCGACAGATGGACGTGTGCGTCCACGTGATCGACCCAATCGAGCGGGATCAAGTGGTGCTTTCCATCCCCCGAGTCGGTCTTCGTCAGTTTGATGCGCGTGGGCCCGTCGAGATGATCGACTGTGCCGACATGGGTGCCGTCGGCAGCCCGAACTTCCATATGTTCACGGATCTGATCTGCAGAAATCATCGTTTCCTCCTTTGCATCATTGCCAGATACGAAGCGGCAACGAGGTGGAGCGGACTTGGTTCCAAACATCCGCGACCGTGTTCAATCAGCAGTCACGTCCCAATTGTCACCTGGGTTGAAGGTCCTGACACCAGCAGCTATTTTTTCGGTCTCCCGGCCGAGATCGGCCTGGTAGACCGTGCCGTTCGCGTTGACTGCGAATGTGTGCACGCCGGTTTCGCCATATCGGATCGGCCAGGCGATAAGGGCAAATCCCGCGATCATATTGCCGTTGATCACATAATCGAACTTTCCACCCGCGATGTTCGGCCCCTGGCCGTCGATGATCCTGTAGCGATAGCCGTAATAGCCCTCGCCGGCCTTCGCCTTGTCAAGCGCAGCATTGTCTTCGAGGGCATTGCCCGCCGGGCTATCACCCTCGCCGAGATCAGGCGACCAATAGAGACCATCGGTTTTGCCGTCGCTGCTGATCAGTTTCTGGGCATATTCCAGAACGCCGTCACCGTCGTGGTCGGCGGAAGAATATTCCTTTTGGGCGTCGACATAGGCCTTCATCGTGTCGATGGTCTGCAATTCGTTCTCGCCGACGCGACGATTGATGATCTCCTCGAACCCGGCATAGGTATCGAAACCCCATTTGCCATCGTCGCCCTTCACGATCGGAAATGGCAGCGGCCATAATTTGTCGCCGATCTCGATGATCTTGCGGTCATCGACGTCCTTCACGACGATCTTCTTGCTTGTGCCGTCCCGGATCTGTGCGTAGGTGTCCATCACGCCTTCGCCTGCCTTCGCTTTCGCTGCATCGATACCCAGCAGCGCCGTAAACTTGTCGAAGTCGTCGGCCGCCAAGGCCGCCTTGAAAGCGTCGACGGCCTGTTCCGCCGTCTCGAATACGGGCGGATCGCTCTGCGAAGCGAAGCCTGAGATGACGGTCGCATCGGATGGCTCTGCTGCAGATGCCGGAACCGGATTGGTGGCGAGAGCCGCAAAAGCGAACACCGAACCCAGAAGCATGTTTCTGACTGACTTCGTCATGACTTTCCTCCTTCTTTCGGTCACCGACGACCGCCGCCGCGGCCACCACCGCCGCGGCCGCCGCCACCGCCGTGCATTGCTCTACCGCCGCCGCGATTACTCCCGGCCATGGCCTGTCTGCCGCGGTTGGACTGCATCTGGGCGCGCTTGCCGCTGTCGACCTGACCGAGGGCTGATGGCTTTCTCGGCCGGCTGTCGACCCGGGCCGCAGGCTTCGGCTTTGCGACCGGGCGTTTGGCGTTGACCCCGGGCCTTGCTTTTTCGCCAGTTCTGTTCGCCGTCCTTGCGTCGGGCCTGCGGTTCTGCGCAGCCTGCGCTGCCTTCCCGCCCCCAGGAGCCGCTCCCGCATTGCTTACCTTGTTGCCAGCAGCACTGATCCTGTCCGCATCGATCTTGCTCTTGCGGACATCGTTGACGCTGACTTTACCTGGCCGGTCGCGAACCGCGTTCGCACGATCGTTGCCTCTAGCTCCGACCCTGTTGCCGGGATTCGCCTCGATACTGCTCCGGAAGGAGCTGCGGTCGATATTGTTGAACTGTGCGCCGTCGAACCCGATCTTGCTGCGATCGACATTCTTCCAGTCGACGTCGTTGATATTCACTTTACCGTTGATGTTGTTGAGGCAATTGTTGCAGTCGATATCGACGTTGCCGTTCCAGCGCCCGCCCCATACGCCCCAACGGTTCCAGTCGACGGCAGCCGCCCACACTGCTCCGGTCACCACGCCCGCGAAAAAGGTGGCGGTCGGATAGTAGTAGTTCGGATATGGCTCGGAATAGTAGCCGATCGGCGCGGCCGCATAGTTCGGTTCATACAGCATCTCCGGCGCATACTGCGGAACGTAGATCTTATCGGGACTGGCGGAGACGATCACGACGTTGTCGTTCTCCTGGCTGACCTTGATCTTGTCGTCCGTTTTGATGATGCCGTCGGCGACCGCTTTGTCGCGCAGTTGCTGTATGGCGATTAGAACGTCCTTCTGCTGGTAGGAGAGCGCCTCTCCGAGAGACTGCGTCCAGTCTAGGTCGTCGCTCATCATCGTGACGATCTGGGGATAGTTCAGCAGCGATACGATGCTGCCGTCCCACGTCGTCTTCGGCTTGAGCCCGGGCTGCTTCTTCAAGGTGTCGAGAAACCGGGCTGCTTCCACGACCTGCAGCGGATAGAGCGACGCCGATGTGACGAGCGCGACCAGTTCGTCCGGATAAAGTGCGATCCGCGCCACCAGGATTTCGAGTTCGTCCTCGCTCAGCGGCGCCGGCGCGTCGTCTTCCGCCGCGACGGGACTGGAAGCGGCAGGCTCCTGCGCAGCGGCGATCGGCATCGGATGTGGCGAAAACGGGAACCCTGCAAAAGGCAGGAACAGTCCCGTGGCGAGTAACAATGCATGAGGTCTAGCCATCTCAAATCCTCCTTGCGGTCAGACATGGTGTGTAGGCTGTCGACTATTGTATCTTCGCTCGTGCCGCATACTCCTCCGAGTAGAGGAGGATTGATAGCTAAACATCGGCCAAGCCGTCTTTTGCTCCAAATTTATAGCAAAGACAGCTCCAGGCGTAGTCTCGGGACTGATCTAGGACGTATGTTACAGTAACACACTTACAAAAGCAGAATTCAGCGCGCAGGCTAAAATCGACCGCAGGCCCCTCGATCGCGAAGTCATGGGCACGGACCACAGCCTCATTTGAAGGCGATATGGCACGCCAATTATCAGTGACCGCGAGGGCGCGTGATGAATGCTGAATCCCAGCGCCTCCGGGAGGCGCGAGACGGAAAAGCCGACTGGAAGAAATGGGGGCCCTACCTGTCCGAACGGCAGTGGGGAACAGTCCGCGAGGATTACAGCGAGGGTGGCGATGCATGGGACTACTTCACCCACGACCAGGCCCGGTCGCGCGCCTATCGCTGGGGCGAGGACGGTCTGGCGGGTATCAGTGACAGCAAACAGCGGTTGTGTTTTGCGCTGGCCCTCTGGAATGGACAGGATCCCATCCTGAAGGAGCGGCTGTTCGGCCTTACCAACAGTGAGGGTAATCACGGCGAGGATGTGAAGGAGTACTACTTCTACCTGGATTCGACGCCGACCCACTCATACATGAAGTATCTCTATAAATACCCTCAAGCCGCCTACCCCTACGACGACCTGGTGAACACCAACAGCCGGCGTGGGAAAGGCGATCTCGAATACGAACTGATCGACACCGGCGTGTTCGACGCCGATCGCTACTTCGACGTCTTCGTCGAATATGCCAAGGCAGCACCCGAGGACATCCTTGTCGAGATCACCATTGCCAATCGCGGTCCGGAAGTGGCCACTCTGCACGTGCTGCCGACATTATGGTTCAGGAATAGATGGTCCTGGGGTGAAAAACGTGACAAGCCAACCCTGGAACGTGTGGAGCCGAATGACGCTCCAGCTGTGATCGCGGCCAAAGTCGCGCCTGGGCTGCCGGCAGAAGCGGACGGCACACGATATCTCTATTGCGACGGCTCGCCGGCACTGCTGTTCACGGAGAATGAAACGAACACGCAACGTCTGTTCGACGTTCCAAACACTACTCCGTTCGTCAAGGACGGGATTGACAGTTTCGTCGTGCATGCCCGCGCCGACGCCGTGAACCCGCAGCAGATCGGCACCAAGGCCGCGGCCCATTACGTCGTCATCGTGGATGCCGGGCAATCCCGGACCTTGCGGTTGCGGCTCTGCGACGTGCCGCCGGCTGCAGGATCTAAACATGTCCGGCCAATGTTCGATCGTTCGTTCGACGACGCGATGCAGGCGCGCCGGCGCGAAGCCGACGAGTTCTACGCTTCGATCACGCCGCCATCGATGACGGCCGACGCGGCCGATGTCATGCGTCAGGCTCTGGCAGGCATGATGTGGGGCAAGCAGTTCTATCTATACGACGTGAACAGATGGCTGGACGAACACGGCGTCGATCCGTTCGATCCGAAGCGCCGGATCGCACAGCGCAACGACGGCTGGCACCACATGTACAATGCCGACATCATCTCCATGCCGGACAAATGGGAATACCCCTGGTATGCGGCCTGGGATCTGGCATTCCAGGTGATCGCGCTGACGATGGTCGATCCCGACTTCGGCAAGGATCAGATCGATCTGATGCTGCGCGAAGCCTATATGCATCCGAACGGGCAGATACCGGCGTACGAGTGGAACTTCGGCGACGTCAACCCGCCTGTCCACGCCTGGGCGACGATCTTCACCTACCGTCTGGAGCAGGCGCGGTCAGGCAAAGGCGACGTCGCCTGGCTTCAGAGATCCTTCCAGAAACTGCTTCTGAACTTCACCTGGTGGGTCAACCGCAAGGACCGATCCGGCAAGAATGTCTTCGAAGGCGGCTTCCTTGGGCTGGACAATATCGGGGTGTTCGACCGCAGTGCGCCGCTGCCGACCGGGGGTTACCTCGAGCAGGCAGACGGCACCGCATGGATGGCGCTCTACTGCCAGAACATGATGGAGATCGCCAGCGAACTGGCTCTCAAGGGTGCCGGCGGCGAGGAGATGGTGCTCAAGTTTACGCAGCATTTCCTATGGATAGCGTCGGCGATGATCCACGCAGGCGACGAGGTCGGAATGTGGGACGAGGAAGACGGGTTCTTCTACGACGTCCTCCGCCTGCCGGATGGGCAGGCCCAGCGTCTCAAGGTCCGCTCTATGGTCGGCTTGCTCCCGCTCTGCGCCGCCACAGCGTTCGAGGGCGACCTTTACCAACGGTATCCCGAAGTCACCCGGCAGATGAAGCATTTCTTCGATACCCGCCCGGAATTGATCGCCTTCATCCATGACCCGCGCAAGCCGGGCCACGCCGATCGCCGGCTCGCCTCGATACTGGACGAAAGCAAGCTCCGTCGTGTGCTGTCGACGATGCTCGACGAAAATGAATTCCTCAGTCCCTACGGCATCAGGGCACTGTCGCGTTACCACGATGAGCACCCCTACGTCTTCCAGGTCGGCGATCATGAGCACCGCGTAGCCTATCTCCCGGCGGAATCCGACAGCGGCATGTTTGGCGGAAACTCGAATTGGCGCGGTCCAATATGGATGCCGATGAACGGTCTGATCATCCGGGCGCTGCTGCAATACTACAGTTACTACGGCAACGATTTCACCGTCGAATGTCCCACGGGTTCCGGCCGTCACATGAACCTCTATCAGGTCGCCGAGGAACTTACCCAGCGCTTGTCGGCCATCTTCCTGCGAGGGAACGACGGCAAGCGGCCCGTCTTCGGCGGGCAAGCCAAGTTCCAGGACGATCAGTACTGGCGCGACTGTCTGCAGTTCTACGAATATTTTCACGGCGACAACGGCGCCGGTCTTGGCGCGAACCATCAGACGGGCTGGACCGGGTTCATCGCTCGGGCGATGCATCTGTTCGCCTCGGGTTCTGCTGAGACGTGGCTTGAACGCGCCAAGACCTCCTAGAGCAATTTCAGCAAAACTGCGCAACGGTTTTGCGTCCGGAATTGCGTGAAAACAAAGAGATAGAGCGCTTCCGTGATTCGAAGAAAAACGGAAATGCTCTAGCCGCAAATGCTCGGCGGTGCCGATCGAATCACGCCGGACGGTTCGACTCCGGCAAACGAGGAGTGGTGATCATGGAAAGCTATTATGAGAACCGGCAACTGCCTCAACCGGTGATTCCAACCCTGCCACCGGTCCATCTGCTGAAGGGCCAGACTGCCCTTGTTACCGGTGCCAATTCCGGGATCGGTCGCGGGATCGCCCTTGCTCTGGGCAAGGCCGGAGCGAACGTGGTCGTCAATTACGTCACGGCACCAGAGGACGCCGCGCGGGTCGTCGACGAGATCCAGCTGGGCGGTGGGCGGGCGCTTGCGGTCGCGGCCGACGTCGCCAACGAGGCGCAAGTCGAGGCGATGTTCGCGACCGCCGTCGAGGAATTCGGCACGGTCGACGTGTTCGTCAACAATGCCGGACTTCAGAGGGATGCCCCCTTTCACGAGATGACGAGCGCCCAATGGGACACCGTCATGAACGTCAACCTCAAGGGGGCGTTTCTATGTTCGCGCGCGGCCGTCCGGGAGTTTCTCCGACGGGGCGTACGGCCCGATGTTTCCGTGGCAGCCGGCAAGATCGTGTTCATCAGCTCGGTCCATGAAGTCATCCCCTGGGCAGGACACGTGAACTATGCAGCGTCGAAAGGCGGACTGATGCTCCTTATGAAAAGCCTGGCCCAGGAGGTCGCCGAAAAGCGCATCCGCGTCAACAGCATCGCCCCAGGCGCCATTCGCACGCCGATCAATGCCAGCGCGTGGGAAACCTCGGAAGCCTACGCCGAGCTGATGAAGCTCATCCCGTACAAGCGCATCGGCGAGGCGGAGGAGATCGGCCGGACGGCGGTGTGGCTTGCGTCTGATTTCACCGACTACATCGTCGGCTCGACGATCTACGTCGACGGCGGAATGACGCTCTACCCCGGTTTCGAAACCGGCGGCTAGAGCATGATGCCGAAAAGTGTGATCGGTTTTCGGACGACATCATGCTCTCACTATATAATTTAGAACAGGATGATTTTAGGCCGACCCGGCCTAAAATCATCCTGTTCTAGCATCTCAGCCCGCTGCCAAAGTAAGTGCGTCATGCCGATATACTTTTCGCGTTGCTGGTCCGCGGCCACAGGACCACGGCAAACAGCAGCGCGTAGATCAAGGCTGCTGCGACATAGACGATGCGGGTGGCGAAGGATTCTGCAGCACTCCCCGGCAGAGGCGAGACCCCGAGGCCGAACAGGATCAGGAAGGTTGTCAGGGCGCCGGCAAAAACCGGGGCGTCCTTCGAGCGAGCAGCCGCGCGCCCTCCGATGAGGAGGACGACGACGAGAACGATGAGGAAGATCGAGAAAAGATTGGGACGCAGCGAGAGCGCGGCGTAGGCAATGGAGGCGACCACGCCGCCGAACAGATTGACGAGCACGAGCCCGATCGCCGTCCGCGCGCTCGCGGCAACGTCGAGCTGCCCAAGCAGCGACGCTACGGTGATCGGAATGACCGCCGCAGCGGTCAGGTTGTCGCTCGTCAGGCAGATCACGACGGAGCCCAGAAGGATGACCGTGTTTGCCAGCGCCCGACCCAAGGCCAGCGGCCGCTCGTCGATCGCCACCGCCTCAACCTCCGGGGAGAACGGCTCGGGAAAGACCGCATGGGCGAACCACATCAGAGCCGTGCCGGACAACACCCCGGCGACCAGGATGGACAGGATGGAATTGGCGAGCTCCTTGTTCAGGATGCCGAGCAGAGGCACGATGATCGAAACGACAAGCACTAGAAAGACGGCCGGTCCTCCCTTTCCCGTCGACTGTGCAGCGAAGCACGCAAAATAGGTCAGCCCCAGGATCAGCAGAAAGGGTGCCGGACGGGCGCCGAGCACGTTGGTCAGGACCATCATCGTCATCCCGGCGATCAGGATGATCATCGCCGCCCCGATGGTCTTGCCGAGCGGCATCGGCCGCGAGCTTCCGAGCAGAAACTGGGCGGCAAAGAGCGGACCGAGGAAGGGCACAATGGCCCCCGCATAGACTGCGAGCGTGAAGCCGATCGAGACCGCGAACGCAACCCGCAGCCCCTTGCGTTTCTGCTCCTCGACCGCGGGGCTCCTCTCAGCGGACATAGGTCAGCACCGACATGATGCGGATCCAGAGCGATCCCCAGGCATTGGTGACCGGGTTGTCGCCGGTGTAGATGACGACGGTCGCCTGCGAGCCGTAGCGTACGCCGCCCTTGGGCCGCTGCGCCTCCTCGATGATAAGCCGGACCGGAAACCGCTGCGGCTCCTGGACCCAGCCGCTATCGCTCCGGATCGTCGGCAATCCGGTGTTCGGGTCCGTGCTCCCTTGCGATACGCCGAAACCAACGCTCTCGACTTGCGCCGGAAACAACCGGCCGGGAAGCGCATCGAAAAGGACTTCCGCCCGGTTGCCGACTGCCACCTTCTCGAGACTGTTCTCCTTGAAGGCGGCGGTGATCCAGATCGTTCCGACATCGATAAAGGTCATGGCTGACTGTCCGGCCGACACGACCTTACCGGTTGTAAGTTGGAGGTTGGTCACGACCCCGGCCGAAGGTGCCTGAACGGTGGTCCGCACCAGATCGAGTCGTGCCTTTTCGAGCGCTGCCAGAGCTGCCCGGAGCTGCGGATTGTCATTTCCGCTCGGCCCGAGCTGCTCCTTGGCCTTGGCCAGCTCAGCCTCAGCACCGGTGACGGCCGCCTCTGACTGACCGAAAGCCGATTTGGTTGAATCAGCCCGCGCTTTGGAATACACGCCCCTCTTTTCCAGCTCTGCGGCGCGCGCGGCTTGTTCGCGAAGATTGTCTCGATCGACCTGGGCCGTTACGAGCTTTGCCTGCGCCGCATCGACAGCAGCCGTTGACGCGCCCATTGACTGGCCGACACTTGCAAGGCTCGCCTCGGCCTCACTGACCGCGAGTTCATAGCGCTCGGGATCGATACGAAAGAGAATCTGATTGGCCTCGACGCGCGAGTTGTCGGCGACGTCGACTTCCACCACCCGGCCGGTAACTTCGGGCGCGATGCCGACGATATAGGCTTGGACCTGAGCCTGCGAGGTCGATGGCGTGCGCCGCTCCATGAAGATGGAGAGGACGAACAGGACGAGCGCCAGGAGGAGGACGATGAGTGCTATCCTGCGGAGTGGATTCCGAGGCGTTGGGGAAATGGCAGGCTCGTCCAAGTTTTCGGAAACCACGGCAATATCCTTCGGAGGCGTTTCGTTTCGTGGAAGCGCAAAGTTTCAGCGCCGGACATTTGTCGCGATGGTCGTTACCGGGCGATGGAACGCAAGTAGGTAACCGTAACATACGCCTCGCGATGGCTTGCCGCGTGCTTAGTCTCGCCTCGTCAGCGAGCGGTTGGCGGTACCGAGGCGTCAAGCGCGCCCTCTATCTCCTTGGAGAGTTCGGCGATCAGATCCTGGTATTCGACGACGCGCTCGTCGCGTTTCGGATCGGTTGAGACGTTCCATTTCCGCAGCGCCGATTGGGCGTCGGCAAAGTCCCTGCAGATTTCCCGAAAGTCCTCACTGCGGGCAGAGAGATCGTCGATCGCCTTGATCCTGGCTGGAAACTGCCGACGGACTGCGGTCACGCCTTCGTCCATGGTCCACTCCTTACCGGCATTCGAGACGTCGCCACTGCAACGTGTGCCAGATCCCGATCTTCATGGACGGCAATCGGTTCGTGGAGTATGTTACCGTAACATACGGTCTGGCAGTGATGTGACTCCACGGGGGATTGGGGACAGACATGCAGACATCGACACCAGCAGAGGGGTCTGCTGCATCCATTTCTTCAAGGCCGGCGCCTCAAGCCGACGATATCAGCGAGCAACTGGAACGTGTCGTCTCCAGCCCTGAATTTCCAGGCGTCGGTCGCGCGGCAGCGTTTCTCCGCTATGTCGTCTCGGAAACTCTCGAGGGTCGGGGCAGCCGGATCAAAGCCTATTCGATCGCGATCGAGGTGTTTGGCCGGGATCCCGGCTTCACCCAGGACGACCCGGTGGTCAGGATCGAGGCCGGACGGCTGCGGCGGTCGCTCGAGCGCTATTATCTCGTTGCCGGGCAGCATGACCCGGTCAGGATCGACATCCCCAAGGGCGGATATGTTCCAACCTTCGCCTGGTCCTGCCCGGCGTCAGTCGACATTGGAGACGAAGACGCTGGCGAAACATCACCCTTTGAGGTTCGCCCCGGACGCTGGTGGCGCGCAAGGCGGGTCTTGTTGCCGGGTGCTGCTGCGCTCGCTGCAGTGGCTATTTCGCTCTATTGGATCGGGGCGCGGTCTCCCGCTCCGTCGCTCGAACGCGTTGCAAGCCTGTCGCCCGATCGGCCGGCCCTCGTCGTGGCCCCGTTTGCCAATCTCGGCGAAGGGCCGGAGGCACAGCTCTACACAGCTGGCCTGACTGAGGAGTTGATGACCATCCTGCCACGGTTCAAGGAGATCAAGGTCTTCGGCCGCGAAACGTCCAAGTCCCTCCCAGCGGATGTGGGCGCATCGGAGATCCGGGCCGAATTCGGCGCGCGTTATCTCCTTGCCGGCGGGGTACGCACGTCGGGCAAGCGCCTTCGTGTGACGGCGAGGCTGCTCGATACGTCGGACGGCGAAATCCTCTGGTCGGAGAACTATGACAATGATCTCGCATCGGGAGACCTGTTTGCGATCCAGACGGATGTCGCCAGAAAGGTCGCGACCGCCATCGCCCAGCCCTACGGGGTCATGGCACAGGTCGACGCCGCCAGTCCGCCGCCGAATGATCTCGGTGCGTATGAGTGCACTTTGCGCTTCTATGCCTATCGTTCCGAACTGAGCGCCGAAGCGCATGCGCGCGTCCGGGATTGCCTCGAGGCCGCGGTCGCGCGGTTTCCGAGCTACGCGACCGCCTGGGCAATGCTGTCGATCGTCTATCTCGATGAGGACCGCTACAAATTCAATCCGACACCCGGCCTGGATTCGGCCATACAGCGTGCACTCGATGCCGCCAGGCGCGCAACCCAGATCGATCCAAGCAATACGCGCGGGCTCCAAGCACTAATGACGGCGCTGTTCTTCGACAGGCAGCTCGCTGAATCACTGCGCGTGGGCGAGCAGGCGCTCGCCACCAACCCCAATGACACCGAACTGATGGGCGAGTTCGGAACCCGGCTTGCGATCGGCGGCCAGTGGCAGCGCGGAGCAACCCTGCTGGACCAGGCTATCGCCCTCAATCCGGGCAGCGGCGGCTTCTACCACGGAACGCGAGCCCTGGCCGCCTATATGCTCCGCGACAACCACACCGCCGTGCTGGAGATCAGGCAGGCGAACATGCAGAAGTTCCCTCTCTTCCATGTTGTCGCCGCCATCATCTACGCAGAGGCTGGAATGATGGACGACGCCCGCCGGGAAGGAGAGGTGTTCGTCAGCATACGACCTGACTTCCTGCCGAACGTTGTAACGGAACTCGCAATGCGCAACATGCAGCCCCAAGATCGCGACCGTCTGATCGAAGGACTTCGCAAGGCGGGGATGACGGTGCCCGATCCCGATGCGATCGCGTCGACCGCCGCCACCTCGGACCTGCAACCCCGCTGATACTGTCTTCCCGACCGTAACATACCCGATCATACGGGCACGCCATCTCGTCTTCGCATAGTCTGGCCTCAGTGCCGACTTCGACCGCCGCGGCGTGCAGCGTCGGGGCCTGTACCAATTTGACAGGGCTATGAGGAACGCCGGTGAGCACAGCAAAATGTCGTGACGGCCGAATTCAACCAAGCCTTTCCCCGGGTTTGAAATGGATCTCGGCTCTGCTGCTGCTCTGCATATTAGCCGGATGCGGAGGCCACCCGAAGAACGTCCTCGTCCCGGTTGCCGATAGCGCGCCGAACGCCACCAAGGTCGGCATGCTCGTGACCACGACGCGCAGCCGCTCCACGATCCAAGGCGAAATGTTCACAGGCGAGCGCGCACTCGCCCCGGCCTTTGCCGATATCACCGTATCCATCCCGCCTGCGAACGTCCGCAAGATCGGCGAAGTCGCCTGGCCGAGAAGGCTTCCATCCAACCCGGCCACCGACTTTGCGACCTTGAAAGCCGAGGAGATCACGCGCGACGACGCCAAGAAATGGCTGAGCGCCTCTGTCAGGAAGAGCCGCGACCGCAGCGTGCTGGTGTTCATCCACGGCTTCAACAACCGTTTCGAAGATTCCGTCTATCGCTTCGCTCAGATCGTCAAGGATTCCGGCGTGCACAGCGCGCCCGTGTTGGTGACATGGCCGTCGCGCGGCAGTCTGCTCGCCTATGGCTATGACAGGGAGAGCACCAACTACACGCGCAACGCATTGGAGACGCTCTTCCAGTATCTCGCGAGGGATCCTGAGGTGAAGGAAGTCTCGATCCTGGCGCATTCGATGGGGAACTGGCTGGCGCTGGAAGCGCTTCGCCAGATGGCGATCCGCAACGGCCGCCTCCCTGCCAAGTTCAAGAATGTCATGCTGGCTTCGCCCGACGTCGATGTCGATGTCTTCCGCCAGCAGATCGTCGACATGGGCAAGCAGCATCCGAATTTCACTTTGTTCGTTTCGCGAGACGATCGCGCGCTCGCGGTATCGCGCAGGGTATGGGGCGACGTCGCCAGACTCGGCGCCATCGATCCCGAGCAGGCCCCCTTCAAGAAGGAACTGGCCGACAACCAGATCACGGTCATCGACCTCACCAAGGTCAAGGCGGGCGACAGGCTGAACCACGGAAAATTCGCCGAATCGCCCGAGGTCGTTCAGCTCATCGGCGCGCGGATTTCCGACGGCCAGACGCTGACCGACAGCAGGGTCGGGCTCGGGGACAAGATCCTCGCCGCGACAACGAGCACAGCGGCGGCGGCGGGCAGCGCAGCCGGCCTGATCCTTGCCGCCCCGGTCGCCGTCGTCGATGCCGACACCAGAGATAATTACGCCGGCCAGGTCAGCGGCCTCACGGGTCCTGTGGGTACGCGACCGAAGGCGTCCGAGTGCACTGCCGCGGGCCGATCGAAGGAAACATGCAGGCAATAGCGCTTCAGCAACCGGCAACAGCTTCATCGAGATTAGGATAGACGATGCCTTTACTTTCCAAGATCCGCATGGTCAGGCCGCTTCTCATCGGAGCCACCCTGGTATCCATTCTCCTTTGTGCCTCCATTGCCGTGGCGCAGAGCGCGACGCCTGCCAGCCCGCAGCCTGAAAGTGTCCGGCGCTTTATCGGCATGTTCTCGGATCCGGATGTCCAGCGCTTCCTGCAGCAGCAATCGGAAGCAGCCCGGGTCGTCACGGAACCGCCTGTCGCAACGCCGAATGCCGACCCTTCGTTCTCGGAATTTGCGATGCGGCTCCGTGTCCATGTTTCCAGCCTTCTCGGAGCTATCAAATCCTTTCCCTCCGAGACGATGCGTGGCGCGGCCATGCTCCAAGGCGACGTCCAGGCGAACGGCGGAACGCGGCCGATCTTCCTGGTCGCGGCCTTCGTCGCAGTCGGGCTGGCTGCGCAATGGCTGTTCTGGTGGATCAGCGCCGGCTGGCGTTCGTGGATGACGCGCGCGCCCTTCGCCACAGTTCGCCAGAGGGTGATCGCACTGGCCGCGAGGCTTCTGTGGGCGGCATGTTTCGTCCTGTCGTTCGGGCTCGGCAGCATCGGATTCTTCCTCTTGTTCCAATGGCCGCCGATCGTTCGGGAAATCGTCGTCGGCTACCTCTTTGCGATCGTCGTCTTCCGTCTGGCGAGCGCCCTTTTCGACGTGCTTCTGGCACCGCGAGCAGAGGAGGAAGGCCGGTTTCGTGTCATACCGATCACCAAGGATGCCGCCGGCCATTGGGCGAAACGCCTCGGCTATCTCGTCGGCTGGTATGCCTTTGGCTGGGTGACGATCCGCTTGCTCGGTACACACGGTTTTTCCGTCCCGGCGCGGCAACTCGTGGCCTATGCCCTAGGCCTCGTGCTCCTCGTCATCGGCATCGAAGCTGTCTGGAGACGTCCGTCCGGATTGACGGCCGGCCGGGCCAGCCGCATCGGCCTGCGGGCGCGGAACTGGCTCTGGACGGTTTACTTCGTTGCCGTCTGGCTGCTGTGGGTGGTGGGTGCGATGAGGCTGTTCTGGATCGCGGTGGTCTGTGCCGCACTGCCCGGCGCTATCGCCCTCACCAAGGCGTCTATCGACAATATCCTGCGCTCTTCCCAAGACGAAGAGGACGGCCATAAGAGAGGCACCGTCGTCTCGGTGATCGTCGAGCGCGGCATCAGGGCGGCACTGATCGTCGGCGCCATCATTCTGCTGGCCAACGCCCTGGATATCAGGCTGACGCAGATGACGATGCAGGATTCGCCGCTTCTGCGCCTTGTGCGCGGCCTCCTCAGCGCCGGCATCATTCTGCTCGTCGTCGACCTCGCCTGGAGCGTTGTGAAAGTGCTGATCGATCGCAAGCTCGGCGACACCGAAGCCGTCCTCGAAGTCGGCAGCGAACGGGAGCGGCGGCGCACACGTCTCAGAACGCTGCTGCCGATCCTTCGCAATGTCCTCATGATCCTCTTCGTCGCCGTCGCGATCATGATGGCACTGTCGTCGCTCGGCGTGGAGATCGGCCCGTTGATCGCCGGCGCCGGCGTGGTCGGCGTTGCGATCGGTTTCGGCGCACAGACAGTGGTCAAGGACGTCATCAGCGGGATGTTCTACCTGCTCGACGACGCTTTCCGGGTGGGCGAATATATCCAGAGCGGCAGCTACAAAGGCACCGTCGAATCCTTCAGCCTGCGATCCGTCAAGCTCAGGCACCACCGCGGCGCGGTCTATATCGTCCCCTTCAGCGAGCTCGGTGCCGTGCAGAACATGAGCCGCGACTGGGTGATCGAGAAAATGACGATCACCGTCACCTACGATTCCGACATCGAGAAAGCCCGCAAGATCATCAAGAAGATTGGCCAGGAACTGTTCGAGGACCCTGAGTTCAAACCGACGACGCTCGAGCCGCTGAAGATGCAGGGGATCGACAGCCTTGGCGACTCCGGCCTGCTCCTGCGCATGAAGGTCATGACGCTTCCCGGCCAGCAGTTCACGCTGAAGCGTCGGGCTCTGCGGATGATCCATGAGGCGTTCAACGAAAACGGCATCAAGCTCGCCGTGCCGACCGTTCAGGTCTCCGGCGGCAAGGACGACGCTGTTGCAGCCGCTGCCCAGCAGACGCTCGCAGCACACAACGCGGCCGGTGCCGCAAACCCGGCCTGAGGGCGGCATCTTCGAGGAAATGAACGACACACGAGAACAATGGGAGGAAATGAAATGAAGATCCTGGTCATCCTGTCGCACATGCTTGCGACCCTTGCGGTCATGATGACGGTCTGCGCGCCCGTCCTCGTTCCCGTAACGGCCGAAGCCGCCCGTCGTGGCGTGGCGGCATGTGGTCCGAGAGGCTGCGGTGCCGCGGCCTGCGGACCGCGGGGATGCGCTGCAGTCGGAAGCACCCGCCCCGTCGTTCGCCCGCCTGTCCGGCGCGGCGTCGTCGTCGTCACCCCTCGCCGCTACTGGCGTCCGGGCACCGCCATCGCCGCAGGTGCTGCCATCGGCTTCGTCGCCGGAGCTGCCGCCGTGTCCTTGGCAGGCACGCCGCCGCAATCCGGTCAATGCTGGTATTACACCTCGCCCGCCAAGACGACGGGCTTCTGGGACGAGTGCCCGCGCTGAGTGCTCGCAGAAAAACTGACGAGTTCGTTTGGTTCTCTTCGTCTCGATTTCCGCATCACAAATTTAGAGGGCACGTTTCATGGATTTCACAGTCATCGATGCCGCACTCGTCGGAAAACTTCTCCTGCTGCTTCTGATCGGCATGGGGCCGAAGATTGCCCTGGTGCCGTTTCTGGAAAAGACCCACGCCTTCGATACCCAAACCAAGGTGCGCATCGGCCGCCAGATGGTCCAGATCGCCGTGGTCACGGCCCTGATCCTATTTGCCACCGGCGCTCTGCTGATGCGGCTTCTCCACATCACGGGCGGCGCCGTCGCCGTCGCCGGTGGCATCATCCTCGCGCTGATCGCGATCAAGATGGCATCAGGACCGACAGAGAAGTCGCATGACGATATTGCGGCGCCCGTCGATCCCGACAAGCTGGCCGTATTTCCGCTTGCGGTCCCTTACCTGCTCAATCCTGTCGGCATTACGGTCATCATCATCGCCTCCGGCGAAGTCGTCTCGATCGCCAGCGCGATACTTGTCATCGGCCTTATCCTGATCGTCGGCGCATTGGACTATCTGGTGTTCACCAACATCGACAAGCTCGCCAAGCGTATGAAGCCAGTCACTATGATCGTCTCGGAGGTCGTCTTCGGCATTCTGCTGACCGCAGTCGCAGTCCAGCTGATCGTCGCCGGACTTGGCAATCTCGGGATCATCACCCCGGCCGCTGTGCATTAGATTCGGCATCATGCCCGCCTACGGATTTGTGATCCCTTGCGCGGAAAGCCTGGGGGTCTATTCCTGAGACATAGGTAACACTTTTGAGCCGAAAGGGTTCGGCAGTGGTTCCAGTCTACTTGGCGTATTTCTCGGGTCGTCTCGCGCTATCAGGAATCAGCAATTTCATCCTTCGGAGTAGGGCAGTCCGTCGGAAACTGGACGCAGGCCCCCATTCCGCCTCGTTGCGAACAAGGTAGACCCACTTGGCATCGCCGGCAGGTTTTGTCGGACCGCTGGCGCGCGTGCAGGCGAGGAAGTTTTCCAGCCTGGCCGCCGCGTGCCCCACCGGCCATCACGAGAGCGGCTCAACTGACCTCCTCGAGCCCTTCGTAAAAGCATCGTGCAGGAAGCAGCGTGGCTTGGCGAAGACAGCAGTCTCATCAATGCGGTCGCTCCCTCGCCCTGGTCCAGCCGCCGCCGATCCTATTGCTCGGCCGATCTCAGCACCCCTACAAGGATTCGACCGTCGGTGAAGTACGGATCGCCGCCGCCGTTGCGACCATCTTTTGTCGCACCGACGCCTGCGCGCTCGTAGGTCATGGAGATCTGCCCGGCGGCCTTGAGGTCGCCGATCACCAGTTCGCGCTCGGCATCGAGATCGGGTCCGATATGGTGGGTGATCTGCCCGGTGTCGTGGCTGACACCGACGCCGCGGTCGAAGCTGGCGGAGCCCAGCCACAGAGGCTGGCCGTCGGCGCCGACGGTCGCCGTTTGCCAGAGGCGTATGTGGTGGCGCTCGTCCGCGCTTCGCCCGACAGGCTTTTCGAAAGCCAGATCCTGCTTCCGGCCGTCGAAGAACAGCGGGCTGACGGGTGCATCGAGATCCGGCCGATCAAGCGCCACGCTCAGGCCGATTTCGACCGACGAGAGTAATGTTATCCTGTCGGCGGGATCCCAGCCCGAGGCGGCGAAGGCCTTAATCACCTGCTGCTTCGGGCCGACGACGCCGACGTTGATCGGGTCGCCCGGAATGTCGTCGCCGGTCGTGGTGACCATCCGGCTGAGATCGGCAACAGTGCTCCGGTCGCGGAAGATCCAAAGCTCCGGCATGACCAGGTAGCAGACGAGCAGATAGGCCACGAAGACGGCGGCAAGAACGCCCACAGCCGACTTCCATCTGCCTCGACTGCTTCTCCCCTGTTCCATTGCAATGTGCCGCTCCCGACTTCAGTAACAGGGCGGATACGGATAGTAGCCGCACGGGGGGTGATAGTAGTATGGCGCGGAGGCCGCCGCAGCACCGATGGCCGCGCCCGTCGCGACCGCGGCGCCGTAGCGGGCCGCCGGGTGCGCATACCAGCCGCCATGAAAGCCGACCGCACCCACGCCGACCACGCCGACGCGCCCCATTCCGGCGCGCGCCACGAACATGTCGATGAAAAGCGAAGCCGGGCCATTGGCCTTTGCGAGTTCGCCCTCGAGAACCTGGACGTCAAAGGTCAGCGTGCCGCCATCCAGCTTTGGCTTGGTCAGGACCACGACCGCGTCTTCCACAGCGGTGCCATCGCTGCTCATGACGGAGATCGTCGCGTTCGGCGGGTCGACCGCGAAGCTGTCCTTGCCCTCGTCCCATTCCTTGATGAACTCGGTCGTGAGCACGTGTCCGGCCGATCGTACGGGACGATCGGCGAACACGATGGAGTTTGGAGTGACGCCCGTCATGGTCAGTTTGCCGTCGACCAGCGTCGCCCCGCCGGAATTGAGGACGGCAAGCGACGGCACCATCTTCGTGGCCGTGGTCGCTCCAATGGTCTTGGCGGCGGGTGCCGTGATCGCGTCTTCGGCCTGCGCCGCTCCTGCGAACGACACGAGGCAGGCAGCGACGGCGCTGATCCGAATATGGCGTTTCATGGAGAATTCTCCTTTTTGCTACTTCACGAGACCGAGGTTCACCAGCTGGACGCGCCGATTGTCGGCGGCCTGCGGGTTTGCCGGATCCACGAGCCACTCCTCGCCGACGCCGATGGCGAACAGACGGTCCGGGGCGATGGCGAATGTTGTCGACAACGCCTCCGTGATTGCGTTCGCCCGCTTCTGGCTGAGGTCCAGATTGTGCTTGGCGTCGCCCGTCGAGCTCGTGTGTCCGACGACAAGGAACTTGTAGCGCCGCAGGTTCGGATGATGCAGGGCGTCGGCGATCATGCCGACGGTGCGATAGGATTTCGGTTCGATGGCGATGGAGTCGTTCTCGAAGTCGATCTCGACGATGAGCTGCGACAGCTTCGAAAGTTTCTGCCAGTCGGGAAGCGCAGCGACGCCCTTGCCTGCACTCGCCGCCGCTTCTTCCATAAGCAACGCAATGTCGATGCCGGGAGCCCCTCCCTGCAATCTGCCGAGCGTGCGCACCACCTGCGGACCGCTCAGTTCCTGGGCGAACGAGTGGCCGGGTGCCAGCAGCAGCCCGGCGGCAAATATCGTCGCAAGTCGAAAGCTCTTCATGATCCTGTGTCCCTTCAACATCGTTCAGCGCCAGCCGGCGTCGATGATCGCCTGGCCGCACTGGCCTTCGTTCACGCGCGTCGCCTTGTTCAGGCAGGAAAGAATGTTTCCCTCGCCCACCACGCCACTGCAGAACTGCGCGACATAGTGCTTGCACATCGCGGTGAACGACGACTGGGCGGCAAGGCGCTGCTCGATCGAGGTGGTGACGCTCGCCAGTGTCGAGGTGCAGGTCGGCGAGACTTTTGCGGCATGGGATTCGAGGCAGTTCTGGATGCGGCCGCTCCCGAGGTTCAGGCCCTTGCAGAACTTCTTGATGTCGGATCCGCAGTCGTTGGCGAGCGTGCTCACCGCGTCGGCAAAGCTGATGGTGTCGGCACGGGCCGCACCGCTGAGCGCCAGGAACGCGACCAGCGCCCCTCCTAACAGTCTGGTTCTCGTCGACATGCTACCCCCATCGTGAACGATTGATCGTCGGAGAAACTCTCCGCACGCATCTGGTGCGCTTTCGGGGGTGAGAAGGGAAGTATGTTACAGTTACACGGACCGTAGGAGACGGCGTTCAACGCGTCGCCGCAGCGATGGATGTGGAAGCTACTCGCTGCGCTCTGGCGGCCGACGCTCCATCGCCTTCCCGAAGCGATCCAGTTCGAGCGAGTAGCAGAATAGTCCGAACAGCGTCGCCGCGACATACAGGCTCTTCACGAACGCCTGGGCGAGCGGCGGAAAGGCGTCGAGTTCCGGCAGATGCCTGAAGAAAACGGCCGAGAAGAGCGCACCGCCGAAGAAGAAACTCACCCGGCTGGCGAAGAAGAGCAGATGCGCCACGAAGACACTGTGAAACGGCGACGTGACCGGCACCCATTTCAACCGTGTCCAGTAACAGCAATGAAGCAGAGCGGCGCTGGCAACAATCCCGACCTGGTCCGAGAGAGCGAGCATCTGCCGTTCACCGAGGTGGGTGACCAAGCCCTGAAAGATGGGGAACACGATCCAGAACAGGATCAAGGCCGCAGCGGTCTGAGCTGCGAGGAGACCCATGTAGATCCATGGTGCCGACGGCCCTGATCTTGACTTCAAGCTCCGCCTCCCAATGCAGTCCTGCAGATCGTTGGTACGGAGAGAACACGAGCCAGAAGGCACAGGCCGCCGTGGCTGATGCCGACGACGGTCTCATGCGCGGTGTAACTGTCCTGACAATGCCGATCCGACACAGCAGTCGGATCGGCATAGGAGGTGAACCCAGCGGGAGGACGGGCGCCTGTGGCGCGGCGATCCGTTCATCGCGTATTCTAGCGTCACTCGACCGGTTCGAACTCGCCCGGCTTCCAGGTCTTGTCGAACCATGGCTCCAGGGGCCCGTAGAGGCGAAGAAGGACGTTCCAACCCTTGCCCGGCACTGTCTGGACCCAGTTGGCCTCATGGCCTTTCGGCGCCGTCGGACCGAACCAGACGTCGACCGACGAGTCCGCGTTGATCACGATGTCTTTCTTGTCGCTCCCGATGCTGGGGAATTGCCGGTCCGTCTGCAGCATCGAACGGGTCTGATTGTCATACGCCACGAACGACCAGAATTCCTTTGCAGGAATGTTGGGCGGCATGTGAATCTTATAGGTCTTGCCGCCATCGAACGGCTTGCCGTCCTTGTCGGTCGTGGCGCCGGCATATTGCGAACCGATGCCGACGCGCTTTATCGCCATCGCCGGCGTGATGCCCGTCGCGTAGTAATGGAACAGGACGCGGGCATCCAGATAGCGAACGCCGGGCTGCAGCAGAAACTCGTAGCTGCCGCCGACAAAGCCGGTGAACCAGGCGCTGTTCGGATAATAATAGGCGTCCTTCATGCGCGTCTTGAAGGTGATGGTGCGCGCCGTCGCATTGCCGACGGCCACGGCTTCGGTGAGGATCTTCTTCATCCGCGCATCGGGCGCGAAGGCTTTGCCCTTTACGATGCCGATGGAGGCGAGTTGTCCCAGCACTTCCGGATGATAGGCTTCGTTCGGCTCGTACTGGACGATGTCGTTCACTTCCTCGTAGAAATGGAAATTATTGGCATGGATCGTATTGAATTCCTTGCCCGAGACGTTGACGATCTTCATCGGCGGAGGATTGTCGGCTTCCGAAAGCGGATAGACTTTGGCAAATTTCCTGGTGTTTTCGACGGCCGTCGTCGTGCTGCCGTTTTCGAGGAAGCCGCGCCAGAAGAACAGGTTCCCGTAGGTCGAGGACCGCAATACGTGATAACCCTCGGGGACCACGCCCTCGTAGTCCGGCGGCAAGAGCAGGTATTTTCCACCCTTACCCTTGTCCGGGCCGGCATTACCGACATCGCCGACATATTGGAACCAGTGGTTGTCGATCATGCCCAGGATGTTGGGCGGCGTCTCGATGACCAGCGGACCCGCCTTGGTGTCGAGCCACATGAGATTGTAGATGCTTTCGGTGTTGCCGGTCAGGAACAGCGAATGCGAATCCATGAGATTTTCGAATATCAGAATGGTTTGGTTGTTGTCGGCGCCCTGGCCGGCCAGTCCAACCCGAAGGGCTTCGACCGAAGCGCCGGGCATCGCATTGAGAAAAGCATCGACGCCGCGCATGAAATCGAGATTGTCATAGATCTTTTCCGAAGTGGCGTCGTCCGGAAAGCCGTCGAAAAAGTTCAGCTTGCCAATCCTGGTGTCGACGCTCTCCGGCGTGACGATCGAATCCGGTATCGGCGTCGCCATCTTCATCTTCGGTGCTTCGGCGTACGCGGCCCCCCAGCCCATCAGCAGCACCGCGGCAGTAGCGTAAACCTGTCTCGTCGCGCGTTTCATTGCTCTCTCCTTGTCGACCGCCCCGTCGATCGTTTTTCATGAGGTCGCCAATCTGTGTGCATTCGGCGGCGCGCGGGGAAGTATGTTACCGTTACACGACCGTAGCTTACCGCGAGCCGCCCCCGCGGCTTCGGCTAGAACTTCACCGCCAGTCGTGTGAAGATGCCGTGCTGGGTGGCGTCGTACTGGAAGCCACCGTCCTCGTAGTCGGTGTAGAGGGCCTTGTAGCCGAGAGACGAAGCGAGAGTGTCCGTCCAGTTGTAGCCGACCGTCGCGGTGCCCTGCAGCGTGATGTCCGAGGCGACGCCGAAGCCGCCGACGTCGGCCATGACGTCCACGAACCATTTGTTGTAGACGTCATAATGCATGGTGAGCCCGACGATCGGATCGGCCCAGCTTTGCGAACCGCTGCGGTCGATCGCCGGGAAGAACACGGGGTCGATCCCGAGTTCCACCTTGTTGTGCTGGTAGCGAAGTCCGCCCGTCGCGTAGAGCTGCATGTTCGCGACGTTGACCGGCAGCTCGTAGCCGACAAGGGCCGTCGCGACGATCTGCGTCTGCTCGAAGTCGGCCGTTCCGCCGAAGGGGCCGAAGTCGGCGTCGGTCGAAATCTTGGCCCACATGACATCCGTATAGAGAAGCCAGCTATCGCCTGCTGCTTGAAAGGATCCTGCGAACACGCCGTCCAGATCCTCGAGCACGTCCAGAGGCGAGACGTCGACCGCCGCCGCCGGAAGGCCGCGCACGCCGATGTCGCCATTCAAACCTGCCAGCCAGCCGTCGATCGTGAACTGGAACTTCCATTCGCTGTCGACGACGACCGGTCGAGGTTCCGACATGTCTGCGGCGGCCGCGGGTGCAGCCGCCAGTGCCAGAGCCAACCCGCAATAGACACTTTTCATTTCAATCATTCAGTAGTCCCCGTCTCCCGTGGCTCTGGCGATCACCGGAAATGATTCGCGGCGCAAGGGATAACTGATCACGCCGGAAGCACCCGTATGTTACCGTATCCGTCTGTTCCCGCGGACTATTGGCGTGACCATTTCTGCGACTCGCAGACGACCTTCATCACGCAGCCTTTGAGGGTGACGGTGTCGCCGGAGACGCTTATGGTGCCGTCGTAGGTCTTCTTCGCGTCGGGATCGGTGATCTTGCCGGAATAGCTGCCGCCGCTGCCTTCGAACGCGCCGATCTTCTCGCCGGTATGCTTGCCGCTCTTCAGTGTGATGCAGAAACCGCCGCCGCACGGCTCGATCGCAGCGGTGTCGCCGAGCGTCGTTTTCCAGTTTCCGACGATCGGCTCGGCTGCGCTCGCCAGTCCGGTCGACATCAGCAGCACAGTGACGGAGATCAGGATGGGTTTCACGGTAAGGTCCTCGCATGGGTAGCCCGCCACCGGGCCGATGACCGAATGGATCACACATGCGCTGCCGACCGCAAGAAACTCGCGGTGTGTTACTGTAACCTACATGGTGCCGGCCCGGTTCTGTGTCATCTTCACGACGACGACGCATGCGCCCCCCGCGTCGCCTGGCCGGGAGCCGATGCAATGGAATACGACACGGAGTTCGCTAAGCGCAGGTTTCCCGAGCAGACGCTGGAGATCGAAGCGCTTGCCTCCCGCAGTGAAAGCTTCCGGGAACTGTGTAACGACTTTTCCATCGCCGACCAGCTCGTGCGGGAATGGCAGTCGTCTACGGCTCCGGAGCGGGACGCACGTTATGCCGAGGCGCTGGAACTCATGGACGGCCTCGCCGCGGAAATCCACACCATGCTGGACTTTGCCAAGGTCGTTCCATTCCCGGTCGCCAGATGAACGCCCGCTCCGCATCATCGACACTTCGGCGGCTACGGAAAAGGAACAACATGCCTCGACCGATGGCGATCGTCCTCATCCTCCTGGTCGCCGTTATCGTAGCGGCTTTGACAGCCTGGAGTTCCCTCGCCCTATGGTATCGCCTACCCCTGCCTGATGGCGGGCGGGCGATCGGCACTGGCGTCTTCCTCGTCTACGGTCTCTTCACTGTGGCGGCGCTTGCCAGCCGGCAGCGCATCCGAGCCCTCGTTTCGTTCTCAATCGTCTTCGTGCTGGTTCTCTTCTGGTGGAACTCGATCAAGCCGGAAGCCGACGCTGCATGGGCGCCGGATGTCGCCCGCCAGGTCACGGGTCGTGTCGAGGGAAATTTGCTGACCTTGACCGATGTCCGGGACTTCGAGTGGCGAAGCAATTCCGACTTTACGGAGCGCTGGACGACACGAACCTACGATGTGAGCAAGGTTAGGACGGTCGACCTGTTCATGTCATACTGGGCGGGGCCGAAGATCGCGCATGTCATCTTCAGCTTCGGCTTCGAAGGCGGCGAACAGCTCGCCTGGTCTATCGAGGTTCGCCATAAGGTCGGCGGCGGATTTTCTCCCCTTGCCGACCTCTTCAAGAACGACCCGCTGGTGGTTGTTGCCGCGGACGAACGTGACGTCGTCGGGGTCCGCTCCAACGTGCGTGGCGAGGACGTCCAGATCTACCGGCTGAGAGCCAGTCCCGAGCAGTCGCGGAACCTGCTGCTCGAGTACGTCGCCGAGGCCAACGCGCTCGCCCGGACGCCGCAGTTCTACAACTCGATCACGACGAACTGCACGACGACCGTCGCCAAGCTGATGCGGATCGCAGGAGACAAGGTGCCGTTCGACTGGCGGCTGATCGTCAACGGTTATCTTCCCGACTATGCCTATGACCGGGGGGCCATCGACACGTCGATGCCGCTCGTCCGCCTGCGGGAGATTGCCAAGATCGACGTGCGGGCGCGGGCGGACGGATTGTCGCCCGACTTCTCGAAGGCGATCCGCCTCGGCGTGCCCTTCCCGGTCGCCGTCGCTAGGCCGTAACGTACAGTAACATACGAAGGGAATCGCGATGATTGAGGCATGGTCCGGCCTGTCAGGAATTCGCTAGGCGAAGTTTCGATTATGCCCTTAACCAGGACCAAACTCATGAACCTCATCAAGCACTTTCAGAACGCCGCGACGGCTGCGGCCCTCCTGATGATGGTGGCCGCGCCGATGCTCGCTCCGACCCCGGCCGAAGCCCGCCGTGCGGTCGTCGGCTGCGGAGCGAGAGGATGTGCTGCCGTCGGCAATCGCGGCGCCGTTGTGGTCCCTCGCGCGCCCGTCAGGCGCGGTGTCGTCGTCGTGAATCCTCGCCGCTATTGGCCCGCCGGGGGTGCGATCGCGGCTGGAGCCGCCATCGGCTTCATCGCGGGCGCCGCGGCGGCCTCGGTCGCCGGGACGCCGCCGCGGTCCGGCATGTGCTGGTACTATACGGATAGCACCAAGAAGACGGGTTTCTGGGATGTCTGTCCACGATAGCGCGCAACGATCGGCATTAGCATCTAGCGCGTCGATCGATTTGAACAGACAGAGGTGATGCAGCCGGAATGCGGATGGGGGACTTGAGCTTGTTTGGTTCGTTGACTGCCGGTCATATCCGACGACTTCTTCCATGCCTCGCGCTGGTCGTGCTCGCAGGCTGCGGCGGACATCCGAAGAACGTGCTGTCCCCTGTTGCGGACACCATGCCGGATACCAGTCGCGTCGATATGCTGGTCGCGACCACGCGCGCCCGATCGACTGTTTCCGGCGAGATGTTCACGGGCGAGCGCGCCCGGACGCCGTCCTTCGCGCAGATGAGAGTTTCACTGCCCAAGGTCCGCAACGAGGGCGACGTCGCCTGGCCAAGGAAGCTGCCTTCCAATCCGAAGACCGACTTCGCCACGCTGAAGGCCGACGAGCTCAGTATCGAGGGGGCGAAAGACTGGCTGAACGCCTCGGTCAAAAGGAACCGCGACCACAGCGTCCTGGTCTTCATCCACGGCTTCAACAACCGCTTCGAGGACAGCGTCTACCGCTTCGCTCAGATCGTCCACGATTCCAATGTCCACAGCACGCCGGTCCTTGTGACCTGGCCATCGCGCGGCAGCCTGCTCGCCTACGGTTATGACCGCGAGAGCACCAACTACACGCGCAACGCGCTCGAGACGCTGTTCCAGTATCTCGCCAAAGACGGCACCGTGAAGGAAGTCAACGTGCTGGCCCACTCGATGGGCAATTGGCTGGCGTTGGAAGCGCTCCGGCAGATGGCGATCCGCAACGGCCGTCTTCCGGCGAAGTTCAAGAACGTCATGCTCGCCGCTCCGGACGTCGACGTGGACGTCTTCCGGTCGCAGATCGAGGACATGGGCGACCCTCATCCGCAGTTCACGCTCTTCGTCTCGCAAGACGACAAAGCGCTTGCCTTCTCACGGCGGGTCTGGGGCAACATCCCGCGGCTCGGTTCGATCGATCCGGAAACCGCACCGTACAAGACCGAACTCGCCGACTACAAGGTCTCGGTGATCGATCTGACCAAGATCAAGGTCAGCGACGACCTCAATCACAGCAAGTTCGCGGAATCGCCTGAAGTCGTCCAGCTCATCGGCGCGCGGCTGTCCGAAGGGCAGACGCTGACCGACAGCCGGGTCGGCCTCGGCGACACGATCCTTGCAGGGACGACGCATGTGGCGGCGGCGGCCGGAAGCGCCGCGGGCCTCATCCTGACCGCCCCCGTTGCGGTGCTCGACGCCGATACTCGCAGCAACTACGCCAATCATGTCGGCGGTCTGACCGGACAAGACGGCGGGACGCAGAAGATCGCGGTCAAGAACTGCGCGGCGACGCCGGCCGACCCGGCCTGCCGGAAGCAGCGATAGCAGGAGGTGCCGGCTTGAGTTCGCCACGCCTGGCACCCTCGTCTTCATAGCCCGTTCGGGGCCTCGTTCATCGGCGTCATCGCCCGTAACCGGTTGCCCGGCCCCTACGTGATCCGCCTTGAAACTTCTTTCAGCTAGACGAAGGGCTCTTCGGGGGTTAGGTTGCATAAGGGGATTTTAATACAAGCTTTAACTGTCGCGCATATGTGTGACGAGGGGGAGGATGCAATGCAGACCTCGGTGCCTTTGCCTGACGATCGGGCCGAGCGCTCCTGTCCGACC
The DNA here is from genome assembly GCF_012276115.1 of Rhizobium leguminosarum bv. viciae. Taxonomy (GTDB): domain Bacteria; phylum Pseudomonadota; class Alphaproteobacteria; order Rhizobiales; family Rhizobiaceae; genus Rhizobium; species Rhizobium leguminosarum_T. Next base: position 430,899 of record NZ_WIEU01000004.1, on the reverse strand, counting down.
CATGAGGAGGTCAGGGCGCAGCTTGAACGGATTCTCTCCAGCCGCGAGTTTCCCAGTGCCGGACGTGGCGCTGCTTTCTTAAAATATGTCACCGAGGAGACGCTTGCAGGCCGGGCACAGCGTCTCAAGGCGTATTCGATCGCCATCGAAGTGTTCAACCGAAGCGCGGGCTTCTCTCAGGAAGATCCCGTCGTTCGCATCGAGGCGGGACGTCTGCGCCGGGTCATCGAACGCTACTATCTCGTTGCAGGCCAGCGCGATCCGATCCGCATCGACATCCCCAAGGGCGGCTACGTGCCGACCTTTACGTGGAATGACGCGCCGATAGAAGCGGCCGGGGATGCGCCGCCGAACGAAGACGTCGCCGAGCGCCGGGTTCTCGCGTGGCGGCGTCTCGCCTGGCCGGTGCTGGCCGTGATCGTGGCATTCGTCTGCGCGGGCCTAGGGTATTACGCCGGCGTTCTGACAGGCCCTGCCATCGGTCGTTCCGCCGGGCGGGTTCCGGGCGAGCCGACCCTTGTGATCGCGCCCTTCGCGGACCTGGGCGACGGCCCCCACGCTGCACGCTATGCCGCCGGGCTGACCGAAGAGCTTCTAACCGCCCTTCCCCGCTTCAAGGAGATTACCGTCTTCGGCCGCGAGACATCGAAGGCACTGCCACCAGGCGTCGAGCCGTCGCAGGTGCGCGAGGGACTTGGCGCGCACTACCTTCTCGCGGGTGGTGTCCGCGTCGCGGGCGACAAGATCCGCGTGACCGTGCGTCTCGTCGACACCTCCGAAGGATCCATCCTGTGGTCGCAGGACTACGACGAAAACCTGGACACGCACGAACTCTTCGTCATTCAGACGGATGTCGCGAGCAAGGTGGCGACGGCTATCGCCCAGCCATACGGCATCATAGCGAGATCGTTGGCGGCCAACCCGCCGCCGGACGATGTCGGCGTCCATGACTGCACGCTGCGCTTCTACGCCTACCGCGAGGAGCTGAACCCGGAAACGCATCTGATCGCGCGCGACTGTCTTCAGAACGCTGTCTCGCGTTTCCCCGGCTATGCGACCGCTTGGTCGATGCTCTCGTTCATCCATCTCGACGAGGGCCGGTTCGAGTTCAATCCACAGAGCGACAAGGGATCCGCGATGGAGCGAGCGCTGGGTTCGGCGCGACGGGCGGTCTCGCTCGAACCCGACAACACGCGCGCCCTGCAGGCGCTGATGACGGCTCTATTCTTCAACAACGAGACGAAAGAAGCCTTCGAAGTCGGCGAAGCGGCGCTCGCCGCCAACCCGAACGACACCGAGTTCCTCGGGGAACTCGGAACGCGCGTCGCGTTCTCGGGTCAATGGAAGCGCGGCGCGGAACTGCTGGATCGTGCGATCGAGCTCAATCCAGGCGGAGCCGGATATTACTTCGGGACGCGCGCCCTGATCGCCTGCATGCTCGACGATCATGAGATGGCGGTGCGGCTGATCCGTAAAGCCGACCTGCAGAAATTTCCGCTCTTCCATGGCGTTGCGGCGGTCATCTACTCCGAAGCCGGGCTGCTGGCGGAAGCGAAGCGCGAGGGCGAGGTGTTCATGAAAATGCGCCCCGACTATCTGCCCAACATCGTGGTCGAGAACCGGAAGAGAAACCTGCCGCCGAAGGACAGCATGCGCATGATCGCAGCGCTGCGACGCGCTGGACTGCCAGTGCCTAGCGCGACGGATGTCGAGGCCGAGTTCAGGCTTTCCGACGCCTATACGGCCAGCGGGACCCGTACGCTACAGTAACATACGTTTCTTCTTCCTGCTCGTTTCGTCATTCTTCCGGCGCATGATCCGAGGCTCGCTCACCGCCAGCCTCGGCATCGGATGGAGACAAAGCCAATGGTCAAGACCGCATCGACCCCCACCCAGCCGCTGAAGAGGTCCGTGACGCTCGCCGTCGCCGCGACCCTCGGCTTGGGGGCGCCGGCCTACGGTCAGGACTCCAGCTCCGATCTCGCCAAGAAGCTTTCGAACCCGATCGCCTCGCTCATCAGCGTTCCCTTCCAGTTGAATTATGACCATGGCTACGGTCCGCTCGATGGCGACAAGGCGACCATGAACATCCAGCCCGTGATCCCTTTCTCGCTGAACGCCGACTGGAATCTGATCTCCCGCACGATCCTTCCCGTGACCTACCAGAACGACATCGCCGGGCCATCCGGATCGCAGTTCGGTCTCGGCGACGTCGTTCAGAGCTTCTTCCTGTCGCCTGCCAAGCCGACCGATGGCGGCCTCATCTGGGGCGCTGGCCCTGTCTTCCTGATCCCGACCGCGACCGACGATCTGCTCGGCGGCGAGAAATGGGGCGCAGGGCCGACCATCGTCGCGCTGAAGCAGGACGGCCCCTGGACCTATGGCGTGCTGGCCAACCACATCTGGTCGTTCGCCGGCAACGAGGACCGCAACGACATCAGCAGCACGTACATGCAGCCCTTCCTCTCCTACACGACGCCGACAGCATGGACGTTCGCGCTGAATACGGAATCCACATACGACTGGAAGGCGCACGATTGGTCGGTGCCGATCAATCTGACCGTCTCGAAGCTGGTCAAGGTGAACGATCAGCCGATCAGCCTGACGGCCGGACTTCGATACTGGGCGGCGGCACCGGACGACGGCCCCGAAGGGCTCGGCGTCCGTCTCGGGCTGACGTTCCTGTTTCCGAAGTAGTCGCATATCTCATGGTCAGGACTCGGTCTGCTCTGTTCGATCGATGTCCGCAGCCGCATGCCCCCTTCTCCTGCACCTGCGTGCCTGATCGCACGCCGCGAACCAAAAGGACGTTCAAATGCTCACGAAACGCGATCTGCTCCGCTCTGCTGCGATGGCAGCACTCGTCGCCGCGACGGCGAAGTCCACCCCGGTGCTTGCGCAGAACAAGGCCGAATGGCCCAGCCTCCTGGAGGCCAAGGACATCGCTGAAGAAGGCTTCATCTACGGCCTGCCGCTGGTGATGAACTACGCGGTCATGAACGAGTTCGCCGTGGACAGGAACTCCGGACAGTTCAAGGCGCCGTTCAACGAGATCAACAACATGCATCAGGTCGCCAGCCCGGCGGACACGGCAATCATCACGCCGAACAGCGACACGCCCTACTCGATCCTCTGGCTGGACTTGCGTGCTGAACCGATGGTCATCTCGGTGCCGACGGTCGAGAAGGAACGCTATTACTCGGTCCAGCTCATCGACGGAAACACCTACAATTTCGGCTATATCGGCTCGCGCGCCACGGGAAGCGACCCGGGCTCCTATCTCGTTGTCGGACCCGACTGGAAAGGCGAGAAGCCCGACGGCATCAAGCAGGTCTTCACCTCGAGTACCTCTTTCGTATTCGCCAACTTCCGGACCCAACTTATCAACGCCGAAGATATGGCGAACGTGGAAAAGGTGCAGGCCGGCTACAAGGCGCAACCGCTTTCGGCCTTCCTCAAGCAACCCGCCCTGCCCGCCGCACCGACCATCGAGTTCCTTCCCGCCACCACCGCCGGCATCAAGAAAAACTTCTTCGAATATCTCGACGTGGCTCTGCAGTTCGTCCCGGAGACGTCAAGGGACAAGGAGATCCGTGCGAAGCTTGCAAGGATCGGCATTGGGCCCGGCAAGACCTTCGAATTCAAGGATCTGCCGCTCGAACATAAGGCCGAGTTGCTGGTCGGCATGAAGCAGGGCGACGACAAGATTGACAAGTGGCTGGCGAGCGGAAACAAGCCCATCAACGGCTGGAACGTCAGCTCGCTGCTTGGCGACGAGGCCTTCTTCAACGGCGATTGGTTGATGCGCTCAGGTGCTGCCAAGGCAGGCCTCTATGGCAACGATGCGGCAGAGGCCATGTACCCCTTCACCCGAACAGATGCGAGCGGGAAACCGCTCGACGGCAGCAAGCACAAGTACACGATCACCTTCCCGCCGGGCCAGTTGCCGCCAGTGCATTCGTTCTGGTCCGTGACCATGTACGACGGCAAGAGCCAGTTCCTCGTCAAGAACCCAATCAATCGCTACCTCATCAACTCTCCGATGTTGCCGGGGATGAAGAAGAACGAGGACGGCTCGCTCACCCTATATATCCAGAAAGACAGCCCCGGTGCGGACAAGGAAGCCAACTGGCTTCCGGCCCCGAATGGCACGATCTATCTCGTGATGCGCCTGTACTGGCCGAAGACGGAAGCGCCTTCGATCCTGCCCGCTGGGAAAGGAACGTGGCAGCCGCCCGGCGTGAAGCGGGTTTCGTAGAAGGCGCTGAACGCCGATAGCAGGGTCGACAAGGCGCTCCGCGAGCCGGAGCGCCGCAACTGGCCGGGCGTCGACCTGAAGTCGGACTGGAGACCGGTCTTCGCAGCCGAAAATAGCCGTAAGGACAAGGGTATGAAATGGATCGCCGGGCTTTTTCTGGCTCTCACGATGTGCGCCGTTGCTCACGCTCAGGAGGCTCCACGATCCCAGACGGTCGACGATCTCGGATGTTCGCGCGGTCGAGACGACGCGCTGAAGGGCTGCAGGAACACCTGCTGGCGATCGGCGTCTTCCGGCGGCCATGGGCGCGGTCTTCTTGGCTTTCGACTCCCAAGAAGACCGCAGCGCCGCGTATCGCTTATTAAAAGCGACTGGCGCCTCGAAGCTACTGGTGCACTTCGATCTGGACGTGCTGGATCCGAAGCATTTTCGCGCGCAGCTGTTCAATCATCCGGAAGGTCACCTAGCCGACCAATTCGCCGGCATCGCAACGGGAAAGCTTACCTTCGGCAACGTAATTGATCTTCTGAACCGCGGCTCGGAGATCATGGATATCGTGGCGCTGAGCATTACCGATCTTCCGTGGGATACGGAAAACCTGCAAGGCGTCGGCACAATTGCCGATCCTGTCGCGATAGCACCATCGCATTTCCCTGCTGCTCCCGGCTCGCAAAGCAGGAGCCGGGCTTCAGGGTTCACAGTTGCTCAACCTGATGACCTGGAGACCGAAACTTATGACTGGTCTTTCCACCATGCGCGCCCGTGTGCTTCACGACTATGAAGGCACTCCGTTTACAGACGATCAGATGCCGCGGCCTTGCCGGGGCCACGTTGTCCCGTCTCGCGGAAGCATCCGCACCCAGTCGATCGCGGCGCTGCTAACTATGCCGAAGCGCTTTGCAGCCGTCCCTGGAAAAGCCTGAAGATTAAGGTTCGCTGACAACCCCAGCGGAGGCCACGATCATTCAATATCTCTGATGTTATCCATAAGTTCTATTCGTTTGAATGATGAGTTTTCAAAGCCCATATTAGGACCATGGACATGGACGAACCTCCCATTGACGACCATGCCCCTGACCCAAGAAAGGAACCGGAAAATGACCACGCTCACCTATCGCGGTGGTGGTAAGTCCCTCACCTCCAGTGAAAGCCGCTTCGACCTGGCACATTATGCCCGTAAGCTTGTGCTCGCCTGGACGCGCTGGCAGACGGCCCGCGAAATCGAAGCCATGCCCTTCGACATTCGCAAGGACATCGGTTGGCCGAGCACGGACGACAACAAACACCGGACCATGTAATGAATGCGACATTCTTCCCAAGATAAGGGCGGCGCCTGCCTCGTGCAACGCCGCCTTTTTCGTGGCCTGACCGTACATTCCTAAGCCATTTTCAACATTGAATTTCAGTCGCCTATCAGCCTGTCTTCTCCCTGCCCGCGGCCATTCCGGCGATTTGACCGGCCAAATCGCCGGCGATGTCGCATATTTGCTCTTCCCGGCCGCATTTTTCCATGCCAGTGTCGCTTTCAGGACATCGGCGCGACGCATTCCGCGCAACGAATGTGTCATCGCCCCTCGAGCATGGATTTCGCTATGAACAGGATGCAGATCAAGAAGCGTTCGGTAGTCTTTTTTATGGTACCGCAATTCACCATGCTGCCCTTTTCGGCCGCCGTGGACACCTTGCGCATCGCCAATCGCATGCTCGGCTATCAGGCCTATACCTGGCGGCTGACCTCCGTCGACGGGGAAAAAGTCTATTCCTCCTGCGGCATCGGCGTCGAGGCAAATTCCTCGCTTGCCGAGGAGCGGCGCCATCTCGGCGGTGAAAACCGGCCGGGCATGGTGCTCGTCTGTTCCGGCATCGATGTCGAGCAGTTCAACAACAAGTCGGTCAATGCCTGGCTGCGTGAATGCTACAATCGCGGTGTCGCCGTCGGCAGCCTCTGTACGGGTGCGCATGTGCTTGCCCAGGCCGGCCTCCTGAACGGCAAGCGCTGCGCCATCCACTGGGAAAACCTGCCCGGCTTTTCGGAAGCCTTCCCGCAGGCGGAGGTCTATGCCGATCTCTACGAGATCGACGGCAATCTCTATACCTGCGCCGGCGGCACCGCCTCGCTCGACATGATGCTGAACCTCGTCGGCGAGGACTTTGGCGAAAGCCTTGTCAACCGCATCTGCGAGCAGCACCTGACCGACCGCGTGCGCAACCCACACGACCGCCAGCGTCTGCCTTTGCGCGCCCGTCTCGGCGTGCAGAATGCCAAGGTGCTGTCGATCATCGAGCTGATGGAAGGTAATCTTGCCGAGCCGCTGTCGCTGATCGAGATCGCCGACGGCGCCGGCCTCTCGCGCCGCCAGATCGAACGGCTGTTCCGCCAGGAGATGGGCCGCTCGCCGGCTCGCTACTATCTGGAAATCCGGCTCGACCGCGCACGCCACCTGCTGGTACAGTCCTCCATGCCGGTCGTGGAAGTCGCCGTCGCCTGCGGCTTCGTCTCGGCCTCGCATTTCTCCAAGTGTTATCGCGAACTCTACCACCGCTCGCCGCAGCAGGAGCGCGCCGAGCGCAAGATGACCATGGCGACGGCAAGGCAGGCGGTCGCCGCGTGAGACATTGAGAAAGGCCGTCGCAGCCGCGGCCAGATGGGCCAAGTAACGGTCCCGCGGCAGCAAAAATCGTCACTTCGGTTGTTGCTGCCCGGGTAGATTGTCAGGCCGAATGACCGGTGTCTTCCCTTCCTCAGGCGCGGGCTGGCTGAATTCGCTATCCCCGGTCGGGGGCGGCTTCAGGACACCGTGGCAATCGTCCATCTTTTGCGACAGCGAACCGTCCGTGGCCGCCTTCCCGGCGTCCCCGGTTGCCGACTGATTGTTCTGATCTGCAGGCGATGCAGTGCAACGTTCCGAGTCGGTAGACGGTTGTTCATTTGCCTGTCCATTAGCGTTTGAACTCGAAAATGCGACCATCGCAAAGATCAATGCAGCTAGGATTCGCATTGACTTTTCCTTTCACAGTCTCGCCGCAAGCGCATCCAAACCCCACGAGAATGCGCGGAAGTTCCGCCTGTCGCTCGTTCATTTCTCGCCGTCTCGCGGCCAAGGGACACCGGCTTCATGGGATGGCGAAAATGCTGACGGCGCCGCGTTGGCTGGGCTCGACGAGCGTACAGCTATAGCCTCTCGCGCGCCTCCGTTTTTCGGTTGAATCTACTGAACCTGCGGTTCAGGCATTTGTTCCACGGCGACGCGCTGGAATCTGACTGGAACGTCTGGTTCACAACAGGGACCTGACCGATCCCCATACTGCCATCGCCATCGTCAACAGGTTTTTGGAAACAAGGCCCAACGGAACGCCACCGGCACCGCCCACGCAGGCGCATTTCAGCTCGCGTTTTCGAGAGAAGCGAACTGAGATGAGGCGCCCGCTACTGCGCCGCCTCTTCCGTCATCCTGGCGTCGGAGTAGACCTGGTTGCGGCCCCTGTGTTTGGCCATGTAGAGAAACTGGTCGGCGGCGTTCAGGTAATTCTCGAAGGTCTCGTAACCGGCGATCTCGGCGATGCCGATCGAAATCGTGACGCCGAGTTCCTCGTCGTCGGCCGTGACCTTCAGCCGCGAAATGTCCGAGCGGATCTCGTCACAGAGCTTGGTCGCGGCTGCCGAATCCATCTGCGGGAAGAGGATGGCGAATTCCTCGCCCCCGAGCCGCGAGAGAAGATTGTCGCTGCCCTCGAAGATCGTGAACAGCCTGTTTGCGACAGCCTTCAACACCTTGTCGCCGATTTCGTGGCCATAGGTATCGTTCAACCGCTTGAAATGGTCGATATCGAGAATGGCGACGGAGCTCGGCACCTTCAGCCGCAGGCACTCGTTCACCAGCTTCGGGCCGTTGTCGTAGAAATAGCGGCGGTTATAGAGGCCGGTCAGATAGTCGCAGGCCGCCGCCGCTCTCAGCTGCCGCATCTGCGCCAGCGTTTCGGCATTGTTGGCGATGCGGCATTGCAGCTCCTCGGCGACGAAGGGCCGGTAGACGAAATCGCTGGCGCCGGCCTTGAGGAAACTCGCCGAAAGCATCCGGTCGTTGGAGGAGGAAACGCCGATGACGCGCAGCCTGTCCGAACCGAAACGATGGCGGATGCGCCGCGTCAGCTCGTAGCCGCTCATATCGGGCATGTGGTGATCGGTGACGACGAGCTCGATATCGCTGTAGGCCTCGAGCGCTGCCAGCGCCTCGAGCCCCGAATTTGCCTCGACGACGAGATATTGTTGTGCCTTCAGGAGATCGACGAGCACCTGGCGCGCCGAGACGACATCGTCAACGACGAGCACCCGCGTCTTGCGGTTGGAGATCGCCCGCCGGACGGTGGCAACCAGATTGTCGAGCGCGAATTCATTGTCCTTCAACACGTAATCGATGACATTACGCTCCATGATCTTGTTGCGCGTGTTGAGATCGAATGTCGCGGTGAAGACGATCGCCGGGATATCGTGCTCGATCGTGCAGTCGAGCGCTTCGCCATAGGGCGAATCCGGCAGGTTGAGATCGACGACGGCCATGGTGTAGCCGTGAGCATCGTCGGCAAGCTCCTTGCGAAGAGCCTTCAGCGACGGGCAGGATTTGACGGCAAGGCCGAGCTCCGTCTGGAACCGGTGACAGAGCACGGCGGAAAACATCCGGGAATCTTCAACCAGAAGTATTTTGAGCCCGCCGGAGCGTAACCCGATGCCATCCCGCTGAAAATCCGCTTGAAACGCCACAGCCGCTACTCCCCCATGCGTCCGATGGGCGCGACTCGGCCCTCTCCCCGGCGGGGATGGTAACCGAGAGGCCTGTGCGCGTGAAGGGGACAAATAATGGCACTATTACTTGTAATTGCATAAATTCGACGACTGTCCCCGACCGTCATTTCCAACCCCTGGCGATACCGATATTGGAAGGGCCGTCAGGCAACCGCCCGCTCCTTGCGCATCGATTGAATTTGCAGCAGCGTATCGAGGTTCTGGTTGACGCGGCAGTAGAACTCCTCGTCGATAAAAGGACGCAGCATGAAATCATTGCCGCCGGCCTTCAGGAATCGTGCCGAAAGCAGCCGGTTCGAGGAGGAGGAAACGCCGATGATGCGCAACTCGTGCGAGCCGATATTGGCGCGGATGCGCCGCGTCAGTTCGAAGCCGTCGATGTCAGGCATGTTGTAGTCGGTGATGACAAGGCCGATATCGCGGTTGGCCTTCAGGATCTCCAGCGCCTTGCCGCCGCTCTCGGCGACGCTGACACGGAAATTGTAGCGCTTCAGCCGGCTCGACAGCAGAGCGCGCGCAGTCGCACTATCGTCGACGATCAGCACGTGGTGGCGATGATTGGTGAGGAAGCGGCAGATCGATTCCGCCAGCAGGTCGACGGCGAAGATATTGTCCTTGAGGATATAGTCGACGATATCCTTGGCCATCAGCTTGTCGCGCATGTTTTCATGGAAGGTGCCGGTGAAAACGATTGTGGGTATGGAGAGATCGACCAGATATTCGAGCGCTTCGCCGTTTTCGGCGCCGGGCAGGTTGATGTTCGAGATCGCCAGCGTGATCGGATCGGGAGACTTGTCGTAGGAAACCTGCAGATCTTCGAAGCTGCGGCAGATCTCGACATCGATATCGAACAGCTCTTTGAGACGTTTGCTGATCATCGAGGTGAATACGTTGGAATCTTCCGCGACAAGAATACGCGCACCCGCAAACATTTCCCCGGAATATTGCATCCCCGAAATACCTAGAAACGCCATAGCAAACCTTTGATGTAAAATCTGTCCCCGGATCAAACCGATACATCGATTGATTTGAATAATTATTAATCGGCGCGTTCCGATATATACGAAGACGCGGCCCGATGTGGCCGCCTCCGATTTCTTTGCAGATATGATTAAGAAATCAGGCGGGAAGCGCCGCATTCTCGGCGTCGCACAGGCTTTCGCCGACAACCGTCGCATTATAGGTCGAACCGACGTTTTGATCTTCGGTTTCGTGCCTTCCCTGGCGCAATCCGGCCGCAGCATGGCAAGCGCCAGCGAGCGGTTGTTGCGGAAGCCGAAGGCGCCGTTGGTGGCGCCGCCGACCAGCCCATCTGGCTGGCACCGCTCGGCCGAAGCGATTATAAACGAGCCATCGACCCCGACCCGCCGACAGGTTCGCCCATGATCCAATCCGACCCGGTGATCGAATGGCTTCTCGACTCCGACCCATCGATCCGATGGCAGGTGATGCGCGACCTGCTCGATGCTCCGGAGCGGGAATGGATGACTGAGCGGGCCAAAGTCGAGACCGAGGGCTGGGGCGCCAGGCTGCTCTCGTGCCAGGACGAGGACGGGCAATGGGCAGGCGGCGCCTTCCTGCCCGCCGGCTTCGACCCGCACGAGTGGAAGGAGCGTGGCCAGCCGTGGACCGCCACGACCTTCTCGCTGTCGCAATTGCGCGAGTTCGGTCTCGATCCCGCCTGCGGCTGCGCCCGGCGCACCGTCAAACTGGTCGGCGCCAACGCCCGTTGGGAAGAAGGCGGCCAGCCCTATTGGGAAGGCGAAGTCGAGGAGTGCATCAACGGCCGCACCGTTGCCGACGGCGCCTATTTCGGCGTCGACGTCTCGCCCATCGTCGACAGGCTGGCCGGTGAGCGTCTCGACGACGGCGGCTGGAACTGCGAGCGGATCAACGGCTCCGTCCGCTCGTCTTTCACCAGCACCATCAACGTGCTGGAAGGATTGTTGGAATACGAGAGATCGACCGGCGGCACGCATCGGTCTCGAGAGGCGCGCAGAACGGGCGAGGAATTCCTGCTGGCCCGCAACCTCTTCCGCCGCCTTGGCACCGGCGAGCCGGCCGACGAACGCTTCCTGCGCCTCCTGTATCCAAACCGCTGGCGCTACGACATTTTGCGCGCGCTCGACTATTTCCGCGCCAGCGCGATCCTGACCGGCGCTGACCCCGATCCGCGCCTCGGCGAGGCGATCGACCACCTTCGTTCCCGGCGCTTGCAGGACGGCCGCTGGCCGCTCGACGACAGCCCTGCCGGTCGGGTGTGGTTCGAGGTCGATGACGGGCAAGGCAAGCCTTCGCGGTGGGTGACGCTCCGGGCGATGCGGGTGCTCAGATGGTGGGATGCCCAGCCCTCAGTCCGTCTCGACGCCTGCAACACATCTTCGTGAGCCTGCTTCCAATTCCGGAACCGGCATGCCAGTATTCCGCCCATGAATTTCCTGCGGGCCGTCCATCGTCTGTTCCTTGCCATCGCCATGCTCGCGATCGTCATCGGTCCGATGAGCATCGGGTTGGCGAGCAGTGCAATGGCCTCTTCTGATCCGGCGATGACCGATGGCATGAGCGCCACGATGGCCGGCATGCAGATGGCGGAGCAGATGCCGTGCTGCCCCGAACAGCAGTCCGTCAAGCCGGACTGCGCAAAGGGCTGCCCGCTGGCATTGGTCTGCACGACCTCGATCTTCGCCAACGCGCCCGACGTCCACGGCTGGTCATTTGCGATCTCCTGGCTGTCCCATCGCTATGACCTCGTTCTGGCGTCGCAACTGACGCCCGCGTATGACGAGCCTCCGGCCCGACCTCCGAAAGCTTGATCTCAAGTCATTCCTGAAACGTCTACGGTTCACGGCGGATGCTTCGCGCATCTTTCAGGGACCTGCGGCAATCAATTTATGACTGAGGATGCGGCCTGAGCGCCTATCCCAATGAGATCAGATATTATGAACAAGACCATCTTTTCCGCGGGAGCGATTCTCCTCGCCGGCGTGCTGATTGTCGGATCCGCCACAGCGTCCTTCTCCGCGTCACAGGACTACGAATTCCAGCCGGTTTCGACCGACGTCAAGCAGGGCCAGGGATCGCTGGTCTCCGTCCGCCTCGTTGACAAGCGCACGGGCAAGCCCGTTCCCGACGCGGTCATCTTCACCACCCGCATGGACATGGCTCCCGAGGGCATGGAAATGATGACGACACCCGTCGAGGCCGCCGCCTCCACGGAACCCGGTGTCTATGCCTTTAAGACGGACTTTACCATGGCGGGTGGCTGGCGCTTCAAGCTTGCCGCCAAAGTCCAGGGCGAACCGGACACTGTCGAGGGCGAACTCGTCCTCAAGGCAGCGCCGTGAACACGCCAGCGCGTGTGGCGGCCACGCTCTCCCTTGCCGTATTGGTCGGCGGGGGAGGCTATTGGGCTGGCACGAACGATCTTGGCGCGCACCTCGGCCTTTCCTTCGCCGAAACGGCGCTCGCTACGCCGGCAGCTTCCTTGGCCGTGCCAACCGGCGCGATCATTTGCTATCGCCATCCGGACGGCCTCCCGCAATTCTCTGCGACGCCGAAGAATACAGAGGATGGCCGGCCATTCGTCGCCGTGCATGCGAGTCAGGATCTAAGCTTCGCCGACACCGCAGCACCAAAACCGGTCGAAACGGAAACGACCATGACATCGTCCGCAACCGCGCCGGCGACAGGAAAACTTCTCTACTATCGAAACCCGATGGGCCTGCCCGACACGTCGAAGGTGCCGAAAAAGGACTCGATGGGCATGGACTATATCCCGGTCTACGAGGGTGATCAGGGCGACGCCTCGACCGTCAAGCTCTCGCTCGGCAAGCTGCAGCGCACGGGCGTCAAGACGGCCACCGCGGAAATGGCCAGCATCAGCAGGAAGATCGAGGTGCCTGGCACCATTGTCCTCGACGAGCGGCTCGTCAGCGTCATCTCGATGCGGACGGATTCGTTCGTCGACGACGTCGCCAATGTCACCACCGGTGACCGCATAAGGAAAGGCCAGAGCCTCTTCAGCTTCTATTCGAAGGACATCGCCACTGCGGCCTCCGAATACGCGGCCGGGAGAGATGGCGGCCGCGGGAACGGAGAGGTGGGTTCCGCGCTGCGCTTGAAAAACCTCGGCGTTCCCCAGGAGGCGATCGATACGATCGCGCGGAGCCGGCAGGTGCCGGCCAGCATCGGTTATGTCGCGCCGCGCGATGGGGTCGTCCTCGAACGCATGGCGACGGCAGGCATGATGGCCAAACCCGGCGACGTGCTGTTCCGCATCGCCGATACCTCCAACGTCTGGGTGATATCAGGCGTGCCGGAATATGATCTGGCCTCGGTCCGCAGCGGAGCCGAGGTGAACGTAACGGTCAGAAGTCTTCCCGGCCGGACGTTCAAGGGTGTCGTCGACCTGATCTATCCCGACGTCGACACACAGACGCGAACGACAAAGGTCCGCATCGAGATTCCCAATCCGGATGGCGTACTGCTGGCCAACATGTATGCCGACGTCGAGATCGAGGCCGGAGCACCGAACCCTGTCGTCGCCGTCCCTAACAGCGCCGTCATCGATACGGGCGATCGCCGGGTCGTGTTCATCGACAAAGGCGATGGTCAATTCGAGCCGAAGGACGTCACGCTCGGGGTTCAGGGCGAAAACCAGACAGAAATCACCAAAGGCATCGCCGCCGGCGACAAGGTGGTCGTGGCCGGCAATTTCCTGCTCGATGCCGAAAGCAACCTCAATTCCGCGCTGAGCGCCATGACGCAAGAGGAGGCCAAACCATGATCTCTCGCGTCATCTCGTGGTCCGCCCACAATCTCGTCCTGATCTTTGTCGGCGCAGCACTCGCCGTCGCAGGCGGCGTCTACGCTCTGCGGTCCCTGCCGCTCGACGCCATTCCCGATCTCTCCGATATCCAGGTCATCGTCTATACCGAATATCCCGGCCAGGCCCCGCAGGTTGTCGAGGACCAGGTGACCTATCCGCTGACGACGTCGATGCTGACAGTGCCGAAGTCGAAGGTCGTCAGGGGCTTCTCCTTCTTCGGCGTTTCTTTCGTCTACGTCATCTTCGACGACGGCACCGATCCTTATTGGGCGCGCAGCCGCGTGCTGGAATATTTGAACGCCGCCCAGAGCCGTCTGCCGCAGGGCGTCGCCCCGACGCTCGGCCCGGATGCAACCGGCGTTGGCTGGGTCTACCAGTATGCGGTGGTCGCCAAGCAACTGTCGCTCGCGGAATTGCGGTCGCTGCAGGACTGGGTGGTGCGCTTCGCCGTTTCCAAGTCCGAAGGCGTGGCCGAGGTGGCAAGTGTTGGTGGCTTTGTCAAACAGTATTCGATCGTTGTCGATCCGGCTCGGCTGAAGGCGCAGGGCGTCTCCCTCGATGACATCTCGAACGCAGTCCGTGCGAGCAACACCGACGTCGGCGGCCGTACTGTCGAGCTTTCCGAATTCGAGTTCATGGTACGCGGTCGCGGCTATCTCAAGGGCATACCCGATATCGAGAACATCGTCTTGAGGAGCCAGAACGGCGTGCCGCTGAAGCTCAGCTACGTCGCCAGGGTGGAACTCGTTCCGGACGAACGGCGCGGCATCACCGAACTGAACGGCGAAGGCGAGGTCGCAAGCGGCATCGTCCTGCAGCGGTTCGGGGCCAATGCCCTGACGGTCATCGATAACGCCAAGGAGAGCCTGGATTCCGTCAAGGGCGGCCTTCCCGCTGGCACCGAGATCGTTCCGGTCTACGACCGCTCGGCCTTGATCGAGTCCGCCATCGAGACCCTGAAAGGGACGCTGATCGAGGAATCGATCGTCGTGGCGCTGGTGACGATCGCCTTTCTTCTCCACGTGCGAAGTGCGCTGGTTGCCATCATCATGTTGCCTGTCGGCATCCTGATCGCCTTCATCGCCATGCGGATGCTCGGTCTCGGGGCGAACATCATGAGTCTCGGCGGCATCGCCATCGCCATCGGCGCGATGATCGATGCGGCGATCGTGATGATTGAGAACGCCCACAAGCATCTCGAACGCGCGCCGCCTGACAAGCCACGCGTAGAAATCCTCGTCGAGGCGGCGAGCGAAGTCGGTCCGGCGCTGTTCTTCAGCCTGCTGATCATCACCGTCTCGTTCCTGCCGATCTTCACACTGGAATCGCAGGAGGGACGCCTCTTCGGCCCGCTCGCCTTCACCAAAACCTTCTCGATGGCGGCCGCAGCGCTGCTTTCGGTGACGCTGGTGCCGGCACTGATGATCCTCTTCGTTCGGGGATACATCGTCCCAGAGCACAAGAACCCCCTGAACAGGTTCCTCATCTGGATCTACCGTCCGGTCATTTCAGGCGTTCTCAGGGTGAAGACGCTGACGATCCTCGCGGCGCTTGTCATCCTTGGAGTGACCGTCTGGCCCGCCCAGCACATCGGCAGCGAGTTCATGCCCAATCTCGACGAGGGCACGCTGATGTACATGCCGACCACCCTGCCCGGCATATCGGTGACCAAGGCAGCCGAATTGATGCAGACGCAGGATCGGATCATCAAGTCCTTCCCCGAAGTCCAGAGCGTCTTCGGCAAAGCGGGTCGTGCACTGACCGCAACCGACCCGGCCCCCACGGAAATGTTCGAGACGATCATCACGTTAAAGCCGAAGTCGGAATGGCGGCCGGGGGTCACCACCGAAAGCCTGAAACAGGAGATGGACGCTGCTCTGCAATTTCCCGGCGTCTCCAATGCCTGGACGATGCCGATCCGCGCCCGCATCGACATGCTGTCTACCGGGATCAGGACGCCGGTCGGCGTCAAGGTCTACGGCACCGATCTCGGTGAAATGGAGAAGGTCGCCCGGCAGATCGAGACCGTGCTGAAAACGATCCCCGGAACGTCGAGCGCATATGCGGAGCGTGTGATCGGCGGCTACTATCTCGACATCGTCCCGGACAGGACGTCGCTCGGCCGCTACGGGCTGACCATCAACGACATTCAGGATGTCGTCGGTATGGCGCTCGGCTCCGAGGTCGTGACATCGACCGTCGAGGGCCGCGAGCGTTATGGCGTGGCCATACGATATCCACGGGCGTCCCGTAGCGATCCACAGTCGATCGCCAGGGATGTGCTGATATCGCTGCCGGGCGGAGGAACGGTGCCTCTCGGTGAAGTGGCCGACGTCAAGCTGACCCGTGGCGCGACGACCATTCGCACGGAGAACGGTCAGCTCGCCGTCTACATCTACGTCGACATCGCCAACCGCGATCTCGGCGGCTATGTGGCGGAGGCTCAGCAGGCCGTCGCCGAGAAGGTGACGATGCCGCTCGGCTATTCGGTCGCCTGGAGCGGCCAGTTTGAGTACCTGCAACGGGCCGAGGCGCGGCTCGCCGTTGTCGTCCCGCTGACGCTGGCGCTGATCTTTCTGCTGCTCTATCTGAACTTCAAGGCGCTGACGGAAACGATGATCGTCATGCTGTCCTTGCCATTCGCGCTCGTCGGCGGCATCTGGCTGATGTGGTGGATGGGCTTCAACGCCTCGGTGGCGGTCGCCGTCGGTTTCATCGCGCTCGCGGGCGTTGCGGCTGAGACAGGCGTGATCATGCTGATCTACCTCGACCACGCCCTGAAAGAGCAGCGCGAGGCCTGCGAAAAGGAACGCCGCGCCTTCTCGAAGTTGGACCTTAACAGAGCGATCATGGTCGGCGCGGTCGAGCGCGTCCGACCGAAGATGATGACCGTCGTCGCCATCATGGCGGGTCTCGTTCCGATCCTTTGGCGAACTGGAACCGGATCGGAGATCATGCAGCGCATCGCCGTGCCGATGATCGGCGGCATGGTGTCTTCGACGCTGCTGACGCTGATCGTCATTCCGGCCGTCTACGGATTGATCAAGGGGTGGCGACTGCCAGCCGCTTCGGAAAGCGCTGCTGCCGCCGCCGATCAATCGGGTGAACTGCAGGCTGCCGAATGAGATAAGAAGGACAGGCCTGCGGGCTCATCCTCGATGCTCGCAAAGGGAGAAAACAGATGAACAGGAGAGCGTTCATAAGCGGTGCAGCCACATGCGTCGCCGTCATGATGAGTAGCACAGCGAAGGCGGCTACCGGCGTCACCGTCTACAAGGATCCGAATTGCGGATGCTGCCATGCCTGGGCCGATGCGTTAACGAAGGCCGGCTTCTCAGTCACGGTCGAGGACGCCACCGATCTGTCTGCCATCAAGGCGAGGTACAACGTGCCGGACGCCGTGCAGGGCTGCCATACCGGCGTCGTGGAAGGAAAATATCTGGAAGGGCATATTCCCTTGGAGGCAATCCATCGGATGCTCCGCGAGAAGCCTGATATCGCCGGCCTGGCAGTTCCCGGAATGCCCTCCGGCTCGCTCGGCATGGGCAACGATCCGCAGGCCTCCTATGATGTGTTCGCGGTCCCAAAGGGAGCCGGAACGCCGCAGATCTATCAATCGGTACGTCCGAAATAGACGTAGTGGAGTTGGATCCTAGCGAATCTTAACTACAGCACGCCTTTGTGCGAGCGCTCGGACCGCAACACGTCGTCGCAGAGCTTTCCCCAGCGAGCCAGCGATCGCGCGGCTTGCAGCTTGCCGGCCGTGGCGAAAGCTCGACATGCACGGCACCGGCGCGAAGAACCGGCATCGCCGCGCAATAGAGCTGCATCGGCCGCACGCCGTCGCTGACTTCGAAGGTGAGCTTGGCCGAATCGTCCAGTTGCACATGTTCCGTCACCTTGCGGATGATGGAATAGAACTTGCCGGCCGGCATATGCGTGCGATCGTCCTCATCAATATCCCAGAGCTGGATGAAGATCTCCGTCCAGGCCTCGGGATTGGCGCCGCAATCGAGCGCGGAGAATTGGCCCGCCTTGACCTCGGTGATATGATAACCGGGCTTCACCGGCTGGCCGTCGTAATAGAAAACCAGCGGCGTGTCTCTTTCACCGGCGAGTATGTTGAGCAGCAGGCCAAGCTTGATGTCGTCCGCCTGAATTTTGCTGTTGTCGATGGCGTTCATTTGCGCTAATCCTCGTTTCAACGATTCAAGGATTATTGAAATATGGATCAACGTCAAGCCTTGATCGCATTCGGCGCACTTTCGCAGGAAACGCGCCTGCACATCATCCGCATGCTCGTGGTCTCAGGCCCCGATGGCATGGCGGCAGGATCTATCGCGGAAAAGGCGGAGGTTTCGCCATCCAACATCTCCTTCCATCTGAAGGAGCTGGAACGCTCCGGCCTGATAGCCCAGCAGCGGGAATCCCGCTCGATCATCTACACCGCCAATTACGAAGCGCTCGGCGGCCTGATCCGTTTTCTGATGGAGGATTGCTGCGGCGGTAACCCGGAGATATGCGCCCCGGCTGCTGCCGTCGCCGCATGCTGTGCACCTGCAACCAAGGAGGAACTGCAATGACCACAGACCGCGTTTATAACGTGCTTTTTCTCTGCACTGCCAATTCATCCCGCTCGATCCTGGCGGAATCCATCCTGGAGACCGAAGGCAAGGGCCGGTTCAAGGCCTATTCGGCCGGCAGCCAGCCGAAGGGCGAGGTCAATCCTCTGGCACTGAGGGAGCTGCAGGCGCTCGGTTATCCCGCAACCGGCTTCCGCTCGAAGAGCTGGGACGAGTTCGCCGAGCCTGGTGCGCCGGAGATGGATTTCATCTTCACCGTCTGCGACACCGCCCATGGCGAAGCCTGCCCGGTCTGGATCGGCCATCCGATGACTGCCCATTGGGGCGTCGAGGACCCGGCCGCGGTCGAGGGCAGCGAAGTCGACAAAGGCCGCGCTTTCGCGCAGGCCGCCCGCTTCCTCAAGAACCGGATCATGGCCTTCCTCAGCCTGCCGCTGACATCGATCGACAAGCTGGCGCTGGAATCGCACCTGCGTCAGATCGGCGCCATGGAAGGTACGACCGCAAAACCGGCGACGGCCGACTGATGGTACCGTTCGATCTGACGCGCCGTCTGGTCGCTGAGGCCCTCGGCACCGCCATGCTGGTCGCGACCGTCGTCGGGTCCGGCATTATGGCGACATCATTGACCGAGGATACGGGACTTGCCCTGCTCGGCAACACGCTGGCGACCGGCGCCATCCTGGTGGTGCTGATCACCGTGCTCGGGCCGATCTCCGGAGCCCATTTCAACCCGGCAGTCTCGCTGATCTTTGCGATGTCGCGGACGCTGGCGAAACGCGATCTCGCCGGGTATATCGCCGCGCAGATCTTCGGCGGCATCGTCGGGACCGTCGCCGCCCATCTGATGTTTGCCCTGCCGCTGATCGAGCTGTCGAGCAAGATGCGCACCGGCGGCGCGCAATGGTTTTCGGAAGGCGTTGCCACTTTCGGTCTGGTCGCGGTCATCCTCGCTGGCATCAAGTTCGAGCAGAAGGCGGTGCCGTGGCTGGTCGGGCTCTATATCACCGCCGCCTACTGGTTCACCGCCTCGACCTCCTTCGCCAATCCTGCCGTCGCTTTGGCCCGCTCGCTGACCGACACCTTCTCCGGCATTCGCCCGGTCGATCTTCCAGGCTTCTGGATCGCCGAAATATCAGGCGCGGTCGCAGCCCTTTTCCTGTTCACGTGGCTGCTGCAGCCGGGCGCGTCATCAACGCTATCGTCAGAGGCAAAACTATGAAAGTTACCATCTACCACAACCCGGTATGCGGCACCTCCCGCAACACCCTTGCGATGATCCGCAATGCCGGCATCGAACCTGATATCATCGACTATCTGGGAACCCCGCCGTCACGTGAGGAGCTGGTCAGGATGATCGCCGATGCCGGCCTCACCGTGCGCGATGCCATTCGCCAGAAGGATACACCCTACGCCGAACTCGGTCTCGACAACCCCGATCTTACCGACGAGCAATTGCTCGACGCGATGCTGAAAGATCCGATCCTGATCAACCGGCCTTTCGTCGTCACCCCTGTCGGCACGCGCCTGTCGCGGCCGTCGGAACTTGTCCTCGAAATCCTGCCGGAAACGCATCAGGGCGCCTTCACCAAGGAGGACGGCGAGAAGGTGCTCGATGCCGGAGGCAAGCGCATTGTCTGATCTGCCTGCCGTATCGCCGATGCATCTGCGTCAACCGGATATGGATGCGCTCAGGCCGGCGTTCTCGACCCACAAGCCGCGCATCCTGATCCTTTATGGCTCGCTGCGAGCAGTGTCCTACAGCCGCTTCCTCGCACAGGAGGCGGCGCGGCTGCTCGAATATTTCGGCTGCGAAGTGCGCATCTTCAATCCGGAAGGTCTGCCGCTGCCTGATGCGGCGCCGGCGAGCCACCCGAAAGTTCGGGAGCTGCGTGAATTGTCGGCATGGTCTGAAGGCCAGGTATGGGTCAGCCCCGAACGTCATGGCGCGATGACCGGCATCATGAAAGCGCAGATCGACTGGATTCCATTGTCGGTCGGCTCGGTCCGGCCGACGCAAGGCAAGACGCTGGCGGTGATGCAGGTCTCCGGCGGCTCCCAGTCCTTCAATGCGGTAAGCCAACTCCGCATCCTTGGACGATGGATGCGGATGATCGCAATTCCCAATCAGTCCTCGGTTGCCAAAGCTTTCCAAGAATTCGACGCGGACGGCCGTATGAAACCCTCGTCCTATTACGACCGCGTCGTCGACGTCTGTGAGGAACTGGTGAAGTTCACGCTGCTGACCCGTGATGCCTCGAACCATCTGACCGACCGTTACAGCGAGCGGAAGGAGGAAGTCGAAAAGCTCGAACAGCGCGTGAGCCTCCGATCCCTATGACAATCAGCACCGAACGACCGCCGGTAGCGGCCATCGCCGGACTCGGGCTGACGCAGATCATCGGATATGGATCGCTCTATTACAGCTTCGGCATCCTCGCTCCCGACATGGCCCGTGATCTGGGCTGGTCATCGGAATGGATCTTCGGCGCGCTCTCCGCGGCCCTTCTGATCGGCGGTCTGGCCGCACCTCTCATGGGCACGTGGATCGATCGCTTCGGCGCCGGCAGGATCATGACATCAGGCTCGGCGATTGCCGCCGCCGCCCTCGTCGCCTGCGCCTTCGCGCCGGGAAAGATCGCTTTCGTCGCGGCATTGATCGGCATCGGGATCGCCTCGAACCTGGTGCAATATGGCGCAGCCTTCGCCCTGCTGGTGCAGATCAGGCCGCAGGTCGCCCAGCGCAGCATCACTTATCTGACCCTGATCGCCGGCTTCGCCTCAACCATTTTCTGGCCGATCACCACGGCGCTGCATGCGCATCTCTCATGGCAGAACGTCTATCTGATCTTCGCCGCGCTCAATCTCATGGTCTGCCTTCCCATTCATGCCTGGCTCTCCCGTGGGGTCAGCCAAACCAGGAGACGGACCGGAGAGAAGGCTGCAAAACGCGTCGAGCCGAGCCTTCCGCCATCGGTGCGCAGGCCGGCCTTTATCCTGATGGTGACGGGCTTTGCTTTGGAAAGCTTTGTGAACTCGGCGCTTCTGGTTCACATGGTGCCTGTTATGTCGGCCCTCGGCCTCGGCGCCATGGCGGTGGTGGTCGGAACGCTCTTCGGCCCGTCACAAGTGCTGAGCCGCCTCGTCAACATGGTCTTTGGCGAGAGCTTTTCGCAAGTGATGCTGGCGATCATCTGCGCCATCCTGCTTCCGGCAGCCCTTGTCATCCTCATCGCCACCGCACCCTTGGTGCCCGGCGCGTTGGTCTTCGCCGTCGTCTTCGGCCTCGGCTCGGGCCTTAACAGCATCGTCTACGGAACCTTGCCGCTCGCGCTCTTCGGAAGCGATGGCTACGGCCGGCGGCAAGGACAAATCATGTCGGTTCGTCTCGTCGTCTCCTCGATGGCGCCGTTTGCACTTGCCCTCCTGATGGGCAATCTCGGCGTATCATGGTCGCTGTCGATCGCTGCATTGCTCAGCACCATCGCCGTTGCCGCATTCTTCGCCATCATACGGCTGACGCGCCCGGTTGCCCGGCCGGAAACTGTTCCCAATCCCCGAGAAGCTTGAGCGGGTTAATCAGGACAGGCGCTACTTGACGACGGCCGAGCCCTTGACGATGTCGATCGTCTCGCCACCATCGAGCCCGATGCGGTCGCCGTCGGGCGTTGTCATGAAGCAGCCGGAAGCACAGAGGTTTTCCGAAGCGCCGGCATCGACGACGACCTCGACGCGCTGGCCGCTCTCGGTGATGACGAGCACGACGGCGGCTGGATCGGTGTTGGTGATGGATGCCGCTTCAGCCGCAGGTGCGGCAAGCAGCGGGACAAGCAGAACGGCGGCAAATCTTGCCATCATGTACGGCGGCGCTGGCGCGCCCTCCCCTCGAACGATCGGTGCTGCCCCCGGCAGCGATCCCGATAGTGGAGATCATGCACACATAGCTGTGAATGATGGCTGAATGACCCGTTCAGCCTTTCCGATTGCCGTCTGCCGTCTTGCTGCGCAACTGCCGCACCGGCTGCTCCTCCTCCTCCATGGGCGTGTCCGCCGAGTTTTCCTGCTCGTTGGGTTGAACCCTGCCCGCATCTGCAAGCGCGGGACGAGCCTCTCGATGGATGGTAAGATCGGTCTGTGGCAGCGGGATCTCGATGCCCTCGGCCTTGAAGCGCCTAAGGATCTCGATCCTGAGATTGTTGCGCACCGCCATGCCGTCACCCATATCGGCGAGGAAGAAACGCAACTCGAAATCCAGCGAATAGGGCCCGAAGCGCAGGAATTCGACATGCGGCTCCGGATTGCGCATGACCAGCGGTATCTTCGCCGTCAGTTCCAGCAGGATGTCCATCACTTGCTGCGGATCGGCGTTGTAGGCGACGGAAACCGGAATTTCCGAGCGACCGATCTTGTTGCGGTGTGTCCAGTTGCCGACGAGGCCGTTGATCAACTCCGAATTCGGAACGATGATCGACTGCTTGCGGAAGGTCTCTATCTCGGTGGCGCGCACCGAAATGCGTTTGACGATACCTTCGGCTGTGCCGGAAACGACATGGTCGCCGACCTTGAACGGCCGTTCGACGAGCAGGATCAGGCCGGAGACGAAGTTGGAGACGATGTTCTGCAGGCCGAAACCGATACCGACCGAAAGTGCGGAGGCAACGAGCGCGAAGCTCGACAGATCGATGCCGGCCGCCGAAACGCCGATGATCGCCGCGATGCCGACGCCGAGATAGCCGATGCCCGTCTTGACCGAATTGCGCACGCCGAGATCGACATGGCTTCTTGCCATGACATTGCCGTCGAGCCAGCGCTGCAGCCAGCGCGTCAGCAGATAGACGCCGGCAAACAGGAGAATGCCGGTGCAGATGCCGAGCAGCGAGATGCTGATACCGCCGAGCCTGACCTCGGTGAACAGCCTGTAGGCAAGAATCTGCAGGTCCTGCACATGGAAGCCCCACATCAGCAGGATCAGCGGGATGCCGACGAGAAGCGCCACCGCATAGATGGCAAGGCCGACAAGCAGGCCGGCCTGGTCGATCGCCACCGGCCCGAGCTTGAAGCGGCGCGTCAGGAAGCTTGCGAAGAAGGTGTCGCCGAAGCTTTCCTGCCTTGATATCGCCTTGCCGGAAAGCAGGCCGACATACATGGTGACGACGACCGCGCCGGTGATGATGAGCTGGGTGGCGACGAAGCGCGCGAGCCCGACATAACCGGTCAGTGCGGTGAGGATGAGGCCGGCGCCGACGACCCGCAGGATGATCGCCATGCCGCGCGGCCAATGCCTTCCCGGCGCATCGGGATCGCCGTTCTTCGCCAGCATCGGCTTGCCGAACGAGACCGCGATCAGGATCAGGCCGATGATCAGCGCGGCAATCAGGCTTCTGACCACGGTCAGCACGAGCGGCGAGCCCATCGCCTCGCCGATCGTGCCGAACAGATAATCGAGCGCATTGACGATCGCCATCGCCAGCAGGCAGTAGCCGATCGAGCGCGCGCCGAGATTGGAAAGCCGAACGAGGCGCCAGCGCGGTTCGTGCGGCGCGAAGATGGCATTGACGAAGCGGCCGACGAAATAGACGAGGCCGATCGCCCCGAACAGCGCGCCGATGACAGGTGCGATATCGGGCCTCAGCACATTGAACCCGTTAAGGAAAAAGAAGGAGGTGACGAGCAGCACCGAGAGCGCCAGCGTGCGGATCAACGTCGACCAGAAGGCGATCGACAGCCGGCCGATATAGGACGGGTTCTCGACAGCCTCGTCGCGTCGCAGGTAGGAGCCGAACAGCCGGTAACTGCCGGAGAGTAGGATCAGCGCCGAGGCGAGCGACAGGAAGATCGCGGCAAACATCGGGAAACGCTTGAATTTCCAGACGAAAGCGGCCCAGCTCGACAGGGCCTGCGAGAATTCGCGGGCCTCATGCACGAAGGCGCTGCCGGCATCGTCGAGCACCGAGACTGAAATCTCTGTGCGCCTGAGCAGCGTATCGGCAAACAGCCGCCGCCGCATCTCGGTGATCTCGTTGACGAGCTTCGTCACCGTGATCGACAGGTTTTCGGCGTCGCCCGTCAGCGCGTTGATCTGCGCGCGTTCGGCGGCGAGAGCGTTGCGCTCCTGGGTGACGATCTCGGCTTCGGGCGGCTGCCCATCCTTCGGCGGATCGCCGATCTCGGCAAGCCGGTTCTTGATCTGGTCGAAACGCGGCCTGAGATTGACCGATATGGTGATGACGGCGCGGCTGAGTTCGTCGGCCTTGGTCGCAAGCCCGACCAGGGCATCGTCATTGTCGGCATTCTGCTTGACGCCGTCCTGAAGCGCGCTCAGCTGGACCTTCGCCTTGTCGATCTCCTTTGTCGCCTGGTCGAACGGCGTATCGGCGAGCGGCGCCTGCACCGCCGCCGGTGCCTGCGGCTCCTGTGCGAAGGCCGCAGCACCCTTGAAATGCGCGCCGGCGACCGCCAGCGTCAGCAGAAGAATGGTGCGAAGCAGGATCGGTCTCAGCCGCAAAAGCGCCTCCGGGAAAGGTTGTCGTCGGAATAGAATGCCAGCTTGTCTTAGTAAAGAAAGGCGACAGAAAGGCGACAGAAAGGCGGAAGCTCCCTGGAGACCCTCAGAAACCGGCATCGGGCCGGGAGAGATAGTCGCATTCCTCAGCCGTCGACTCGCGTCCGAGCATGGCATTGCGGTGCGGAAAGCGGCCGTAGGCGGCGATCACGTCGCGGTGGCGGATTGCATAATCGAGATATTCTTCATCGCCAAGCGCGGTGAACAGTTCCACCGATCGCTCCTGTTCGCCAAGGTCTTCGGCATGTTCGAAGGGCATGTAGAAAAAGGTGCGGCATGCGGCTTCTACCAACAGATCGGCGCCGGATGCCAGTGCGAGCTTGGCTTCGCGAAGCGCCAGCCCGTCGGTCGCAACGGCAAGCGGCGTGCCGCGATAGATGTTGCGGGGAAACTGGTCGAGCACGATCACAGCCGCCAGCCGGCTCTCCGCATCCGCCCGCCATTCGGCGCCAACATCCGTGGCAAGGGCCAGATGGGTATCGCGAAAGCCTTCGCGGATCTCCACGTCGAGTTCCGGCGTCGAGCGGAACCACAGCTCCTGGCCGCATCTGACGAACCAGAAATCATAGACCTCTATCGGCGTACGGATCGTCGTCATGTTCCTCCCCTAGCGTTAGGCTTGTTAATGCAGTTTCGGTAAATTATTGTAGAAAAAGGGATAACACCGTGCCGGTAGCCCCCTCATCCGGCTGCCGCCACCTTCTCCCCGCTGGGGAGAAGAGATTCGCGGCGACGTCTCCTTCCCCCTTCTCCTCTTGGGGAGAAGGTGCCCGTAGGGCGGATGAGGGGGCCACACGGCACACCCTAGGCTGCACTTTCTACTTCCCCTCATGCAACGAAAACACCAGCGTCGCCTTGGTTCCGTCGTGGCCGGGGTCATAGGCGAAATCCGATTTCAGGCTGGCGGCCATGGCCGTCAGAATGCGTGTGCCGAGGCCGGTTCCCCTGGCCGGGCTCGACGGGTCGAAACCGGCGCCGTCATCCTCGACGATGACGCGCAATGCCCCGTCCGTCTGGTCGACGATGACGCGGATCTCACCCGGCACGTTGTCCGGATAGGCATATTTGAAGGCATTGGTGACGAGTTCGCTGACGATCAGCCCGAGTGTGATCACCTTGTCGGTCGCCAGATTGACCGGCTGCGCGGTGAGGACGATCCGGTGCGGCCGCTTGTCGTCGCGCATCGAGGTTTCGAGTTCGGTGAGCAGGCTGTTCAGATATTCGTCGACCTGCACCGAGCCGACCTGCCGGTTGGTATACAGCCGGCGGTGCACGCTGGCGATGGCGTTGATGCGCATCTGCGTTTCGTGCAGCGCGTCGATCGCAACCTGGTCCGTGGTCATCGAGGATTGCATGCGGATCAGCGCGCCGACGAGGCCGAGGCTGTTGGCGATGCGGTGATTGACTTCGGCAAGCAGCATTTCGGCAAGGTCGCGCTGCTGGCGAATCACCTGCTGCGCCTGCGCCGTCTCGCGGCGAAAACGCGCCCGCTCCAGCGCCTGTTCGAGGGCGGCGGCGAGCAGGTCGAAATAATCGGCTGAGATCCCCTTCAGCACGTAATCGTCGGCGCCGGCCTTCAGCGCGGCGACCGCGATGCTGGTATCGTCCGAACCTGTCGCATAGATGACCGGCGGATGATCCGGTATCGCAGTGATGCTGGGCAGAATGTCGAGGCCGGTTTCGCCCGCCAGGACATGATCGAGCACGACGGCGTCGATACCGCCCTCGCCCAGTCTCGCAAGACCGGCAGCGCCGCTCTCGGCCCACTCGACCGAAAAGCCGCGCCGACGCAGGTTTTTTTGCATCAGAAGGGCGAGACCCTCGTCGTCGTCGATATAGAGGATGTGGATCAGGGCATCCGCATCGCCGCTAGCATTGCTCATTCGGTCTCCCGGCGTTCTCTCGCGCGACGACCGCCCGCAAGCGTCCGAGTCGTCCGCATGGCAATGTCGTATTGCATTGGCCGCCTGGGGTAAACAGCGGTTATCCCTCGCTCTTGTCGCAGGCGGCGCGGAAGGAGGATGTCGGGAAGCCGGCATTTTCAGAACATGACCCTGGCCTGGGGAGGATCCCTGTGGAAGTCGTTGAAGGAGATGGGGAAACGAAAAACCTGAAATGAGATGCATGAACGCCGAGCGGCCCGACTGGTTCCGCGGACAAGTTAATTTTTCTGGAATTTCCGATGGCCGGATACTTCGGCCCCTGCCTCTGCCGGCAATTGCAGAAAGCGCAGCGACGAGACGATACCGATCACGCCGACCACGACGAAAGCCCAGCGGAAATCGGCAAGGACGGGATTGTCGGCGCCCCTGAGAGCCGAGGCGATGTTGAGCACGGCCGCCGCCACTGCCACGCCGAGCAGCATCGATACCTGCTGCAGCATGCTCGACAGCGTCGAGGCCGAGCTTCGCTGCGCCGGGCCGATATCGGCGAAGGCGAGTGTGTTCAAAGCGGTGAATTCCATCGACCGCGACAGGCCGGCGAGGAAAAGCAGCGCATGGATGAAAAACGGCGGCGTCTCCGGCGAGAGGAAACCGCAGCCGACGATCGAAAGCGCGGCGATCAGCCCGTTGACCCCAAGCACTGTGCGAAAGCCGAAGAAGCGCAGCAGCGGCGTCGTCACCGCCTTCATGCTGAAATTGCCGAGGAAATAGACGAGCAGATAGGTGCCGGCGGCAATCGAGCTCAGGCCGAAGCCGAGCTGGAACAGCAGAGGCAGCAGGAACGGCGTCGCATTGATCGCCATCCGGCAGGCCGTGCCCGCCGACAGAGTCGACATCGAGAAGGTCTGGATGCGGAAGGCTGACAGATCGAGCAGCGGATTGTCGACGGCGAGGAAATGCCGCGTCGCCATGACTGACAGCACGATGCCCGCCGCCAGCATGGATATGATGGGCAAAAGCCCGCCGTCCCATTTGACCGAGAGCTCGAGGGCGGCGAGCAGGAAGGTCAGCCCGGCGGCGCTCAACACAAAGCCCACGAGATCCAGCCGGCCGGGATTGGTCTCGCGCTGCTCCGGCACGAAGCGCAGCACCAGCGCGATACCGAGAATGCCGATCGGGATATTGATGAGGAAGTTCCAGTGCCAGCTGACATAGGTGGTAATGAAGCCGCCGAGCACTGGGCCGATCACCGGCGCCGTCAGCGCCGGCCACGTGATCAGCGCGATCGCCTGGACGAGTTCCGACTTGCGGGCGTTCTTCAGCACGATGATACGCCCGACCGGCGTCATCAGCGCGCTGCCTGCGCCCTGGACGGCGCGCCACAGCACGAATTCCGCAAGGCTGCCGGACAGCCCGCAGAACAGCGAGGCGCCGGTGAAGACGGCGATCGACATCAGGAAGATGCGGCGCGCGCCGAACCGGTCGCCGAGCCAGCCCGACAGCGGAATGAAGGCGGCCATCGTCAGCATGTAGACGGTGATGCCGATGCTCATCGACACCGGCTGTACATTAAAGCTCGCCGCCATCTGCGGCAGCGAGGTGGTGACGATCGTGCCGTCGAGGATCTGCATGAAGAAGGAAACGGCAACGACCAGCGCCACGATCTTCGCCTGGCGGCCACTTGCCGCCTCTTGCCCATTCTCGCTCGTCTCTGCCGTGGTCATCGATCTGCCAATGAAAATTCTGGATGACGCGGCAGGCAAACGGGAAGGAAGCCGATCGGAGATCTGCCGCGCGGGGGAGCGCGGACATGGAAAGCCACGCACTGGCTGAATACGCCCGTTGCAGCCGGCCGGAAAGGCTAAATCTCGCACTGCGCAGGAATATTCCCGATACCAAGCGGCCTCGACCCAAGAAAGGATTCAAGAAAAAGGCCCCACCGAAGCGAGGCCAAGCTTGAACCGCTCCGGGGAAAAACAGGAGCGGCGTGCAATCCATACCGTGCGATCGATGTCGCAGCGAGGCCAGATGTCGCTGCATCGGTACGCTCGCCAAAGAATTTTCGCGATCGTGCCGAAAAAAGATCGGCCCCCAAAACTATCTGCCCATTTGGCGCGACACCTGTCGCATTGCAACAACGATTGGCGCTTGCAATGTTTATAAAAATAGATATCACTAAACATATTGCTAAACATGATGATTGAGGAGTTCATGTGAGCATTCTCTGAAGTGGGTGAACATGCGACGCCGGCGGGGAGCCGGCCCTTGGTTCTGGGAGGAACTTATGCAGAAAACATCGAAAGCCCTTTTCGGGCTGGCCACGGCATTCGTCATGTCGTCGGCATTGCCCAATCTCGCCAAAGCCGATGAACTCACGCTGTGCTGGGCCGCATGGGACCCCGCCAATGCGCTGGTCGAGCTGTCGAAGGATTTCACCGCCAAGACCGGCACGCAGATGAAGTTCGAATTCGTTCCCTGGACGAGTTATGCCGACCGCTTCCTCAACGAGCTGAATTCCCATGGCAAGCTCTGCGACCTCATCATCGGCGACAGCCAATGGATCGGCGGCTCGGCCGAGAACGGCCACTACGTCAAGCTCAACGACTTCTTCGACAAGGAAGGCATCAAGATGGATGACTTCGTGCCGGCGACGGTCGTCGGCTACTCGGAATGGCCGAAAAACACCCCGAACTACTGGGCGCTGCCCGCCATGGGTGACGTCGTCGGCTGGACCTACCGCAAGGACTGGTTCGAGAAGCCGGAACTGCAGAAGGAATTCAAGGAGAAATACGGCCACGACCTCGCGGCGCCGAAGACCTACGACGAGCTGAAGCAGATCGCCGAATTCTTCCAGAAGCGTCAGATCGACGGCAAGACCGTCTACGGCGCCTCGATCTATACCGAGCGCGGCTCCGAAGGCATCACCATGGGCGTGACCAACGTGCTCTATGACTGGGGCTTCCAGTACGAAAACCCGAAGAAGCCCTATGACATGGAAGGCTTCGTCAACTCCGACGACGCGGTCAAGGGCCTCGAATTCTACAAGTCCCTCTATGATTGCTGCACCCCGCCCGGCAGCTCCAACGTCTACATGGTCGAATCCGCCGACGCCTTCAAATCCGGCCAGGTCGCCATGCAGATGAACTTCGCCTTCACCTGGCCCGGCCTCTACAAGGACGAGAAGGTCGGCGGCGACAGGATCGGCTTCTTCCCCAATCCGGCTGAAAAGGCCCACTTCGCCCAGCTCGGCGGCCAGGGCATCTCGGTGGTTTCTTACTCCGACAAGCGCGATGCCGCCCTGCAATACATCAAGTGGTTCGCACAGCCCGACGTGCAGGCCAAGTGGTGGGAACTCGGCGGTTTTTCCTGCCTGAACTCCGTCGTCAACGCGCCGGGCTTTGCCAAGAGCCAGCCCTATGCCCAGGCCTTCCTGGACTCGATGGCGATCGTCAAGGACTTCTGGGCAGAGCCGAGCTACGCTTCGCTTCTGCAGGCTATGCAAAAGCGCGTCCATAACTACGTGGTCGCCGGCAACGGCACCGCCAAGGAAGCGCTCGACGGCCTGGTGAAGGACTGGAGCGACGTCTTCAAGGACGACGGCAAGATCTGACGCGCGGCATCCCTGATGCGCGCCATCCTCGACAGGATGGCGGCCCGGATCGGCAGACGAGCCGGGCCGCCAGATCTCTCATACCCCAAAAATACCAGGTGAAAACTTGACTATTTCCCATTCCTCCATCGTCGAGAAGGCGGCCGATGCGACCGCAAGGGCGACGCCCTCCTCGGTCGCCCGGCGCGTCCGCGGCCTCTCCGACAGGGCGATCGCCTGGCTGTTTATTGCGCCTGCCATCACCCTGCTCTTGGCGATCAATATCTTCCCACTGCTTTGGGCGGTCTATCTCTCCTTCACAAATTACCGCGCCAACCGGCCGAATGCGCCGGTCCTGGGCGTCGGCTTTGGAAATTACCAGCGCGTTCTGAACGACCCCGACATCTGGCAGGCAATGCAGACCACCGCGCATTTCGTTTTCTGGACAATCGTGCTGCAGACGGTGATCGGCTTCACGCTCGCCTATCTGATCGACCGCAAGTTTCGCGGCCATGCCTTCTGGACGACGATCATCCTGATCCCGATGATGCTGTCGCCCGCCGTGGTCGGCAATTTCTGGCGCTTTCTCTACGAGCCGCAGATCGGCCTCTTCGCCTATGCCGTGTCGCTGGTCACAGGCATTCCGACATCGGATATCCAGATGCTCGGCAACGTTACGCTGGCGCCCTGGGCGATCATCATCGTCGATACCTGGATGTGGACGCCCTATGTGATGCTGATCTGCCTCGCCGGGCTGCGGTCGATCCCCGACTATATCTATGAGGCAGCCGAGGTCGACCGCGCTTCGCCCTGGCGGCAGTTCTGGTCGATCACCGTGCCGATGGCCCTGCCCTTCATCATGCTCGCCGTGCTTTTCCGCGGCATCGAGAATTTCAAGATGTTCGACATGGTGACGCTGCTCACCGGCGGCGGGCCGGGTTCGGTCACCGAGGTCGCCTCGATCACCCTGAAACGCGCCGCCTTCGAAAGCTGGGCGACCGGCCGGGCCTCGGCCTTCGCCATCATCCTGTTCGTCGCGGTGTTCGGCCTCGCCAACATCTACGTCAAGGCATTGAACAAGGTGAAGCAACGATGAGCGCCGCCAACTCAGCCCATTCGGTCGTCGAACCGAGCCTGTCCAGCAAGCGCATCGCCGGCACCATCGTCGTCCTCTATGCGCTGATCACCCTCATTCCGCTCGTCTGGATCTTCCTGACCAGCATCAAGTCGCCGCCGGATTCGATCAGCTATCCCCCGAAGATCGTCTTTTCGCCGTCGCTCGAAGGCTATTGCAACCTGTTCACGACGCGCACGCGGCAGACGCCTGATTATATCGCCTCGCTGCCGGCCCCGGTCGGCACCTGCGATGAGGTCACGCGCAAGCGCAACATGGTGATCGCCGGCCCGTCGAACTTCCTGCCGCGCTTCGTCAATTCACTGGTGATCGCCTTCGGCTCCACCTTCCTCGCGGTCTTCCTCGGCACGCTCGCCGCCTATGGCTTTTCGCGCTTCAAGATACCGCTCGCCGACGACCTGATGTTCTTCATCCTGTCGACGCGGATGATGCCGCCGATCGCCGTCGCCATCCCGATCTACCTGATGTACCGCGAGCTCGGCCTGTCGGACACGGCCTTGGGCATGATCCTGCTCTACACCGCCGTCAACGTCTCGCTCGCCGTCTGGCTGCTCAAGGGTTTCATCGACGAGATCCCGCGCGAATATGAGGAAGCGGCGATGATCGACGGCTATACCCGCCTGCAGGCCTTCCGCAAGGTCGTGCTGCCGCAGGCAACGACCGGCATCGCCGCGACCGCGATCTTCTGCCTGATCTTCGCCTGGAACGAATATGCCTTCGCCGCCCTTCTGACCTCGGGCGAGGCCCAGACCGCGCCGCCCTTCATCCCGACGATCATCGGCGAAGGCGGGCAGGACTGGCCGGCCGTCGCCGCCGGCACGACGATCTTCCTGATCCCGATCCTCGTCTTCACCATTCTCCTGCGCAAGCAGCTGCTGCGCGGCATCACCTTCGGAGCCGTCCGCAAATGAGCCATCTGATCGAAACATCAAGCCCTGCCCGTCCGAAGCGGCCGTTCTTCCTGCGTCGCGGCCCGATGGAGACCATCGCCACCGTGCTGATCGGTATCGGCTTCCTGATGCTGTTCCAGCCCTTCCTGCTGGTGCTCTACACCTATTCGCTGGTAACCCTGCTTGCAGGCACCGTCATGTTCATCATCGTTTCAAAATTCCCGGAGTGAACCATGGCGGATATCCGGATCGAAAATCTCCGCAAGGAATTCGGCAGCTTCGTCGCCGTCGAGGATTCGAGCTTCACCGTCCATGACGGCGAGTTCCTGGCGCTTCTCGGCCCCTCCGGCTGCGGCAAGACGACGACGCTTCGCATGATCGCCGGCCTCGAGTTGCCGTCGAGCGGCAAGATCTATCTCGACGGCGAGGACGTCACCTTCAACCGCGCCAGCGCCCGCGACATCGCCTTCGTCTTCCAGCTCTTCGCGCTCTACCCGCATATGAACGTGCGCAAGAACATCGGCTTCCCGCTGCTGTCGCAGGGCATGCCCAAGGCCGAAATCCGTCAGCGCGTCGAAGAGACCGCGCGCCTGCTGCAGATCGACCATATTCTCAACCGCTCGGTCTCCGGCCTTGCCGGCGGCGACCGGCAGCGCGTGGCGCTCGGCCGCGCCATCGTCCGGCGTCCGAAATGCTTCCTGATGGACGAGCCGCTCGGCACGCTCGACGCCGAGTTCCGCGAGATCATGGTTCATGAGCTGCGCGAACTCCACAACCGCATCCACGCGACCACCGTCTACGTCACCCATGACCAGCATGAGGCGATGGCGATGGCCGACAAGATCGCCGTCATGAACCATGGCGTCATTGAGCAGTTCGGCACGCCGCAAGAGATCTACGCCAAGCCGGCGACCATGTATGTCGCCGATTTCATCGGCTCGCCGCCGATGAACTTCATGCGCTTTACCTCCGGCCTGAAAAGCGGTGACCGCTCCATCCTGCTCGATGGCGTCGATGTCGCCGTTCCCGAGATCCACCAGGACATGGCCGAAAGCGAACTGGCGCTCGGCGTGCGGCCGGAGCATATCCGCTTCAGCGACGGCTCGCCACTTCGCGGCGCCGTCTATGGCAGCGAATATCTCGGCACCAACCAGGTCGTGGCCGTGGAAACCCAGGGCGGCCTGATCAAGGCCCGCGTTCCCGCCAATCGCAGCTTCCAGATCGGCGAAAGGGTCGGCCTCGAATTCAACCCGGCGAAACTCGCGCTCTTCGACTGCACGTCCGGCCGCGCGGTGCCATCCCAGCTCTATCAGGAGACCCGGCATGGCTGATGTCGTCCTCAGGAACCTCGCCAAGCGCTTCGGCGACACCCAGGCTTTGGCTGACCTCGATCTTTCGATCCGCGACGGCGAGTTCGTCGTGCTGCTCGGTCCCACAGGCGCCGGCAAGACGACAACGCTGCGGCTGATCGCCGGCCTCGAAAAGCCCGATAGCGGCGGCATCGAGATCGCCGGCCGCAATGTCGCCGCCGAAGCCCCCGCCGAACGCGACGTCGCCTTCGTCTTCCAGCAATATTCGCTCTATCCGCATATGACGGTTTACGAGAACCTCGCCTTCCCGCTGAAGGCGCCGGTCCGCAAACTCAGCACCGCGGAGATCGACCGCCGTGTGCGCGAAGTCGCGCGCATGGTCCGGATCGACCACAAGCTGGAAAACCGCTCGACCAGGCTTTCCGGCGGCGAGATGCAGCGTGTCGCGATCGGCCGGGCGCTGGTGCGCCGGCCGGCGATCTATCTGATGGACGAGCCGCTGTCCTCGCTCGACGCCAAGCTGCGCGCCGAACTGCGCCTGGAGCTCAAACGCATCCAGAAGGAACTGGGCTCGACGCTGCTTTATGTCACTCACGACCAGGTGGAAGCCATGACCATGGCCGATCGCATCGGCATCGTTGCCGAGGGCCGGCTGATGCAGGTCGGAACGCCGCGCGAGATCTACGGCAATCCCGCCAACCTGCATGTCGCCGCCCGTCTCGGCCAGCCGCACATCAATCTTCTGCCGGCGGACCTCCTGCCGGGCGGCGGGCCGCCGCCCGGCACGAAAACCGTCGGCGCGCGCACCGAACATCTCGATATCTTGGTCGGCAAGGATGCCAATGCAGAAATCGACTGGATCGAGCACCTCGGCGACCAGAACCATCTGCACATCAAGGTCGGCAATCACAAGCTCGTCACACTTGCGGATCCATATCTGGCGATCGCGCCGGGCGACCGGATCAGCCTGACGCTGCGCGATCCGCTTTATTTCGATGCGTCTGGACAGCGCCTTTCCTGACCGGCAAACAGACGTGACGATGGCATGAAAAACAAACAGACGGGTCTCAATCGATGAAACACTTCTTCAACCGCAGGGAAAACATCGTCACCGAAGCCTTGGACGGTCTGCTTCTGACGAGCAGCAGCGGCCGTCTTGCTCGCCTCGACAGCTTTCCCGACATCAAGGTGATCCTGCGCGCGGACTGGGACAAGTCGAAGGTGGCGATCATCTCAGGCGGCGGCGCCGGTCATGAGCCCTCCCATGCCGGATTCGTCGGTAAGGGCATGCTGACGGCGGCCGTCTCCGGCGAGATTTTCGCCTCGCCGAGCGTCGATGCCGTGCTGACGGCGATCCGCGCCGTCGCCGGCGAAAAGGGCGCCCTGCTGATCGTCAAGAACTATACCGGCGACCGGCTGAATTTCGGCCTCGCCGCCGAAAAAGCGCGCGCCGAGGGCTTCGACGTCGAGATGGTCATCGTCGCCGACGACATCGCCATCCCCGGCATCAACCAGCCGCGCGGCGTCGCCGGCACGCTGTTCGTCCATAAGATCGCAGGCTATCACGCCGAAAGGGGCGAGGATCTGAAGACGATTGCAGCCCATGCCGCGGCAGCAGCTGGCGACATCGTCTCGCTCGGCATGTCTCTGTCCACCTGCAGCGTGCCCGGCCAGGCCCATGAGGACCGTCTCGGAGCAGACGAAGGCGAACTCGGCCTCGGCATCCACGGCGAGCCCGGCGTCGAGCGCATCACGCTGCAGCCGGTCGCCGATATCGTCGCCACCATGGTGGCACGCCTGTCGCCTGCGCTGCGCGAAGGGGGAAATTATGCACTCCTCATCAACAATCTCGGCGCAGTGCCGCCGCTCGAAATGACCGTCATTGCCAAGGCCGTGCTGTCCTCCGCACTTGCCGATCGCATCCGGCTGATCATCGGACCTTCGCCGATGATGACCGCGCTCAACATGAACGGCTTCTCGCTGTCGCTGATCCGGCTGGATGCCGTTCGCGAGGCGGCGCTGACGGCAGCGGTCGAACCGCATGCCTGGATGCCGGCCGTCGAACGCCACGAGATCCAGATCATCGCCGCACCGAGAACATCAGCCGGATTGAACGGCGCGGCTATTGCTGGAGACAACCTTCGCAACCGGCGCCTGATCACGGCGCTCTGTGAGCATCTGATCTCGCAGGAAACAGAACTCAACCGCCTGGACGGCCGCGTCGGCGATGGCGATACCGGCTCGACGGTGGCGACGGGCGCCCGCAGCGTGCTGGCCCGCCTCGACACGCTGCCGCTCGACCGGCCGGCGGCAACGCTTGCCTCGCTCGGCGATATCCTCGGCACCAGCATGGGCGGATCGAGTGGCGTGCTGCTGTCGATCTTCTTCACCGCCGCGGCAAAGGCGATGGCTGACAAAGCCGATATATCAGCCGCCCTTCTTGCCGGGCTCGACAGGATGACGTTCTATGGTGGAGCCGCAGTCGGCGACCGGACGATGGTCGATGCGCTGTCGCCGGCCCTGCAGGCGCTCGCATCCGGCGATGTCGCCGCCGCGGCAAGGGCCGCGGCAGCCGGCGCCGAATCGACGAAGACGATGATGAAGGCCAGAGCCGGACGCGCCTCCTATGTCGGCGAAAGGGATCTGGCGGGCGTTGCCGATCCGGGTGCCGTCGCGGTTGCCGGCGCGTTCGGCGTGGTGGCAAGCCTCGCCTGACCGGAGTAAAGTTTGAAAGCCCGCGGGAGGCGCGGCGACAGGGAGGACGGCAGTGCAGGCGGAACCGGTGCTTTTGGCAGGATTAATCGAAGTGTGCCGCGCGACGATCGCTGAAAACAGCGATCATCTCTGCGCGCTCGATCGCGCCATCGGCGATGGTGACCACGGAACCAATATGCGGCGCGGCTGCGAGGCAGTGAGCGCCGAAGGCGAAAGCCTGTCCAGCCTGCCCTTCCCCGACGCCATGGAAAAGATCGGCCTGACGCTGGTGATGAATGTCGGCGGTGCGGCCGGGCCGCTCTATGGCACGCTGCTGATGGAAATCGGTCGCGAGCTTCGCAAAAGTGAGGCCGATTTTTCCCTCGTGCTGAAACAGGCGATCGACGCTGTGGCAAGACGCGGGCGCGCGCATGCCGGCGACAAGACCCTGCTCGACGTCCTCTATCCCGTGCATGCGGCACTCGCCAAACAGTCGCCGCTCGGTGACGTCGCCCGCAGGGCCGAACGCTCCGCCATCAGGACTGCGGCGATGAAAGCAATGCGCGGGCGCGCCGCCTATCTCGGCGACCGCTCGATCGGCCACGTCGATCCCGGCGCGTCGAGCTGCGCGCTGCTGACCACGGCGATCTGCCGCTATCTCGGGGAGCACCGTCCGCAATGAATGGGAAGACCGCAAATGTGGGTATCGTGATCGTCTCCCACTCGCCGCTGGTGGCACGGGGGATCGCCGACATGGTTAGGCAGATGGTGGGCGACAGCGTGCCGCTCGCCTGGTCGGGCGGCAACGTCCACGGTGAACTCGGCACCGATGCCGCCGGTATCCTGAGGGCGATGGAGGCGGCTTGGTCCGATGCCGGCGTCGCCGTCTTCGTCGATCTCGGCGGCGCCGAAACCAACAGCGAGATGGCGATCGAGATGCTGGGCCTTCCCCGCGCGGCCCTCGTCTCCATCTGCAACGCGCCGCTGGTCGAAGGCGCCGTCATCGCCGCTGCCGAGGCGTCGGGGGGCGCCTCGCTGGCCAAAGTCGTCGCCACAGCCGAGGAACTGTCCCCCTGATGACGAGCGGATTGCGTAATGAAAAACAGGAGCCCGATCCATTGCATGTGAATTGCCAGACGGAGGTAGAAGTCAAGCACGGCGTCGGGCTGCATGCCCGCCCCTCCGTTACCTTCACGCGGCTTGCCAAGTCCTTCCCCTGTTCGATCGAAATCGCCGTCAACGGCAGCGACGTCTGGCTGAACGGCAAGAGCATCATCAAGATCATGGGCGCGAGAATCCGCAAGGGGTCGATCCTCCGGATCCGCGCCGACGGCATCCTCGCCGAAGAGGCGATCCGCGCGCTGAAGGAACTCATCGAGCGCAACTTCGATGAGGAAAAGAAACATGGCCGAACCGCTTAGACTGAAAGCAAAGAGCGCATCCCCGGGCATCGCATCCGGCCCGGCCTTTCTCGCGGAGGAGCCGAAGGCTCCTTCCGCTGCCGAGCGGCCGGACGCTGCCCCTGCGTCCCGAGCCGTTGGTGGATACGGCGCGCTGGAGAAGGCAATAGACATCTCGATCGGCGAACTCGAGCACCTTGCCGATGGAGCCGATGCCGAAAGCCGGGATATCATCGATTTCCAGATCGAGGTGCTGCGCGATCCCTCGATCGCGGAAGCGACCGGCGCGCGCATGGAAGCGGACGAGAACGTCGTCTTCGCCTGGGTCGCCACCCTCGACGCCTATATCGGTGAACTCGAAGCGGCCGACGAGGAGCAGATGCGGGCGCGCGCCGTCGATATTCTCGACATCAAGAACCGCGTGCTGGGCGCGCTCGCCGGCACCCCGATCGCCGATTTCCCGCCCGGCTCGGTCTTTATCGGCAAGGACATGGAGCCGAGCCGCTTTCTCGCCCATGACTGGTCGAAAGGCGGCGGCATCGCGCTGTTCGCAGGCAGCACTGCCGGCCATGTCGCCCTGCTCGCCCGGGCGAAATCGGTGCCGATGGTGATCGGCACAGGCCGCTTTTCAGCCGCAGACGGAGATCCTGTCGGCGTGGATGGCAACGCCGGTGCGGTCATCCTGCAGGCGGGCAGCATGCTGATCCCGCCCCTGGTGCCTGCACAAGAACCCGCCGGCGACACGCAAACCACCGGCGGCGAGCTGCGCACGGCGGATGGCGTGCCGATCCTGCTCTCGATCAACATCAACGATCCCGCCGAGATCGACGCGCTCGATCCGGCAACGGCAGGCGTCGGCCTGATGCGCTCGGAATTTTCAATCACCTCGGTCGCCGATGCCGCCAATGAGGAACGGCAGCTGGCGATCTATCGCCGCGTGCTGGAGCAGGCGGGCGACAGGCCAGTGATCATAAGAATGCTCGATATCGGCGGCGACAAGCCGCTCGCCGGCCTGGAAGACCTGCCGGCTCTCGCCTCCGGCCTGCGCGGCATCCGGCTGCTGCTTGCCCGGCCAGAAATCGCCCGCGTCCAGGCCCGCGCCCTGCTGCGCGCCGCCGTCTTCGGCAGGCTTTCGGTGATGCTGCCGATGGTGACCTTTCCCGACGAGATCGACAGGATGCGCGAGCTGTTCCGCGAGGAAGCCGAAAAGCTCGGCCGCCGCGCCCTGCTTCACCGGATGCCGCCGATCGGCATGATGGTCGAGGTGCCGGCCGCCGCCTTGATGCTCGACACTTTCGGGGCGGCGGCGTTCTTCTCGTTCGGAACCAACGACCTCACCCAATATCTTGCCGCCTCCGCCCGCGACGATATCGACGCCGATGCCGGCAAGGCGGCACCCGCCGTGCTCCGGCTGATTGCCCAGGCGGTGAAGCTGACCGCCGGCAAGCCGGTCAGCATCTGCGGCGACATGGCCGGTAATCCGAGCTATCTGCCTGGGCTGCTTGCCGCCGGTCTTCGGCATTTTTCCGTGGCGCCGGCCCGACGTCCCGCGATAAGATCGGCGATCATCGGCCTCAACGCCGATGGCACAAGGGCAGCCGGAGAGTAAAATGGCGCGCGAAGACACCGAAGACGCCATTATCGCCTACAAGTCCATTCTGGCGCAGATCATCGACAACAGGCCATCGGGCACGCGCCAGCGCCTGGCGACGGCGCTTGGAAAACATCGCAGCTTCGTCACCCAGATCACCAGCCCGACCTATGCAACGCCGCTGCCGGCGCGCCATCTCGCGACGATCGTCCGCGTCTGCCATTTTAGCGCCGCCGAACAGGAGCGCTTTCTCGAAGCCTATCAGGCCGCCCATCCCGGCAAGCTGCCTGATCTCGGCCATTCCGAGAGATTGCGTCACCTGTCGCTGATGGTGCCCGACTTCGGCGACGACAGGAAAAACCGCCTGCTGGAAGAGGCGATCTCCGATCTGGTGCAGAAGATCGTCGCGATATCGGGTGCTGAATGACAAGTGAGCTGGTTGACGTAACGTAATGCTTTTGGCCTTGGGAAGGGCTTGATGAAGAAGTTCATGAACACTGCGGAAACCATGGTCGCGGAAAGCGTCGAAGGCTTCGTGCGCGCCCATGAAGCCTTGGTCGTGTTCGGGCCTGAGCGCAGATGCATCCGCCGCCGCCATCTCGCCCTTGGCAAGGTGGCGCTTATATCAGGCGGCGGCGCCGGCCATGAGCCGATGCATATCGGCTTCGTCGGTCATGGCATGCTGGATGCCGCCTGCGTCGGCCATATCTTCACCTCGCCGACGCCGAGCCAGATCATCGCTGCGATTGAAGAGACCGATACCGGCGCCGGCTGCCTGCTCGTGGTCAAAAACTATGACGGCGATCTGATGAATTTCGAAATGGCGATCGAGATGGCCGGCGACCGCCACAACATCGACATGGTCGTCGTCAGCGACGATATCGAGACATCAAGGACCGGCGAAGGCAATGGCCGGCGCGGCGTTGCCGGAACGCTGATCGTCGAAAAGCTCCTGGGCGCTGCGGCCGAACGCGGCATGCCGCTTGCCGAATTGAAGCAGCTCGGCGAGGGATTGAACACACGCATCCGCTCGATGGGCGTCGCGCTCAACGGCGTGACGGTGCCGCAGACCGAGCGCACCACATTTTCGCTTGGGCCTGGCGAGATGGAAATGGGCGTCGGCATCCATGGAGAACCCGGCCATGCCAGGCAGCCCTTCGCCGCCTCCGATGCCATCATCGGCCATCTCTGCGAGACCATCGCCGGCGATATCGCAGTGACGCCGGGCGCGAGAGCGCTGCTCTTCGTCAACGGCCTCGGCGGTACGCCGCCGGCCGAACTCTACCTCGCCTATAACGGCGCCCGCCGCTTCATCGAGGAAAGAGGCATCTCGATCGAGCGCTCGCTTGTGGGAACCTACGTCACCTCGCTCGACATGCAGGGACTGTCCGTCACCCTTGCTTTGCTGAGCGACGAGGAGATCGCCCTCTGGGACGCGCCGGTGGCAACGGCGGCTTTGCGTTGGCCATGACCACGTCCCGTCAGAGGTAAAGCGCTGCCATCTTCCTCCAGGCGCCGGCGCGGTGGGCGCGTCCATCCCAGACATGCAACTGATGGCCGATATTCTTTTCGCCGAGCAGCCGGCTGAGATAGCGGTTGTTATCGAGGAAGGGGTCGGCGTCGCCGATGGTGAGAACGATGTCGCGCTCACGCAGCCTGTCGAGCCGCCAGTCGCTGCC
Organism: Rhizobium leguminosarum bv. viciae; assembly: GCF_012276115.1. Taxonomy (GTDB): domain Bacteria; phylum Pseudomonadota; class Alphaproteobacteria; order Rhizobiales; family Rhizobiaceae; genus Rhizobium; species Rhizobium leguminosarum_T. Next base: position 389,696 of record NZ_WIEU01000004.1, on the reverse strand, counting down.
GAGCCCTGGAAGAAAATGCGCCGGCGTGTGGAAATAGACGCTGTCATCGTAATAGCCGTCGAACAGGTCGCCGAAGGATTCCACCTTCATCGTCAGGTCGTAGCGGCCGGAAAAGGCGACGAGCTTGCGGAATAGATGTGGATGGCGAAAGAACAGGCTTGCCGCCTGGAAGGCGCCGAGGCTGCAGCCATGCACGATGGTGCAGTCATGCGAATTCTTCGCCGCCATCAGCGGCAGCACTTCGTTGAGGATATACTCCTCCAGGGCGCTATGGCGGCGGATGCGCTCTGCCGGATGGTGGTGGAAGGCATAGAAAGTTTCGGTTGCCAGCCCCTCGATGCAATAGAGTTGAAGCTGGCCGGCCTCGATCTTGTCGGCGAGGCTGGCGACTAGGCCGAGTTGTTCATATTCGAAGAAACGCCCGTCCCGCGTCGGAAAAACCAGCACCTTGGCGCCGGCATGGCCGAACACCAGCATCTCCATGTCTCGATGCAGGCGCTGACTGTACCAGCGCAGATATTCGCGGTTCATGGCACCCTGAAAAACTGTCCGATCTTTTCGCGGAGAACCGCTTCTTGCTCAGCACTTCCAGGGTAATCGAAATGCCCGGCATCCAGGATGAAGATTTCATTAAATTTCGGTAGCGCATTTGCGACAGCAAACTGGCAGGGCGGCGCGACGGAAGGATCGAACAAAGCCACGGCAACCAGCATCGGCACCTTGATCCGCGAAGCAGCCGTTGCCGCATCGTAAAGGCGAAGCGTCCCGAGCACATCCGGGTGTTTCTTATGATATTCCTGCACCGATTGCGCACTGCCGACGGTCGGCAGGGTCAGCCGCAGCGGCTGATCCCCGAAGGTCGGCAGCGCCAGATGGCCGCGATCGATGCGCTGGTCAAAGGCGATCGCCATCGCCCCGACGCCGCCGCCGAAGCTGATGCCGCTATAGCCGATATGCCCCGAGAGCCACGGATAGAGACCCGTGAGCGTCGAGACGGCAAGCCAGATATCATCGACGCAGCCGCCGATGATGTAGCTATCAGGCTTGTCGATATCGTGGAGCACATGCCAGGAGGGGTTCTGAGAAATCGGTGGGCGGGCGCTGAGGGACAGCCCGCGGCAGCAGGGAAAAAGCACCGCCGTCTCCTTGACCGGCAGATCGAATTCAGGCCGATCCCGCCCGCCATAACCATGCCCGACGACGAGGCCGCGCCGCACCTCCCCCTGACGCGGCAGGATGAGCCAGCCGCCGATCCTGTATGAACCGGTTGAGATATAAACGAGATCAAGCACATGCCAATCGGGATGGGCGATCTTGCTTCGACGCAGTACCGGCTGCGGATCGACCGCCAGCGCTTTGATATGCCGCGCCTTCCAGAAATCATCGAAACCCTCAGGCGCCTCGGGTGGCTTGACCGCAAGAAGGTCCTCGAGCTGCATGCCGTAGGTCGGATCGAAATCGAAGGGATGTGTCTTGGGAATACTCATCCAAGGCTTTTCTCGTGAAAAAGCCGGCGGCGCAAGGCTTCGCCTGCGCCAGCCGACAAAGCTTGCTTGAATGCCGGACGCCTTTACGCGGCGTCAGTCGCCTCGTATCGCCCAGATGCCTTGAAGAGCCTGCGGCCGATGGCGCGCGCAGTCTCCAGATGGGCGGCCGCATGGTCCGGTCCGGCTTCGAGCAACAGCTCCGATGTCACGACGCGGGCGCCGCAATAGTCGAAGATCCCGTGATCGATCTGCGTCTTCATCGCGCCGAAATAGCCGTGCCGCGCATAGGTCCCGGCGTCGGCGCCGCCGAGGCCGACCAGATGCACCGGGAGACGGCCAAGCAGCTTCACCAGCCCGGCATCCGCGCGATCGTCGTAAGCCCAGCCATTGGTGAACACCCGGTCGATCCATCCCTTGAGCAGCCCCGGCATCGACCACCAGTAGACGGGATAGACGAGCACCAGCGCATCGGCGCAGTCGATCCTTGCCTGCTCGGCGGCAACGTCGGCGGGCAGCGCCCCTTCCCTCAGATGCAGGGCGATATCGGCCGCAGTGAACCGGGGATCGAAGCCCTCGGCCGCGAGATCGGCGATCTCGACGGAATGGCCGGCATCGGAGAGCGTGATACCCTCGGAAAGATGCGCGGCGACGCCATGGGTGAGCGACCGGGGGTCGGGATGCGCGACGACGATGAGCGCGTGCATGGCAAAAACTCCTGCTGAATGATTGCGGACAGAAGACGCAGCCTGTATACCTTTGGTAAGCTACCGTCAGTAAGTTACTTTTAGTATATAGCGATGTCAAGCTCCGGAACAACAAATCAGCCGACCGATCCGCAGCGGCGCCGCCGCCTGTCGCGGCAGGACCGGCATCGCCAGCTTCTCGACGTCGCCTGGCAGATCGCCCGCGATGAGGGAACGGAAGCGCTGACCCTTGGCCGGCTTTCCGAGCAGGCGGGCGTGACGAAACCCGTGGTCTACGATCATTTTGAAACCCGCCCCGGCCTGCTCGCAGCGCTCTACCGCGAATTCGACGCCCGCCAGACGACAGTGATGGACGCAGCCCTTGCGGCAAGCCAGCCATCTCTCGCCGACCGGGCCGCGGTCATCGCCGCCTCCTATGTCGACTGCGTGCTTCTCCAGGGCCGCGAAATCCCCGGCGTCATTGCCGCGCTCGCTGGCTCGCCGGAACTCGAAAGGATCAAGCGCGAATATGAGGCGGTCTTCATCGAGAAATGCCGCATTGCGCTTTCGCCCTTCGCCGGCGCCGGCACGATCGCCGCAGCCGGCCTCTGGGCCATGCTCGGCGCTGCCGAAGCCCTCTCCTATGCCGCCGCGTCGGGCGATATCACTGCCGTCGAGGCAAAGGATGAACTCTTCGAAACCATCGTCGCGATGGTGGAGAGAAGTATGGGCGGCGGCACGCATCCCGATCACCTGCGCAATACGGCCGGCCTCGCATCGAGATGATCCGGCGGGAATACCTGTATCGAATCCACCGCCCGCTTCGCCATGGAACTCGGTTATTTCCCGACCCTGGCGAGCGACGCGACGGCCGTCTTCTCGCACCAAATGATGCATGCTGCGCACAAGCTGAACGGCCCGACCTACGCCCATGCTATTCTGACGACGGCCGAACTCATCGAAGTCTTGCCCAAGGCGTCTGCTTCAAAGGAGACAATGCCATGACCATGCTCTTCAAAATGCTCACAAGTGCCGGCTCGGAATCCCTGAACCGCGACCGGCGCAGGTTCCTGACCACCGCGGCGATCGGGATCGCCACCGCGGGCGCAACCAGCCTGTTTCCGTCCTATCCGGCATCGGCCACGGGAGATGCGATCCGCCCGTTTCGCGTCGACACTCCCGAGGCGGACCTCCTCGACCTTCGCCGGCGCGTGCTGGCAACACGCTGGCCCGAACGGGAGACGGTCGACGACCAGTCGCAGGGCATACAGCTCGAAAAGATCAAGCCGCTCGTCGATTATTGGGGCACCGGCTACGACTGGCGAAAGGCGGAAGCGAAGCTGAACGCGCTGCCGCAATTCATCACCGAGATCGACGGCATAGACATCCACTTCATTCACGTCCAATCGAAACATCCGAATGCCCTGCCCGTTATCATCACCCATGGCTGGCCGGGATCGGTATTCGAAAACCTCAAGATCATCGGCCCGCTCACGGATCCGACCGCTCATGGCGGACGCGCCGAAGATGCGTTCGACGTGGTCATTCCGTCGATGCCGGGCTATGGCTTCTCCGGCAAGCCGACCGGCACCGGCTGGGGGCCGGACCGCATCGCGCGGGCCTGGGCGGAACTGATGAAGCGCCTCGCTTACAGCAGCTACGTCGCCCAGGGCGGCGACTGGGGCTCGCCGGTCTCCGGCGCGATGGCACGGCTCGCGCCACAAGGTCTGCTCGGCATCCACATCAACCTGCCGGCTGTCGTGCCGCCCGAAGTTGCCGCGGTGCTCGCCGCGGGCGGGCCGGCGCCGCAGCGACTCTCCACCGAGGAACGCGCGGCGTTCGATGCCCTCAGCGCCGCAGCCAAGATGGGGAACAGGTCCTATGCCACGATGATGGGCACGAGGCCGCAGACGATCGGCTACGCCATATCGGATTCCCCGGCCGGCCTTGCGGCATGGACGCTCGGTCATCCAGGCTTCACGCACTGGACCTACGACAGCAGCGATCCCGAAAAGTCTCCCGACGAGGTGCTCGACGACATCACGCTTTACTGGTTGACCAACAGCGCCGCTTCCTCGGCCCGGATCTACTGGGAATATGGCGGCGGGCGCAGTCCCGTCCTTGCGGCCGGGGAGAAGACCTCCAAGATCGCGCTTCCGGTCGCCATCACTGTCTTTCCTGGGGAGAGCTACCAGGCCCCGGAGACATGGGCCCGTCGCGCATATCGCAACCTTATCTATTTCCACAAGGTCGACAAGGGCGGCCACTTCGCCGCCTGGGAGCAGCCGGAGCTCTTCTCCGCCGAGCTTCGAGCAGCGTTCAGGCCGCTGCGCCGACCGATATGAGAAGAGCGGCGGCCCCTCGCCGCTCAGGGATGCTGCCGTCTGGTATCATTGTCCATGATCGGCACCGGGGTCGCCTCCCTTGGCGCCAAGCTCACGGATTCCAGCCGCCGCTGCCATAGGGACGCGTGATGATTTCGAGCAGATGGCCGTTCGGATCTTCGAAATAGACGCCGCGCCCACCGTCGTGGTCATTGGTCTCATCAGGCTTCCGTTGACCGGGGTCGGCCCAGTAGCTCAGGTTCCGCTCGCGAATTCGATTGAATATCGCCTCGAATTCAGCGTCACCGACCAGGAAGGCGTAGTGTTGGCGGACGATCTGACCTTCCATTTCCATATAGTCGAGATTGGCGTCGTTGTCGGTCGTGACCATGTGGAACGGCCCCCAGCGCCGCGGCGCCGGCAACCCTAACATATCGGCCAGGAAATCTGCCGAGGCCTTGCTGTCGTGAGCCGACAGGATGGTATGATTGAAGTGGATGGCCATAGTGGTTTCTCGCAAACGAAGGGAGTTACAAACTCGATGGAAGCTTTGCCGGTTAACCCTCGCGGACGCCTCTTGTTCCGAACTTCGACCGTGCCTCTCCGCCTTCAAATCTCTGTCGAAACGAGGTAGACTCCACCGGTGGAGGAGCCCTGACAAATGGTACGAAACACGCTCCCCATGCGCTGGGATTCCAGGGGCTGGGGGATCGGAAGGGGGTAGCATGAACGAGGCGAACGGCAATTTGCGCGACAGTTCAGGCGCGGCGGTGCGGCCGCCGATCGCCTGGGCGCTGATGGTCGTCGCCGGGCTTGCACTCGACTGGCTCTATCCGCTGCCGTTCCTGCCGGCGGCCATGCCTGCCGGCGGGCTGGGCGGCATCGTGTTCCTCGCCGGCCTGGCGCTGCTGATCTGGGCGGTAGCAACCTTCCGCCGGGCGGGAACGCAGGTCCAGCTCAGCCGGCCGACGACAACGATCGTCGACGAAGGCCCCTATCGCTTCACGCGCAACCCGATCTATATCGGCATGTTCCTCGGCCTCATCGGCCTCGCAATCGCTTTCGACAGCCTATGGCTCATCTTCCTGTTGGTGCCGTTCTACCTCGTCATCCGCTACGGCGTGGTCGCCCGCGAGGAGGCCTATCTCGAGCGGAAATTCGGTGACGTCTATCTCGCTTACAAGGCCCGCATCAGGCGGTGGCTGTAGCGAAACGAAGAAGCGTCGACCTGCTGAAACACGAATGACGGAAACGGGTCGAGACACGACCCTCGCGGCATCATGGCCATCGCCAAAGCAAGCCGGCGAACGACATACCGCTCCGCCGGCCGTTGAGATCAGTTCGTGTTCTGCCCGGCAGCCTCGATGATCAGCCGGGCGATCTCGTCAGGGTGGGAGATCAGCGACAGATGGCTGGCCTTCACCTCGATCGTCTTCGCCCCCATGCGTTTGGCCATGAAGCGTTCGAGATCGGGGTTGATCGTCCTGTCCTCCGTCGAAACGGCATACCAGCTTGGCTTCGAGCGCCACGCCGCCTGCGTCGTCTTGCCGGTCAGCAGCACCTTCTGGAACGGTTGCTGCACGGCATAGAGCACCTTGGCCTTGGCTTCCGGCAGATCGCCGGCGAAGTCGTGCAGGAAGGCGGCCTCGCTGAGGCGTCCCTCATCGCCGTCGAAGACGATGCCGGCAGATGCCGGTGGCGTCGGGAAGGTCTTGGCGAGAGCGGTGTAATCCTCGCCCGCATCCGGGGCGCGCGCGGCGACATAGACGAGTGCCGAAACATCAGGGTGCACGCCGGCCTCGGTGACCATCATGCCGGAAAACGAATGCCCGACCAGAACCGTCGGGCCATCCTGCCGGTCGAGCACCCGCTTCACGGCAGCGACCGCCTCGGGCAGCGTCGTCAGCGGGTTCTGCACCGCCGTGGCATTGAGCCCGGCCGCCTGCAGGCGCGCGATCACCTCGGTCCAGCACGAGCCGTCGGCAAACAGCCCGTGCGCCAGCACGACGTTGCGCGCCTTAACGGGAGCGGATGTCGCGGCCATACCGCGGGTAGCAAGCAGAGAAGCGGCGGCGCCGGCAACAAGGGCAGCCGAGAAAGTCCGTCTGTTCATCATCATGATCTGGTTCCTTGTGCGTCGAGGAATTGAAGGGTCGAAAGCATGCTGGCTTGGGACCGAAGAACCGAAGCCAAATCAAAATCGGTTGGTCTGTGATGCCATGTCGGCACGGTTCGCTTTGCCCGGCGCGAGGCGCTGGCCTTCGCCGCGTTACGGTTCCGTCCTATTCAAATCGGTATTTGAAGCGGCCTCCTGTATGCGGAAGCCTGCTCGCTGGAGATGTATGTATTCCCATCCGATATAAAGTCAATTATTGAATACGTAACACCTTCGTGATGCCATAAGTGTATACACCTGGGGGCACCTCGATCGCATTTGCATACACAATCGATCGAGCCGTCGATGTTGAAACAGATCGGAGATAACGGAATGGCGAGTAATTTCGAAACCGAGGATGACGGCGATGATCGCGGGCTGCTCTCGGACCGCATTCGCAACGCCCTGACGGACGAGATCGCCACCGGCACGCTGGCGGCGGGCGCAGCCTTGGACGAACAGCAGCTTGCCGATCGTTTCGGCGCCTCCCGCACGCCGGTTCGCGAAGCGCTGCGTCAGCTGGCGGCGGGCGGCCTCGTCGAGCTTCGCGCCCGACGCGGCGGTGTCGTCGCCCGCATGACGCCGGAGCGCATTATGGAGATGTTCGAGACTGTGGCCGAGATCGAGGCCATTTGCGTCAGGCTCGCCACCTACCGCATGACACCACTGGAACGCAGCCATCTGATCGAACTGCACGACCTCTCCCAGCCGATCGTCGAGACCGGCGATTTCGATGCCTATGACAGCTTCAACCGCCAATTCCATGAAGCCATTTATCACGCCACCCACAATAGCTTCCTTGCCGAACAGGCGATCGCCGTGCGCAACCGCCTGAATGCCTTCCGGCGCACGCAGCTGCGCCAGGGCGAACGGCTCCGCCGATCCCGGGACGAACACGAGGCAATCATGCAAGCGATCGCCGAAGGCGACGGTGAGATGGCATCCCGGCGCATGCGCGCCCACATGCTGAACGCCGCCACCTCGCTCAGCCGTTTCATCGAAATCAACAAGCCGGGGGGAGTTTGACGTCTTACGGCACGGGGCAGCGGTATTTATAGGCGATCAAGGTCGTCATCAACTCGTCGCCGGTGGCCTCGCGAATGCCGGGATTCTCTTCGAGGAATGTACACAACGTATTGCCGATTGCTTCCGCGGTCGTTCCAACCGGCACACAGACGTTTACCCCAACGGAGTTGGCAAAATACGCCGAGTTTACCATTGCTTTAGGCGCAGGAACGACTTCGGTGAAAATACGGCGGGCCAAATATTCGTCCCGGTTCCACTTGTCCAACCAACCCGCGACATATCCGACGACAAACTGCCGTGAGCCGCCGCAATCAGAATAAAGGAGGCCACCGCTGGAAAATCCGGCGGGAATCTTTGCTGAAACCGTTGCCAACAGGGTGGCGATAAGAATGCCCGACATCACATCTCCAAAGCTCGCGATGGCGGAGCTTTGATCGGGAAAGTGTCGGAAATTAGCTTCAAACGTGTCATCTTTTTTTCTGCAACTAAAAACAAAATGGCCGCTGATCTCACCTCAGCCTCCATCGAACCGACTGACCTCAAGCCCGCTGCCGACCGGCAGCAGCACGCTTGACATCCCTGGCTTGGCACGAACGGCTTGCCCGTAGCGTTTGAGATCATCGCCTCCCGGGCGCAGCACGTTGTCGGCGACGATGATCGCGCCCGGATTGAGCTTGGGGTAGAAGGCTTCGAGGCAGGGAACGTAGAGATCCTTCCAGAGATCCACCAGCACGAAGTCGATGCCCTGGGAAAGCTCGCCGATCATCTGGACCGCATCCCCCACCATGAATTCCACATGCTCTGCGAGCCCTGCCTTGACGGCCATGTCGCATGCGTAGGCCGACTTGTAGCCGTGCATTTCCATGGTGACCAGCCGTCCGCCGGAGGCGCGCGCGGCTTCCGCCAGCCAAATCCCGGAATAGCCGAAGGAGGTGCCGAGTTCGAGAATGGTCGGGCTCTTGAGGCTCTTGGCGAGAATATTGATGAACTGCCCGGTCGCGGGCCCGACCGCGCGCAGCCGCTGATCCTGTCCTCCATCGCGCCCGCCGTGAGGCAGCTCGCGCGGGCTGTTATGCTCCGTCTCGATCATCGCGTGATAGATGTCGAGCACGTCCTGGATTCTGCTGTCCATCGTCTTCTCCATAACCGCTGATCGGCCGATCATTGCCCAACCGGAACGGCACCGGAAAGTTAAACTTTGGCAATCATCGCCCTTGTTGACCACCTTGCCGTTGCACATGTCGCCGCCGTCGGCTACATCATGCCGTCAATGGTCGGGTCACCCGGCCACGTAAGCGTTAACGTCACTCAACGCGTATGATCGAACGGCTTTGCGGCTTCGATCTGCGCGACTGTGTCCTGCGGATCGAGCTTCAGAAGCCCCGGAAGGACACATGGATAACAATCAATTCAAAGATCAAGCTTCATCGATCCCTGGCATAGAGCGGATTCGCCACGACACGCGGCGGCGCATGCTGACAGTCGAAAGCGTCGTCGATATCACTCCGAGTATGCGCCGGGTCGTATTGGCAGGTGACGATCTCGCCGATTTCATCAGTCTCGGTGCTGACGACCACATCAAGATCTTCATTCCCACTGCCGGCGGTGGAGAAGAGCGCCGTGACTACACGCCGCGCCGCTATGACAATGCCGAGCGGAGATTGACCATCGACTTTGCCTTGCATGAGGCAGGTCCGGTGACGCAATGGGCGATCGACGCCGGCCCAGGCGACGAACTCGAGATCGGCGGACCTAGAGGCTCCGCCGTAGTGTCGAAGACTGTCAAACGATGGCTGCTGATCGGCGACGAAACAGCACTGCCGGCGATCGGCCGCCGGATCGAGGAAAGCGGCGCCGGAACCGTTATCACCACAATCGCAGCCGTCACCGGCCCGTTGGAAGAGCAGACCTTCGAGACATCAGCCGAGCTGCACCTCAACTGGGCGCACCGGCCTCTCTCTCAGGCAACCGATGCCGCAGCGCTGCTGAAACTCTTGAGTGCGGTCGATATCAAACCGGAAACCTTCATCTGGGTCGCGGCGGAAGCCTCGGTGACACGCGATATCCGCGCCTACCTGCTGGAACGAGGTTGCCCGCTCGGCTGGATCAAGGCTTCCGGCTACTGGGTGTTCGGCAAGGCCGATACGACGGAGAAATTCGGCTAGTGCATGATGCCGAAAAGTGTGAGCGGTTTTCGGACGACATCATGCTCTAACTCTTTAATTTAGAACAGGATTCAGATTTTAGGCCGACCCGGCCTAAAATCATCCTGTTCTAAGGGCAATCCACACTGCGACAGGCGGAATGGCGTCCGCAACTATAGCACCGGGCGGCGCCAGCCACCGACTTGTTGAACGAGATCGACCACGCGGCGGGCAGAGCCCAATGCGAGTGTCCAACCCAGCATGCCGTGACCGGCATTGATGTAGAGACCTTTGATGTGTCGGGAACCGGCAATAATGGGCCTGGAGGTCGGTGTCACAGGCCTCTCGCCTGACCATCTCATCAGTTCATTCGATCGCTCGAAAAGGTCGGGCAGCACCGCGGACGCGGCCAGCTTGAGCGTGTCGAAACGTCTGGCATCAAAACCCGCCCCTGGACGCTCGATATCTGCCAGTCCGGCGACACGAAAACGGTCGCCAATTGTCGCAAAGGCAAGCTTTCGTTTGACGTCTGTCAGGCTGATACTTGGTGCAAGGCAAGTTCTTGGAACGGTGAGCGAATAGCCTCTGATGGGGCGTATGTCGCGAGCCTCGGGCAAATCGGATATAAGGGAACGGATCTGCGGTCCTGCCGCAACGATGGCCGCGTCGATGCGAAGCTCATCGCGGTCTTCGAACCTCAATCCTGTCAGCACGCCTCCCGTTTGGACGAAGCTCGAGACCCTCTTGCCGAAGAGCACCGAGACCTGCCCGCGCTCGATCATCCAGGCGGTCAGTTGGCGGCAAAATCCAGCCGCATCGCCGAGGGCATCACTGGGTGTATAAACGGCGCCGGCAATCTCTCCCTGATATGCGGCGAGCGCAGGCTCGACGTCTTCCGCCTCCACCCGCGTCAGCAGGCGCTGTTCGAAGCCGAGAGCATTCTTGCGCGCAACACTGGAATCGGCGGCAGCAAAACTTTGCCGGTCGGCATAGAGGTGCAGTTTTCCGGCGACACGATAGTCGAATTCGATATCGGTTTCCTTAAGCAGGATTGCGAGTTCGTGACGGGATTGCTCGGCAAGGCGCAGGATCTCCTGCGTATTGCTCCACCAACGTCTGAACGGTGTATTGGCAAGGAATTTCAGCCCCCAGCAGAGAAAGTCCCGATCGAGTTGCCAGTGGATTCGGAAGGCTGGATCGCGGCCCATCGCAATCGCTGGCAGATGCTTCAGCAGGGCTGGTGATGCCATTGCGTCACCATAGGCCCAGGACAGCTGCGCGGCGTTGCCGGCGCTCGCCCCCATGCCAGGCGCGCTTGCCGCATCGATAAGTGTCACATCATGCCCCGCCCGGGCCAGAAGATAGGCCGACGATACGCCGATGACGCCGGCGCCGATCACCGCAACGCGTGCCATCTCAAGCCTCGTCGCCGACGACGGCCGTCAACTCGACTTCAACAGGAACCCCGCGCGGCAGGGATGTTACGCCGATTGCGATGCGGGCATGCGCCCATCGATCCGGGAAGAGCTCTCGGAGCAATTCGGAAGCCCCATCGATGACGGCGCCGTGGCGCTCGAAAGCAGCATCCGCCGCGACATAGCCCGCGAGCCGGACGAAGCCCAGGATGTTGTCAAAGCCGCCCGCAGCCCCTTCCAGCTGTGCAAGCGCATTAAGAAGCGCCCAGCGCGCGCATTCTCGCCCCTCTTCGATGGAGACGCATGCTCCGAGATGTCCCGTCCGCAGCACCACACCGTCCTGCAATGGCACCTGACCTGAAACGGTGATGATACTGCCGGTCCGCACAGCACCCGAAAATGCGCCTGGCGGCGAGGATGCTTCAGGCAGAGCAAGCTCAAGCTGTGCCAGCCGTTCGCGCACACGATTGCTTCCAGCCGATGAAGCACTGCGTGCCTTGCGGACTGCCGCTTCTGCGCTGCGGTCGACGAAGGCCCTCATGATATTCCTGTCGAGTTCGCTCAGCCGGTATTCGGGGTGCCACTGGATGCCGAGGCAAAAGCCGTCCGTGTCCCCTTCGAATGCTTCGATGGTTCCGTCCGGCGCCCGCGCGGCGACACGGAAGCGTCCTTGGCCGGCCAAAGCATGCCGGTGCAGGCTGTTGACGCGTGCCGGCCCCTTCCCCACCCAATCGGTCAGCACACTGCCTTGCTCGATCGTGATCTCGTGCGCCAACACGTCGGGAATACCCTGCGGGATGTGGGATACGGCGGCGGCCGGGAGCTCGGTTTGAAATTCGCCCCCAAGGTATTCACCGATCAGTTGCATGCCGTGGCATATGCCGAGAAGCGGCTTGCCCGTTTTCAAGACCTGTTCGACCAGCTGAATTTCGAACTGTCTGCGCGCGCCTGTCACCTCGGTCCCCGGCCGCGCACCGGTGAGAACGATCCCATCGGCGAGCGCCAACACCGATGCCAGGTTCCGGGTGTTGTAAGGCAGGATCAAAGGAATTCCCCCTGCCTCGGCTATGGCATCCGCATAGTTGGCGCGCACCACATACTCCGTCTCGGTCGGCGCATCGGGCGCCTCGCTGACGTCGGGGGTCATGAGGATCACCGGCCAACGAGGTTCATGCGATTGCGTTGCATGCCGACATGCGTTGCCCGTGGCAACGGTCGTTTCAGTGGTCATGGTCTTGGCCTTGTGATGACGAGTTAGCGGGCGGCCGGAAGGGCTAGCCGACGCGAGAGGACCGAGAACGGCCAGGCTATCGCGAAATAGCAGAGCCCGACGGCAACATAGATTTGCAAGGGAAGGAAATACTCCGTCGCCATTGACCGCCCCGTGAGGACCAGTTCGTCGACGGTAATCAGCGAAGCGAGCGAAGAATCCTTGAGCAGCGAGACGAAGGTGATGATCATCGGCGCCAGAATGACACGCGCGACCTGCGGCAGGATGATCCAGGCGAAGCTCTGGGCCGGGGTGAAGCCCGCGGCCAGCGCTGCCTCACTCTGTCCGGCCGGTATAGCCTTCAGACCGGCGCGGAAAAGCTCGGCGACCTGGGCCGCGAAACACAACGCCAGGCCGGCGATCGCCGCACCGAAAGCATCGAAGACGACCCCGATGCCCGGCAAGCCGAAATAAAGCAGAAACAGAACCGCCAATAGCGGCACGCCCCGCACGATCGTCACATAAAGAGCCGCAAAATACCGCAGCGCTGCGAAACTGGATTTCTGGCAGAGCGAAAGCAGCAGGCCGAAAACGAATGCCAGGGCAAAGGCACAAACGGAAAGCAGCGCCGTATTCACCATCGCCCGCAGCAGCAGAGGCAGCCATTCGGCACCATGATCGCCATAGGGCGCCAGGAAAGCACTCATCCTTTCAATCTCCCGTAACGTCTTTCGAGGAACTGCGTTGCCTGCATCAATGGCAGGCTCAGCAACAGGTAGAGTGCCGCCGCCGTCGCATAGATCATTGTTGTCTGGAAGGAAGACGTCACCATTGAACGGGCGAAGAACATGATTTCCGGCGCCGCGATGGCCGAGACGACGGACGTGTCCTTGAGAAGTTGCACCGCGTAGTTTCCGAGCCCCGGAAGCGCTATCCGCATGGCCTGCGGCGTCAGGATCTCAAAGATGGTCTGGAGTGGGGTCAGCCCTGCAGCAAGCGCCGCCTCCGCCTGCCCGCTCGGCAGCGCAGCGAAACCGGCGCGAAAGATTGCGCAGGTGATCGCCGCCCCGATGAGCCCGAGGCCCAGGATGGCCGCCGTGATTGACGTCAATTTCACGCCGAGGCTGGCAAGCCCGAAGTAGAGGATGAACAGATGCGTCAAGGCCGGCACATTGCAGAGAATCTCGCAGCAGGCATCGATCGCGAGATTGATGAATTTGATCCCGACAAATTGTCTGAGCAGAGCGAGAAGGAACCCGAAGGCGGCTGCGAACACGAGCGAGGCGATCGTGACGAAAACGGTTACGCCAAGCCCGGCGACGAGCCCCTGGACGACCGAGAAGAATACGGAAAATCCAATCATGACACGCCTAGTGCCGGATCTTGTTGAGAAACGCTTGCGTGCGCGCCTCGCGGGGAGCGGTTATGACCTGGCGTGCCGGGCCGGATTCCACGATCGTGCCGCCGTCAAGAAACAGGACGCGATCGGCAATGTCGCGCGCAAACGCGATCTCGTGCGTGACGATCAGCATCGTGCGCCCTTCGGCTGCCAGCTCCTCCATCACTTTCAGAACCTCCTGGACCAGTTCGGGATCGAGTGCGGATGTCGGTTCGTCGAACAGCATGAGCTTTGGCTTCTGGGCAAGCGCTCGCGCAATCGCGACACGCTGCTGCTGGCCGCCGGACAGTTCGAGCGGTGAGGCGTCGGCGCGATGCGTCATATGGACTTTGGCCAGCATTTCCAAAGCCAGTTCGCGTGCCTCGGCGGCAGGCAGACCGCGCACCTTGCGCGCCGCGATCGCCACGTTTTCCGTCACCGACAGATGCGGCCAGAGATTGAAGAGCTGGAAGACCATGCCCATCTCGGCGCGCTGCGGTGCAAGTTGCCGATCGCTCATGATACGGCCGTTGCGTGTACCGATCCGCTCGCCATCGAGGCGGATCTCGCCGGCACTGGGTTTTTCCAGAAAATTCATGCAGCGCAGACAGGTGGATTTCCCGGAGCCGGACGGACCGATCAGGGCAATCTTCTCACCTGGCGCGACGTCGAAATCGATGCCTTTGAGAACTTCGATAGGACCATAGCTCTTGCGCAGGCCTGCAACGCTCAGAAGCGCGTTCATCACCGTTTCCTCATGCGATTAGAGGGTGGACGAAAGCCGCCGATTGCAGCTTCCGTCCGCACGCTCGTTCAGCCGCCAGCTGCGCAGGACGGCAGCTTGTAATCTGCAGGGCGATCGACGCCGGCGCGGAAGTTTTGACCCACAGGCTTGAACCAGACATCCGACGACAATCCGTAGCGGGCGCCGATTTCCTTCATCTCGCAGGTCTTCCACATGTCGGCGATGATGGCGTCCATCTTCTGGCGCAGATCGTCGTTCTTCTGGTTGAGGCCATAGACGACCTGGCCGAGACCGGTCAGCAGCGGAAAATCCGGACTGTTATCGGTGAAGGCAAGGAAGTGCATATTCCAATCAGGGTTCTGCTTGATGGCGTAGGAGATCACCGGCGGATCGCCGATAACAGCGTCGATGCGCCCGGCGATAAGATCGCGCACGGCCGCATCGGAAGTGTCGTAGAGCGAGAGCTGGAGATCCTTGATGCTCTTCAATTCCGGAATGAACGAAAAGCCGGTGATCGTGCCGATCTTCTTGCCTTCCAGGTCAGAAAGCTTGTCCCAGTTCGTCTTCGTCGATTGCATGATGCCGTTCTTGAAGTAGTGGATCGGTTCGGACAGTGTCATGATCTTGGTACGTTTTTCGGTCCAGCCCATGGTGCCGAGCATAACGTCGACGCGGCCTGACTGAACGGAGGCGATCGTACCCGACCATTCCATGAGGGCAGGCTGAATCTTGAGCCCGAGCTTGTCGGCAATGCGTTGCATGATTTCACCGTCATAGCCTATAAGCTTCCCGTCCTGCCAGCCGGAGCCGGGCATGTCGCCGGTGAAGGCAACCGTAAGCTTGCCCTGCTCGGCAAGTTCGAAAGCCTTGGCGATAGATGAAAGGGACATGAAGCTGCCTGCCAGCAGAGCGCACGTCACCATCCTTCTCGAAAGAGAAAGTGCCATTGTTCTGATCCTTGATTTGTTGGTTCCCCGGTCCGGTGGTTTCTGTCCCCGGATGTCGCGTTCGACGAGAGGAAACTTGACACTGAAGGCTGCTACTGAATTTTATAAATCGGACATTTTCTTTGAAAAAAGGACATGATGACTCTATCATCGCCACACACCATGATCACATCCGAGGAACCGTCCGAAATATCTGCCAACGAGCCGGACTATGTGCGCTGGCTCGACGATCTTTGGGCCGAGCGGCTTCTGGTCGCACGCGACCGAAAGGCCGATCTCTCCGTCGGCATTCTCCTCTGGCCGACATTCCCGATGATGTCGCTGACGGGTATCGTCGAGCCCCTCAGGCATGCGGCGGACTTTGCCGACAATTCCCGTCCATTGCATTGTCGCTGGTCGATCATGGGGGTTCCCGGCCATGCGGCGGTCGCCAGCTGCGGCATCCGGGTTCACGCCGATGCGCCCTACATTAACCCGACCGACTTCGACTACGTCGTGGTTATCGGTGGCCTCCTGCCACATCTGCGCGCCGCACCCAGCAAGCATCGCGACTATCTCAGGGTGGCGGCATCGGCAGGTGTCCCGGTCATTGGTGTGTGTACGGGCGCCTTCGTCTTGGCGCAGGAGGGCCTGCTTGCCGGGCGCAAGGCGTGCGTCCATCCCTTTCACGCGGAGGATTTCCGCATTGGCTTCCCGCGTCTTGCCTTCTCCACGCGCGATGACTTCCTGATCGAAAACGGTCGCATTACCGTGCCTGGCGGCGTATCGATCCTGTCGCTGATGACGGAGCTCATCCGCACGCATTGCGGACCGGATCGGGCGGCCAAAGCCGTGCACCAGCTTTCGCTCACGGAGCAGAAGCACATGAGCGCCTTCGATCACGGCCGCGCCACAACATTTCGCCGCACGGAAGATTCGCGTATTCAGCGAGCCGTCGTTCTCATCGAGAGTCGGAAAGGCCGCGATGTCTCACCGGAACAGGTGGCCTCTCTGGTCGGCCTGTCACCACGTCAGTTCGCGCGTCTGTTCCAGGACAATATCGGCATGACTCCGAAGCGTTTTATCGTTGAGACGAGATTGCGCTATGGCCGGTTTCTGGTCGAAAACAGCACACTGCCCATGACGGCGATCGCCTTTGAAATCGGGTTCTCCGACTCCGCCCATTTCGCGACCGCTTTTCGCAAGAAGTATGGGAAGCCTCCCAGGAGTTTCCGCTGATCTTTGTCGAGTCACCGCAAACGGCGGGATCGAAAACCGACTTCGGCACTATTGCGATTTAATCGGATGCGATTTATATAGATCTTATTGTCAGAAAGCTTGGACAGGATGGACCGATGCCGACATCTAAAGCAGCTAAGGGACCGGATATGCCCACCTCTCCGCAGGCGGGCAAGGGCGGTCGCAAGCTTTCCAATTTCCTCTGCTTCGCGGTCTATTCGGCCAATCTTGCCTTCGGCCGCGCCTATAAGCCGATCCTGGATCAGCTTGGCCTGACCTACACCCAATATATCGTCATCGTCGCCCTTTCCGAAGAGGACGATCAGACGGTCGGGGCGTTGGGAGAAAAGATGTTTCTCGAATCCAATACGCTGACGCCCATCCTCAAGAAGCTGGAATCGGTTGGCTACATCACGCGTCGTCGCGATCCCGCAGACGAGCGGCAGGTGCGGGTGAGCCTGACGCCGGCAGGGCGCACTCTTCTTGACGGCGATCCCGTCGCTCCCATGATTGCCGCCACCGGGCTCGGCGACGACTTTCCCGTCGTGCAAAAATCGGTGACGCGGCTGCGCGACAACCTCCTGCGATCGACGCAACCCGAGCCGGAAAAATCGTGATCCCGGCATCATGACATAACGGAGAAGACGAAATGCCCGAGATCGCGATGGGCGCCTTGATTCAGAATGGGACCGTTCTCCTGGCCAGACGCAGTTCCAGGCGCAAGGTGCACCGGGATCGCTGGAGCCTGCCGGGCGGCCATATCGAAGACGGCGAAGACGCCGAGACGGCATTGCGCCGGGAATTGATGGAAGAAATAGGCGTGACGCCGCAGCGCTGGCAGTTTGCGGGAAAGTTCGCATCGGAGGGCCTGCCTGAGGCATCCGCCACCTTCCACGTCTATCGTATCGATCAGTGGTACGGCTATCCGCGGCTGGTCGATGACGAACACACCGAGCTTAGATGGTTTAGCCTCGCCGCGATAGAAGGTGAAGCCGAGTTAGCGCCGCCTCAGCTCGGCGAAATGCTCGCAAACCTTGTCAGCCGGGAAACGGGGAAGCCCGCTCAGATCTCTTGGCGGCGATGATCCCGCGCCGGCTGGGTCCTGAGCGACGGCGCATGATGCCGGACGACATCGCCAAGCGCGCCTTCCTCCATCTTCTCGGCGGCGCTGGCATAGCCGCCGCCCATTCCATCGAGGAAATGCAGGTGCGAATCCGGCCTGTCCGATGGCACAAGACAGGTCATCAGCGCATGCGACTGGCGGTGCAGTCCGAAGTTGATCTCGCCGCGCGCCCTCGCCGGAACGAGGATCGCTTCGACCCTGTCGATCTGTTCGCGCGTGCAGTCCAGCGTCAAACGCAAACCATCATCGAACTTGCGGAAATCCGAATTGGCGGCGACCTCCGACCAGCCTTTCGCATCGACCTGCTTCCCGCTGCCTCCATCGGTGGGAATGCCACCGGGAAGCGGATGAGATTGGCGCGGCGCGGCATCGAAAACCGCAAGAACGCGTTTTGCCATGGCGGCAAAGACCTCGGGACTGAGATGATCGCGAGGCTCGACCAGCAGCGACAGTATCTCGCCCCGCTGGCTTGGGAACGGGGTCCAGTCACAGCTGAGACCGCTCAGGTCGGGCTTCGTGGCGTAGCGGCCCGGCTTGACCAGATACCGGCCGTTCTTGATCTGCTGCTCCGCCCATTTGAGCCCGCCCCCTGTAAACATCGCATAGGTCGCGTTCTCGGAGGCGGCATAACGGGCAATTCTGACGTCGCGCCCACTGGTGCGGATTTCGCGTACGGTCAGCAGCCCGATACGAAGGGTTAGATCGAGATCGGCTCTTGCAAAGCCTGCGACCTGCCGCAATGCCGATGTCGCCGCCATGATGCCCTGCGGCGGCAAGGCGAATGCTGCCCCGTCTCCGCGAAACACGAAGGGGAAATCGAACGATCCCCAGGCATTGCCGAGCGCGGCGATAACAGATGCGCCGGCATAGTTGACGTCTTCATAGCGCCCCGACCGGATCGCCGTGGTCGAGTTGACGACATCAGTGATGCCGACCAGCCAGTCATCGGACAACGGCTCATAGACATCAGGGTCGAGCACATGTGAAAACTCGTCAAAGGCCTGGTGCGACTGGCCGTGGCTACTGATCATCGCTTGCTCTCCAGATCGGCAAGGTTTCCCGTGCCTGCTACCTCAGAAAGAGGTCTGCCGGCCCGACCGGCAGGCCCTCCGCATCAAACCCTCCGGCGATGAGGTCTGCCCTCGCCCGCTCAGACAAGCCTGGTCTCGAGGTCGATATTGCCGTGTGTCGCCTTGGAATAAGGGCAGATGCCATGGGCTGCCTCGATCAGTTCCTGCGCGATGTCGCGATCGATGCCGGACAGGCTGACATTGAGGCGCGCCCTCAGGAAGAAGGAGCCGTTGTCGGCGTTGAGAGTAATCTCCGCGTCGACCTCGGGACCATCAGGCAGCGTGATCTTTCTCTGGGCAGCGGCAAGTTCGATGGCGCCGATGTAGCAGGCCGACCAGGCGATGCCGAACAGGTTTTCGGCGGCCGGATGCGGCTGCGGCAGCTTGATGTCGATCGTGCCGTCGCTGCTGCGCGCAGAGCCGTCGCGGCCGCCGGAGATGTGGGTTTTGCCGGTAAAGAGAAGCTTCTCGGTCATGGTGATATCCTTTCGGTTTAAGTTTTATTCGCATCCGATTAAATCGGATGCGCTCTAATACGCCCAACCAAAAGCGATGTCAACACCACTCCGATTTAATCGGATGCGATTTGTTTCTATAGGCGGAAACACGCCATATCCGGGCACCCCTGAGCGGCAGCGGCGAAATTCGATTGGGCATTTCGATGCGCCTGTCCTGATGTTATGCTCCGGCTCATGACACGTGACGCGGCCATAGCAAGAGCAGAGGCCTATTTCGATTCAGGATCGTTCCGAACCGATCTTACGCGCCGTGTCGGCATGCCGACGGAGAGCCAGAACCCCGATCGCAGGCAGGTGTTGCTCGACTATATCGAAACCGAAATCAGGCCGACCTTCGAGGCTCTCGGTTTCACCTGCCGCACATTGACGGAGACCGGCTGGCCCTTTCTCTTTGCCGAGCGCATCGAGGATCGCGAACGGCCGACTGTCCTTGGTTATGGCCATGGCGACGTGATCCGCGGACTTGACGATGCCTGGGACGACGGCCTGTCGCCCTGGCGGATGACCGAACGTGACGGCAGATGGTACGGGCGCGGAGTCGCCGACAACAAGGGGCAGCATACCGTCAACATCGGCGCCATCCAGGCCGTGCTGGAAACGCGCGGCAAGCTCGGGTTCAACGCCAAATATCTGATCGAGATGGGTGAGGAGCGGATATCGCCCGGCCTGCGTGAACTCGCCGTCACGCACAGGGAATTGTTCCGCGCCGACGTGCTGATCGCCTCAGACGGCCCGCGGCTCACTGCCGAACGGCCGACTATCTTCTTGGGTTCCCGCGGCGCCGTCAGCTTCGATATATTGATCGACGCGCGCAAGGGCGGGCACCACTCCGGGAACTGGGGCGGCCTACTCTCCGATCCCGCAATCCAACTCGCCCATGCGCTTGCCAGCATCACCGGCCCGTCGGGCGAAATTCGCATCCCGGAATGGTGTCCGAAAGAGATCCCCGACAATGTCCGGCATGTGCTTGCCGACTGCGTCCCAGAGGATGGCGACGGCGATGCGAAAATCGATCCGAACTGGGGCGAACCCGGGCTGACGCCAGCCGAAAAACTGTTTGCCTGGAGCTCCTTCGCGATCCTGGCTTTCGAAGCCGGCAACCCCAAGACACCCGTAGGCGCGATCCCGCCGCGCGCCTGGGCGCGTTGCCAGCTACGCTTCGTCGTCGGAGTCGATGTGAAGGATATACTGCCGGCGCTGCGACGGCACTTCGACAGTCATGGTTTTCCGCAGGTGCAGATTGCCCAGGCAGGCGACGAGATTTTCTACGCGACGCGTCTCGATCCCAAGCATCCCTGGGTCGGTTGGGCGGTCGACTCGATCAGCCGCACCACCGGCAAGACGCCGGCCATCCTGCCGAACCTCGGCGCATCGCTGCCGAACGACACCTTCTCCGAGACCCTGGACCTGCCGACGATCTGGGTCCCGCATTCTTATCCGGGATGCTCCCAGCATGCGCCGAACGAGCATCTTCCCCTCTCCATCGCCCGCGAGGGCCTGGCATTGATGGCAGGCCTCTATTGGGATCTCGGCGAGCCCGGCGTGCCAGTCGGCCGGCAGACAATCTAGACGCCACCATCCATTCATGCCTAAAGCGGCCTTGCGATCAACGGCGCCTGCTTCTGGAGATGAGGTCCACGAGCGAGGGATGCCAATCGCTGAAACGCTCCAGCACGTCCTCGCGCAGGCCAAGATGGGTTGTGCCGAAGCCGCCGTGCAGCCGCTGCTACGGATGTATTGGTCAGCAATGGCGGATCACCTGGAGATCCCGGCGCGCCAGCGCTCAGACCTTTTCTTTCTTCCTGATTTTTTCCTTCGGTTCGACCGGTGCATCGGGCGTCGGCGCCAACAGCTTGCGCAGTGACGAGATCTTGTCTTTCACCAGCGGCCGGAACCGCGTGGCGCGATAGGGCATGTCGGCCGCTCCGTAACCTTCCGGCCCGTCATCATTGCCGCGGTTGATCTCCGCGAGCTTCACCCCGATGAAGGTGCCGTCGATATAATGGGTATATTCACCCACCCAGCGGATCGTATAGATCTCGCCCTTGCGGATGAGCTGGTCGATGCTGACATGCTTGAAGGTGTCGTTGATGCAGACGACCTTCTGGCCGACATGGAAATCATAGCTCATGGATCAAACTCTCGAAACGCAATCGGCTCGCCGATCTATAGCGTGCCCTGCGGCAGGGATGAACCTTTTTTGGCAGCCGAGTCCGATGCTGCGACATCAGCCGCACCCGCGCCGCATGGCTTAGGCGATATGCATCAGTCGCAATAGGCCTTGCCGCTCTTGCGAGAGCGAAGATCGAAGTGGAAGTGGTTCCAGTGCTCCGGGTTGCTGCCGGGGCCGAGCACGGTATTGAAATAGCGGCAGCTGTCGCTGCGCACCGCCTTCAAAAGCCGCCCCTCACGCAGCGAGAACAGGCCCTTCTTACGCACGTCGATCTCATGGCCGTTCTTCAGCACGAACTTGCCGACGTCGATGGCGTTGCCGCGGGCGTGTTCCGACATCGGATTGTATTTCTGCCGGCTGTTGTTCATGCGCCGGCAGGAATAGCCGCCGAGCGGCTGGATCGTCTTGATGCCGGACCAGTAACGGTAGCGAGCGGACGGTGCCAGCTCGTTCTTCACCCATTTAGCGAAAGCGAGCGTCACCTGGCAGTTCAGCGTCACGGCCGGGCGCACGCCGATATTGCCGGAAAGCCCTTTCAGCGACACCGGATAAGGCACCTGGCAGGCCGGCCCATTAGAGATCGGCGGCTTGTTGTCGAAGAGGACGCCCATGCGCTTCAGCTCACGCCGGCAGGCAAGCTCGGAGGACGGCATGACGCTGGGATCGACGGGTGCCGCCGGCTCGCTCATCATCGGATTGTTCGGCCGCAGCATCGCGACCTCTTCGCTCTCGTCCTCTTCGGGAACACGGCTCGGCGCCACCACAGGGGTGCCGTCGTTCCAGGCGGGCGCCCGGCTCATCTGTGCCTCGGCCGCCGGCTGCGGCATTGGCTGCTGCGCGGGCTGGCGCATGGGCTGGTTGAGCTGCGTTGGATTATCGGTACCGATGCCGTCGACAACCGGCTCGGTGGCGTTGCCCTCGGCGATCTGCTGCTGTTGTTCCTGCGCCAGCCCGACGACCGGCTCCGCCCCGAGATCGTCATCCATGTTGACGCCGCCGGACGGGATCGCAAGCGCCTGCGTGCCGCCCCAGCTGCCACTCGGTTGGCCTGCCGCCAGTGCCTCGTCGCTGTCGATCATCGGCAGCTTGCCCCGCCGCGCCTGTGGCGCGGCTTGGGAGGCATGGCCGGTGCCGGCAAGGTTTGGCGTATCGAGATAATCGACGGAGCCCTGGCCATTGCCGACGGGCGCGCTGGAAACCGGATAGGAGGCCTGGCTCTCCACCGGCGCCATGCGCACGGCAGGCGCCATGCGCGCTGCCCCCCGCGACGGCGAGATCGAACTGACCCTGGTGCCGTTGTCGACATTGGCCGGCGGCACCAGCCCGTCACTGATCGAACAGGTCGTCAGCGCCACTGAGAGCAGCATGGGCAAAAGGGATCGCCGAGGAAAGGAAACAAACGCCATACTCTTATCGCTTCCGCAGGCTGGCTGGGCAGTGACCGAAAAAACTCACTCCAATTTTAATTAAAAACGGTGAATGAAAACTTACCGGCACAATCTGAACGCGACGGAAAGGAAAAGGCCGGTTTCCCGGCCTTTCATTTCTACGTTTCTTCACGCTGCCCGTGTGTATCGGGTCACCGGCGGCGGCTCCCCGCGCAGGCGGAAATTCGAAAGCAGCGTCTTCAGCTGAGTGCTCTCGTCGGCGAGCGTGCGGCTTGCCGCCGTCGTCTCCTCGACCATCGCGGCATTCTGCTGGGTCATCTGGTCCATGTGATTGACGGAACCGTTGATCTCGTTCAACCCCGTCGACTGCTCGCGCGCCGCCGTCGCGATCGAGGCGACGTGATCGTTGACCTGGTTGACCAGTGCCTCGATTTCCAGCAGCGCCTCGCCCGTCGAGCGCACCAGCGCCACCCCGCCCTGGACCTCCGTTGCGGACCGGCTGATCAGTTCCTTGATCTCCTTGGCCGCATTGGCGGAACGCTGGGCAAGTTCGCGCACTTCCTGGGCGACGACCGCAAAGCCGCGGCCCGCCTCGCCCGCCCGCGCAGCCTCGACGCCGGCATTCAGCGCCAGAAGGTTCGTCTGGAAGGCGATTTCGTCGATGACCGAGATGATCTGGCCGATGCGGTTGGACGAATCCTCAATCCGGCCCATCGCTGTCACCGCGTTGCGGACGATCTCGCCGGATTTTCCGGCACTCGCCTTGGTCTCGGCCACCATCTCGCGTGCCTCGTTCGCCCGTTCGGATGCCGTCTTGACCGTCGCGGTGATCTCGTCGAGCGCTGCCGCCGTTTCTTCGAGTGCGGCTGCCTGCTGCTCCGTCCGCTTCGACAGATTGCCGGTCGCCTCGCTGATGTCGGAAGCGCTGTCGTTGACGACGCGGCTCGATTCGGCGATCGCATGGATGACGCCGTTCAGCGCGTCGACGGCGGCGTTGAAATCGCCCCTCAGCTTGGCGTAATCCTCTCCGATATCGCCGATCGCAACCGTCAAGTCACCGCCCGCAAGCTTCTCCAGGCCGACGCCAAGCGCCTGCATCGCGCGGTTCTGCCGTTCGGAGGCGGAACGCAGGCTTGCCTCGTTGCCGCGGCGCTCTTCCTCGATCTGCTGCTGTCTTTCGTCTTCCCGCCCGCGCAGCGCGCTGCGCTCGTCGACGGAATCGCGCAGCACTAGCAGCGCCTTGGCCATCTGGCCGATCTCGTCGCGACGGTCGCTGCCTGATATCTCCACCGATGCTTCTTCGGCCGCAATCGCGTTCATCGCCGCCTTCAGCCGGACGATCGGCACTGTCACGCTGCGCACGATGGCATAGGCAATGGCAATCGTGGCGGCGGCGCCAAGCAGGCAGAGCAGTGCGGCCCACATCGCGTTCTGGCGATAGAGCGCGGCAAGGTCATCCGCATAGACACCGGTGCCGACGATCCAGCCCCAGGGCTCGAAGCCGGCGACATAGGAATATTTCAGCACCGGCTCATCGGCACCCGGCTTCGGCCAGTAATAATCGACGAAACCCTTGCCGTCCTTCTTCACCTTGTTGACGAACTCGATGAACAGGAACTTGCCGTTCGGATCCTTCATCTGCGAGATATCGGTGCCATCAAGCGCCGGCTTGATCGGGTGCATCACCATTTTGGGATGCATGTCGTTGATCCAGAAGTAACCGTCGGCGCCGTAGCGCATAGCGCCGATCACATCCTTGGCCGCCGCCTGCGCCTGCTCGCGGGTCATCGTGCCCGCCTGCTCCATCTTGTAATATTTGTCGAAGATGCCGAGCGCCGTCGCATCCAACTGCGCCAGCCCCGCCTTCCGCTCCGCTTCCAGCTCGGAATAGGAATAGTTCAGAAAGAAGACCATCGTCGCCGTGAGCACGGCAAGCGTGAATGCGACGAGGCAGTAAAGTCGGGTGGAAATCTTGACGTTGCGCATGAGGTTCCCGGCGATTCTTATGTTTGAGATCGATCGCATTCTGAATTGCCGGAATTACTGGAGCGTAAAGCTTAATTAGGAGACAATTAAATAACGTAAGGTCAGATGAAAGCTGTAAAATTCAACCATTTGAAATCAAATGAGATTTCAACCGGCAACGGCAGCAACATTTTTCTCATCGGCCGTCTCTAGCGCTTGGTCTTGCCGTCTTTTACAGCCCTCGGCCTTTGCACTAGGGTGCTCTCCAGTGAATCGCCGGCCCATGGCCCGCACCAGATGGAGAAGACTTGATGACCGATGCCGCCAAGCCGAGAGGCGAATTGACGCTGAGGACGCTTGCCATGCCCGGTGACGCCAATCCGGCCGGCGATATCTTCGGCGGCTGGGTCATGGCGCAGATGGACCTTGCCTCCGGCATCCGCGCTGCAGAGCGCGCCAAGGGCCGCGTCGTCACCGCCGCCGTCAAGGAGATGGCCTTCGAGCTGCCGGTAAAGATCGGCGACACATTATCCGTCTATACCGATATCGACCGTGTCGGCCGTACCTCGATCACGCTCTGCGTCGAAGCCTGGGCGCACCGCGCACGTTACGCCAAGATGGAAAAGGTCACGGCTGGCACCTTCATCATGGTGGCGCTCGACGAAGAGGGCAAACCGAAGCAAGTCCCCGAGGAGTGACAGGCCAGGGATCGACAGCATGGAAACGGTCAGCTCGCCGGAGGTCTTCCTTCACATCAAGGTGGTCATGGGCATGGTCATCAGCCTTTCACTCGCCAGAGTGCTCACCGGCCTTGCCGGCATCGTCCAGCATCCCGCCAAGGCCAAGGTCTATCCCATCCATCTCGGCTGGGCATTGTCGATGTTCCTGTTCATCATCCATATCTGGTGGTGGGAATATCGCCTGCAGGCGGTGCCGGCGATCGGCTTCGGCATCTATCTCTTCCTCATCTGCTTCTGCAGTCTGTTCTTCCTGCTCTGCGCCCTGCTCTTTCCGGCCTCGCTCGACGAATATGGCGGCTACGAGGAATATTTCATTTCCCGGCGCAAATGGTTCTTCGGCATCCTCGGCCTCACCTACGCCGTCGATATTCTCGACACGACAATCAAGGGCCATGAGCGCATCCTCTCGCTCGGCTGGGAATACCCAGCTCGCAACATCGTCTACATCCTCCTATGCGCCATCGCCGCCTGGACCCCCAACCGCCGCTTCCACACCGCCTTCATCATCGCCAACCTGATCTATCAGGTAAGTTTCATCTTCCGGCTTTATGATGTCTTGGGGTGAGACGTGGTCCCGCGAGCGGGAGCAATCGATCCAGTGAATCGATTGCAACGTCGAACGCCCTGAGCCAGGCGAAGGGCCGGGTAGCGGCAAGCTCCCTGGCTAGCCAAGAGACGACCTTATTCTTGCCCTTCGCTTACGCTCCATGCATTCGCGGCTCCGCCGCTCACTCCCTCAAAAACTGCGACCCTTTATCAAACCCCAGTCCCGGAAAGATCTTCCCCGTCAAATCATCCGCAGACACATCGAACTGCCGGTAGAGCATCGCCGCGGCGAGCTCGCGCACGTCGCCGGTCGGCATCAGGTCGCGGTCGTCGAGCAGCTGGCCGTCGCCGATGCCCGGCCAACGGCCGAGGATGCGGCCGCCGTTGATGGCGCCGCCTGATAGCAGCGCGCAGCCGCCGGTGCCGTGGTCGGTGCCGGCTGAGCCGTTCTGACGCACGGTGCGGCCGAACTCGGTCATGGCAAGCACCACCGTCTTTGCCCAGATCTCGGGCCCGAGCGTGGTCTTCAACATATTGATCGCCTGCGAAAGGTCCTGCACCGGTCGTTTGAACTGGCCGGCCTGGCCGATATGCGTGTCCCAGCCTGAAATCGAGAAGCTGGCGATGCGGTAATCGCCCTTCAGCATGTTGCCGGCAAGCGCTGCCACATCGGCGATCTTCGCGCCGCGCTGGCCCTCCGGCTCGACCATCATCGAGGCGCTGTTGGCCCGTGTCGCCTCGGCCATCGCCTCTGCGAACGGCGGATCGCCGGCATAGAGCCGCGCCAGGAACTGCATCTCGTCGCGCGCCGGCGCCAGATTGGAATCCGACGCCCAGACGTCGACATTGTTGGGTCCGGAGAGGATCAGCTCCGTCGAGGTGTTGATGTCGATTGCCTTGCGCGCATCCGAGCGCGGAATGACGGCGAGCGCCCGGTTCAGCCAGCCGGTCTTCTCCTCGGCAACATGTTCGCCGCCGGATTCCAGCATGTCCTGCCCGTCGAAATGGCTGCGCTGGTCGCGATAGGGCGTCGATACGGCATGCACGAAGGCGAGCTCGCGGCTCTTCCAGAGCGGCAGCAGCTCGGCGGCCGCCGGATTGAGGCCGAAATGCCCGTCGAGATCGAGAAGCCCGGTCTCGGGCGTCAGCGCCAGTGTCGGCCTGAGCGCCGCAAAGCCGGCATCGCCATAGGGCTGCACCAGATCCAGCCCGTCCATCGCGCCACGCAGCACGATGGTGACGAAACGGTTGTCCCCCGGCATCGCCGCGAAGGTGACAGGCGTAAAGATGGGGGCGGCGGCGAGACAGCAGGCCGACGTCAGGAAGCCGCGGCGCGACAGCGAAATCCGGTTCATGGGCAACGTCATGGGCGGGGCCTCCTAAGCAGGTTCCGGAAAAGTGTCCAACGGTTTTCCGGAACCTGCGACAAAACAAAGGAGCTAAGCAGACGAAGCGTTGGCTTGCCAACGAAAGTCTGCTTAGCGGCGATTGAATTCGGGCGATGCCAGCACCAGCGTCAGCCCGCTGATCTTGTTCGGCGCCTGCGATACCACGCGGATCGTCTCGTCGCGCGCCGCATCGGCAAGCGTCGACTTCAGGAATTCGCGCGGATCCTCGTCCCGGCCGAACTGGGCCGCGGCCCGCCTTGCCCAGGCCAGCCGCTCGGCGAGCTGGCTGCCGGTGATCCAGGCGGAGAAGCCTTCCTCGAAACCGGCCGGGCTCGGCGGCAGCCAGGTCGGTTGCCCCATGCGCCTGAGTGCGCCCTGCCCCAGCGCCCGCGCCGTCCGGAACGCCTTGAGGCGCTTGTCCCTCGCCTCGCCGGCGGGATCCGTCGGCACTGGCGATCCTGCCATGCCAGGCGTGTTCGCCGCCATGTCGCCCTCGTCCGTACCCTGCTGGTTGGCCGCCAGGAAACTGCCGACAACGCCGTTGACCGGCCCCGCATTCAGCGCCCTCAGGCCGGCGACGACATAGTCGAAAGGCTGGCGCGCCTTGGCGCCCTCGTCGCGCCAGGCGGCGGGATGATCAAGCATGGCGGTGTAGACGGCAGTCAGATCGCCATCCGTCTTCTTCCAGGCCTCCGCCATATCGGACACCATGCCCTCGTCAGGCTGGTCGGCGATGAAATGCACCGCGAGCTTGCGGCTGATATGCGCCGCTGTCTTTGGGTGGACGGCGAGATCGTCGAGCATGTCGAGATAATCGTCGCGCGAACGCCGGCGCCCGCCATAGCTGACGCCGAGCACCTCATGTGCGCCGGGCTCCGAAATATTCGGCCGGAAGGCGATGTCCATCTCCTTGCGGTCGATGGTGAGCCCCGTCAGCACCATGGCCGCCGCCGTGACATCCGCCTGGCTATAGCCGCTGCCGGCGCCGAGCGTGTGCAGCTCCAGCAGTTCGCGGCCGAGATTTTCGTTCAGCCCTTTGTTGCGCTTCATGCCGCCGGCCGAATCCGGCCCAAGCGAATCCGCCTGGTCGAGATAGATCAGCATCGCCGGATGGGCGGTGGCATTGCACAAGAGATCGCCGAACCTGCCTGATATGAAGGGCCGGATCGCCTCCGCCTCGTAGAGCGGCACGATGAGGCGCATCGGCAGGCTCTTATTGGCGCTGGTGGAGAAGTGATCGGTCCAGAAGGTCGAAAGCCGCTCGTAGAAGCCGTACGGCGACAGCACCGCCTGCATCAGCCGCAGGTTCACATCATGTTGAAACTGCTGCTGCACTTGCTGTTGCACGCCCTTGCGCATCTCGCGCTGCGTCGTATCGTCGGTCACCGTCTTGGCGTCCTGCCGGATCTGCTTCAACTGCGCCTGCAGGCTGAGAATTGCCTGGTGGCGCATGTCGGGCCCGCCGAGGGGAAAATCCGGCGTTGCAGCCACGCCCTCGGCGATTTGGCCGATCAGCTCATCCTTGCTCTGCGGCGGCGCCTCGCCCGGCCGCAAGCCATAACCGAAGCGGATCGCCGCCATCGTCGGGAAAGAGAGGCTCATGGCCGGTCACCTCCTGATCACTGCTAAGCAATCCCAGCAAAAGTGCGTTGCGGTTTTGCGTCCGGAATTGCGCAAACAAAAAGTCAGAGCATTTCAGTGACTCGAAAAAAACGGAAATGCTTGAGGTGACAGGCTGCCAGCCGATTGCGACGCCAATCTGTAGGAAATGTGACGATATCTAGACATGGACGATTTGTAATCTATTGAAAAGGCTAAAGTTTATGCACGGAAGATGAAAGATGCACCAATTGCAATCAGGGCGAAACCGATCGCATGGTTCCAGGTCAGGTTCTCGCCGAGCCAGAAGATCGAAAAGCCGGCAAAGACGATCAGCGTGATCACCTCCTGCATCGTCTTCAGCTGCGCCGTCGTATAGACCGCCGACCCGATGCGGTTCGCCGGCACCGCCAAGCAATATTCGAAGAAGGCGATGCCCCAGCTGACGATGATGGCGAGGAAAATCGCGCTGCTCTTGTGCTTGAGATGCCCATACCAGGCAAAGGTCATGAAGATGTTGGAGGCAAACAGCATGACGACAGGCCAGACGGCCGCAGGGGAAAAGGACATGGGGTAACTCGGGCTGTGAAGGGAGGAACCGATCCGGCAGGGAGATACCGGCAGCCCTTACCTAGCACGCCGCCATTCGGCGGCAAGCCCTGCGACGCCCGAGATCGGTCGCGATAGCCTCACACCGCCGAGGCGATGCGGATACCAGGCAGGTCGCGCGGCGGTTCGCCTTCCAGCATCACCCTGTTGCGGCCGGCCTCCTTTGCCGCATAGAGCGCGATATCGGCGCGGCCGATCTGTTCGTGCAAGGACCGGTCGCCCTGGCGGTGCTCCGCAACGCCGAAGCTTGCCGTGATCGCCTGGTCGGCGCCGAGCGCGCTGCGGTCGGTGGCTGCAAAGTCCAGCCGGATGGCGTTGGCGATGGCCGCCGCCTGCGCGATCCCCACGTCAGGCAGGAAGGCGACGAACTCCTCGCCGCCGAAGCGCGCCGCAAAAGCACCCTTGGGCAGCCGCGCCGAAAGCTGCTCGGCAAGGCCGCGGATGACCAGGTCGCCGCAAGCATGGCCGAACCTGTCGTTCACCCGCTTGAAATCGTCGATGTCGCAGATGATGACGGCGCCGGTCGCAGCCTTCGCTCCGGTCGCCCGATCGGCAACCACCCGGTCGAAGCCGCGCCTGTTGAGAAGGCCCGTCAGCGGATCGTGATCGGCGGCGTCGCGATAACGCGCGATGAGGTCGAGCGCGACCGCGCCGAGCGCCGAAAGCCCGAAGAGCAGCGACAGGATCGACGCGGTCGCCTGCATCATGAAATCATAATTCGACGAGAGGAACCCTTCGGCCGTGCCGCCATAGGAGGGCATCACGAAGACCAGCAAGATATTGCGACCGACCGTATCGAGCACGATCAGCACGGCGATGACAAGCAGTAGCCTGTCGGCAAGATGACGGGCGTGCCTGATGCTCAGTGCAACGGCGAAGGCGAGCAGCACGGAACAGGAGAGATCGTTGATGACGAGCTCGGCCGGCAGGTTCCCCGCGACAAGGGCCGCATAGCTGGTCGCCGCGACGGAGAGACCGCAGAAGACCAGCCGTCCCCGCACGAAACCCGGCCGCCCGAAGCGGAAGAGCAGCGCGCCGCTATAGAAGTAGAAGGCTGAAACGAACAGCGCGTCGGCGATCGGCGACAGGATGGAATCCGAAACGAGGTCTGAAAGCAGCGGCATCGAGAAGGCCGCCACGCCGAGGAAATAGGCCGCCGCCCAATAACCGGCTTCGCGCAAACCCTGCCGCCTGACCACCAAAAAGGTGCAGCCGAAAATCAGCATGATTGCTGGCAACAGGAAGGCGAAATTATCCGTCGAACCCATACGCTCCTCGCTGCGAGACGCAAGACATGACCCACGCGAGGAATAGGCCAAGTGTTTAGTCCCGGGACTAAACACTTAAGACAACGACCTTAAAAAAAAGAAACCGGCGGGGTACAGAAATTGCACCGGAATTTAGCATTCAAGGGCAGATGGCGCGGCAGGCACAAGGAAAGGCCGGCGACGTCAGCCGCCGGCCTTCATAGCCGCAAGGCAGCGCTAGATTCGCATCGCGCCATGCGGTTCCTCGGCCTCCTCCGTACCGAAGCGGACATCCTTCTTCTCGAAGCCGAAGCCGGCAAGGGCCGCGACGACGAGCGCCACGACTGCCGCAACGATCAGGAGCGCATAGGCATAGTCGCCGTCCCAGCGGGCGGCGAGCCCTGCCTGCAGCGTCGCATTGCCCGACGCCAACAGGTTGCCGAGCTGGTAGGCAAAGCCGGGGAATGTGCCGCGCACCTCGTCCGGCGACAGCTCGTTCAGATGCACCGGCACGATGCCCCAGGCACCCTGGACGAAGAACTGCATCAGGAAGGCGCCGATGGCGAGCAGCACCGGCCCCGGCGCATAGGCCCAGAGCGGCGCGACGGGCACGGCGATCAACGCGGCGATGACGATCGCCTTTTTGCGCCCGATCCGCTGCGACAGTGCGCCGAAGAACAGCCCGCCGCAGATCGCCCCAATATTGTAGACGACGGCGATCGCGCCGACCGTATAGCTCGAATAGTTGCGCTGGGTCTCGAGGAAAGTCGGGTAGATATCCTGTGTGCCGTGGCTGAAGAAGTTGAACGCGGTCATCAACAGCACCGCCCAGATGAAAAGCGGAACGTTTTCGCGCAGCACCGTCAGGAACGGCCGGCGCCCCTCCGCCTGCCGCTTCAAGAAGGCCGGGCTCTCCTCGACATTGCTGCGGATATAGAGCACCAGCAGTGCCGGCAGCGCGCCGACGAAGAACATGCCGCGCCAGCCGATGACGGGGAAAAGCAGGAAGAACACGACCGAGGCGATCAGATAGCCGGAGGGATAACCCGCCTGCAGAATGCCCGAGACGATGCCGCGAGAATCCTCCGGTACCGTCTCCATGACGAGTGAGGCGCCGACGCCCCACTCGCCGCCCATGGCGATGCCGTAGAGTGCGCGGAAGACGAGGAACATGGTGAGCCCGGTGGAAAAACCGGTCAGCAGTTCGAACAGCGAATAGAGCAGCACGTCGGCCATCAGCGTGATGCGCCGCCCGTAACGGTCGGCCGCCAGCCCGAAGACCAGCGCGCCGAGCGCCCGCATGGCAAGCGTCAGGAAGATCGCCACCGAGACGGCGGGAACGTCGGTATGGAATTCCTCGGCGATATATTTGAGAACGAAAACAAGAATGAAGAAATCGAAAGCGTCGAGCGTCCAGCCGAGATAGCTGGCGATGACGGTGTTGCGCTGCTGCGGCGTCAGCCGGCGCAGGCTTTCCAAAGCAGACATCTGATATTCCTCCGTCCGAAAGCGGCGGCGAGGCGGGCAATTCCGGATGCCGTCGGAAGGGGTGCCCGAAACGGGCGGGTGATGCTGTTGCGGCTGCGTTTGCAGTCGCAGACAGCGGGCAATAACGTCAGCAATACTGCCCGAGTTCCATCACGATTGCCGTGATCGGGTGGCACTTCCAGCGCCACCATTGAAGGCATGGCACTCTCCCCGGCGCCGTATCTTGGGCGCGGCATCCTCCAACATCCCTCATCCTGAGGCGCGTAGCCCGCAGGGCAAAGCCTCGAAGGACACGCCGCAACGCCGCTCCTTGCGTCCATTTGACGCCCGCGCGCCCGCCCCGTCCTTCGAGGCCCCTTCGGGGCACCTCAGGATGAGGCTCTCTTGGGCGTGGCGCAGACTCGCTGTCTATCAACCGCAACCGGCATCACACACCGCTATCCACCGCCCGGAACCCTGCCCCGGCACGCCCAAGCAACCGCCGCAAACGACCGCGGCCCATCCGGCTCGCCGGCCTCGTATGCCGCCCTCACCGCCGCATCAACCGCTTTTCGCTTCGCCGGGTCCAGCCCCGCGACATATTTGCCGAGCGGTCCCTCTCCGGCGGCGATCGGGCCCCAGTAGTCCGCGAAGGAGAGGTATTCCATCCGGATCAGCAGCGAGGTTTCCTCGACATCGGCAAGGCCCTGCGCGATGAAGCTCTCCTTCATTTCCCCCGGCCGCATCATCGGCTGGAAACAATATTTGCGGCGCAGGGGCAGCGCGCCCTCATCAAGCATCACCACCGTATCCCACATCATCCGCATGCCGGACATGCCGCCATAATGGTCCCAGACGGCGGCCGCGACCACGCCGCCCGGGCGCACCACGCGGCGCATCTCGGATACCGCCTTTCCCGCCTCCGGCACGAAATGCAGCACGAGCAGCGACATCGCCCTGTCGAAGCGGTTATCTTCGAAGGGAAGCGCGCAGGCATCGGCCTGCCGGATCGATACGCGCGGATCGGCGTTGCGCCGCGTTGCCGCCTCGACGAAGACCGGCGAATAGTCGACGGCTGCGATCTCCTGCAGGCCCGGCGTTTCCGCCAGCGTGAACGCCAGACTACCGGTGCCGCAGCCGACATCGAGCACGCGATCGCCATCTGCAAGACCGACGAAATCGATCAGCATCGGCGCGAGCTTCCTGCTCCACCGCCCCATCAGCCGTTCGTAACCATCCGCACTTTCGACATTGAAACTCGACGGCATCGAAGCCTCCCCTCAAGGACACAGGTCTTCGATTGAATACTAACGTTCGCCGGCGACTGTGCAAGCCGTGAGGCAAACGCCAGCCGATCCACCTCCATCAGATGTCACCAATTGGCGACATCCATCACATAGCCGACGCCACGTCAGCTATGCCGACTGGGAGTGCAGCTCGACTGGAGCGACGTTGGCAAGGCGACTGGGTGAGTTCGCCGGCGCCTGAAGATCTCGCCCGCCATGACTGCGTCATCGCCGGCCAATCCGCCCATGCGCAATGGCTGCTCCAAGGCCCGCACGGCCAGGAAACGGTCACGGTATCAGGTCGCTTCGCCGCCAATGAAATGCAGGCGGTCATGGCCGCCGCGATTGCCGGCTACGGCATTGCCCAGCTGCCCTATGGGGTCGGCGAAGCCTGCATTAAGGACGGGCGGCTATGCCGCGTGCTCGACGGTTACACCACCCCGGCCGGCGGTCTGCATGTCGTCTATCTCAGCAGCCGGCACCTGCCGCCTTTGGTCAAGGCATTCATCGAACTGGCCGCGAGACGGCTGAGCGCCTTGGGGATCGGCGGGAGCGACGACTTCGTGATCGTATAAAGGTAGCCGCCGGCATTGCGGCAGCACACAGGCGATAGGCCTCGTCATGTCGGATCGGTCACCGCAATCGCCGATGACGAAGGCGTTGGTCAGCGCTCTGCGTGATTCCGATTTCGACGCCGATTTTCGCTCTCGCCTGAAAGCGGCTTGATAGATGACGCCTACCAATCGTTCCAAAGCTTTCATTTGCGCCCTGCCCCCTGGCATGAAATCATCCGGTCGTTGAACGATATCCCGGCAAAACGGGATGCAGCCTCGAGGAAACACCAGCGGCGCGCTCGCGAGCCCATTCGACGAGACCCGCTGCCAGAACGCAACAATGGAATGGCGATGCGAGAAGAGCGCATTCCGGCGTGTTTCCGGCTGCTCGAACAGAGGAACCGACCATGGCCAAAGTATTGTGCGTACTCTACGACGACCCGATCGACGGCTATCCCAAATCCTACGCCCGTGACAACCTGCCGAGGATTGATCAATATCCTGGTGGTCAGACCTTGCCGACGCCGAAGGCCGTCGATTTCCAGCCCGGCACTCTGCTCGGAAGCGTGTCGGGCGAACTCGGCCTTCGCAAATATCTCGAGGCGAACGGCCACACTCTGGTGGTCACCTCGGACAAGGACGGCCCGAATTCGGCCTTCGAGCGCGAACTCGTCGACGCCGACGTGGTGATCTCGCAGCCTTTCTGGCCGGCCTATCTCACCGCCGAACGCATCGCCAAGGCGCCGAAGCTCAAGCTGGCGCTGACCGCCGGCATCGGCTCTGACCACGTCGACTTGCAGGCGGCGATCGACCGCGGCATCACTGTCGCCGAAGTTACCTATTGCAATTCGATCAGCGTGTCCGAGCACGTCGTCATGATGATCCTCGGCCTCGTCCGCAACTACATCCCCTCCTACCAGTGGGTGGTGAAAGGCGGCTGGAACATCGCCGATTGCGTCACGCGATCCTATGACGTCGAAGGCATGCATGTCGGCACGGTCGCCGCCGGCCGCATCGGTCTTGCCGTCCTGAAGCGCCTGAAGCCTTTCGACGTGCACCTTCACTACACCGACCGCCATCGCCTGCCTGATACGGTGGAAAAGGAACTGGGCCTCACCTGGCATGCGACGCCTGAGGAAATCTACGAGGTCTGCGATGTCGTGACGTTGAATTGCCCGCTCCACCCCGAAACGGAGCATATGATCAACGACGAGACCCTGAAGCACTTCAAGCGCGGCGCCTATCTCGTCAACACCGCCCGCGGCAAGCTCTGCGACCGCGACTCGATTGCGCGTGCGCTCGAAAGCGGCCAGCTTGCCGGTTATGCCGGCGACGTCTGGTTCCCGCAGCCGGCCCCTGCCGACCACCCGTGGCGCACCATGCCACATCACGGGATGACGCCGCATATCTCGGGCACATCGCTCTCGGCCCAGACCCGCTATGCCGCCGGCACGCGCGAGATCCTCGAATGCTTCTTCGAGCAGCGGCCGATCCGCGACGAATACCTGATCGTCGACGGCGGCAAACTCGCCGGCACCGGCGCGCATTCCTACAGCGCCGGCAATGCGACGGGCGGTTCCGAAGAGGCCGCAAAGTTCAAGCGCACGTGATCTGAACAGGCAAGGCGCATGCGGCCCCGCATGCGCCTGACCACGTCCCGCCGCAGAGATGATCGTGGCGCCGGCGCGACAGGAGGCGGTGCCTCTTTCACTGCCAGAGGAAGTCCGGTCCCGTGCTCTGGGACGTGAGCTTGAGCGTCCCATCCGGCTGCACGACATAGGTCTCGAACACACGGTAACCGAAATCACCGAGAAAGGTATTCTTGACTACCGTTCCCGGACGGTAGGGCGAATGAAGGACCTTGCCGCCATAGGTGAGGCTGCCGGGAAGAGGCTGCGGATCCCCTGCGCTGGCGCAGGCCGAGAGAGCGAAGAGAACGGCAAGGAGCGCGTATTTCATCCGGACTATCTCCTCAGGCAGGCAGTAGCGGCCTGAATGACGTCGATCTCCTTCTTTATCACAAAGCAGCCTTGCTGCTGTTCACAACGCAGCCTTGCTGCTGTCGAAGTTTTTACGTCGCTCCTCCGCCCGCGAGAGCGCGCTGGCGATCCTCTCATCGATGAAAGGCTTGGAGATCACATCGAGCGCGCCTTCGATACCGTGGCCGACATTTTCGGGACTGCCGGTCACGAAGATGACGTCAACGCCATGGCGGTCGATCGGCCGGCGCGCCAGCTGGGCGCCGCTCAGCCCATCGGAGAGACTGAGATCGACGAGCGCAACATCGCTTCTTTGAGCTTGGGCGAGTGCCTGCTCCACCGTCGAAACCGGCCCGATGGTCTGGTGTCCAGCCTCTTGCGCAATGCGTTCAAGTTCCAGAGCGATAAAATTCTCATCTTCAACGATCATCACCTTCATGGATAAGCCTCCTCATAGACGGCCTGTCAGGCGCACTGCCGGTAGCGGCTACAACGCCAACCGTCCCCGGAATGTTTCCACTTTGAGAAGAATATGTTGGCGATCGACGGGCAGCGCCGCGTTTTCCCGCTACCGGTCCTTGTGGAGGAACCAGCCAATAGCGAGGTCGCTCCGGCCTGTGCCGCAGCGGTCGTGACCAGCGACATTACTCCGCCCGGGCAAACAACTCCCGGTCCCGGGCGCGGATGGGGTCGGTCCAGTCGCGTTCGAACCAGGGCGTGCCGCCGGGCTGAGGCGGGCGTTTGAGCTCCAGCGGACGGGCCGGGCCGTCGCTCGCTTCGGAGGCGACGCGGAAGATGTAGTGGTCGTACATCCGGAGCGCCTCGATCATGTAGCTGGTCGCAACCGTCCGGTCGCGCACGACGACGAGGTTTTCGCCGTTCTCGTCATCGGCGGGGTTCGAGAAATTGTAGGAGCCGAGATAGACGCGCGCCGTCGGTTTGTCGAAGTCGAGCACGACGAATTTATGGTGCATGCGCGTGCCGCGCTGGTTGCCGTCGACACCGGCAAGACCCGAGGGTTCCGTCAGGAAGGGCGGCGGCACGTTGCCCGTCAAGGCGGCCGCCCGCACCACCCTGCGGCGATTGTCCGGCGTCAGCACATTGAGGCCGAGATTGCCGGCGCGGACCTCGGCATCGGCGATGCCCATGACATGCACCTCGGGGCGTTCGAGCGCGCGGCCGAGCGCCGGACCGATCGCTCCCCTGGTCATCTGGCCGAGGAAAGCGAGCGAGAACAGCACGCTGGAATGGGCGGTATCGATATCGGCGCCGATCTCGTCGAGCCGGCCATTGGCATCGCTGTGTGGGGAGAAAGCGACCTTGGCGTCGACGCCGTCAAGGCCGAGATCGATCCAGCCGGCGGAACTTGGCGAGTCGCGGAAGTCTTCGGCGCGCTTGGCGGTGAAATAGCTCTCGAAGGCGGTGAAATAATCCTCGATCGCCTTGTCGCTGTGGACGGCGAGGCTGTTGTTCGACTGCACATAAAGCCCGCGCCAGCTGAGATTGGTCGAGCCGTAAAGCACGGTCGAGATACCGCCGCCGCGGACTGCGATCGATTTCTGATGCTGCAGATTGGCCATGTGCTGGCGCTTGACATTGGCAACACCCGCCGAGGCGATCAGCCGCTCCGCCGCCCTGGTCTCCGGCGAATTCGGGCGGCCATGGCCCTTGGTGCGGTCGCTGTCGTCGATGATGATCTTGAGCTTCGGCCCCAGCGCCTCCAGCCGGGTGACCACCTCGGGCAGGTTGAGATCATAGGCGATGACGCGCACCTCGGCGCCGGCCTCGCGCGCTTTGTCGAGCAGCGCGAGCGTTTCGGCCCGCGCCTCGAAGCCCATCCAGGCGAGCGCCCGCTCGGCATCGGCGTGGGTCGGCACGAAGTCCAGCCCCTCATCGCCGACAGGCGGCACCAGCGTGATGATCGTCGGCGCGTCGGGGGCAAAATTGCGCACGAAGGCCTGCGACGAGACGAAGCCGCGGGTGAAGGCGACGTTGAGCTTGCCGGGAATGGTCTCGCGCATCAGCGCCAGCTCCGCCTCCTGCGCCTCACCCGCAGTCAGCGCGCCCGACGCATCCATGAACTTCGGCGTGACTCGATAGAGAAACTTGCCGGGCAGATCGGCATTGAAGGGAAAATGCACCCAGCGGAATTTCTGGATCGGCGCCTCTGTCGTGCGGATGCCGTCGACTGGAACCGGCTGGCCGGGAAAGCCGATACGGTTGCGCACGTTCTTGAAGAAGTCAGTACCCGGCTCGCGATACTGGATGGCGAAACCGACGAAATCGATCGGCGGCCGGCCATTCTTCCAATCCATGCCGAGCAGCACCATGCCGTCACCGCGATGGATGGTCAGTGCAAAAAGCGCAGCCGCATTCCTACCGGTCACACGAAAATCCGTATCCATGCCCGCCTCCCCTGGAAATCGGGCGAAATCTAGCATGGTTCCGTGACAGTAAGGAGATATGTCGGTGAAATTTTGCGCGCAGAAGGTGCAGGAGGCGACGGCACGGAGCAAGCGCCAGCGGCGCCACGACCTGCCCAGCTGATGCGTCGTCATGAAAGGAGATTTGCGGTTGAGCAGACTTTCAGACGGACCGCCGTACCCTCCTGCCGGGACGGGACGGAGGATACGGCCGGACCGACCCTACGGTTTCTCGTTTGCACTCTCGGCCCGAAACGCCGCCTCCCCTGCATCTGACACCTCGACCCATTTCTTGTCGGGCTCGGCGTCCGGCACATAGCTGTCGTGCCAGTTCCACCACTTGTAGGTCGGGGTCTGCGGATAGCCCTCGGGCGAATCCTCCCAGACCTCCTGGCGGCCGAGCGGCGTGATGTCGAGGTAGTTCCAGGTGCCGCCCATCTGCTCATCGCCGCGGTTGTTGATGAAATAGGTGCGGAAGATGCGATCGCCGTCGCGGTAGAACACGTTGGTGCCGTGCCACTCGTCGACACCGAAGTCCTTGTCGAAGCTGTCGGTGATCGTGACCCACGGCATCGTCCAGCCCATCCGCGCCTTCAGCCGCGCAATGTCGGCCTGCGGCGCGCGGGAGGCGAAGACCAGCGTCGTGTCGCGGGCGTTGAGATGGGCGACATGGGCAACCTGATCGGCCACCATCGAGCAGCCGCGGCAGGCATGCTCGGGCCAGCCGAACACGCCGGGCTCATAGAAGGCGCGGTAGAGGATGAGCTGGTGTCTGCCCTCGAACAGGTCGAGCAGGCTGACCTTGCCCTGAGGGCTCTCAAACGCATAGGCCTTCTCCACCGCCATCCACGGCATGCGCCGGCGCTCGGCGGCCAGCGCGTCGCGGGCGCGCGTCTCAGCCTTTTCCTTCACGAGCAGTTGCGCGCGGGCCGCTTCCCAGGCTTGCGGCGATACGACCGGCGGCTTGTGCATGGCTTGTCCGCTTTTTCCATTCTCGGCTGAAGCAGTCATGGCTTTCAATCTCCTCATTGGGGCGATTTCGCGGGGCTTGGACGCCCGGTTCATCGCGCATTGGTCTGAGATAGTTTCGCATCGGAAATCGAACAGGGGGAGTAACAAGTGTGACCGTATTCTTTGGAACCGTCGGTCGCAGCCTTGGCGCGCGAGTGGTGTTGGCCGGGAGCGCGTCCATTAGCGCAATCTTGTTTACGAATTGCACACGTGCTAAAACGCGACAAAACGGCGCATACGAACCCTGATCAAACCGAGATCGTGCCCGTGAATATTTTTATCGCGACTGTTGCTACGCTTGTCATTGGCGTCCTCCCGGCATGGGCAGGTCCTTTGCATCAGGCGGCAAAGGACGGCGATATCGCCCGCGTCACACAGTTGCTGGACCAGGGCTCCGATCTGTCGGAGCTCGATGAGACGGGCGAACCGGCGCTGATTATCGCGTCATTGGCGGGCCATACAGATGTCGTCGTTCTTTTGCTGGATCGCGGCGGCGACATCGAAATTCGCAACAAGGGCGGGCTGACGGCACTGCATGCAGCAGCCTATGCAGGAAATCTGGAGGTGGTGAAACGGCTTGTCACCGAGGGAGCTGACGTCAACGACAGGAAGAATTTCTATCAGATGTCGCCGCTGCACGCCGCCGCCGAAGAGGGCCGCACCGACGTGGTCGCTTTTCTGCTGACGAAGAGCGCGGATGTCGAAGCGACGGAAAGAAACGGGTACACGCCTCTCACTCAAGCCGGGTGGCGGGCGCATTGGGATACGGCCAAATTACTCATGGAAGCCGGTGCTGTTTGCCAGAAAGCCGAGCTTGTGGGCGAACCGCTCTACAAGGAATGCACCAAACGGCAATAGCATTTCGCTGGAGTAACGGACCGCGTCCGGGAACGGAGCTTGTTATGTCTTATCATGTGCAAAAATGCGG
The DNA here is from genome assembly GCF_012276115.1 of Rhizobium leguminosarum bv. viciae. Taxonomy (GTDB): domain Bacteria; phylum Pseudomonadota; class Alphaproteobacteria; order Rhizobiales; family Rhizobiaceae; genus Rhizobium; species Rhizobium leguminosarum_T. The sequence goes on along the minus strand of NZ_WIEU01000004.1, from coordinate 348,950 downwards.
AACGCGGATGGGCGTGGCTGTTGGCGCTGCGGTGATGCTGTTTTCCTTCCTTCAGCCTGCGGGGGCCGAGGAACTCGTCAATACCGGCTATTTCGGCGATGTCGCGATCAAGGGCTACGACCCAGTCGCCTATTTCACCGAAAACCAGGCCGTCGAAGGATCCGAGACATATTCCCACCACTGGCTTGGCGCGACCTGGTATTTCGCCAGCGCTAGAAATCGCGATCTCTTCAAGGGCGATCCGTCCAGATATGCGCCGCAATATGGCGGCTATTGCGCCGACGGCGTATCTTTCGGGACAGTGACCACCAATATCGATCCGAAAGCCTGGCGGATCATCGATGGCAAACTGTACCTGAGCTATGATCCCGGGGCAGCCGAAGGCATGGAGAAAAATCCGACCAAGGTGACCGACTCGAAGAAGCATTGGTCCGAAGTTCAGCAGACGCTGATTTCGGAGAAGATGCACACCGTCTGGCAGCAACCGGATACGAAATGAAGCCGCAACGCCCGACCCGTCAGGGTGTGAGTGAAAAAAACGTCAAGGCGCGTGGCGTGACATGGACGTATGGCCTGTCGCGCTGCTCACCTGACGTGTTGCGGTAAACATATCCGCACACCATCCGGTCCAGGAAATAGCCGTCGAATTTTTCGCAGAGACTGTCGCCTCGCACCTCGACGACACCGGTGATGCTGGTATTCGCGCTGCGATAGGCAGTGTTTCCAGCCTTGTCGAAATACTGGGTGAAATCCGTGCCGTTCTTGTGTTTGCCGGTCCAGCTCTTGCCGTCAACAAGATTGCGCAGGTCTGCCTCGCCCAGCCTGTCGGCTTGACTGCCTGTAAAACCGAACGGCCATTCGGGAATGCCGGCCTTTCGCAATGCGGCCAGATGGCGCTGCAGATCGCCGTCCCGCCAGTAATCATAGAGATAGCCGTAATAGGTGAGATTGCTTTCGGGGAAGAGCTCCAGCAGCTTTGCCGTCTCCGCTGCAGCCTTGGTTTCATTGCCCTGGTCGGCATAGGCCGCCGCCAGGTATTCGCGTGCCGGCTCGACCTTCGGCAGGCTGTCGAGCGTCGGCTCTATCAGCGAGATCGCGCGCTGATCGTCACCCGCGGTATAAAAGACGATCCCCGCCAGCAGTTGAAAACTCGACGCCGGCGAAGGGTCGAGCCGCAAAGCCTTTTCCATCTCCGTGATCGCCTGCCCGCTGCTTCCGGTGTGGACCAGGATGAGAGCGAGGTTGGCGGCGGCCTCCGCATCGTTCGGCTCCATGGCAACCGCCATGTTGGCGGAATTTTTGGCCTCCGTCTCGCGTCCATCCACCCATTGCAGCAGGGCAAGCACCGTGTGCGCCCTGGCATTGTTGGGATCCAGTTTGAGGGCCTGCCCGGCGGCGTCATAGGCGATCTTGCGGGCGACGGCAGCCGACCAGAGGTAATTATAGTCGTTGCGCCAGACATCGACGGCGACGCGGGCGATTCCCGCGTGGGCATTGGCAAAGCCCGGATCAAGATCGATCGCTTTCTGGTAGAAAGACAGGGTCCGGCGATAGGTATCGACATCCCTCAAGATGAAACCCTCCTGCTCGGCCCGCATGTAAAAATCGTAGGCTTCGAGATTTTCGGTCGGGATCCGGGCCAGTTGGTCGCGCTCGCGGGCGCTGAGCTTGACCGACAGGGCCGAGATGATCTTGCCGATCACATCGTCCTGAACGGCGAAGAGGTCGGCATATTGGCGATCGTAGCGCTCGGCCCAAAGCGACAGGCCGGTGACCGCGTCGATCAGCTTGACATTGATCCGCAGCCGCGGTCCGGCGCGCTGCAAGGTTCCTTCGAGCACATATTTCACGCCGAGTTCGGCGGCCACGTCCTGGATCTTGCCGACGGAGCCCTGGATGGCGAAGACCGAGTGGCGGGCGATGACGAAAAGACCCGATACTTTGGACAATTCGGTGATCAGATCGTCCGTCAACCCCTCTGCGAGATGGTCGTGCTCGCTGTCGCCGCTGACATTGATGAAGGGCAGAACCGCGACAGAGGGCCTGTCCGGCAACGGATAGGCGAAACGTTCACCGAGCGCCGGCGGTTTTGCCGGCATCCACGGCTGCCACCAGAGCGCTGCGCCCGCAAGCGCGAGGACGACGGCCGCTACGATGCCGGCAAAGAGGCGGCGTCTTGGCAGGCGCCTGCGGGTTTTGACGGTTTTGCCGGCGGCAGTGGGGTCAAGCAGGATGCGATAGACGCGGATCGGTTCGGTGATGCTCTTCAACCGCTGTTCGCCAAGTGAAGCGAAACCGACCGGGACTTTCGATTTCACCTGGTCGTATGTCGTGCCTGATATGGCGATGCCGCCTGGCTCGGCCAACGCCTGTATTCGATCGGCGATATTGACGCCGTCGCCCTGGATGTCTTCACCCTCGACGATGATATCGCCGAGATTGATGCCGATCCGGAACTCGAGCCTGTGCTCCGGCAGCGCCGCAGCACTCTGCGTGGCCTTCAGTTGTTGAACCTCAACCGCGCAGCGCAAGGCATCGACGACACTCTGAAATTCGACCAGCAGACCATCGCCCATGGTTTTGACCAGCCGGCCATGGTGACGCTCGATCGCCGGCTCGAAGACATCGTTCTGGTCCGCCTGAAAACGCGCACGGGTGCCCTCTTCGTCGATCTGGCTCAATCGACTGTAACCGACGACATCAGCGATCAGGATTGCTGCAAGACGGCGCTCCATCCCCGGTCTTTCCTGGAGAGCGAATGTATTACTAACAATATCCTACAGTATGTCCCAGAGCGATGCTATCGTCGGGTCGGGCGATATTCAACTTAGTGGCGACGTGTCCGATAAGGATGGAGCCGGACGAAATATTTCGAGTTATCATCGCCCTCGACGGTCGGGAGAGTTGCCAAAAGCAGGCGAGTGTCGGAAGCTTATTTTCAGCTATCAGGCGATGGATTGCGAGATATGACGACAGCCTCTTCCACGGAGCCAACCAGGCACGGCAGCGCCAGGATCTGTCGTGGCTGCTGGGACCAGATGCATGTGCCGATCCCGATCGGCGGCCCCCTCGCCCTGCCCTTCCGTGCCTTCGGCATCACCCGCAGCAAGATGAACCCCGATATCTGCACGATCTGCGAACGCTCCTTCCAATATGTCAAGAAGCAGCGCCAGATCACCGTCGACGCCACCATCCTGTTTGCCGATATCAGGGGCTTCACGGATCTGTCGGAGCGCATCGAAGCGGTGCAACTGAGCGAGATCGTCAGCCTGTTCCAGGATCGCTGCGCGCAGGCGATCTGGGCGCATGACGGCATCGTCAACAAGCAGATGGGCGACGGCCTGATGGCGATCTTCAATTTCCCGATCGTCCGAAAGGATCACGCCGACGCCGCGATCCTGGCCGCGCAGGAGATCCAGCAAAATTGCGCCGCCGCGTTGAACGGTCTGGCGCTCGAGGCATTGCCCGGCCGCACCCTCGGCGTCGGCGTCGGCATCCATTCCGGCAAGGTCCAGATCGGCGAATTCTCAAGCTTTCGCAGCGATTTCACCGCCATCGGCGGCGTCGTCAATCAGGCCGCAAGGCTGGAATCCCAAGCCGCCGCCGGCGAGATCATCGTCTCGGCCGAGACGGCAGCCCAGGCCGCAGATCTGGCGGCAGGCGCCGAAACCCGTTCGCTCGTGCTCAAGGGCATCGAGCAGCCGGTGCAGGCACGGGTGCTGGCCAAGCGCTAAGCTGCCAACTGCGCTGCCAACCTCTTCCAAGCGTCTATACTGCCCTCAACGTGGCAGCCGCTGTTTCTCACGCTTTGATTGCCGAACGCGTCAAATTGCAAGCCAGTTAATCTTCCGGCAACGACCATTGCTTATCTCTATACCATTCAAATCGTTGGGGTATCTCATGGGTAGTTTTTCTCTCTTTCACTGGCTGGTCGTCTTGATCCCGCTAACCTTGCCGTTGTTCTTCATTTTCAGAAACCCACCCGCCGGGCCGAACCGCTTCGGCGGCCCGCCGCAGCCAATGGGTTTCGGCCAAGCGATCAGCAGCTACTTCAAGAAATATGTGGATTTCACCGGCAGAGCCAGCCGATCGGAATTCTGGTTTTCGGCGCTCTTTGTCGCTCTCGTCAGCATCGCTTTGTACCTTGTTGATCGAACAGCAACATTGAACGGGATCTGGTCGCTGGTGACGTTTCTTCCCTCAATCGCCATGACCGCTCGGCGTTTTCACGACGTCAACCGAAGCGGATGGCACCAGCTTCTTGGGATTCTGTTTCCCATTGGAACGATTGCCGTCATCGTCTGGTATTGCAGAGCGCCGGCTGCGGATCACTCCAGGGCGTCCGTCTGACGCCGCGGATGCCGCCGCGTGACGCGTGGATATAGCCGCGTCGCTCCAGCTATACCGCAGGGTTCAAAGCGGAGGCTTCTGCGCCGTCTTCATCATCATTGATCGTAACGCCGGCTTCCAGCGCGGCCAGGATGAAGGCCTGCCGCACCGTCTCGGCCGGCATCCGTCCGGCAAGCCAGGCGCGGCAGAAATCGATCGCCCTCTGCTGATGGACGCCGCCATTGACCGGCCAGTCCGAGACGAGTGCATAAAGCGCATCCTGCGGTGAGCGCAAAACCAGCCGTTCGCCGGTATCAAGGTCGATCGAGATGGGGGTTTCCCAGAAGGCAGAATGGTCGCTAATGGCAGTAGCACCTGAAGCTTAAGTCACAGGAAACTAACTGCGGAGGGCCGACTTCGGTTCCGATACGGGGGTTCGGACGATCGCCGCGCGGCATTTCACGAATGCCGTCGGTCTTTCGGCGAAGAAACGACGGGCGCCGAATGGATATTGAAATCGGGATCGCCGGCCAATGCCTCACTTTTGGCCGGGCCGATCTCGATTGTAGCGGCCCCGGCAGTCAGCCGGGCAGCTTGCAGCCCTTGCTCATTCCAGCGGACTGCATGGCCGAAACCTTGCCTTTGGACGCGGCAATTTCGCCTTCCTTGTCTCCCCCGGCGACGCTGCCGATGGGGACGCCAACGAGGAAGACACCGAAAGCATCGCCATTCGCTGCGCTGATCTGCTGCTTGGACAGGTCGTCGAGCTTGGCCTTCTCTTTCTTATGTTCGACTGCAAGCGCCTCGCAACTGAGGTTCGTATAGGCGGCCATCGGAATATCGACCTGGACGATGGCGTCAGGACGTTTGGCGCAGCCGGCCACTGCCGCGGCCGCCGCGAATGCAATGATTATCTTGTTCATGAATGGTCCCCAATTCCCGCAGCAGCTGTAACATTGCCGCGCGCATTGCGGGAGGCTGCCCAGCCTTCAACCACAGACTTTTATTCGACTGGGGATGCATTTGGGTTTACCGATGGCCTGCAAGGAGCAGCGCCGAGCGCGTGCTTCGAGGCTCCGCCCTCTCGGGCTGCGCACCTCAGCATGAGGGAGGTTGGAGGATGCCGCAGCCGCTCGCTGGCGCGAAGGAGGCCGCCAGCGCCCAAGAGAGCCTCACCCTGAGGTGCCCCGCAGGGGCCTCGAAGGGTGGGGCGGGCACGCCGGCCCCAGCCCCACAAGCTTCGGAATTATTAAGCCAATCCGAACGATTCATTCGTTTCCCTTTTGTACTCTTTCCCTCTTCACTTTCGCGCTGACTCTCTCCATATTCTGCCCATGGCCAAATCTCCGAAGAAATCCCCCGCCCCGAATGGCTTCGAGGAAGCCCCTCAATCGTCTTTTGAGGGAGCCCCCCTCTCAGGCTCGGTTGCCGACTGGGTGAAGCAGCTGGAGGCCGATGCCGAAGCCTCGGGCGTCGAGACCCAGCGCCAGATCGCCTCCAAGGCCGGCAAGCACCGCAAGAAGGTGGAAATCGCCGCCAGGACGAAAACCAGCGACGGCGGCGTCAGCGCGTCGAAATCGGCGCGCGGCACCTCCATGGGCGGCTCGACCGACCCGAAGACGCGCGCCGCCGCCGGCCTCAATCCCGTCTCGGGCATGGATACGACGCTGGAGGAGGCCTCGTCGCTGCAGGCAGGCACCGCCGTCACCGCCACGGTCGAGGCGCTGTCGGCGCTGATCGAGAGCGGCAATCCGCTGCACAAGAACGGCAAGATCTGGACGCCGCACCGCCCTGCCCGGCCCGACAAATCCGAAGGCGGCATCGCCATCCGCATGCAGTCGGATTACGAGCCGGCCGGCGACCAGCCGACCGCCATCCGCGACCTCGTCGAGGGGCTGGAGAATGGCGACCGCAGCCAGGTGCTGCTCGGCGTCACCGGCTCCGGCAAGACCTTCACCATGGCCAAGGTGATCGAAGCGACGCAGCGCCCGGCCGTCATCCTGGCGCCGAACAAGACGCTGGCCGCCCAGCTCTATTCGGAATTCAAGAATTTCTTCCCCGACAATGCGGTGGAATATTTCGTTTCCTACTATGATTATTACCAGCCGGAAGCCTATGTGCCGCGCTCCGACACCTATATCGAGAAGGAAAGCTCGATCAACGAGCAGATCGACCGCATGCGCCACTCGGCGACGCGCTCGCTGCTCGAACGCGACGACTGCATCATCGTCGCCTCGGTCTCCTGCATCTACGGTATCGGCTCGGTCGAAACCTATACGGCGATGACCTTCCAGATGTCGGTCGGCGACCGGCTCGACCAGCGCCAGCTGCTGGCCGACCTCGTCGCCCAGCAATATAAGCGCCGCGACATGGACTTCACCCGCGGTTCCTTCCGCGTGCGCGGCGATACGATCGAGCTCTTCCCCGCCCACTTGGAGGATGCCGCCTGGCGCATCTCGATGTTCGGCGACGAGATCGACGCCATCACCGAGTTCGACCCGCTCACCGGCCAGAAGGTCGGCGACCTGAAATCGGTCAAGATCTACGCCAATTCGCACTATGTCACCCCGCGCCCAACGCTGAACGGCGCCATCAAGTCGATCAAGGAGGAGCTCAGGCTTCGCCTGGCCGAGTTGGAAAAGGCCGGCCGCCTGCTGGAAGCCCAGCGCCTGGAGCAGCGCACCCGCTACGATATCGAGATGCTCGAAGCCACAGGCTCCTGCCAGGGCATCGAAAACTATTCGCGTTATCTCACCGGCCGCGATCCCGGCGATCCGCCGCCGACGCTGTTCGAATATATCCCCGACAACGCCCTCGTCTTCATCGACGAAAGCCATGTCACCGTGCCGCAGATCGGCGGCATGTACCGGGGCGACTTCAGGCGCAAGGCGACGCTGGCCGAATACGGCTTCCGCCTGCCCTCCTGCATGGACAACCGGCCGCTACGCTTCGAGGAATGGGACGCCATGCGCCCGGACACCATCGCCGTTTCGGCCACCCCTGGTAGCTGGGAGATGGAACAATCCGGCGGCGTCTTCGCCGAACAGGTGATCCGCCCGACCGGCCTGATCGACCCGCCGGTCGAGGTCCGCTCGGCCCGCAGCCAGGTGGACGACGTGCTCGGCGAGATCCGCGAAACATCGGCCAAGGGCTACCGCACCCTCTGCACTGTACTGACCAAACGCATGGCCGAGGACCTGACCGAATATCTGCATGAGCAGGGCGTGCGCGTCCGCTACATGCACTCCGACATCGACACGTTGGAACGCATCGAGATCCTCCGCGACCTGCGCCTCGGCGCCTTCGACGTTCTCGTCGGCATCAACCTTTTGCGCGAAGGCCTCGACATTCCCGAATGCGGCTTCGTCGCCATCCTCGACGCCGACAAGGAAGGTTTCCTGCGCTCGGAGACCTCGCTGATCCAGACGATCGGCCGCGCCGCCCGTAACGTCGACGGCAAGGTCATCCTCTATGCCGACCAGGTCACCGGCTCGATGAAGCGGGCGATGGAGGAAACCGGCCGCCGCCGCGAAAAGCAGATGGTCTATAACCAGGAACACGGCATTACCCCTGAATCGGTGAAAGCCAGGATCTCCGACATCCTCGACTCCGTCTACGAACGCGACCACGTCCGCGCCGATATTTCGGGCGTCTCGGGCAAGGGCTTCGCCGATGGCGGCAACCTCGTCGGCAACAACCTGCAGACCCATCTCAACGCGCTCGAAAAGAGCATGCGCGACGCCGCCGCCGACCTCGACTTCGAAAAAGCCGCCCGCCTCCGCGACGAAATCAAACGCCTCAAAGCTGCCGAGCTGGCGGTCATGGACGATCCCATGGCCAGAGAAGAGTCAAAGGCGATGGAAGGCGTCAGAAGGAACGCCAAAGCGACCCGCGAGTCCCTTCTCCCTGCCGGGGAGAAGGTGCCCGGCAGGGCGGATGAGGGGGCCACCCCCTCCTACTTCTCCAGACCCAGCCTCGACGACATGGGCCCAGGCACCGACACCACCACTCCCCTCTTCCGCAAGCCCGCCCTCGACGACATGGGCCGCGACATCGCCGAGCCCGCAAAGAAGACCCTCTTCCGCAAAAACGACCTCGACGAAATGACCGTCGGCCGAACGGAAAAGCCGGTCACCGGCGCGCTGCCGGAAAAGCCGGATGCCGCCAAGAGCACGAAGCGGTTTTCACCGCTGCTTGAGGGACAGCCGGAACGCGATGACGTGCGGCCGGTCGTGCGCGGGAAGACGGGCGTGGGGAGTTATGAGGACCCGGGCGAGCAGAAGCGCAAGGGGCGGACGAAGGGGAAGACGGGGCGGCCGGGGCGGTGAGTCATCTTATCGCCAAGTTCGAAAATTGATAACAGCCATTGCGCCACGTATATTGCGGAGTCTAGCGACCTCGCTGTGATCAGGTGATGTTAAAACTTCAGCAACTTCTGATTGCTTATAGTGTAGGGCAATAGCCGCCCCCTGGGATAGTACCATGAAAAATAATTCAACCTTAAATCTAAATACTGTTGATTATCCTTTTGAAACGTTGGTTCAGCGAGCAAAGGCAAATCCACCCAAACTCATTCTCGATCCAGATTTTCAGCGAAAATACAAATGGGATAAGGAAGGTTGGGCTCGCGCTTCTAAATTTATTGAATCGTGTTTGATGCGAATTCCGCTTCCGTCTTGCTATTTCGCAGAGACCAAAGATGGCTCACATCTTGTGATAGATGGAGTGCAACGGATAACCACAGTTTTAAAGTTCTTTAATAACGAGTTTGCACTTGAGGAGATGAGCGCTTTTCCAGATTTGGAAGGAAAGAAATTTTCTGAATTAGGAGCCTATCGAGCGGAACTTGAGTCAACCACGATAAGGTGCGTAATACTTCGGCGCGAAAACCCGGACGAACTTGTCACAGAGATATTTGCGCGCCTAAATAAAGGCTCGGTTTCGTTGTCTGACCAAGAAATTCGGCATGCCCTTTATCCTGGAGCTTTTGACAAACTTTTGAGCGAACTCGCCGAGAACAAAATTATTAAAGATTTCGGCCTCGGCAAAGAAGGAAAGGGAAAGAGGGACGCTCGAGAATCTGAAGAGTTAGTCCTAAGATTCTTTGCTTTTTTTGAATCTCCAGAAACATACGAGGGAAACCTATCGAAATTTCTCGATAAATATATGAAAACGGCGTCGTATTATTCTGGAGACAAACTGGAGAAACTAAAGAAAGACTTCAATACCGCGTTGAGCGCTTGCCTGATTGCTTTCGATGAAGATGAGGTTTTCGCCGACATAAGCAGAGACCGACGTCGCCAGGGGGTAGTATATTATGATTTGCTTATGACAACGCTGGGAAGGATAAAACACTCTGTTATAAAGAAAAAGAGAGAAGCAATTCGCTCTGCATTCATAGATCTTTGCAAATCCGACTCGTTTAAAAAATCTACCGCAGGTGGATTGCAACGCAAATCCTCTGTAAATAAACGGAATTCTGATTGGAATAAGAAACTGCAGGGCGCCATCCGTGATTAATCGTACAGCGCTTACTGTGTTTAGTCAGCAATTCGATGACCTACTCTTAATTGTGTCGGAATCAAACCGACGCGTCACAGTGGACCCGATTGATCGTCTGTTTGAAAACTACCTAAATGTGTTCACCAAATCTTACATAGTAAGCGCCCGCTCAATACTTGAGGCATTCATTCAGGATGTATTATTTTCTTATGTCACCGTCATGGAAGATAGAATAATAAAATCAAATATACCGAGAAACATAATTATGTGGTCACACGGAGAGACAAAGAAAACATCATATAGATTTGAATCCTACAAGACAGGCATAGAAAAAAGCAATATCACGGACGAGGTTTCAGCAAATTTCTTTAAAACCATAAAAATATTTGAAAAAATCGGCATTGACTTAGAAGGAAACGCAAATTTTGCAAAATACGCAGACTTTATTGGATCCACTGTCGACAAAAGAAATAAGATAGTACACCACAACGATAACGCTAGCGATATTAGCTTGACGGACGTTATCAATATTATTGAGAAATTCAAAGAGTACGCTGAAGCCATATTTGCTGTCGTAGAAAAGAGTCCGCATCTTTCAGCATTGTAGATATTGATGCCGATCTGCGTAAGGACTTGCATGGCCGTACGTTGCTGCCCATTTTGTTTCAGCCGATGCGCAGTTGCTATAGCCTTCCCGCGGACCCATGCGCCATCCTCTCCGTCGCCGCCACCAGCGCAAAGTAAATCCGCTCCACACGACAGGCCGAACTCCTCGCGCTCGCCTCATACCCCGCCGCCGGCCAGCCGCGTCGTACCACGACAACCAACTCCTCGGCTTCGTTAATGTCGCATGGGATGGCGGCATTCATGCCTTCATTCTCGCCACGTGCGTTGATCCCACAGAGGCAGGCCTCATCAACCTGGCATAAGGCCCGCCGCCTCTTCCGGTTGATGCGCCGCATCCGTCATTGATCGGCAACAGCTTTGCCCTAGCTTCTGCTGGCGGCCGGCCGTCGCGGCGGCTTCGGGGGACGACATGCATGAACGAACGCCTGAAACGCGTAGCGTGAATCCGGTTCGCCGCAACGCACTTCGGCCGGCGGCCGGACGGTTGCCGTCTCCTTCGCGGGTGCCCGAGGCCAGGAAGCGGATCATCAATCTTTCAGCCTGCCTCGCCTTGATCCTGACGCCGGCGGCAGCTTACGCGGACACGACACATCAGGGAAATGCCGACATGTTCAAGACCCTTCTCTCCAAAATAGGCCTCCGCTCCCAAGCACAGCCCGTCTCTGCCGTGCCGCCCGAAACGCTGGCGCAGCTGCGCGACGCCGTTGCCGCGCGCCTGCGCAGCGAGCCCGAGGTCGAAGAGGTTGCGATCGACGCCAGCAATCCCGCCGCTCTCCGCGTGCGGCTTGCCAATGGCGGGGGAGAAGCCGTGACGGGGACGGTCGATGTCACCAACGTCTACGGCAGGCTTTATACGCTCCGCAACGATCTGGACCGCGAGGCCGCCATCGAAAACCTCGTGCAGAGCATTCTCGTCACCGTCCGCAGGCCGGAACTCGACCTGCAACATGTCTTCGCCAATATTCGCTTCCGGCAGCCGCCTACGAATGAACAGGATGCGGCAACGTCCCTGGCGGAGGAACTTGCCGGCGACGTGGCGATCGTCTTGCAGCTGGACACGCCGCAGAGCCTGGTCGGGCTCTCGCGCGCCGATCTCGGCGAACGCTCCGTCGCCGAGATCCGCCAGGCCGCGCAGAGCAATATTCTGCGGGAAATGTCGAAGCTCCAGGAAGAACGGGTCAACGATCACATGATCGCCTACCGGATCGACGACAACCCACCGCTGACGCCGGCCATCGTGCTGACGGATGAATTCTGGGCGATGGTGGACAAGAATTTCCCGGATGGCGCCTTGCTGATCCTGAGCCAGCGCGACGAGGTCGCCGTGATCGACCGGAAAGCGCCCTCCGCGCTGATCACGGCCCGGCAGCTGATCGACATGGCGAAACACCGCGGCGTCGATTTTCTCTCCGACAGGATTTTCGAGCGGCGCGACGGCCGGCTCGTCACTGTGACGGAGTGAGCCTGCAACGTCGCCCGCCCTTGATCAGGAAGACCTCCATGCCCGCTAAAGGAAGGGAACCGCCCATGCTGGACCTGCGCATCGACCCCTTCCCCTCCGCCGCCGAACTGAACGCCCTCTTTTCCGCCGCCTGGGACAGCCCGCACAACCACGATTTCACCGCCATCCTGTCCCGCAGCCTCGCCCATATCGGCGCCTATCAGGACGACCGTCTCGTCGGCTTCGTCAATGTCGCCTGGGATGGAGGCATCCACGCCTTCATCCTCGATACATCGGTGCATCCCGACATGCGAAGGCAAGGCATCGCGACGCGCATGGTCAGGGAAGCGACGCAGGTTGCGCGGGAGCGGGGTGCAGAGTGGCTGCATGTCGATTTCGAGCCGCACCTGACTGGCTTCTATCGCGCCTGCGGTTTCAGACCCACGGAAGCAGGCCTCATCAAGCTGGCATAAAGCCGGCGGCCGCGCGCGAAGTACTCCAAACTATGACGTTCAACGGCAATGTTGAAACAGACCGGCTTACAGCCAGCTTTCCCACAGCTATTCCGCGAACTTATATGATATAAAAGACTAAAATATCACCAAGAGTACCCTAATTCCAACTGCTAACTTCGTGTTTAAGCTTACTTTTCCGTTAAAAAAGCAATAAAAAAACACAATTACCCATTGAAAACTTAGTTGCGGATTGGCATAGATCCCCAAAGGGTTGTCGTCCGTTGAACCAGTAAGAACAGTTCTTCTGAGATTCCTCGCTTTACAGAATACAACGCATCTTTGAAAGTTTAATATGGCCCTGAATATTCTGGACACGAACGGCGCCACAGTTACCAAGACCGGCGCTGAGTTCGAAGCTTACGATGTTATCCGCAACTCCGAAACCAACCCTTCCGCGCCCGTCACTCTCACCGTTTCCGATTCCTCGGCGGCAGATCTGGCCGACGAGTTGGGCTTGGTATCGGCGAACGTGACGGTATCGAGCGGCGGCAGCACGGTCACGACGGGCGCCGGCAACGATGCGATTTCGGGCGGCGACGGCGCAGACACGCTGAGCGGCGGCGGCGGTGACGATACGATCTACGGCAATGCCGGCAACGACAAATTGATCGGCGGTGACGGCAACGACAGGATCACTGATGGTGGTTTTGGCTTTGTGTCCGGACCTGATGGCAGCCTCCAACCAGAAATCGTCGACATTGACGGCGGCGACGGCGACGATTTGATAACCATTGAGAGATTCGCTCCACTGATATCGGGAACGATCGATGGCGGTGCCGGGATCGATACGTTGCGTGCCTCGGCGCTCCGGGGCCTGACGATCAAGAACGTCGAAGTGCTTGAATTGGCAGATTTCCAGGTTAGCGGTTCGAGCGCACAGTTCGAGAGCTTTGATAGGATCGTTAGGTCGACCGATCCGGTCTTTAATTTTGATCCCTCACTGATAGTGACGGACAGCGCCCATCTCGATCTTTCCGACGAACTGGGAGATCTCGGGACCCTTGTCCGCGGCTTCTCCGGCATTGACGTCAAAACCGGCGACGGCAACGATGAGTTTGCGGGCAGCGACGTCAACGACATTTTCGACGGCAGCGGCGGCAGCGACCTCATCAATGGCAACGACGGCAATGACAAATTGACCGGCGGCGACGGCAACGACACCATCAATGGCGGTGCCGGCATCGACACGGCTGTTTTCGCCGGCAATTTTGCCGAATATTCCTTCGCGATCGACAATGGCAGCCGTGTCGTGACGAGCGCGCTGGAAGGCACGGACAGGCTGACAGACGTCGAATTCGCGCGCTTTGCCGATGGCGTTTACGACTTCGCGACGGAAAGCTTCACGCTCAACAGCACCGAGCCGGGTACTCCGCTGAATATCCTGGACACGAACGGTGCCACGATTACCAAGACCGGCGCCGAGTTCGAAGCGTACGACGTCATCCGCGACTCCGAAGCCAACCCTCTCGTCGCGGTCAATCTGGTCATCTCGGATTCCGGCACGGTAGACCTTTCCGACGAACTGGGCTCGGGCTCCGCCAATATCACCGGCTCACGCGGCGACAATGCGATCACCACAGGCGCCGGCAATGACAATATCAATGGCGGTGACGGCAATGACACGCTGAACGGCGGGGCCGGAAACGATCAGCTTCATGGCGGGGATGGCCATGACACGCTGAATGGCAGTGACGGCAATGACCGGCTCTGGGGCGACATCGGAAATGACATCATCAGAGGCGGCGCGGGTAACGATACGATCTCCGATGGTGAGCTTTTTGGCCTTGCCTCTGAAGTGGTTGATATCGATGCGGGCGACGGTAACGATGCCATAATTCTTGAGACATTCGCTCCAATGAATTCCGGAACGATCGATGGCGGCGCCGGGATCGATACGCTGCAGATATCCTCGCTCCAGGGCCTGACGATCAAGAACGTCGAGATTCTTGAAACGGCCGGATGGTCGGTTGCCGGATCGAGCGCGCAGCTCGAAAGCTTCGACAAGATCGTCTGGTCGACCGATCCGTTCGGCGATTTTCGCGCCTCAGTGGCACTGACGGACAGCGCCCACCTCGATCTCTCCGACGAGCTGGGAGAACTCGGATCTTTCATCGACGGCCATGCCTTCGGCATTGACGTCAAGACCGGCAGCGGCGACGACGAGTTCACAGGCACCGACGGCAACGATATTTTCGACGGCAGCGGCGGCAACGATATCCTCAATGGCAATGCCGGCAATGACAAATTGACCGGTGGCGCCGGCGACGACACCATCAATGGCGGCGACGGCGTCGATACGGCAATCTTCTCCGGCAATTTCGCCAATTATTCCTTCGCATTGAATAATGGCGATCACATCCTGACGAGCGCTGGGGAAGGGACGGATACGCTGACAGACGTCGAATTAGCGCGCTTTGCCGACGGCGTCTACGATTTTGCCACGGAAACCTTTACGCCGAAGGGCAATGCCGCGCCGACCAATATCCAGCTTTCGAAGACCGCCCTCTCAGAGGACACGCCGATCTGGACTACGGTCGGCCTGCTCAGCGCCAAGGACGCCGATGGCGACGCCCTCACCTATACGCTGATCGACGGGGCGAATGATCACTTCCGGCTGAAGGGCAACCGCATCGTCACCTCGAAGGAATTCGACTACGAGACAGACAAGTCGCACACGATCAAGGTGGCTGTTTCGGACGGCAAGGTCACGGTCGAAAAGGACATCACGATCAGCGTCCTCGACGTCAACGAAGCCCCCGTCAATAAGGCGCCGACCAATCTCGCCTTCTCGCGCAGCTCGGTCTCCGAGAATATCGCGATCGGCACCTCGGTCGGCCTTCTCACAGCCGTCGATCCGGAAGGCGGCACGGTGAAGTGGCGGCTGACCGATGATGCTGACGGCATCTTCAAGCTCGTCGGCAACAAAATCCAGACCAAGGCGGCGATCGACTACGAAAGCACCCACAGCTTGACCTTCACCGCCGAAGCCTACGACGCGGCCGGAAATGCAACCAGCCACGAGTTTACGCTGGCCGTGAAGGACGTCTTCGAGCCGTCGGTTTCGAGCTTGTCGCATGAGGCGTTGATCTAGTCGCAACACTGCCGCGGGACGCAGACATGCGTCCCGAACACTGCCCCACCTTCCAACCTGCGGCCGCCGTCTCTCCGAATAAGGCGACTGCTCTCCCGCACGAACCTTCTCCATCCGGAACGGCAGATAAAGACACAAGCCGTTCTTGCAGAGTCCAACGCATCTTCTAGAAAGTTTAACATGGCCTTGAATATTCTGGACACGAACGGCGCCATTATTACCAAGACCGGCGCCCAGTTCGAAGCTTACGATGTTGTTCGCCACTCCCCCGCTAATCCTCTCGCTTCGGTCGATCTGCAGGTCTCGGATTCCGGCGTGGCAGATCTGGCCGATGAACTGGGCACCGTCTCCGCGAACGTGGTAGGTTCGAGCGGCGACAATGTAATCACGACAGGCGCCGGCGACGACTTGATCAACGGTCAAGCTGGTGATGACACGCTGAATGGCGGTGACGGCAATGACGAGATTTATGGCGACGTCGGCAATGACGTCATCAATGGTGGCGCGGGTAACGACACGATTAGCGATGGTTATTATTTTTCCGATGTCGCTGAAGTCTTCAATATCGATGCGGGCGATGGCAACGACACCGTAATTTTGTCCAACGACACTTTCCTCCAGATATCAGGAACAGTCGACGGCGGCGATGGCACCGACACGCTGCAAGCCAGCATTTTGTCGGGCCTGACGATCAAGAACGTCGAGATCCTCCAATCAGGGATATTCGGAGTTACCGCGTCGACCGCGCAACTCGAATACTTCGACAAGATCACCGGTTCGAGCTCCGATTCCTCCGTCAACTTGGTCTTGACGGACGGAGCCCATCTCGATCTCTCCGACGAGTTGGCAGGAGACCGAAACTACATCTCTGGCAATAACGACGTATCCGGTATTGACTTCACCACCGGAAGCACTCAGGACAATGTGATCGGCACCGCCGCCAACGACGTTATCGACACGGGCGATGGCAACGACTACATCAACGGCAATGCCGGGGACGATAGGTTGGACGCCGGCAAGGGTGACGATGAAATCTTCGGCGATGCCGGAAATGACGTCATCAGGGCCGGAGCGGGCAACGACATCATCTTTGATGGTGATTTCTTCAGCGGTTCCCCGGAAGTCTTTGACATCGACGCAGGCGACGGCGACGACGCCATAACCCTGCGAACCGGGGGGCTTTCCGGAACAATCGATGGCGGCGCCGGGATTGATACTCTGCAAGCCTCCTCGCTCAGGGGCATGACGATCAAAAACATCGAAGTCCTTGAAACGGCGGGATCGGTGGTATCAGGTTCGACCGCGCAGTTCGAAAGCTTCGACAAGATCGTTTACTCGAGCGATCCGAGCGAGGGCTTTCCCGCCTCATTGTCATTGACGGACGGCGCCCACCTCGATCTTTCCGACGAACTGAAAAACGGTGCGGCCAGCATTCGCGGCTCCGCTTCCGGCATTGACGTCAAGACCGGCGGCGGCGACGATCAATTCGCGGGAACCGACGGCAACGACATTTTCGACGCCGGCGCCGGCAACGACACGATCATTGGTAATGGCGGCAACGACAAATTGATCGGCGGCGACGGCAACGATACAATCACCGACGGTGGATTTGGCGGCTTTCTCCCGGAGGTCTTCGACATCGATGCAGGCGACGGCGACGATGCCATAGCCGTGGAGACGTTCAGTCCACTGGTTTCCGGAACAATCGATGGCGGTGCCGGGTTTGATACTCTGCAAGCCTCCTCGCTCAGGGGCCTGACGATCAAAAACATCGAAGTCCTTGAAACGGTGGGATGGTTGGTTGCCGGTTCGAGCGCTCAGTTCGAAAGCTTTGATAAGATCGCCTACTCGGCCAATCCGGCCGACGATTATCGGCCCTCATTGGCATTGACGGACAGCGCCCATCTGGATCTTTCCGAGGAACTGGGAGATCGCGGGGCTTTCATTTCCGGTTATGTCTCCGGCATTGACGTCAAGACCGGCAACGGCGACGACGACTTTACGGGCACCGACGGCAACGACATTTTCGATGGTAATGGGGGCAACGACATCATCAATGGAAAAGCCGGCGATGACATCATCAGAGGTGGCGCGGGCGACGACAAGATCACCGATGGGGATAATATGTCCACCGCCCCTGAGGCCTTCGACATTGACGCCGGCGATGGCAATGATGCCATCAACTTGCAGTCACACTCTTCCGCGCTTTCCGGATTGATCGATGGCGGCGCCGGCACGGATACGCTGCGTGTCATCGAGCCGACATTGGACCCCGGCATGGAATCCATTGGGCTTACCGGCTTGACGATCAAAAACGTCGAAATTCTTGAAACGGCAGCAGCTGGGGTTTTCGCTTCGGCCGCGCAGTTCGAAAGCTTCGACAAGATCGTCATTTACGACAAAACGGGTTACGAGAACGATGTCCTCTCACTGATATTAACGGACATTGCCCATGCCGATCTCTCCGACGAGCTGGCAAACCGCCATGTCGACATTTACGGCGAGGCCTTTGGCCTGGACGTCAAGACCGGCGGCGGCGATGACTACTTCTTCGGGACCGAAGGTAACGACAAATTCGAAGGCGGCGCCGGCAACGACACGCTGTTTGGGGGTGCCGGCATCGACACGGCAGTCTTCGCTGGCAATTTCGCTAACTACACCTTCGCGATGAACAACGGCGATCACATTCTGACGAGCGCCAAGGAGGGTGTGGACACGCTGCGCGACATTCAAATCGGTCGTTTTACCGATGGTGTCTACGATTTCGCCGAGGGCACCTTCACACCCGACGCTAATACCGCACCCATCAATCTCCAGCTCTCGAAAACCTCTGTCTCCGAGAGCACCCCAATTTGGACCACCCTCGGCCTGCTCAGCGCTCACGATGCCGACGGTGACAAGCTCACCTACAAGCTGATCGACGGCGCCGACGATCACTTCCGGCTGAATGGGAACCGCATCGTCACCTCCAAGGCTCTGGATTACGAGACGGCCAAGTCGCACACGATCAAGGTGGCAGTCTCCGACGGCAAGGTCACGGTCGAAAAGGACATCACGATCAATGTCCTCGACGTCAACGAAGGACCCGTCAACAAGGCGCCTACCAATCTCGCCTTCTCACGCGGCTCGGTCTCCGAGAATATCGCGATCGGCACCTCGGTCGGCCTTCTCTCGGCGCGCGATCCGGAAGGCGGCGCGGTGAAGTGGCGGCTGACGGATGATGCCGACGGCATCTTCAAGCTCGTCGGCAACAAGATCCAGACGAAGGCGGCGATCGACTACGAAAGCACCCACAGCCTGACCTTCACCGCCGAAGCCTACGACGCGGCCGGAAACGTCACCAGCCACGATTTCACGCTTGCCGTGAAGGACGTCTTCGAGCCGTCGTTTGCGCTGTCGCACGAGGCATTGATCTAGCCGCGACAGAATTGCCGGGCACCGAGGTGGGACTTGCAGTCGTGCAAGCCCCACCGATGGGTGGCTGCGCGAAATCAGGCACGCATCAGTCAAACCGCTCGTCGATATGCTCCACCTCAGCGGAAATCACATTGTCGATGACGACATGCGACAGCAGCGTCGGGCCGACGGCCCATAACTCGCGCATGTGATCCGTATCCTCGTGCCGGCGATGCGCTTCCTCGCTGGTGAAGGCCTCGGCCAGCAGGATCTTGTCGGGATGCTCGGGCATCGGTACCAGCTCGATATAGAGACAATCCGGGTCGAGCCGGCTCTGATCGAGATGGTTCTGAGCCGCAGCCAGATAGGCATGGCGCTTTCCAGGCTTGGTCATGAAGAATCCGACGATGCATTTCATCTCACCCTCCCCAGCTTGATTTGGAAGTTTCGCCCGGGCGCCTGCCACAAGCAAGCGCGAAGCCTTTCATAAGCAGCGATGGCCGAGCCAAACCCTGATACCCCTCCAAAAATGCCGCTCCACCTCAGCGCCTGATTCCGCTATGTTTCACCGCTTATCCGAGGAGAGCCCGCATGCGCCTGCCCACATTCATCCTCGCCCTCGCCGTGTCGGCGGTCGCAGCCTTGCCTGCATCGGCGCAGACCTACAAGACGCCGAAGGCGCTGCTCAAGGCGCTCTACAGCTACGACACCGACAACAGCGACGCCGAGGCGCCCTCGCCCTATTCGACCTTCTTCTCCGACCACCTGAACGACCTCCTTCAGACCGATCTCGACAACACGCCGGAAGGCGATGTCGGCGCGATCGACTTCGATCCCGTCATCGCAGGTCAGGACGGCGCGGCCAGCGACGTCAGGATCGGCCAACCGATCCTGCTGGATGACAAGGCCGAGGTGGAGGTGGAGTTCGAAAACGGCGAAGAGGTGACGCTCTTCTACACCCTGGTACGCGAACACGGCGGCTGGAAGGTCGACGACATTGCGAACCAAAAAGGGGATAATCCGTGGAGCCTGAGCGCGTTGCTGGGTGATGCGCAGTAAGTGGACGGCCTCGAGGGATCTCGCCCGTGATGAGGATGGAGCGGAAGAGAGCCCTCATGGTGAGGAGGCCCAAGGGGCCGTCTCGAACCACGAGGGCGGGCGTGGAAGCTCCTCCCACCTGCATTCCACAAAGCCCCCTATGCAAATCGAAGGTTAGGCGCCGGTGGCCGCCCCCGTCCTTCGAGGCTTCGCCCTGCGGGCTACGCACCTCAGAATGAGGGCGGAGCAAAGACGGCGCGAGGAACACCGGAGAGCAGACTCTGCGATCCGCCTCACCATGAAGACTGATCGGTGTGCCCGCCGCCCCGACCGCCCCACGAAATCCCTGCCCGGCTATCGAATCTGCCGCTCATCCCGTTTCGGCACGGAATCCCGATATGGCACAGGCGTGCAAGAATCCGTTAACCCATCGTCAAGTATCTGAATCTTCGGCATTTCCCGGTATCGATGCGGGCATGCCACAATAATCCCGCTTGCTTTTTGCCCGAAATGCTGGCACGAATTGACTTACTCGGGCATTTGCATGCCGGTGACTGGACTGATGTGGTAATCCCTTCCGTTTGGAAGGCGGCGCGGGACTACCCGCCTACGTAGACGTTCTTTCCCCGTACGTGACTTCTCCGACTGACCCTTCGTCTCAATCGATCGGGGCGAAAGCTAAAGCCGTCCGCTTCCTCTCGGGGGCGCGGATACTACACAGACTAAGGGAAAAGGACGATCCCAATGGCCACCAAGGGCACCGTAAAATTCTTCAACCAGGACAAGGGTTTTGGTTTCATCACGCCGGACGGCGGCGCAAAGGACGTTTTCGTCCATATCTCTGCGCTGCAGGCTTCTGGCATCCAGTCGCTGCGCGAAGGCCAGCAGGTTACCTTCGACACCGAGCCGGACCGCATGGGCAAGGGCCCGAAGGCTGTCAACATCTCGGCTTCGTAAGTCAGACATCGCTTCGGCGGCATGAACGGCGCTCCGCAAGGGGCGCCGTTTCTGTTTGTGGTGATCGGCGGTCATTTGTCGATCGCATTGGCAGGTGTTATATGCGCGCATTATGGATGCCCGCCCATGCGGCGGTGACGGCGCCGCGCTGTGGCGCCGGTAACAAGGAACAATGGAACGTCGATGACGCAGAAGAGGCCGATTTTTGCGGTCGCCCCGATGATCGACTGGACGGATCGGCATTGCCGCTATTTCCACCGGCAGATCAGCCGCGAGGCGCTGCTCTATACCGAGATGGTGGTGGCCGATGCGATCATCCACGGCCCGCGCGACCGGCTGCTCGGTCATGACGCCGCCGAGCATCCGCTGGCGCTGCAGCTCGGCGGATCGGACCCGGCAAAGCTTGCCGAGGCAGTGAAGATCGCCGAACCCCACGGTTATGACGAGATCAACCTCAATGTCGGCTGCCCCTCCGACCGCGTGCAGTCGGGCACCTTCGGCGCCTGCCTGATGCTGACGCCGGAGACGGTGGCCGAATGCATCGCGGCGATGAAAGGGGTTGCAACCGTGCCGGTGACGGTGAAATGCCGGATCGGCGTCGACGAGCAGGAACCGGAACGGGCGCTGCCCGAGCTGATCACCCGCGTTCTAGACGCCGGCGCCGACGCGATCTGGATCCATGCGCGCAAGGCCTGGCTGAAGGGCCTGAGCCCAAAGGAGAACCGCGAAATCCCGCCGCTGGATTACCAGATTGTCTACCGGATGAAACAGCGCTGGCCCGACGTCTTCATCGGCATCAACGGCGGCATCCGCACGCTCGACGAGGCGGCAACCCACCTTGCCCATGTCGACGGCGTTATGCTTGGCCGCGCCGCCTATCAGAATGCCGCGATCCTTGCCGACATCGACCAGCGCTTCTTTGGTGCGCCTGCGGCCGAACCGGACTGGGAAGCGCTGCGTGACCGGATGATGGCCTATGCCGAACGCCACATCGCCAGCGGCGGCCGGCTGCAGCACGTGGCCCGCCACATGGTCGGCCTCTTCACTGGCCTGCCCGGTGCCCGCCGCTACCGCCAGATCCTCTCCACCGATGCCGCGAAAAACGGCGCTGGGCCGGAGGTGCTGGCGGCAGCCTTTGCGGCAGTGGATTTTTCGGGGACCGAGCAGGAGGCGGTCAGCGCCTGACGTAAGCGACGCCTTGTCATGACGCCGAAGTGCGACGTCATGAACGCGCCGTCGGCAGCAAGATCTTCTTCTCGATCCGGCCCGCCACCGAAAACACCAAAATCTCCGTATCCCTGCCGATCCTGCTGCCATCCATCAATCGGACGATATCATCGACACCGCCGACCGGGCTGCCGTCGATGGCGAGGATATAATCGCCCTCCTGCAGGCCTCCCTTCGCCGCCGGCCCGTCCGGCTCGACGCGGCGGATGCGCACGGATGTCGTCTGCACCGTGCCCGCCGCAAGCGCCACCCGGCGCGGCAGCACGATCGTATCGCCTGCTATGCCGATGAAGGCGCGCCTGACCTGCCCATAGCGGAGAATTTCTGAAACGACGAAATTGGCCGTATTCGATGCCACGGCAAAGGCGATGCTCTGCGCGCCCTGAATGACGGCGGTGTTGACGCCGATGACCTCCCCGCCCGAAGACACCAGTGGCCCGCCCGAGTTGCCGGGATTGAGCGCCGCATCGGTCTGGATCACATCCTCCATCAGCCGGCCGCTGGCCGCCCGCATCGACCGGCCGAGCGCCGAGACGATGCCGGCGGTAACCGTCCATTCGAAGCCGAGCGGGTTTCCGATCGCGATCGCGATATGGCCCCTGCGCAAGCGCTGAGAATCTCCGAGCTTCGCCCAGGCGCCGGTGCTTGTATTGGCGCGAATGAGGGCGATATCCGTATCGACGTCGCGACCCAACACCCGGCCCTCGGTGACGAAGCCGTCAGGCGTGGTGATGCGGACCACCTTGGCGTCGTCGACGACGTGACTGTTGGTGATGATCAGGCCGTCAGGCGAGACGGCGAAACCCGACCCGTGCCCCTGCCGGCCGCCCACCCTCTCGATCCGGCTGACTGCCGGCCCGACGATGTCGATTGCGGCTGCGATCGATTGCGAATAGGCATCGATCAGCGCCCCATCATTCTGAGGCGCTATGTCCTTATCCATGTAACCCATTATTTGATCCTCAGGCGGCAATAACGGCCGTCCCGCCGCCGGCAAAGCCGTCGCGGTTGCGACGGTCCGCCATGGCGCTGTTGTATGAGGATTAGATGGTTGGGCGATGAACCGCGTTCAAGTGAGCGCCGGCAGCAGCATGCACGCGGCGGCAGAACGGGAGCCCACCTACCCCGGACAGATATATTGAACTACCCGGACGGATATATTGAACGAATATTAAAAAAATGGCTCATTACAGACGTTCGCCGCGCCCCTGACGGACTAGCCTGAGGCAGCCAACAGCCGAGATACCGTGGATTAAAAGAATGTTCGCAGTGCAAAGCAGCCATGCGAAATGGGCGGGTTCACACCCATCCTCGCGGAAACATACAAACTTCTGTCATGTCAATAGAATAGAAAGAAGCATTCAATAATATATTCGGGTTGATCAGGCGCGACCTTCTTGCCCCTAGCCTCCGGCCCAACGGCGCTCGTGGCCTTGTCAATTCTGCCGGCAACAGCGCAAACTTCTGACCGCATTAATCCAACCAACCCAACCAACGGAGCCAAAAGATGAGCACGGTTACCACCAAGGACGGCGTCGAAATCTTCTACAAGGATTGGGGGCCGAAGAGCGCCCAGCCGATCATGTTCCATCACGGCTGGCCGCTATGCTCCGACGACTGGGATGCCCAGATGCTGTTCTTCCTCGAGAAGGGCTATCGGGTCATCGCCCATGACCGGCGCGGCCATGGCCGCTCGACCCAGGTGGGCGACGGTCACGATATGGATCACTACGCCGCCGATGCCGCAGCCGTTGTCGAGCATCTCGACCTCAGGAACACGGTCCATGTCGGCCACTCCACCGGCGGCGGCGAAGCGACCCATTATGTCGCCCGCCATGGTCAGCCGCAGGGCCGTGTCGCCAAACTGGTGATCATCGGCGCCGTGCCGCCGATCATGGTAAAATCCGAAGCCAATCCCGGTGGCTTGCCGATCGAAGTCTTCGATGGCTTGCGCAAGCAGCTCGCCGCCAATCGCGCGCAGTTCTATTACGATCTGCCGGCCGGTCCGTTCTACAGCTTCAACCGGCCGGGCGCGAAGGTCCTGGAACCGGTCATCAACAATTGGTGGCGCCAGGGCATGATCGGCGGCGCCAAAGCGCATTACGACGGCATCAAGGCCTTTTCGGAAACCGACTTCACCGAAGACCTGAAGATCATCACCGTGCCGACTTTCGTCATGCATGGCGACGACGACCAGATCGTGCCGATCGCCGACTCTGCCCTGCTCTCGTCCAAGCTCCTGCAGAACGCCACGCTGAAGGTCTACGAGAAATTCCCGCATGGCATGTGCACCACTCATGCCGACATCATAAACCCCGACATCCTCGCCTTCATCAAGGGCTGATCCGTGATGTTGCCGGGCGCCGACGAGGCGCCCGGTTGCTGTTATGGCTGTGACTCCATACGTAGGCACGCCGGCCATGTCGATCGATTGACGGCCAGTGACTCATTTTCCCATGAAACCGTTTTCGCCGATTTGCGTTTAGCGGCCATGAAAAGAGAACGTGAACCCTCATCAAAGGCTTACCGGCAGGATCGTTTCGAAAACACCGAGCGAGCCGCCAAGGAAACCATCGAGGCGGAGCAGCGGGCCCGCCGCGAAAAAACCAAGCGGCTGAAAGAGCTGCGCCTGGCGCAACAAAGCGGCCAGGATCCCGCAACCAAGTAGATCTCACGCTCACACCATCCGTCCGGCCGACGCCTTGATCGGTCTCATCTCGTGCCGCCGCCCTCGCCCGCATCTTCTCGCGCGGCCAAAATTGTTTTTTGAATTTCGGACCTTCGCCCATCTTGCAGAGCAAAGATCGCGAAATTATCTTTTTTCCACGAAAGCAATTCACGGCATCCAAAAAGGGCAGATTGCGATGTCAGACAAGCTGTTCAGCACGCGTGACGAACCGCTCGCCTCGGAAGACCTCGATGTGTGCAGGCGTGTCCATGAAGCTCTCTGTAGCGGGCTAAAGATCGACAGAGCAGGCAAGGAGGCCGACCGTCTTGGCGCCCTCATCATCGAGCTTTACCGCCAGGGTGTGCACGACGAGAACCAGCTTCGGTTGCTGGCCGGTGCAAGGTGAGCCTGATAGCGCCTCACGTTAGCACAACAAAGGGCGGACCGACTACTCCCGCCATTTACCGGCACCGAACGCACATGGAGACCCAGGGCGCAGAAACTTGCGCCGCCGCTGCATGAACACACGACGATGGGGGTCGGCGCAGTCATTCAGGTTCAGCACCTAGCGCATAAGAATCTTGTCCCTGTCCCAGGACATTCCATCGGAAAATTCGATCTTTTCAATGCCCCAATAGCCCTCGGCCAAGAACTGCTTCTCGACGGTGATCACTGCGCCCGTGGGTTTGACGATCACCATCAGCTTTGCCGCATCCCGCAGCAACATCACGTCGGAAGCGGTGAGATCGGTTAGGCGAAGTGTGTCGATCTCGTTCGACATGTTGACGATGTCATCGATGACGTCGGAGCCGTGGCCGCTGGCATAGACATAGGTGTCGTCGCCAAAGGATCCGGAAAGCGTGTCGTTTCCTTCAAACCCGATGATCAGATCGTCGCCCCTCGTGCCTTCTAGAGTTTCCCGGCCGACAGTGCCGGCAATACCCTCGGGCAGAACCACACTGATATGCGCGGCGATGTCCTGCTTCGACCAGATTGTCCCGTCGCTGAACCTGATGCTTTCGATCCCCTTATCACCACCTGATCGTCCCGACTCGATGAGGATAGACCCGCCCGCGGCCATACGTGCTGCAGTCCTTTCAAGCGCCCAGATGAGCCTGCCGTCGCTCTTGGCCGCAAGCCTCGCTTCCTCGAGAATTGATACGTTCTTGGCGGCATCTGCCGCACTCATCCTGATCGCAATGATGAGATTGTCGCCCTCCTGGCGAAGGCCGATATCGCCGGGGCCGATATCGGAAAAGATCAGCGTGTCGGCATTGCCGCTATCCTCGATCGTTTCCACAATGGTGTCGTTGCCGTCGCCGCGGGCATAGCCGTAGGTGTCGTTGCCGGTGCCGCCGGTCAGAAGATCGTCATCCTCGTTGCCGTAGAGCGTGTCATCTCCCTCGTCACCCCGGATTTCATCCTGTCCGCCTCGACCATACACCACATCGTCGCCCGCACCGGCATCGATCCGTTGGTTGCTGTCGGGATCGGATGTAAGGACGATGTTGTTGACGGCCCGCCCGCTGTCACGCGATGTCTGACCGTAGATGCTTATCGACAAAATCAGGCCCAACCCAAGGATCAGGGCCGTCCGCCGCACGCGCCAATTCAGCATTCTTCCAGTCCCCTGCAAGACGCGCCCCGGTGGCATCGACCGCCACCAGTAGCCAAGCTCTGTTTGGAAGGAATTACCACCCTGAGATGTCTGTTGCGTTAACGCTACCTACTGCGAGAAGACCGATCCCGACGCCCCTCGAGCAAATCCCGTTCTCCCGCCAAGGCGCCTGCCATGAACGTATTGAAAGCCCGCACCCGTGCCGTCCGGCTGAGATCAGCATGCATCAGCAGCCACAGTTCGGACACAGCATCCGGCAGCGGTTCCCCCAGCCGCACAAGCCTCTCCGGCACCACATCGCCGAGATAGCACGGCAGGATCGTGCGTCCGGCGCCGGCAATCGCGAGGTCACGCAGGGTAAGCAGGCTATCTGCGCGCGCGGCGATTTCGCTTGGGTCGACATACGCGCGCACCCAGCGGCCGGCAACGGTGCCGGCAAGCGTGTCGTCGGGCACGAGCCACGGCCTCGTCTCGGCGCCCTGCGCGGCATAGATTGCGAAGGCCACCGCGGAGACGCGCCGACCGATCAGCGTCTCGGATGGTCCGGCCATCGGCCGTATCGCAGCATCCACATCATGGCGCACGAGATCCACGGGCAGGTTCCCGACCGCCAGTTCCACGACGATATCGGGATAGCGGACGCAAAACGCCGCCAGATGCCGCGGCAGGATACTGGAGGCCAGCGTATCGGTCGTTGCGACGCGCAGCACGCCCTCCAGCCTGAGGTCCCGGCCGGTCAGCCGCCGCTCGAGATCGGTAACAAGCGATGATATCTGCCGCACGGAGGCGAGCAGTTCCTCGCCACCTGGCGTCAGCAGATATCCACTCGGCAGCCGTTCGAAAAGCCGTAGGCCCTGCGCTTCTTCGAAGGCGTTTACCCGCCGCAGCACGGTGGTATGGTTGACGCCGAGCGCGCGCGCCGCCGCCGCAAGCCCGCCATGTTCGGCGACCGCCAGAACGCAGCGCAGGTCGTTCCAGTCCAGATGTCGATGATTTTGCGCCATCCCTCATCTATAACCGATCGGCCGGCGCGGCGGGAAGGCCCGCTTGGGCGAGGCGCCCGCCTGTGCGCAGGTGCATCCCGAGACTGCAAACTCACAGATTGCCGATGCCGCGCATTGCGGTTAGCCCTTCAGCAAACACAGAAAAGGAGATATTCCATGGGCTCTCCCAATCCCGAACTCAGCAACCTCTGGCTTGCCCGGGCTTTCAACGATCAGGATATCGAAGCCGCAGCCGCCCTCTATCACCCCGACGCCTCGATCGTTCAGGTCGACGAGGTGCATGGCGGCACCACGATCGCCCGCGGCGCCGATGCCATCCGCGCCACGATGGCCGCCTATATCGGGCTGAAACCGCATATGGACGTCGTCACCCACCACACCACCGTTTCGGGCGATTTCGCCATGACCCGCTCGCAATGGCTGATCACCGGGCAGGACCAGGATGGCAGGCCGGTCGAGGTCCATCATCACGGCATGGAGGTGCACCGCAAAGGCGAAGACGGCACCTGGTATTTCTTCCTCGACCATCCCTTCGGCGCCGACCCCACCTGGGCCGTGTCGCGTCCGCGCGCGACAGTGTAATCGCCGAGCTTGACGCCCCAATGCCCGCCAGCAAAGGAACCCGCCATGCATTCCCTCACCGCCCATCTCTTCAGCCTTTTCACCATCGGCCTCGTCCAGCTGGTCGCCGTGATATCGCCCGGGCCGAGCTTCCTGATCACCGCCCAGACCGCAGCCGCGCGCTCGCGTTCGGATGGCGTCAAGGTGGCGCTCGGCCTCGGCTCCGGCTCACTCCTCTGGGCGTTAGCCGCCCTTCTGGGGCTGAACATGCTGTTCCACGCGCTGCCCACTCTGTTTTTCGTCATGAAGGTGGCCGGCGCCCTCTTCATTCTCTGGGTCGCCTTTCAGATCTTCCGCCACGCGAGCGAGCCGCTTGTCATCGAAGATCGAGATGGCGCCGTCAATCCGTTCCTCAAGGGACTGCTGACGCAGCTCTCCAACCCGAAGGTTGCCGTGTTCTTCGGCTCGATCTTCGTTTCGATGCTGCCGGCCGAAGCCCCACTCTGGATGACGATCGCGCTGTTTGCCATCGTCTTCCTCAACGAATTCTCCTGGTATTCGATCGTCGCGATATTGTTTGGGTCGGGTCGCATCCGGACATTCTATATCGGCATGAAGAGCTGGATCGACCGCATCACCGGCCTCTTCCTCGGGGCGCTCGGCCTCAGGCTGCTCTGGAGCGCCCGCGAGACGACCTAAAGCATGTCGCGCAGTGGCCTGATCCAGCGCCATGTCGCCAACGACAAGCAGCATTGCCCCGTCGTCGAAGGGGCAATGAATTCGGCAAATCCCAAGGTTCCTCAAGGAGGATTACGGGTTCGTTGTCGTCTCGGTGCTTGTGGCAGAGGTCTCGGTTTGGTCAACACTTTGGGCGGCTTCAGTGGTGTCCGCTGTGACTTCCATTCCAGTCTCAGAGGTTTCCTCAGCCGCGACCGAGTCTGTCGTCGCGCTCCCGTCGGCCGTCTCGCCGGTCGCTATCTCGGTCTCTGCTGCCGGGGTTTCCGGTGTCGGGGCGGCTGCCGCCAAGGCGTCTCTCATCTGGTCGATCGTTCCGATAGCTGTTCCGACACCGAGTGTCTCCTGTGCCCAGCCCAAAGCCTCCGGCGTGACCGTGCCTGTCTTGGTTGCGGCGGCCAGCGCCGCAGTCAGGGCGGCATCGCCCAATACCGGATCGTCGGCCGGTGGCGCCACTCCGTTGGTGAGTTCATATTGAGCGTACGCCGTGCTGAACGCGGCAATCGCGGCCATCCGGGGATCAGCCGTTTTCATGAGAGCATGGAAGTTGCGCTTCAGCGAATTGAGACCGGCAAGCTCTGCTGCTGGCTTCTTTGCAGGTTTTGTCGCAGGCGCTTTGGCGATGGTCGTCTTTTTGGACGTGGCCTTCGTACTGACAGTCTGCTTGGCCGATTTCGTCTTAGCGGCCTTGCCCGTGCTTCCGGTCCGGCCATTTTCTGTCTTCCCCCTCGAGCTGGCGCTGCCCTTTCCGCCGCCGCTATTGCTGCTTCCGCCTCCATGACCTCCGCCGCTGTTTCCGCCGCCGTGGCCACCACCGCCACCGCCGCCGCCACCGCCACCGCCGCCGTGGCCACCACCATTGCCGCCGCCGTTGCCGCCCTTGGCGAAAGCAGGCGATAAATCGGTGAAGGTGATGTTGAGGGGTGCAATCGCCAAGCTCGTCGAGAGACAGAGAACACCGAGAATTCTGGAGAGCCGCATGCTAATCCTTCCGACATGCACAGGAGTGCTGTTACATCTCGGTCATTGATGCAGCCCATCCATAAAGATCCAATTGACTATCTACTTTCAATTTGAACTTGTTGCTGAATTTCCCAAAATGAACCATTCCCCTTCCCCTGCGTTATCCCCTCGATACATCCGTTTACCCAAGGTGAGTGAAATGAACAGATTCGCCATCATTGCCCTGTCGATAGCGACGGCCTTCTCCGGAATGCCGGCCTCGGCAGGCCCGGCTTTCGTGCCGGGCCCGGTGCAATCGGCGCAGCCGGCGCCTCAAAGCACCGATGCCCGCATCATGACCGTTGGCTGCAATAACTTCACCAACTGCCCGGGTCAGTTCAGCAATAATCGCAGGTGGTATCGCAAGCGCCACTATCGCAACCGGGACTACTACCGCGACCGAGACTACTACCGCGACGACCGCTATGGCTGGGATCGTCGCTACGATCGCCGGTATCGCCGCCACGACAATACCGGCGCCATCATCGGCGGTCTGGCGGCCGGCGCCATCATCGGCGGTATCCTCGCCTCGCAGCCGCGCGCACGTGCCTATAGTTCGCATGCGGACTATTGCTACAGCCGTTATCGGTCCTACCGCGCCTATGACAATACCTACCAGCCGAACTACGGCCCGCGCCGCCAGTGCCGCTAACCGGTCCACCATTTAGCAACGAGCCTCGCAACAAGATGCGGGGCTTTTTGATGCCTATGCCGAACAGACTCGATCGGATCAAACTGTATTTCTGGCTACAGCTCCGGGATCCGGTCTAATCAAAATCGTCCGCATGGTGAAGGAGGGGCGGAGCAAGGCTTGTCGGCCTCTCCCCGCCCGTCCCGTCAGCCGGGGGTTGCGGCTGAACGCTCGTTCAATAGGTCGCGGCCGGTTTTGGCTTCTTCTCGGTCCACTGCGGCGGCGCGCCGTATTTGGCGGCCACGGCGCCCATCAGTCCGGGCGGCCGGCCGAAGGCGTCGCAGGCGGCGTATTTCGGCTTTCCGCCGAACCAGGATTTCATCCGCTGCCCTGAGGGCAGCGAGACATCCAGTCCCTTCGGCTCCTTGCCTTTGATCAACATGCGGGAAAACTCGCTGCTGAATTTCGAAGCCAGGCTATAGGCGTCGCCGACTTCGGAAACGCGAGGGTTGTTCTGCAGCGAGTTTGCACCACGCGACCAGACGATCGCCGCCCGCTGTACGCCACCGCTGTCGACTGCCTCCGCCTCGACCGCCAATCCGCCGAGGCCAGCCGGCAGGCGGGGCACGCTGACCGGCAGCATGAAACCGGTGCCGACGGTCACCACGGTCGAAACACCCGCCATCGCCTTGTTGGTCGGCACGATGTCGGTGACGACGGAGCGGATTGTCAGGTCTGCCGGCTGGCCGGCAGAGACCAACTGGTATTTGTCGCTGAGCGAAATGCAGAGCGCCCGGTCCAGAGCGTTCGCCACCATCACGCGGTCAGCGTCCGATTTGACGCGGGTCGCGGCATTGAAGGCGAAGGTCGTCGGCACGATGCTCACCGTCTTTGCCGGGCTAAGGCGCGTCCCATCGACATAGACGCGCGATTTCGACAACTTGCCCTTCGGCGCGCCGAGATTGCCATAGGAAGAAAGCGTGCCGGCCTCCTTTAGCGGCACCGAGCTGCACCCGGCCGCGGCCATGGCGAACGCCACCGGCAGAGCGAGGCACAAACCTCTCGACCCCACGGGGAAGGAAAATGGGAATGAATTGCTGCGCACGCTGTATGGCCTCCGTCGCCGATAGCGCATAACCCCGAAAATCGAAATCGATTTCCGGAAAGGATTATGCGCAGGTTTAAAACGCTAGAGCGTCCTTGGCGTATCCTGTCGGACGCGCGGCGCTCTAGTGTCGGGCGAAAGTGCCGGTCGAGAATTGCCGCAACATTACAGTTCGCTTCCCAGAGCCTTTGCTGATCAGAATCAGGGCGGATGCTGCTCAAGCAAGCCTTGACCTATGCGAGTTCGATCATCACCCGCGTCCCGACATCGCTGCTCTCGATGCTGACCTCGCCGCCATGGTTTGCGGCGACCTGCTTGACGAGGCTGAGGCCGAGACCGGCGCCCCTGCTCTTCGGGGTGACGCGATAAAATGGCTCGAACACCAGCTCCCGATGTTCGGCCGGAATACCCGGCCCTTCGTCGGCGACCATGATCCGCCCGCCGCCGGAAGGTGAGTCTGACACAGAAACCGTGATCATGCCGCTGTTGCCTCCGTGGTCGATGGCATTGCGCACGAGGTTGCTCACCGCCCTCGGTAGCGCCGACGGGCTGCCCTTGCGTTTCAGGCTCTTGACCTCGCTCTGAAACGAAATTTGATAGCCGGCGGCAATCGCCAGCGGCGCCAGATCGGCAACCGTCATTCGGGCGATCTCGACGAGATCAACCATTTCGTCGAGATCGGCCGCCTGATCGTTGCGCTCGAAATCGAGCAGCTGCTCGGCCGCTTGCGCCAGCCGCGCCACGTCGTCAAGCAGCCGCTGCCGCTCGCGCCCATCGGGCATGCCGTCGATGCGCGTCTGCATGATAGCGATCGGCGTCCGCAGCTCATGCGCCGCATCGAGCAGGAAACGTTGGCGTTTCTTAAACTCGTTCTCAAGCCGCTCAAGCGTTCCGTTAAAAGCAATCACCAATGGTGCGATTTCCGTGGGAATACCATCCACCGGCAATCGGGCTCCTTGCCGGCGGGGTTCGATTTCCGATGCCTTGCTCGCTATATCCTTCACGCCCGCCAAAGCGCGCGCTACGACGCGGGGGATCGTTAGAAAAACCCCGGGCAAAGCGATGGCCAAAAGTGGTGTGTAAATGAGGTAGGTTTTGCCGAGTATTGCCAGAAATGCGGAGCTTCTGCTGGCGTTTCCGCCGTACATCACTCTGTACTCTCCATCGACCGTGTCGACACGGTCGATGGAGGCGACCTCGGTCGTACCAGACGCCCCTCGTAGGTCGGCGTCTTTGATGAGGTAGACGTACCGGGCTAGGTCCGCATAGGGCGCCGGTATTACGCCGTAGGAGGCCGTTTCTCCACTGGGTGTTGCAACGAAAAACCAGAGCCTGTTGTTCTCAGCCTTGAACGACCTGAGACGCGGGCTATCCGCTATGGCGATCCTGCCCTGCGAGTCACGCGTAAGAGCTTCCTCGAGGGCTGCAGTCAGCTGAACCTGCATTCCTTCATTGGGCGAGAGGATGCTGGTGGCGTAAATGCAAAGCCCGATGATCACCGTCGCAACAACAGCCACGAAAACGATACTGAGCTGCCAGCTGAGCGTCCACCAGAGTGAAAGGTTCGACTTGGTCGCCTCGCGCATCATTCTTCCTTCATGAGATAGCCGACGCCGCGGATATTGTGGATCGTCACGCCGGCGGAGGCGTCGATCAGCCGCTTGCGCAGCCGCGAGATATGCGCGTCGAGCGCGTTCGACCGAATTTCCTCTTCGTAGTTGTAAACCGCCGCTTCCAGCGTCGAGCGCAGCACGGTCTTCTCCTTGCGTCTTGCGAGTGCTGAAAGCACCAGAAGCTCGCGTCGGGGGAGATCGAGCGGCGTAGCGTCGACGGTGACGCTCAGGTGCAGCGGGTCGATCACCAGCCGCCCGGCCGTAATCTTCAATTCGGCAAGGCTCGGCGGGCGGCGCAGCACGGCCCTCAGCCGCGCCATCAGCTCCTCAACCAGAAACGGTTTGCCGAGATAGTCGTCGGCGCCGAGATCGAGCCCTTCCACCCGCTGCCTCGGCTCGTTCAGCGCCGTCAGCACAATGATAGGCGTGTCCTTGCCCGTCCGCCTGAGCTCCGGAATGAAGCTCAGCCCCTCCCCGTCGGGCAGGCGCCGGTCGAGCAGGATTGCATCGTAGAGGTTCTGCCGCGTCAGCTCGACGGCGTCGGCCAGATGCATGGTGTGGTCGGTGACGATCCCATGTTTGCCGAGTGCGACCGACAGCGCCTCGGCCAGCTCCCTTTCATCCTCTATCAGCAGTATCCGCATCGCCCGTCCATTGTCTCGCTCTCCCCTCTGTCCGCCACAAGGGTTGCGGCAGCATTGCGGAGCTTGCAAGGCAGCCGGTCATGCTGCTGCAATTGTTGAGGTCCAGCACAAGAATATTCGCGGCAGCTGGAGATCAAGATGATCCGACCAATCCTTCGTCTCCTGACGAGACACTTCCTCTCCGCTTTCATCCTCGCCGCGCTGCTCGCAGCCCCGCTCGTCATTCTGCACACGCTTCACGAAAAGACGGCATTCGAGAACGGCCTGCTGATGGACGTCCGATGATGCAGCGAGCGCACCTCAGGCGGCCTTACTGTCCGCCATCATAGGCCGAGAATGCCTGAAGATCGGCCTGCACCCTGGAACGGTTCTCCGCTGCCTCGACGGCCTTGAACACTTCCGCCGGCTCCAGCTTCGTCAGAGGAAGCCGGACGAAAATGTCGCCCGCGAACCGGTCGCAAGAACGGTGCGACCGTCGCTGTCAATGCAAAAGGTTAGGCGCGATTGAGTAGCATCCAAAAAAGCGACTTTTGCTTGAACTCACCGAGCCTCGCGTTAGCCTGGGTGCTGCTGCCGAATCGGCTGGAATCATCCCCGAGGAAATACACATGACGGCTTTGATCGAGGCACGGGGTGTCAGCAAACGCTTCCGGCAGCACAAGAGATTTCCGGGCCTGCTGGGCGCGCTGAAGACGTTGGTGACCAACCAATATACGGAAGTTCTGGCCGTTTCCGACATCGGTTTCGACATCACGGCGGGCGAAGCCGTTGGTTATCTTGGTCCGAATGGCGCCGGCAAATCGACGATGATCAAGATGATGACCGGCATCCTGGTGCCGAGCGACGGCACGCTCTCGGTGCTCGGCCGGACACCGCATCTGAAGCGGATGGACAATGCCCGCGAGATCGGCGTCGTTTTCGGCCAGCGCAGCCAGCTGTGGTGGGACCTGCCGCTGGTCGACAGTTTTACCCTGCATCAGCGCATCTACGACATTCCCACCGCCCGCTATGCGGATAATCTCCGACGCTTCAGCGAGTTGTTGGATCTGACGCCCTTTCTCGACCGCGCGGTCCGCCAGCTCAGCCTCGGTCAGCGCATGCGCGCCGAGATCGTCATGTCGCTGCTGCACGATCCCAAGATCCTCTTTCTGGACGAGCCGACCATCGGGCTTGATGTGGTCGCCAAGGATGCCGTGCGGCGTTTTCTCGCCGAGATCAACCGCGAGCGCAGCGTCACCATCATCCTCACCACCCATGATCTGCAGGACATCGAAACCATCTGCCCGCGGCTGATCATGGTCGATCATAGCAGGCTCATCTTCGACGGCGAGTTGAAGAGCCTGCGTGCGGCATTGGGCTCGGCCCGGCGGCTGACACTCGAATTTGCCAGCGACCCCGGACCGCTGCTATTGCGCACCGCGGCGCTCGTCAGCGACGAAGGCTTGCGCAAGAACTATCTCATCGAGCGTGAAGACATCTCGCTGGTCGCGATCCTGTCGGAGGTCGGCAGCGGGCGGGGCCTCAAGGATGTGGCGCTGCACGAGCCCGACATCGAAGAGGTCATCCGCACCTTCTACCAGCGCCGCAATGCCAAGGCTCTGGCATCATGAGCGCCTATTTCGCCTTCGCCCGCAGCTCCTTCCATTCGCAACTCGCCTACCGTAACGAAGTATGGGCCAACATCTTCGGCAAACTCGTGCAGGTCTTTGCGCGTGTCGCCATCTGGCAGGCGGCCTATGCCGGCATCGGCGGCATCGTGGTCGATGGCGTGTCCCTGCAGCAGATGGTGACCTATGCCTGCTCGGCGGCGCCGTGATGGGCGCGACCCGCCCTGAAAGGATCATCGGCGAAATCGGCCGGTCGCTCAAGACAGGCGATATCGCAGTCTGGCTGCTCAAGCCCTTGTCCTATCCGCTCTATCTTTTCGCCAACGAATGCGGCAGCTTTGGTTACCGCCTGATGACCCAGGTCATTCCGACCATCGCCTTTACCGCGTTGTTTTACGGCATGCTGCCGCCGGCGACCCTGTTCGATGGCTTGATGTTCATCGCCTTCTGGGCGCTGTCCTTTACGCTGCTGTTCCTGATGTCGGCGCTCTTCGGCATCATCGCCTTCTGGCTGATGACGAGCTTCTCGCTGGACTGGATCCTGGGCGCCCTGCTGCAATTGTTCTCGGGCCTGCTGATACCGTTCTGGTTCTTCCCCGAACCGCTGGCCACGATTGCCCGCCACCTGCCCTTCGCCTGGGTGGTCTATTATCCCAATGCCGTCTATCTCGGCAGGCTTTCCGCGGCCGATGTCTGGCTCCATCTCGGCCTGGGCCTTGCGTGGGCCGCGCTGTTCCTCGCCGGCGTCCTCTGGCTGTGGCGCCGCGCCTCCACCCGCATCACCGTGCAGGGAGGCTGATCGTGCTTATTCATCACCTTCGCGTCCTTCCGCTGCTGGTCCGGATGCATGTCCGCTCCCAGATGGAATATCGCGGCGCTTTCTGGCTCGACCGCCTTGCGCAGATACTCTCCTATGGCAGCGTCTTTGCCACCATCGGCATCCTGCTTGCCCGCTTCGATACGCTCGGCGGTTGGAGCTGGCCGGAGCTTGCGCTGTTGTTCAGCTTCCAGCTGCTGGCCTATTCGCTCGGTGCCGCGATGAGCTTCGTGCAATTGCGCGACCTCGAAGAATTGGTGCGGCTCGGCACTTTCGACACGCTGCTGGTCAAGCCTTTCAGCCCCTGGGCCTATCTGATCTTTTCCGGCCTCAATATCGGCTATGCCGGCCACGTCATCCTCGCGGTGCCGCTGATGGGCTGGGCCGTTCGGTCCGTCGACTTCGCCTGGTCGGTCTGGTCGGCATCGTTCCTTATTGCCGCGCTCCTCAGCGCGACGCTGCTGACCGCGGCGCTCATCACCATGATCGGCGCCACGGCGCTGATCTGGGTGCGCTCCAACCACCTGTTCTCGATCTTCTTCGGCTTTTGGGAATTGACGCGCTACCCGCTCAACATTTTCCCCGGCAGCATCCAGGTGATCCTCATCACCGCGGTCCCGCTCGCCCTCACCAGTTCGGTCCCCGTCGGCGCCCTGCTCGGCAAGCCCATCCCAATCCTCGGGGACTGGGCCGGGCCCGTGGCTCTCCTGGCCGGCCCGATCTGGGTGTTGATATCAATTGCCTACTGGCGATATGCCACCAGCAAGTACCAGGGTGCCGGCGGCTGATCGAGCCGCCGACCTCTCTCGACATCAGGATGCCTGCGACAACGATCTCGCGCGGACCTCGAGGAACGCAGCCGTCAGCTTTGCCAGTACGGGTGAGGTGCATGTACCGTTGGCGCCGCCGATCGGGTCGACGATGTGGATCTGCCGGAGATCCTCCATGAACTCGTCCCACAGCGGCGGCCCGCCTTCTTCGAGAAGCTGCGCACGGATGCTCAGCTCCTCGCTCACAGGCAGATGCCGACGTCCCCAGGCACCGATCATAGCAAAGACCGGCACGAGCTGGATCGCCGGCTCCGCCAGGCTGTAGATCGCTTTCTGGCTGTGGCTTGGGTCGTCCCGTTTGCTGATGAATCCGAGCGAGAGCAGACGCTTCAGCCTGGCAGCCAGAATGTTGGAGGCAATCCCCTCCTCCGAATGGGTCAGAAGATCGCGGAAATGGCGGCGGTTGCCGAACATGATGTCCCTGATGATGATGAGGCTCCAACGATCGCCCAGCACTTCCATCGTCAGGTTGATCGGGCAGCCCGACCGCAGTTCAATATCCACGAATTCCCTCCTTAAAACTGGTTGCAATATAGGATCACTTATGCGCCAACGCAACTAGTTTCGGTCCGCAATCAGATGGAGGAGAGCAACATGCCTGCCAGGGGCTGTAAGTTTTGGGAGTTACCTCGCCCGCGTGCGCTCGCCTGCAGCCGGCTACCTCTCAATGCCATTCGAAGAGGATATCGAGCTGTCGATGCGGACCTGATGACGCCAAGCCGTTGCCCGGCCGCGCGCGTGCCGATCGGGCAACGGCGCGTTCTATTGTCGGAGCGTTACCGCTGTACAGCGCCGTAGCGTAGCCCGTCGACCAGCAAGGAAACCATACGCCGGGCTTGTTCGGGCCCTTGGGCGTAGGCGTGCATGCTGAGGCTTGCGGCCGCATTCAAAAGATCCTCAGCGGCGATATCGGTGCGGACCTCGCCGGCGGCAGCGGCGGCGTCGAGAAGCGAGCGAAGGGCCGGCTGCAGCCGTTGCTGGAAGTAGGCGGGCAAGGCATCGAAGGCTGGGTTGCCGGAGTGCAGGGCCGCCGCAAGCCCGCGCTTGGCCGCGATGAAATCCACGAAACGCTGCATCCACCTGGCCAGCGCTTCGCCCGGTGCATGTTCGGCGGCAAGGATCGGCGCGGCGTCGGCGCAGGCATCGATTTCGCGGCGAAAGACGGCAACGACGAGGTCGGAACGCTCGGGAAAATGCCGGTAAACGGTGCCGATGCCGACACCGGCCTTCTCCGCGATCTCACGCACCGGGGCGTCGACGCCGGAGGTCGCAAACACCGTCAATGCCGCCTGAAGCAGCCCGTCGAGATTGCGCTTGGCGTCGGCGCGCACGCGCCTGTCCGCCCTTTCCCCGGGCTTCAAGCCGTCTTCCTGCGCTTTTCTCGCGTCGCTCATCATTCACTCACTTGCAAACGGAACATTGTTCCGTATATAAACGGAATACGGTTCCGTTTCTGTTAACACAGCGCGACGATGTTGGCCACATCGATACGCACGAAGTCCGCCTCCCAATAAAGGAACAGACCATGCAATACCGCACGCTTGGAAGAACCGGCATCAAGGTCAGCCCCTATTGCCTCGGCGCTATGATGTTTGGCTCTGCCGGCAATCCCGACCACGAGGATTCGATCCGGATCATCCACAAGGCTCTCGATGCCGGCATCAACTTCATCGACACCGCCGATATCTACAGCCGCGGCGAATCCGAGGAGATCGTCGGCAAGGCGCTCAAGGGCCGGCGCGAAGACGTCGTGCTCGCCACCAAGGCACATCTGCCGATGGGCGACGACCCGAACCGGCAGGGCAATTCGCGCCGCTGGCTGATCCGCGCAGTCGAAGATTCGCTCCGCCGCCTGCAGAGCGACCATATCGATCTCTACCTGATCCACCGGCCGGCACCAGACACCGACATCGAGGAGACGCTATCGGCCCTCACCGACCTGATACGGGCGGGCAAGGTGCGTGCCGTGGGATCGTCGACCTTCCCCGTCTCGGAAATTATCGAGGGGCAATGGGTTTCCGAGCGTCGAGGGCTGGCACGCTTCCGCGCCGAGCAGCCGCCCTATTCGATCCTCAACCGCGGTATCGAACGCGAGGTTCTACCCGCCTGCGAGCGTTACGCAATGGGCGCGATGGTGTGGAGCCCGCTGGCGATGGGCATGCTCACCGGCAAATACCGCAAGGGCGCGCCGCAACCCGACAGCGCCCGCGCCAAACGCTTCCCCAGGCAGATGAACGACGAGCGCCGGCTGGACGCGGTCGAACGGCTCATCCCGCTCGCCCAGCAGGCAGGGCTTTCGCTGGCGCACATGGCGATGGCCTTCACCATCGCCCATCCCGCCGTCACCTCGGCGATCATCGGCCCGCGCACGATGGAGCACTTCGACGATCTGCTTGCCGGCGCCGGGGTGAGCCTGACGGACGAAATCCTCGACCGGATCGACGCGATCGTCCCGCCCGGCACCGACGCCGGCCCGTTGGAGGCGGCCTATAACCCGCCTACGGTAACGCAGCCGAACCTGCGCCGCCGCCCGATAGCGGAGCGCTTCGCCGCCTGACCGGCAGGGGTGAGGCCCGATCCTGCAAAGCAGGAGCGATCGATCCAGTGAATCGATCGCAGGGCCGAACGCCCTGAGCCATGCGAAGGGCCGGGCAACGGCGGCGCCTCGCGCTCCCTCATTCCCGTGCCTGTCACAGGAATCCAGCCACGGCGCGTCGGCGCCGTGAGTGACTCTCATCCAAGCAACAACTCTCCCGCGCCCAAGGACTTGGGCGCACTGGATTCCTGTGACGAGCACAGGAATGACGGAGGAGAGGTGAGCAGCTCAAGGCGAGCGTCACTTAAAGACGCTTTTCAAAGAACGTGTCCGGGTATGGATCGTCATTGAAACGATCGATCTCACTCCAGCCGGTTCCACGATAAAGCTGTGTTGCCTCGGGCAGAGCGCTATTCGTATCCAGACGCAGGAGCTTGATGGATAACTCGCGGGCGATGTTCTCGGCGGCCGTCATAAGGCGCGTTGCGAGCCCGAGGCCGCGCGCGGATGGGGCGACCCAGAGCCGTTTGATCTCCGCGACCTCGCCGCCATTACCCTTCAACCCGACACAGCCGATCGGGAGACCATCCGACATGGCCACCAGGAACGCACCGTGCGGACGGATCATATCCTCGGCGTCGGGATCGCGAGAAAGCGATACATCGAAACCCTTCTCAAAGCGGCGTGCGAGTTCGCCATAGTATTCGCGGAGACAATAGCTGGCGTCCTCGTGTCGCGGGTCTTTCTCCTCGAGCACGATCTGCTCACGCCTCAGCGAGGAAGCGACGATATCCATGGCGCGCAGCAGCTCGTCCGGGCGGCGATGGCGCGCCAGAAACGATTTCGCCTGCGCATTGGAAAGCGCTTCATAAGCCTGAAACTCGCAACGGCCGGTTTCGGTCAACCTGGCAACGCGGCGGCGCGCATCCTGAGGGTTCGCCACCGTCTCGATGAGACCTTCCTCTTCCAGACTGCGCAGCAGACGGCTCATCAAACCGGAGTCGAGACCGAGATAATCGCGGATCACCGCAACATCCGATTGCCCCCGGCCGATCGAATTGAGGACGCGGGCAGCACCCAGCGGACGGCCGCGTCCGAGGAAAGACGTATCGAGAGCGCCGACTTCGGAGGTGACGGCACGGTTGAAACGACGGACACGAGCGACAGGATCATAAGTCATATTATCTGACTTTAGTCAGATAATTTATCCTGTCAATGCGGAGCACGCAAGGGAGGCATGAATGAGCCGCGCACTTCCCCGCCATCCGCCTTGCGCAGCAGTATCGCCTCGCCTATGGGAACGACAACGTCCGCAAGGCCTTCCCGTGTTCCGTTTTGCCCTTCACGCCCTGATCGTTCTCATTCTGACGTTGCTGACGCAGATCGGAGGCATCGTCTATCTCGCAGCGCTGGCCGCCTCACGCGCCTGGGGCTTACGGCGATTTCTGGCAGAGCTTGCGATCTTCCTGCTTTGCTATGCCGGCGCCACCTTTGCCGCAGGCCTCGCCGCGCCGATCTTCGGGCGAGTTCCCCTCTCCTGCATCGCCGGCGCGACGGACCGGCTCGTGGTCCGCTCCCCGATCTATTACCTGCTGAACCGCAACTACGTCACCCCAGAAGTGCACGATCTGGCAAAGGCGCTTTCCGCCCACATGGACAGGGAATTCCCCGGAACCGTCACCGTTACGCTGGATGCGAATTTCCCCTTCGTGAACGGCTTTCCGCTGCTGCCGCATCTGTCGCATGCCGACGGGAAAAAGCTCGTCTTCGCCTATTATTACAAGGATGTGGACGGCGCATTCCTGAATGGCGCCACCCGCTCCCCGATCGGCTATTTCGCCTTCGAGCAACCCGCCCCCGGCGATGAACTGCCATGCGAAGGGCGCAACGACTGGCTCACCACCCGCTGGAACTTCGATCCGCTGCAGTCTCTGTTTCCGGCCTATCGGCTCGAGGAGCAGCGCACGTCGGCGGCGATCGGCTGGCTGACGAGCGAAGGCGTTGCGAAGTTCGGCCTGCAGAAGATCTTCATCGAGCCGCATCTGAAGAACGCGCTCGGCATCACCGACGGCCATATCCGCTTTCAAGGTTGCCGCGCTGCCCGCCACGACGACCATATTCATATCCAGGTCGACTAATGGTCCGCCTCTAAGGAGCGTCGCCGTGCGATATAGATCGCCGTCGTCATGTTGCGTTCAACGCGTCCGCCAAATCGGGATGCGGCAATGGCTTCCAGAGCATCGAGCAGCGCGCCGCGCTCGGCCGGCGGCAGTGTGGTCACGTTAGAATAGGTAGCGTAGAGCCTGCGGACGGCTGCCGGATCGAGCGTCAGCGTCCACCAGAGAAATTGCGGCTCGTCGGCAATGAAGCCGGTGGCGGCCAGTTCCCCGACACGGGCGCCAGTGTCCAGCCCGTGAGGCAATCGCTTCGCATCGCCGCTCGACAGGCTCGACGGATGACTGGCGAACAGATGCACCGTTTCGTCGTGGAAGGCATCCGGCCGGCCCGCATCGCCGAAGACGTTCCACCACAGGGCGACCGCTCCGCCCGGCCGAAGCAGACGATGGATCTTCTTCAGCGAACCTGTCGGATCAAGCCAGTGAAACATCGTCGCGGCAGCGACCAAATCGAAGGAGGCCGGCTTGAGATCGGCGGTCTCGAAAGGCGCCTCCACGACATCGAGACAGGGATCGTCGATCGAGGTGCGAAGATAATCCGCAAGCCGGCCATCGGGTTCGACGGCAACGAGGCTGCGCGGCCGGTGACCGAGCAGCGCCATTGTCGCCAGCCCTGAACCGGCGCCGATCTCCAATATATCGATGCCGGCCCTGAGACCGGCGCGCTCGCGCAGGGCCGCCCAGGTCGCCTGCGGATAAGGCGGCCGCGCGCTGTGATAATTGGCAGGATCATCGCCAAACGCTTCGCGGCCAAACCGCTGGTCAAGCTTTACCCTTTTCATCGCGGACTCCATTCGGCCGAGGCGCTGTGGCACCCGAGATCTCAAGAATGACTGATTTCGGCAAGGAGCCAATCACGAAATGCTTTGAGCTTTCGCTGCTGGCAAATGGTGGCTCGGAGCGCGCGGGCGGCTGGCTGCAGGAGAAATTCGGTCCGCCTTATCGGCGGCCGCGACCGCAAGAAGGCAAAGCGGGTGGTCCAGGCCATGTACAGGATGAGGAAGATCATCATCGCCCATCTTGAAGCGGCCTATGCTGGCTAGTCCCTTTAAACTCTCGGCTGGCATTGGCAATTGCACCACGCACAAGCATACTGCTACCCGGCATGCCCGATTGGAATTGAGGGTGATCGATGGAGACTGCGGTCAGGAACCTGTTCGCGCGATATCAGCGGTTCTTCAATCGCGCGCTGAATGGTGATGTGGATTTGGATGCGAGCGCGTCGTTCTACGCTTCCGCGTTCATCGCAGCCTCGCCCGCCGGGGTCATGGCCGGAAAAAACGACGATCAACTCGGACGGATCATGGAGCAGGGCTATGAGCGGTATCGGGCGACAGGGACGAAAGAGATGCGGATACGCGATCTCAGGCTCTCCCCGATCGATGAGTGTCATTGCGTGGCTCACGTTGCCTGGACGGCGATCTACTCTCGACAGGACGCACCGGATATCTCGATAGATTTCGATGTCCATTATCTCGTTCAGAAACTGAATGGAGAGCCGAAGATATTTGGTTGGGTTTCCGGCGACGAGCAGGCGCTCTTGAAAGAATACGGAATCGTCTGACACAGCGCGTCCCCAATCGCGCAAAAACAAAAAGTTAGACCATCTCCGCGCCACGGAGAAACCGGGAATGATGTAGCCTCCGCGACGACGATACAATCCCTCGCCGGTCAGTGCCCGCCTTCGGTCTTGGCAAGCAGCCTGGCCAGCTCTTCGAGCTCTCCGGCCGAAAGGTGCCGGAGTTCCGCCGGCGGGCGATAATGCTCCGTCAAAAGCTCATCCTTGGTGGCTGAGCCCTTGCCGGTTAGCCGTACCAACTTGATGCGGCGGTCGTGTTCCGGCGTCACGCGTTCGGCAAGACCCGCTCGCTCCA
Source organism: Rhizobium leguminosarum bv. viciae (assembly GCF_012276115.1). Classification (GTDB taxonomy): domain Bacteria; phylum Pseudomonadota; class Alphaproteobacteria; order Rhizobiales; family Rhizobiaceae; genus Rhizobium; species Rhizobium leguminosarum_T. The sequence continues at coordinate 305,405 of NZ_WIEU01000004.1, read as the reverse complement.
GCCGGTCGACCAGCCAGGTCGCGGTCGAGGCGTCGCACCCCCATTGGCGGGCGAGCGCGCTGATCGGCTCCCCCTCGTCGTGCAAGGTGAACAGAGCCCTGGAATCGTTTGGCGTCAGCCCCCTCGCCTGAAGGCTTTCCAGCCGGTTCGGCGCCGATTTCATCAAGAGATCGAACATCATCCGCCACGCCGAGGCGGCGGCTCTGGCATGACGGTCGGAGGCGGAAGGCATCAAATATCCTCGCAACATACTTGAAAAATAGTTTTATTACTCAAATTATCGTATCAATCAAACCTTATCGGCGACTTCCCCGGAAGTCCACTGGGCGTCCACCTTGCCAAGGAGCCATCCCATGCGTTCAGCCGTCGCGATCCTCTTCCTGATCGAAACCTGTCTTTATGCCATTGCCTCGCTCACCCATGCCGGGTTCATCCTCGAAGGCCACGAACACCGGCAGGCGATGATTGCCGAAGCGGTTATATCGGCCGTACTCCTTCTCGGCCTGATCTCGCTCGGCCTTGACCGATCGTGGAGCCGAACGGCTGCGATCTTCGCCCAGTCCTTCGCTCTCCTCGGCACCCTCGTCGGCGCCTTTACCATCGCCATCGGCGTCGGCCCGCAAACCACGCTCGATTACCTCACCCATGCCGTGATGATCCTGCTCCTGGTCACAGGCCTCGTCTGGCTGGCAAGGAGCCGGAGCGCCTCTTCTCTGGGATAGGATGGAGCCACGACGCCTATCTCAACGGCAGTTCGAAGCTTCGCTTCAGCGTTTCCATCGGCACGTCGGTCTTGACGCTGAGGACGCTCGGAATGCGCGTCAGGTGATCGGCCTGAAAACGCCAGTAGCTATGCAGATCGGCGGTGACGATCCGAAGCACGGCATCACATTCTCCTGTCGTCAGGTAGCATTCCATCACCTCGGGAAACCGCCTGACGGCTTCGGCGAAGCGGAGCGTGACCTCGGCATCCTGGGTCTTGAACCAGACGCGGGCAAAAACCGTCAGTCCCGCCCCGACCTTTGCAGGGTCCAGCACGGCAACGTAGCGATCGATGATCCCGGCCTCTTCCAGGAGCCGGACGCGACGCAGGCACGGCGAAGGCGACAGCCCTACCTCCCTCGCCAGATCGACATTCGAAATACGCCCGTCACGCTGAAGTACGCGCAGGATATGGCGGTCGATCGCGTCCGGGATGACTGGCATTTCATAGCTCCTATTCATGCTGAAATGGCATGATATGCTAAACTTTTGCAATTTTACGGATGTTTCGCAAGCTCATTGCGCAGAGCTTGGCCTATCGTTGCAGCATCGAGATGGAGATGGGTAAATGACGAAGATAGAGAAAATTGTGCTTTCCTATTCGGGCGGGCTGGATACTTCGATCATCCTCAAATGGTTGCAGGAAACCTACGGATGTGAGGTGGTGACGTTCACCGCCGATCTCGGCCAGGGCGAGGAGCTCGAGCCGGCGCGAGCCAAGGCGGAGATGGCGGGGGTCAAGGACATCCGTATCGTCGATCTGCGCGAGGAATTCGTCCGCGATTTCGTCTTTCCAATGCTGCGGGCGAACGCGCGCTATGAGGGGCAATATCTGCTGGGCACTTCCATCGCACGGCCGCTGATTGCCAAGCATCTGGTCGGCATAGCCCGAGAGGTCGGCGCGGATGCCGTTGCCCACGGTGCGACAGGCAAGGGCAATGATCAGATCCGGTTCGAGCTGGCCGTCAATGCGCTCGACCCGTCGATGAAGGTCATCGCGCCCTGGCGCCAATGGAACATCCGCTCCCGCATGCAGCTTCTGGAATATGCCGAGAAGCATCGGATCCCGGTGCCGAGCGACAAGCGCGGTGAGGCACCGTTCTCGATCGACGCCAACCTGCTGCACACCTCGACCGAAGGCAAGATTCTCGAAAATCCGGCGGAGGTCGCGCCCGATCATGTCTATCAGCGCACGGTCGATCCGGTCGACGCGCCCGATGCCCCCGAAATCATCACCATCGGTTTCGAGAGGGGCGATCCGGTTTCGGTGAACGGCAAGGCCATGACGCCGGCCGCATTGCTGACCGAGCTCAATGGACTGGGCGGCCGGCACGGCGTCGGGCGGCTCGATCTCGTTGAAAACCGCTTCATCGGCATGAAGTCGAGGGGAATATACGAAACGCCGGGAGGCACGATCCTGCTTTCGGCGCATCGCGGCATTGAATCGATCACGCTCGACCGCGTCGCCGCCCACCTGAAGGACGAGATCATGCCCCGCTACGCCGAGCTGATCTACAACGGCTTCTGGTTCGCGCCCGAGAGGGAAATGCTGCAAGCGCTGATCGACCACAGCCAGGCTTTCGTCAGCGGCGAAGTGACGCTCAGGCTCTACAAGGGAAGCGCCTCGGTCATCTCCCGCGCCTCCCCCTTCTCACTCTACTCCGCCGACCTCGTCACCTTCGAAGAAAGCACTATCGCCTTCGATCATCACGATGCGGAAGGTTTCATCAGGCTTAACGGACTACGGCTCAGGAGTTGGGCCGCCCGCAACGGCAGATGACCGCCCGATCTTACGTCAGCCAGAGCACTCAACGCTCACGACGCTCAAACGCCTTCACTTCGACCGGCAGGAACCGGACGAAACGAACGGTTCGGATCCCAATAAGCTGCGAGGGTCAGATGGGCGGATAGGTCAATGCCCACATTGACGGCATCTTCCCTCGCGGTTGGCCGAAGCAGTCAAGGCATCCATGGAGAAGCCCCAAATCCGATTTCAAACGATTTTTAAAATAGCCACTCCGAAAGCTAATCGATTTTAATTTTATCGTTAAAATTTTCTTGTTGCAGCGCAAAAGAATTTAGACATTAATTTTTGCAGATGCTCAGTTTATTCGTTGGAGAACTCGCATGACTGTGACATTTCCGCTAACCGAAAAGCGCGACGCCGAGACATTGCTGAAACACTTGACGTCGCACAATCTCAGCGTTCCGGGAAACTGCGTCGTGTCGCTCAAGGCGCACGTCGCCCAGGTATCATCCTCTCATACAACCGCGCTCGGCACCGCCCGTACCGCCTGGTAGTCCCGAGACGTCGAATTGCGGCAATCAAACTGGCCTCAGCTATCGTAGACGACAGCAATCTTGTTCCCAGCCGGGTCAAGCACGTAAGCGGAATACCAGTTCGGCCCGTAGTGCGGACGTAGACCAGGCGCGCCGTCGTCCGTTCCGCCGTTGGTCATGGCCGCATCGTAAAAAGCGTCCACCTCGGCGCGGGACTTGGCCATGAAAGCAACCATCGAGCCATTTCCGGCGCTCGCCGGTTCGCCGTTGAACGGCGTGCAAACCCATAAAACGAAACCATCACCCTTCCCGCCTTGGGAATAGGCGCTCCATCCGGGAAATTCCCGATGTTTGCTCCATCCGATCGTTGCCAGGGTCGCATCATAAAAGCCATTCGATTTGACGGAATCGATTGCACCGACGGTTGCGTAGACGCTCATGATCTTTCCTCCCTGCTCCAAGATCGGAAGAATCCATATCGCAAGTATGTGAACACAACAAGAACAGGCAGCTGCATTTTCCGCGGAAGGTCGGTGACCAATCGCAGCCGATGGTTATTGCCGTGTCTGCAAAAATTCCTATTCTGGGCGGCGCCGATGGCGACAGCACCTGAGGCTTCACGGCTATTCTGACAGGAAATTTGGATCATCATGACGACTGCGAGCCGCCCTGATCTCAGCGACATCCACCGTGGCGACTGGGTCGATCGCCGGTTGCCGGCCGCATGGCGGCCATATACGCGGTTGGCGCGGCTGGATCGCCCGGTCGGTATATGGCTGACGCTGTTCCCGTGCTGGGCCGCCCTTATCCAGGCATCGCACGGTCTCCCGGATCTCAGGCAATTGGCGATCTTCTCTCTCGGCGCTCTTCTGATGAGAAGTGCCGGTTCTACGGTCAACGACATCGCCGATCGGAAGTTTGACGGCCATGTCGAGCGGACTCGCTTTCGGCCTCTGGCAAGCGGAGAGATCGTCACACGACAGGCCTTTATCTTCCTGACTGTTGAACTCGCACTGGCGGCTTCGCTTCTGTTTTTCCTGACGCCCTACACGCGCCTCATCGCGATATGTGTCCTACCGCTTGTCTTCGTCTATCCGCTCTGCAAGCGCTTCACCCATTGGCCCCAAGCCGTCCTGGGCGCGGCGTTCAACTGGGGGATGCTGATGGCATGGGGCGAGGCTGCCGGACATATCCCCGTCGGCGCCGTGCTGATGTGGGCCGGGGCCATCGCCTGGCAGATCGGCTACGATACGGTCTATGCCTATGTCGATCTGAAGGACGACGCCCGCCTTGGCCTGAAATCGACGGCAATTCTGTTCGGCCGGCACGGCAAGATCTTTATCGGGCTATTCTATGCTCTGGCGGTCGGCGCATGGTCGCTCGGGGGCTGGCTATTGGACATGTCGCCGCCTTATGCGATCGGAATGCTGGTAATCGCCGTCCATCTTGCCTGGCAGACCCAGCGGATCGATCTTGCCCGCCCGGAGGTGAATTATCGCCTGTTCCTGGCGAATATCTTGACCGGGCTATTGCTCGCCTGCACGGCTTTGTCAGGCACATGGTAAGCAGCGCGAGGACGTGTCACAAGATGACCTATCTCAAACATCCCGTGCTCGCCGCCGCCATCATGCTGGCAGCAACGATGACATCCCTGCATCAGGCGCATGCCGAACAATGTGAGCAGGAAAGCTTCGAAGAGGCAAAATACGTCGTCTGCACGCTGGGGCCGGGCAAAGCCGACCTGCGATTGTTCTGGAAGAACGCCGATGACGCACCGTACCGCAGTTTTTCAAGCCTTGCCGAAGCCGTTCGCGCCGAGGGGCGAACGCTGACATTGGCCGTCAACGCCGGGATGTACCGGGCCGATTTTTCGCCGATGGGACTTTATGTCGAAAACGCCAGGGAATTGCAGCCCGCCAATACGACCAAGGCCGAAAGCTCCGCCGGTCAGGTGCCGAATTTTTATAAGAAGCCGAACGGCGTATTCTTTCTGGGTGAGGCAGGTGCCGGGATACTCCCGACCGATGAATTTCTGAAGCGTCGGCCCAAGGTGCGGTTCGCCACGCAATCCGGCCCGATGCTTGTCATTGCTAACAAGCTGAACCCGATCTTCATCGTCGGCTCGACAGACCGAACCCGCCGCAACGGTGTCGGCGTCTGCGAACATGGCGCGGTTCGTTTCGCGATCAGCGAAGACGGCGTGAATTTCCACGATTTCGCACGGCTCTTCCGCGACCATCTGAAATGCCCCGATGCCTTGTTTCTCGATGGCGGACGCGGTGTCGGACTTTACAATCCGGCAATGGGCCGCAACGACCGATCCTGGCACGGCGGCTACGGCCCTATCTTCGGGCTCGTCGAATAGCGCACTCGCATTTGGCCAAAGGCCCGACACCAGCAAGTCACCGTTTGCGCAGCGAGACTAGCCCCTCCCCGCGCGCGCCATTTCGGCGCGCATCCAGCTCGAGTCTCCCCAGGTCGAGAGCCAGATCATCACGTCGGTCAGGGCGCCGACGACGGGCAGGAGCAGGGCGTGGCTGAGGCCCCGCCCTTTCTGGCTGTTTTCGGCCGTCCTGAGATGCGCCAGTTCCTGTTCCTGGATCGGCGCGATGAGGGCATGAAGCTCGGGGTCGCGCTTTGCAAGGAAAGCCAGCTGGTCTTCGAGATGGCGATGGACCGTGCTTTCGACCGCTTCGGTGCAAATCCAGATCATGTTGCGCCCGGCAAGCGCCGTCAGAAAGCCGAGGACAGAACCGCCAAGGCTCCAGAATGACATGACATGACACGACAGGGCTTGGCGCTCCTTGCAGGCATCGCCTCGCGAAACAGGCGGCAATGGTCGATCTCGTCCCGACGCATCTCTTCAAGCGCCGGCACGATGTCGGGAAACAGCCGCCGAGCCACCAGGATCTGAGCGCCATAGATCCTGATAGCGCCGAACTCGCCCGCATGGTTGACCTTCAGAATGCGACGGATGGTGACATCGGGGTCGCGCCTGCCCGACCTACTCGACGGATTGATCATGACCACCCTGCCCCCGGTTCCCTTGCCGGCAATAGGCAGGACGGTCGCCGCCATCGTCAAGGGGTGCGGCGATGGAGAAGGTCCCGTTCGGCCGCTCCTAGTCCGCTGATGTTATCCCGGTTTACGTGAGGACCCGCCGCTCAGGCCGCAGGCGAGGTCGGCAAAAGTTCATCGATCTCTTCGGGAATGAAGCCGCCGGTCTGGCGTTTCCACAAGCGCGCAAACAAGCCGTCTCGTTCGACCAGTTCATCCGGCCTGCCCTCCTCCACGATGCGCCCGTGATCGAGCACGACGATCCGGTCCATCCTGGCGATGGTCGACAGCCGGTGGGCGATGGCGATCACCGTCTTTCCTTCCATGACGAGGTTCAGTCTTTCCTGGATGGAGGCTTCGGATTCGCTGTCGAGGGCGGAGGTCGCCTCGTCGAGCACCAGAATCGGCGCATCCTTCAGGAGAACGCGGGCGATGGCCACGCGCTGGCGCTGGCCGCCTGACAGTTTGATGCCGCGGTCGCCGACGAAGGCGTCATAACCCCTGCGGCCTTCGCCGTCGGAAAGATCGGCGATGAAGACATCGGCGCTTGCCATCTTCGCCACCGCTTCGATCTCGTCCCTCGTCGCCTCCGGCCGGCCGTAACGGATATTGTCGCCGACCGAACGATGCAGCAGCGCGACGTCCTGCGCGATGACCCCGATGGCACGGCGAAGGCTTGCCTGCGTGACGGCGCGGATGTCCTGCCCGTCGACGAAGATCGCCCCGTCCCTGATGTCGTAGAAGCGCAGGAGCAGGTTGGCGAGCGTGGTCTTGCCGGCGCCCGAGAGGCCGACGAGGCCGACCTTTTCGCCGGATCGGACCGTCAGCGACAGATCATCGATGACGGGCTTGCCTGACTTGTAGGCGAAGCGGACGTTTTCGAAACGGATCTCGCCGCTCTCGACCTTGAGGTCTGCCGCATCCGGCCGGTCGGTGATCGCGGGCGGCGTCGTCATGACCGGCATGGCATCCCTGATCGTGCCGATCGCCTGGAAGATCTGCCGGCCCATTTGCAGGAAGGTGAAGGTGTGGCCAGACAGCCGTTGGAGGACATAGACGGCGCCGGTAAATTCGCCGATCGTCACGACCCCCTCGACGAGGCCGGTAAAGCCGATCGACAGAATGGACAGCCAGTGCAGCACGTTGAGGACGACAACAGTCAGCTCGGCTGTGCGATAAATGCGTTGTTCGCTTTGCTGGGTCTCGATCGACTTGCCGATAATACCGCGGATAGTGCCCGCCTCGCTGTCTTCGGCGGCGAACTGCTTGACCATCTGCATGTTGGTGTAGAGATCGGTGATGGCGCCGGCGATCAGGCTGCGCCGCTTGGCGGAGCGGCGAGCGCGCTCGGTAAAGATCGGTGCCAGCCTGACGGCGAGCAGGACGTTGAGCGTGATCCAGATGACGGTCGGCACGGCGAGCTGCCAGGACAAGGCGCTGAGCAGGATCACGGAGCCCACCATCTGCATCAGGAAGCGTGGAATGGACTGGAAGGCGGAAATGAGCTGCTGTTGGACAGCAGAGGCCACCTGCTGCAGGCGCGAGGCGACCTGGCCGGCATAGAGATCATGGAAGAAGCCGAGATCCTGCCGCTCCACCGCCTTGTGACCCTGCCACTGGATGGCGGCTGGCATGCCGATGCCGAGCGTATGCGAGGTCAGCGTGTTGACGAGGAACGAGGCGATCGGCATGGCCGGAAAGAGCAGCAAGCCGAGGAAGGTCAGCAGCGGCCATTCACTCGCCAGGAAAGCGGATGCACCCTGTTGCGTAACACCGTCGACGATGACCGACAGCCCCCAGACAATGCTTAGATTCATGGCCTCGTTCGCCATGGTGCAAAGCGTCACCACAATCAGCACGCCGCGAAACATCGAGATGAAATGCAGGAGTACCGCCACCGGCCCCTTCGACGGCAGCGGCCGGTAGGGGATATCGAGCGGCCGGATCAGGCTTTCGAAAGGACGATAGATCGCATCTGAAATCGACATGGGCCACTCGGATTAAATCGGGAGGAGGCGTGGACTCAGCTACGCAAGGTCGCAGAAAATCATCTTCATGCTGCAATCTCAATTATAAATTTCAGAAAGCCTGACGAAGCCTGACGTATCGCGAACGCCGGTTAGGAAGCCAGAGAAGCAAGCGGAGCCGGATCGCCCAATTGCGGTCATCGCGCGACTGAGGCAGGATGCCGTCCTTGAATAGCAAGCAGGATCGAACCGACGCTCATGCTGACGGGCTCATGTCATTGCGGCAAGGCAAGCTGGACACTCCAAGGTGATCCCGGCTCGATCACCGCCTGCAACTGCACGCTCTGCCGACGCTACGGCACGCTGTGGGCTTATGACTACGAAGGAGAGCGCATCGCTCTCACCGGTGAGACCGCCTCCTACACCCGCGCCGACAGGGACGAGCCGTCCCTCGAAATCTTATTCTGCCCATTCTGCGCCTGTGTCTTGAGCTGGCGCGGCCTGCGGCTTGGAAAGGATGGCCGCAGGCGCATGGCCGTCAACATGCGGCTTGCGCCGCCGGATCTCGTTCAGCATCTGCCTATCGATCATTTCGACGGCCTGGACACATTTGAAGACCTTCCATCGAAGGGGCGTTGCGTGCGCGATCTCTGGTTCTGAGCCGACTGCGAGGAGCGACACGGACCTGATCGCGCCAGATGCAAGCCCTGGTAAAAGATCGTTCTGCGCAAGGCCACCTCAGCCGCGCCGCGCTGCCTCGATCACAGCAATGTCGATCTTCCTCATGGTCATCATCGCGTCAAAAGCACGCTTTGCCTGACCGCCGCCGGCCGAGAGCGCTTCGGAGAGGACGCGCGGCGTAATCTGCCAGGACACCCCCCACTTATCCTTGCACCAGCCGCACTCGCTTTCCTGACCGCCATTGCCGACGATGGCGTTCCAATAGCGATCGGTTTCTTCCTGATCATCGGTTGCGATCTGAAATGAGAAGGCTTCGTTGTGTTTGAACGCAGGGCCGCCGTTCAGGCCGATGCAAGGAATGCCCGCAACGGTGAATTCAACAACCAGGACGTCCCCCTGCTTGCCGTCAGGATAATCTCCCGGTGCCCGAATGACGGCCCCCACGGCGCTGTCGGGAAAAGTCGCGGCATAGAAGCGGGCAGCCGCCTCAGCGTCCTTGTCGTACCATACACAGATCGTGTTCTTTGCCATTGCGCGGTCCTTTCGCTCTTCGTTTCAATTCCCAACTGAAATAAGAGGCAAGCCGTCTTTCTCCAGCCCAGTCCGCACGATTTCACGCGGACGATCGCGAGACGAGAATCGACTATAATCGCAGAGAGGAAGGGATAAGCGTGACCATCACCACTGAACAATTTCTAGCCCGCATTCGGCTTAATCCGGTCAACCATCTGCTCCTGGAGAAATTGCCGGCTCTGGACCTGCCGCAATGTATGCTGACGGCTGGCTGCCTCTTTCAGACGGTATGGAACTTGAAGACGGGAAATGATCCAGAGCACGGCATCAAAGATTATGACATTTTTTATTTTGACGACCACGATCTCTCATGGGAAGCCGAGGACAACGTGATCCGTCGTGGCAAGGCTTTGCTGGGAGACCTCGCAGACAAAGTTGACATAAAGAACCAGGCTCGCGTCCACCTCTGGTATGGCGAGAAGTTTGGCAAAGACTTCCCTGCCTTCGAATGCACTGAAGACGGCGTTGATCATTATCTTATCTCCTGTACTCGGCTGGGGGTGAGAGTTCATGACGGCAGCCTCTATGCACCCGATTACCTCGACGACATGTGGCACGGCATACTCAGGATGAACCCACTTAACGCTCAGCCTGAATTGTTCGCCCGGAAATGCAAGCAATATCAGCAACGCTGGCCGTGGCTGCGCGTCGAGCCAGGGGCATCGAGCGAGGAGGCCCAATGAGGTCCTTGGTAGCTTTGAGCCAGTAGAAAAAGACCGGGTTCGCCTGGATCGCTCCAATTGCGGTCATCATTGAACTGTCGCATGAGGTAGCTGCTACAACTGCACCTCGGGCGGGTAGCTCAGCTAATTGTTTCATCAATTCATTTAGGACAACGCCAGTGATTTACCTGCTTCGCCATGGCGAGACCATTTGGAACACCTTAGGTCGGTTCCAAGGCCAAAAAGATTCACCGCTGACAGAGCGCGGCATCGTACAGGCCGAACAGATGGCGAAGCTTCTGAAGAAGGAAATGGCAGCGAGCGAACAATCTTTCCAACTCCATGTCAGCCCTCTCGGCAGAACGCAGGAGACTGCGGCTCGCATCGAACGTGTATTGCCGCTGACGGCTCGTCCGGAATCGCGGCTAATGGAGGTGACCGTCGGTTCTTGGGACGGCATGACCAAGTTCGAGATCGACAACGAGTTTCCAGGAATGCTGGACGGGTCCAACGCTTTTGATTGGTATTTCAAATCTCCAGACGGGGAGAGCTTCGATGCTGCCTGTGCGCGAGCCAAGGACTGGATCGTAGGGATACGTGGACCGACAGTAGCGATTTCTCACGGGCTGTTTGGCAGATTGGTTCGTGGTGTATATGCTGGCCTTTCGAAGCAGGAAATGCTGGAATTGCCCGTTCCCCAAGACGGGTTTTATCGTCTTTGTGACGGTGAGTTCAGCCTGGTAAACGGTTCGGCTGATATGATATCCGGCGTGGTCGCTTAGGAAGGGTTCATCCCTGAGTGACCACTCGGCCGCCAAACGTCATTGCTGATTATAACGCGGCTCGCTGCCAGAGATTGACGCCTCGACTTGCGACCATCGACCTTCAGGCCCCTCAGAATGCGGCTCTTTTGGTGCTGCATCACCGGTGGGGTCGAGCCACCGGTGATAAAATTTAACGCGCCTGAGCCATAGGAAAATCATTGGGCAAGTGCGTCGCATGGATGAGGTTCGATACGGCTCTAAAACCTATCCCGCGCATCGCTGCGCGGGTCGCCGTCAACGCGATGCGGCTCGTAGAGGCCGCTCCGCGCCTTGCGCCGCCACGGCCGGGAAAGATCGCAGGGATTGTCGTCGATATCGGCAAGCGATATCGCGGCCGTTCCATCCGCAGGGCATTGCGCCGCCCACCGGCCGCCAGGCGCGACGATCCCGGAAGATGCCGGATCAGCCTGACCGGGATGGGCAAGAATCGAGAAGCTGACCCAGTAGCTGTTGCTCGCCGCATGCCCTTGTGCCTCGGCAGCAAAGGACGGCTCGTTGGCCGGCGAGCCCCCGGTCGTCGAGAACAGCACACAGTGGACGTCGAGCCGCTCATATTCGCTGAAAATCTCCGGATAGTGACACTCCATACCGAGCGAGCAGCCGAAGCGGATGCCGTCGACCTCGAAGGTCACGGGGATCGAACCCGGCGTATACATGAAGGAGATCTTGGTGTTGGACAGCAGCCGCTCGTCGTAACGCGTCACCAGTTCGCCGCGATCGGAGACGACATAAAGGCTGTTGTGCGGCCGGTGCGGCGGCGTCAGCGGATGCACCGAGCCGATGACCGTCCAGAGGCCGAGCTCGCGCGCCAGCTTGCGCGTTGCATCCAGTTCCTCACGCAACACGGCCCATTCGAACCGCCGCCAATCGGACGGCCCGATCTCTCTCGGGCCGATTTCCGACATGATGCGCTTGTTCGGCGATGATGTCGTTCCTTCGGGAAAGTGGATGAGCCGCGCCCCTGCCTCTCGCGCCTGCCGCATCAGCAGGCGCATCTCCTGTCCGCTCCGGCGAAGCTTGTCGGCATCGCGGGGATCGTCTGCATGGGTGGTCTGGGCCACGGCGAGACGCAAGCGTCTTGCCTCAGGCAGTGCATCGTTCGCCGACCTCGGAAGAACATGCATGCGGGCGGCGGTGTAGGATTCACCCGTCTTGGCGGCGCGCGCACGCACCCGCCGTTTGAAATTTCCATTCTCAGTCATATCAGGGCCTCTCACGTTCCGGACATCGTTCCCCAGCAACTGGCCCGAAACATCAGGACCAAGGATCACGACCCGAGACGAAACTCCCTTTGCCTCCGGTTGACGACCCTGCTGGGGAAGGTCCTGGGAGGTTCGGCGTTAGGCCACGCCGACACAAAGATGCCGAGGCGACCGCGATTCGTCAATTCAGGGAATGGCCGGGATCGGCAGGCGCCGAGGCGCCCTACGTCGGGCGTTCCGCCTTATCCACTCGCCACGGCGGATCGGTGCGGTTCGATCCGGCGAAATAGAGGATGATGCGATTGCCGCCGGGGTCGAACAGCTCCGCTTCGCGCCAGAGCCAACTCTTGTCCTCCGGTCCGCTGACGAAACGAACACCAGCCTCACTGAGACTGCCGACCGTTTCGTCCAGGTTCTCGCACTCGAAATACACCGTGGTGCCGCCACCGCCACCGCCGCCTTCGCCCTGATGCAGGGAGAAGGTGCTGTCCCCGCACGGGCAGACGAAGCGCGCATAGCGAGGACGAGCGTCGACGACCGGCCTGAGACCAAGAGCGCAGTAGAAGTTCCAGCCCGCATCAAGGTCAGGCACCGTAACGGTCACCTGGTTCAGGCGCATGATCTATCTCCTCGGCTGAGTTCGTCCAAACCTATGCGGCGGCTTGGCGCGACGACATGCATAAAAACAAAGACCTGAAGCCGTCGCATGAATCAAATTCTAAGCGAGCAGTTTTAGTGTCATCGAGATAAAACTCGTGTCAGACTGCGCAAGCCACGCACACGCCGGCGCACCGATCGAGAGGGCCGAAGCCATGCACAAGTTCACCGTATCAATCACCCGGGAGATCGAGGCCGACACCGCCGAGGAGGCCGCCTTGCTCCTGTATCAGGAACTATCAAGGGGACCGATCCCCGACCGCTACTCGGTCGTCGACGGGACGAAGGCCGCCACGGAGGTGAAGCTGGATCGGCAAAAGGCCGACGAATTCGCCAGCATCGATCACACCGCCGACCCCGGCAACTGGTAAGCGGCAGACGACCAGAGGAGATCCCCGCTTTGCGCCGGGACCTCAATTGCGGTAGTTGCAGATCCCGTTCGCCGGCGTAATGCCGATCCAAACAGCCGTCCGTCGGAAATATCGCCAGCCAAGGAAACTCCGTGACCTCACCAATCAAAATAGCCGTCGCCGGCGCGAACGGCCGCATGGGGCGCGCCATCCTGCCACTGCTGGCGGCCGATCCGGATTTTGCGTTCGTCGGCGGCATCGGCCGCGAGGGCTCCGCAGGCGCCGGGCTGATTGACCGTTCGGCTGCGATCGGAGCGGCCGACGTGATCCTGGATTTCACGACGGGACGTGCTGCCGCCGAACTTGCCGGTTTGTGCGCTTCGGCCAGTGGACCGGCCCTGGTGATCGGGGCGACGGGTTTCGAGCCGGATGAGCTCGAGCGGATCGCAAAGGCCGCCCGCGGGATTCCGATCCTGCGCTCCGGCAATTTCTCCATCGGCGTCAACATGCTGGTCGGCCTGGTCGCCCAGGCCGCACGCGCCCTTCCCGCGCATGGCTGGGATATCGAAATCCTCGAAGCCCATCACAACAGGAAAATCGACGCGCCGTCCGGTACGGCGCTGATGCTCGGCGAAGCCGCCGCCGAGGGCCGTGGCGTTTCTCTCGCATCCGTCGAGCGACGCGGGCGCGACGGCATCACCGGCGAGCGCCCGCCCGGAGAAATCGGCTTTGCCGTGTTGCGGGCCGGCGGGCTGGTCGGAGAACACAGCGTCCTGTTTGCCGCCGCCGAAGAACTCGTGACGCTCTCGCATTCGGCTCTCGACCGCGGCATGTTCGCCCGCGGCGCGCTTGCCGCCGCCCGCTGGATCGCAGGGCGCGCACCCGGTGAATACGCCATGGGGGATGTGTTGGGCCTAGCGTGAATAAGGAAAACAGGCTCACAGCATATCGAGGATTGCCGAGGCGACGACGACTTCGGTTCCAGCCAAGCCGACGGAGCAAAACAGCGTCGTATCGCCAGGTGATCCTCGCCCGGCCGCTTTCGCGGCCATGATATCGGCAAGGTCGGTCATGCGGTGCTCATTGCCGGAGCCGGTCAGGAAAAAGGGCGAAGCATAGGCGCGCGTCTGTTCGGGTGAATCCGTCGCGATCACGGCGGCGACATCGGCAAGATCCAGGCCGAGTTCGTATCCCTCATGCGTTTTCGGGCCGACGGTGTTGACGTGCACGCCGGGCTTCAAATCCCTGGCATGAATGACGGGCGTTCGGCTCGTCGTCGCGCAGATGACGATGTCGGCGTCATCGACGGCTTCAGAGGCACTGCCGGCAGGCTCCACTTCTATACCCAAGGTGTGCTGCATCTCGTCTGCAAAGGCGCCGCGATTTTTCTCGTTTCGGCTATAGACGCGGGCGCGGTCCAGCTTTCGAACGGCGGCGGCCGCGGCAAGCTGGGTTCGCGCTTGCGCTCCGCTGCCGAGGATCCCGACGATACTGGCGTCAGGCGCGCTGAGATGCCGGATGGCGAGCCCTCCGATCGCACCGGTTCTGAGGTTACCGAGACGCTCTCCGAGAATAATGCCCTTGAGCTTCGCGTCGTCGGCCGACCACACCGCGACGATCTGCGAATGCTCAACCCCCTCGAATGTTTCATAGACCCGGAAGCCCGCAAGCGGTTTCTCGCCGAGGATACCGCCGACGGTGAAGACGAGATCGCCTCGATCGGGAAACGAGACAGGGTGCCGGGGTGGAGAGATCAGTCGATTGTCGGCCCTCGCGAGAAAAGCGGTCTCGAGCGCATCGATTGCGGCCACCATCAGCGCGCTGCCGACCAGATCCTCGTCTTTCAGAATTTTCGTCACGGCCAAATCTCCAACCCATGCCGGCATGCTGCAACCCCAACCCCACTTGTGGTCAATAGGCTGGGCAAATCCATTCGCCCTGGTCCTTGGGTACGGCATCCTCCAACATCCCTCATCCTGAGGTGCGCAGCCCGAAGGGCGGAGCCTCGAAGGACACGCCGTAACGCTGCTCCTTGCGTGCATCTGACACAGCGCGCCCGCCTCGTCCTTCGAGGCCCCTCGCGGGGCACCTCAGGATGAGGCTCTCTGAAGTGTCGGCGCCCCAAAAGCGGGGTCGCGCAGCGGGAGCGGCAAGCAAAACCGTGGCATCCCCAACCTCCCTCGTCCTACCCAGTCAGACGGCGAGCCATCATGACGTCGTCGATCTCCCTGCCCTACTCCAGAACCCCGCCGGGAATCCTGCCGATCTCGGAGAAACCTTCCCGTTGATAGAAGCGTATTGCCGCCGGGTTCTCCGCGCTGACGAAGAGTTCCAGTTGCAGGATGCCGATATCGCGCGCGTGATCGGCCGCCGCGCCGAGCAGCTTGCCGGCAAGGCCCGTTCCGCGCAGGCTCCTTCTCACGTAAACCATGATGATCGTCGCGCGATGGGCCATCTTGCTCGACCGCTGCCGAACCAGGCCGGTTATGCCGACGGGTTCGTCACCCTGAAAGGCGATGAAAACCGGCTCATTCAAGCGATTGCGCCACTCCTCGAGAGAAAGAGCCTGCCAATCCTCGTAGCGGCCTGCAAAGAGGGACGGTTCGGTGCGAAGCGCTTCCAGACGGATGCGCCGGAAAGCCTCCACTTCGTCTGCCCTGACATGCCTGATCGTCGTGCCACTTCCATCCATCGGGACCTCCTGCGAGATGAGAGGTACTGTCAATACAGATGGCCTCAGCCGATGCAACGGTGTCAGGAAGCTTCGTAGTTCAGCATATGCTCGAAGTGACGAGATCGAACGGAAATCCGTCGTCTCAGGCGCCGGTCACTGCGCCGGGCTCCCCAGCCGGCCACCCTTCCGGACGACCGGTTCACCGCTCGGGCCGACCACCGATTGATCGGTCGGCCTCGCTGCCGGTTCGCCAGTTGGCCTGACCACCGGTTCACGGGCTGGCCCGTCGACCGGCTGGCCAGTGGATCGGACGACCAGGGGATCGGCTGGCTGGACGGCGGATTGGTCGGTCGTTTGCCTGGGCACCGGCTCGCCGATTGCCCCCGGCACCGGCTTGTCGGTTGCCCCCGGCACCGGCTGGCCGGTTGCCGCGTTCAACGGCTCACCGGTTGGTCGGGCCGCTGATTGCTCGGTTGGCCCGGCACCTGGCTCATCAGTTGAGTCGGCCACCGATTGATCGGCTGGCTTGTCGATCGCGAACGGTACAACTTCACGGACGATGAAGAGAAGAACTATCCCGACCAACGTGCATGTCAGCGCGTAGAGAAGGAAATATTTCAGTGCATATCCCTCGCTGATTGGCAGCACCAACTTGACAATGGTGCAAATGATATTTCCGCATCATTGAACGATACTTGAAGCGAAGGCAATCATTTTCAACAAGAGCCGCGAAATTTCAAAAATGCACAGAACGGGATAACGCAGTTATTATAGATATTTAGGAAGCGCCTCCCCGATGCTCAATTTGTCTTGAGGTCTCGGTAAGCCCAAGGAAGGCACTGGAACCCAGATCCGAGATCTGTCAGGCGAAGACAGCCTCGGCGATATCGGCTAGATTGCGTGTGCCGGCAGCCTGCTTTCGAGGGTGAGACCCTCCAGGATCGGTGGCGGCAGGGGGATCCGCATGACGGCAATCGCATCTCTGTTTCAGGAAGCCGCCCGGCTTGCGGCCGCGTTCCGGCAGGCAGCGCCCGCCCGCCATATGCCCACCCACGAATACGCAGCCTCGCTTGCCTGTTTCGAAGAGCCGCTGCCGGCGGCGGGTTCCGATATGCTTGACGTCATCAGGCGTCTCTCGGACGGCGCCGAACCCGGACTGCATGCAACCACTGGGCCGCGCTTTTTCGGCTGGGTCATCGGCGGCTCCCATCCGGTCGGCGTCGCGGCCGATTTCCTCACCAGCGCCTGGGGCCAGAATGCCGGAAACCATGCCGCCGCCCCGGCCGCAGCCGCGGTCGAGACCGTCGCGGCGAAATGGCTTCTCGATCTCCTGAAGCTGCCGGCAGAAAGCTCGGTCGGCTTCGTCACCGGCGCGACGGTGGCGAACTTCACCTGCCTCGCCGCCGCCCGCGGCGAGGTGCTGCGCCAGGTGGGCTGGGATGCCGACGCAAAGGGCCTGTTCGGGGCGCCTGAGATTACCGTGCTGATCGGCGACGACGCCCACACCACCGCCTTCTCCGCGCTCCAGTTCCTCGGCCTCGGCCATGATCGCGTGCTGCGCCTGCCCACCGACGCGATGGGACGGATAGACCCGGCCGCGCTGGCGGGCACGCTCGATACTGTCTCTGGACCGGTCATCGCCGTTCTCCAGGCGGGGCAGATCAATACTGGCGCCTTCGACGATTTCGCCGCCATCATCCCGCTGTTGAAGGCGAAGGGCACCTGGGTACATGTCGATGGCGCCTTTGGCCTCTGGGCGCAGGCGTCAGCGAAGACCCGCCACCTCAGCTGCGGCATCGAAGCGGCCGACAGCTGGGCGACCGACGGCCACAAGTGGCTGCAGACTCCCTATGATTGCGGCTATGCGATCGTCCGCAACGAGCTCGCCCATCGCCGCGCCATGACGATCGCCGCGAGCTACCTGCCGCTCGCCGGCCAAGGCGAACGCGATCCCTCACTCTACGTGCCCGAGCTTTCGAGACGGGCGCGCGGCTTTGCCACCTGGGCGATGCTGAAACATCTCGGCCGCGACGGCATCGCCGCCTTGATCGACCAGTGCTGTGCCTCAGCGCGGCTGGTGGCCGATCTCCTGTCGCAGCAACCGGGCATCGCCATTCTGAACGACGTCGTTCTGAACCAGCTCGTCATCCGTTTCGGAACTGACCTGCCCCCCGAAGAAGGCGACACATTGACCCGAAAGACGATCGAAAAGATCCAGGCGGACGGCATGATCTTCGCCGGCGGCGCCAAATGGCGCGGCCGTGACGTTCTGCGCCTCTCCGTCACCAATTTCCAGACGACGTCAGATGAGGCGCAGCTCGCTGCCCAAAGCATCATCGCCGCGTTCAAGAGTGTGAGCCTGGGGTGACGCATCAACTCCCTTGGTTCGCCCGGACACGGAATTGTGCTATCGAGGGCCTCGCTCACTCCTGCAGCGGTAGTTGCTCTGTGCAAACATGGCTGAAAGTCGTCGGCAAACCGCGGCCTCACTCAGCCGACTAACCTGGCTGTACAGCGGGAAAATTGTCATCGTCTGATCGAGACCGACCAGTTCGCCGATGATCACTTCGTCGGACACAGCAGCCCCTTATTCTCTCGGTCGCATGATAGTGCACGCGAACTTGGCCATGATCCATAGGCGTGAATCGCTTACAGTGGACTCCTGTCTTCCCATTGCCACACGCTCCGCTTATAGCTCCCCGCCCGTTCCGATCGCGCGAGGAGGAGAGCCATGAACGCCAATGATGTCGCCGCCCATTGGGAGAGCAATGCCGAGACCTGGACGATCTATAGCCGCGCCGGCTACGACAAATATCGCGACGCGCTGAACACACCGGCCTTTCTGAAGATGCTGCCGCCGGTTGCAGGCCTTGCCGGGCTCGATCTCGGCTGCGGCGAAGGTTCCAACACCCGCGCCGTCGCCTGCCTCGGCGCCCGCATGATCGGGCTCGATATCGCCCCGACCTTCATTCGTTATGCCCGCGAGACCGAGACGCAAGCGCCGCTCGGCATCGACTACGTGCTCGGCGACGGCCAGGGCATCGATTTCCCCGAAGCGAGCTTCGATTTCGTCACCGCCTTCATGTCGATGATGGACATGGCCGACCAGCGCCAGGTGCTGAAGGGCATCCACCGCGTCCTGAAGCCGGGCGGCTTCCTGCAGTTTTCGATCCTGCACCCCTGTTTCGTACCGCCGACGCGCCGCAATATCCGCGACGAGGCCGGCAAGCCCGTCGCGGTGGAGATCGCCGATTATTTCGATGAGAGCGACGGCCGGGTCGAGCGCTGGATCTTTTCCTCCATCCCCAAGGAAGAACGGGCGACGCTGACGCCGTTCGCCATTCCGCGTTTTCACCGGACGCTGTCGACCTGGGTGTCGATGATCGTCGAAGCCGGGCTGACGATCGAAGCTTTCGGCGAGCCCATGGCGTCAGTCGAGGTGGCGCTCGCCGAGCCAATGGTCGCCGATACCCGCATCGCACCGATCTTCCTCCACATCAGGGCGCGCAAGGCGTAAGGCCTGTTTTCCCGCCGCCACCGAGGTTTAGAAGGAGGGTGAGTTCTCACCCGGGTTCTCACCCAACATCATCGTCGCACGGCGACCACCGAGCTGGCGCGATATCTGGACAGCTGGACTCGATTGGATTGGTTGCCGCCGAACAGGTAGACGTACTGCCGGCGCTGATCGATGTGATCGAACAGGCTGACATGAAAGCGCCGGCCGGTGCGGATCACCACGACATCCCCTCGCCTGGCGGCGCGGACGCCGACCGGCTTGCCGAACTTTCTCCACGACGCCGCCATGTTGGGGTTGGGCGGCGGCTGCCGCGAAGATCTCTTGGCGACAAAGGCCAGGAATGCGCCGCACCACGACACCCGGCGCGGATTGATGCTCAGGAAGGAAATGGAGCGTTCGTGCATGCTCTTGTACTTGGACGCCGTGCGGAGCATATCCGCCTCACAGGGCACGGCAAGCGCCGTGAGGACGATGACGAGAATAACCTTCATAGTTACCCACCATTGTTTGTATAATGTTGAAATTCCGAAATGTGGCGAAGAATAAAACAGGCGCAGCAACGTAGATGCGAATTATGGCGTGATTTAGAAAACAACTAATACTGGCATTTTGGCGGCAGAAATTTGTCCGAAGCGAGGCGCGGAGCTCGGTAGGCGAGCCCCCCTTTACGGCCGGACACGACCATCGAAACCCCGCAAAACATATGTTTTGCTAGGCCGAAAGGCTGGAGTTTCGCCATCCCAGCCAGGTCCATTCAGACGAGATGGACAGCGTCCGCAATGCTTGAGCAGCAAAACCATTCGCTAAGAGTTGACGACAGTGCGCGGAATTAGCTCCTCACCTATACGAGCTATATTTCCGATGCCTGCCAATAATACTTACACGTGATAGGAAATACATTGCGATCACCAATTCACCAGCGAAAGCCGGAGGTTGCCCCTCCGGTTGCGGACGTGAACGAGTTATGACGGCGGAGACCGGCGTGGCGTGTCAACCTTGTGGCTGCGCCGGTTCGGGTTGGCCTGTGACCGGGGCAGGATCAGCAGCAAGTGCCCTGGTGACCAGGAGTGCTGCGGCGAGAACAGGGACGACCGCCCAGTACGAAAAGCGGATGCCGAAGTGTTCGGCAACGAAACCGAGCAGTGGCGGTCCAGCGAAAAACACGAGGAACGTCGTCTGCCCGAGCGCTGCAACGTTGACGGGTGCGGGTCGATCCGTGCGTTGGGCCGCAGCCGAGATGGCAAGCGGATAGACCGAAGAACAGCCGATACCCGTCAGGCCAAAGCCTGCGAGCGCGACAACAGGATGTGTCGCCGTCGCAACCATGACGAGACCCATGGTCGCGATCCCGAGGAGGGTTATTACGACCGGGCGTGGATTGAAGCGGTCGATGACAGGGTCCATGCCGAGCCGTCCGATGGCGATGAACAGGGAGAAAATGGTCACCCCGAGCCCGCCGATGAAGGGTTCGACCGCAAATACGTCACGCATATAGATCGCCGACCAATCGACGCTCGCCCCTTCGGCGAGAAGTGGAGCTGCGCCTATCAGGCAAAGGGGCAGCAGCCCGATCGTCGGAAAAGCGATGGGCGGACTATCTCCGGGGTGCGCGTCTTGCCGCTGGGGCGCGTTCTCGATCCCGGAAAAAACGATCGACCCCGCAATCAAGACGGTGACGAGGATGATGAAGCTATGCAGTTCTATGGAGACGGCAGCCTGCCGCATACCGGCGGCAACAAGGGCGGTGATGCAGAAGCCGAGGCTCCACATGCCGTGAGCCCGGCTCATGATGCGGTACCCAAGCAGCGCCTCACGGCGATCGGTTTCGATATTGGCGTTGATCTCGAACGCGCCGGTGAAAATGCCGGCAATGAAGAACAACGGCACCGCCAGAAGAGCTGAAGGCATCCAGGGGATCAACGCGAAAAACAGCGCCGCACCAAAGACGGTGACGAAAGCCGTGGTGCGCGCACCGAGCCTCTCGATGAACCTCACCGAGAACGTCAACCCGCAGAGAACCCCGGAGGACATGACGGCAAGCAAAAGGCCCAGCTCTCCTTCCGTCAGGCTGAACTTGACCTGAAGGTCAGGCAGCCGCGAAACAAACGCGCCTAAGGAAAGGGCCACGGCAAACTGGATGAAGAAAATGCGGTGGTGCGGCTTCATCTCGGGGACACTGCTCCGATTGGCGCGGGATATCGGCGGCATAACCGGACATTCCAACGAAATGGCGACGGGCTTGAGAAACCCGTAATCTCAGGATTATCGACCACCGCTGCTGACATCCCCTGTCAGCATGGTGTAGCCGTCGCTGATTTCACAAATCAATGCCGAGCAGCCGCTCCAATTGAAGGCTGCAAACAAGTCGGGCCGAAGGGCCACCTTGTCAACGGCACCCGCAGGAAGCGCGACAAGGTGGTTCGAGGTTGCCCGCTCTCCGAATTGAACAGACCACGCTAAACCGGCTGAAGGAGGACGTGTCGCTTCTTGCCGACCGAGAGCCGGATCACCCCGTCCTGGACGTCGGAGTCGCCAAGCCGCATGGTCTCGTCTTTGACGCTGCCACCGTTCACCCGCACACCGCCGCCTCAGCCCGTCATAAAAAATTTAGCACCCGCATCAATTTGCTTGCCGTTCTGCAATGCGGCATATGTTTGTGCTCATAGGCAAATGGCATGAGCGGGGAACCATGACGTCGACGCATATGGATAAGACGGGGGATGGCGCCGGCCGGAAGGGCTTAGTCGGGCTGGTCATCGGCGCGGTCGGCGTCGTCTATGGCGATATCGGCACCAGCCCGCTCTATGCCTTTCGCGAGGCGCTGAGGCCCTTTGCCGCCGATGGCATACACGAGCCGGAAATCATCGGCCTGATTTCGCTGATGGTCTGGACGCTGACGGTCATCGTGACCTTCAAATATGTGCTCTTCCTTCTCAGGGCGGACAATGACGGCGAAGGCGGTACGCTCTCGCTTCTCGCGCTTTTGATGAAGAAGATGGGGCGAAACGTGCCGGTGCTCTTCTTCGCCGGCCTGATCGGCGCCGCCCTCTTCATCGGCGATGCGATGATCACGCCTGCCTTGTCGGTCATGTCGGCGCTCGAAGGCCTGAAACTGGTCACACCCGCCTTTGCCGAATACGTCCCGCCTCTGTCGGCGGCGATCATGATCGTTCTCTTTGCCGTCCAATCGAGGGGAACGGCCGCCGTCTCAATGTTTTTCGGGCCGATAACGGTGTTGTGGTTTCTGGCCATGGCGGCGGGTGGCCTGCTCCATATCGGTGACGACTGGCGGATACTGGGCGCGCTCAATCCGGTCAATGCATTCCTGTTCCTCACCCATGCCGGCCTTGTCGGCCTCATCGTGCTCGGCGCCGTCTTTCTGACGGTGACGGGTGCGGAGGCGCTCTATGCCGATCTCGGGCACTTCGGGCGCCGCCCGATCCAGATGGCATGGTTCGTTCTGGTCTTTCCGGCATTGCTCTTGAACTACCTCGGCCAGGGCGCACTGGTTCTCGCCCATCCCGAAGCGGCCACCAATCCGTTCTTTTTGATGTATCCTGACTGGGCCTTGCTGCCGATAGTTCTCCTGGCGACGATGGCAACGATCATCGCCAGCCAGGCTGTGATAACAGGCGCATTTTCGCTGGCCCGCCAGGCCGTTCACCTCGGCTTTCTGCCGAGGCTGAGGATCAAGTTCACCTCGGAGACCAACACCGGCCAGATCTATGTGCCGAGCGTCAACCTTCTCCTTCTGATCGGCGTGCTGATGCTGATCTTTTCCTTCGGCGATTCCGAGTCGCTGGCGACGGCCTACGGTATCTCGGTGACCGGCGCCATGGTGATCACGACCATGCTGGCCTTCCAGTTTCTCCGGGCCGCCTGGGGATACTCCCTTGTACTTGCCGCAGTCGCACTGCTGCCGCTATTCATCATCGAAGTGGTATTCCTGGCGGCCAATCTGTTGAAAATTCACGATGGCGGCTGGGTTCCGATCGCTCTTGCCCTGGCAATCATGATCCTGATGTGGACATGGACCCGGGGCCAGGCCTATCTGAAGAGACTGCGGGCCAACAACGAGATCCCGCTCGATTCCTTCATCAGGTCGATCGAGCGAAAGTCGGACCATTCGCCGGTCACCGTTCCGGGAACGGCTGTCTTCCTGACCAGCGTCCCGGATCGCACGCCGAATGTTCTGCTCCACAATCTCAAGCACAACCACGTGCTCCACGAACAGAATGTTATCCTGACCGTCTGGACCGAGGACGAACCTTATGTTTCCGACAGCCGCCGCATCAAAATCAGCCAGCTCTCGCCGCGCTTCGTGCGCCTCGACATCACCTTCGGCTTCATGGACGATCCCGATGTCACCAGGGCATTGGCTCTCTGCCGCGAGGGCGGCTTCAAGTTCGAGATCATGAGAACCTCCTTCTATCTCGGCCGCCGGAACCTCGTCAGGACGCCGAACACCGGGCTGCCTGGCTGGCAGGAGCGCATATTCATGGCGCTGGAAGGCTTCGCGATCGATCCCTCCGACTATTTCAACCTGCCGTCCAACCGCGTCGTCGAACTCGGCGAGCAGATTGCCATTTAAGAGCACGGCTCCCAAGCCGCTCGCTGCTTGTATCAGCCTCGATATCGCAATGCGTTGACGATGATATCGAAGGGCGTAAGGCGCTGAACCTTACGCCTTGGCAGAGATCGCGCTCAACTCCTCGAGATCGAGATCGCGTTCAAGCTCGTCCAACGTTTCGTCGTCGATGTCGCCGGCGCGATGGAGGCGAATGAGTTCTCGTCGTCCTGTGGCAACCGCTTCGAGAACGACGTCGAAGTGAGCATGGAGCACCGGTCTGTAATGCTCCGTTCTCTCGGCATAGTCGACGATTACTGTCGCCCTGCGCTGGTATCGGTCCAGCAGTTGCGGGTGGATGAGTTTTCCTTCCGCGTCGTATGCCAGGCTTTGCACGGTCCCGAGCTGCGCCTGCACCATGGCGACTTCGGCCTGGCTCATGGTCAGGCGCGCTCTTTCCGTCTCCGTCTCCACCAGCCGCGCCCAGGCAATCACCCGCCCCAACGTCGTGCCCTGCACGAGCACGGTTCCGAGAATGACGGCGAAGGATGTGGCGAGGATGAAGTCACGGCCTGGGAACCCCTCCGGCAGGCTGAGCGCCAGAGCGAGCGTGATCACGCCGCGTACGCCTGCCCAGCTGAGAACCGTCGCGCCGCCGGCGCCGAGCGGCTGAGCTTGCGTTACGCCCAGGGCTGCACAGAAGCTGATGGCGAGATCGGAGGCGAAAACCCAGACAAAGCGCGCGACCACAAGTGTGACAAGGATCGCCAGCATCGGCAGCCCCATCGTCGCGATCACCGTGGTCAAGCCGCCGCCGCGTTCGACGACATCCCGCAGCGAGAGGCCGATCAAGGTGAAAACCGAAGCTTCCATCAGGAAGATCATCACGGTCCAGAACGACGTGCCGCGCATGCGCGTTGCGGCCGAAAATACGGTGTGCTGGTGCCAGGACGCGATCAAGCCGGTGGTGACGGTGGCGATGACGCCGGAAACATGCAGCAGCTCTCCGAGCAGATAGGAAATCCAGCCGAGCAGCACCGTGGCTGCGATGATCAGATATTCGTCACCGAGTCGCCGAACGAGCTTGACCCATGCCGTCCCCACAACGACGCCGACGACGGCGCCGCCGAGCGCCAGCACGAAGAAGCTGCCGATCGCCTCCCCCGCGCTGAAGGCTCCCGTTGCGGCAGCGGCAACGGCAAAACGGAAGAGAACCAGGCCGCTCGCATCGTTGAGCAGGCTCTCGCCTTCCAAAAGAATCTGCAGCCGCCGCGGCAGTTTTACGCGCTCCAGCACGGCGCGCGCCGAAACTGCGTCCGGCGGGGCAACGATCGCGCCAAGGGCTGCGCAGGCGGCCCAGGGAAGCGATGGAAAGATAAGATGGGCCACGACGGCGACGACCGCGCAAGTGAACAATACCGCGCCGACGGCCAGCGAGGCGATGCCGATCATATGGCGCCGCAACCGCGCCAGCGCGATGGCCCAGGCGCCGTCCATCAGGAGCGGCGGCAGGAAGATGACCAGCACCAGCTCCGGATCGACCGATATCGCCGGCAACCCCGGCACGAACGCCAGCAAGGCGCCACCCGTCAGCAGCGCGACGGACGGCGGCAGTCCGAGCCTGTGGGCCGCATAGTGCAGCGCGATGATCGCAAGAAACATCGCGATGACGAGCTCGAATAAGTGGGTTGGTTCCATACGCCTCTGCCCTGGCTCGAAAACGAATTTTGGATGCCTACTGCATAGTTCAAAGCGGAATCGATTCAAGGATAAAATTATCCGGTAATTCAATGCTTTACAGCATCTTTTAAGCGACCGGAGCCCAATGATAGCTTCGGAGCAACCGTCCATTTGCTAACATCGGCAGAATACGCTTTCTCGTCAATCCGGCTGCAAACAGGAGTGACCCCTTCGGGACCCACCTGGCGTCTCGGCGGCATTGCAGATGATCTCGTTGCCGTCGCATCATTGCCTGGATTTAATTGGAATTTCCTGCGCATCCTCCTTAAATCCCGCGTCTTGAGACAGAGGAAGACAGATGAAGAGGCGAACCCTTGTGCTTGGCGGTGCGGCCATTGTCGCATCATCCGTGGCTGCGATGGCGATCTGGCCGCGGCGGCATGTCGTTGTTGCGGCCAAAACTTTCGACTGGAAGGGAACGGATTTCCTGACCGGCGGCACAAAGGCGGTTACCCTGGAAAAGCTGCCCGAGCCGCTCTTCCGCAGCAGTCCGAATTGCGTCGTGACCGTCGCCCAGACCCTTGGCCCCTGTCATGTCAACAATGTTCCTACCCGTCAGGACGTCTCGGAAGGAAAGGCCGGGCTGCCTTTGCGGTTGGCCGTTCGGATCGTCCACGCAGCCGATTGCCGGCCGGTCGAAAATGCCGATATCGAAATCTGGCATACCGATCACCGCGGCATCTATTCCGGCCGCGAGGCTGCGGAGATGTGCACCTTCGGCGATGCCGAGGCGATCAGCGGGCTCGCCTTTCGCGGCCGCCAGCTGACGGATGCCACGGGGCAGGCAAGCTTTTTGACGGCCTATCCCGGATGGTACAAGGGCCGCACGCCGCACGTTCACTGCCGCATCCTCGTCGAGGGCAAGGAGCTTCTCGTCAGCCAGATCTATTTCGACGATGTGCTGAGCGATATCACCTATGGTGAGCATCCCGACTATCTCGGGCGCCCTGCCCGCGATACGCGCAACGACGAGGACGGCCTCTTCCCGGAGGATGCGGCCGACCACATGTTCGATTTCGAAAAGCTCGACGGCGGCGTGCTATCCGCCACCATCACGATCGGTCTCTCTTCCTGAGGGGAGCTGCGGGATTTCCGTACCCTTGACCACGACGACCTCTCCGGCCGTGGAACCCGACACGAGGAAAACGTCAAGGTCGGCATGTCGGTCGGGGGCCTATATGCCCGCATACCATTCATAACCGCGATCCTCCCAGAAGCCGCCATTGCCGCCGTAGAGCTGGCCGAGATCGGCGACGGCTTCGATGCCGGTCAGGTATTTTGCCTGCTTGTAGCCGAGCTGGCGCTCGACCCGGAGCCGGAGTGGCGCGCCATGGGCCACTTCGAGATCGCGGCCGTTCATGCTGTGGGCAAGGATCGTCTGGGGGTGAAACGCATCGACGAGATCGATGCTTTCGTAATACCAGCCGCTGCCGTCGAGCGTCTTTTCATATTCGTCGGCGCAGTGGAAGACGATGTAGCGGGCTTCGGGTTTGAGACCCACCGCTTGCAGCAGCGCACCGAGCGGCACGCCGGTCCATTTGCCGATCGCGCTCCAGCCCTCGACGCAGTCATGCCTTGTGATCTGCGTGCCGGCCGGCAGGGATTTCAGCTCGGCCAGCGACAATTGCATCGGCTTGTCGACCAGCCCGCCGACCTCGAGTTTCCAGCCCGAAAACCGCTGGTTCATCCAGTCGATATAGCGGGCATTGTCGGGCATGCTCGTGCCGTTGACGCGGAAGGTCGGCGAGATATCGGCTTCGGTGAACTCGCGGGCGAGTGCGTCGTCGCCGAGCAGGAAGCGTTGCGTCTTCATGCTGAAACCTTCGGCGATCTTCAACACCGATTTCGTCCGATCGTTTTCGACGAGGGCATCGCAGCCGGCAAGCCCCAGCGCCGATGCCGTCATGGTCGCGCCGATCAGGAAGCGACGTCTGGTGATGATGCGGCTCATGACTTTCCTCCCTGCCCGATGTCGTAATAGCCGGTGACCATGGAGCGCAAATTGTTGAACACGCCCGAGACCAGCACCATCGCCACATGCACGGCGACGAAGGCGACGAGCGAGAAGGCGGTCAGGAAATGCAGCGTGCGGGCCGATTGTCGGCCGCCGAACAGATCGAGCAGCCAGGGGGCGACCGCATTGAAGCCCGGCGACATGGTAAGCCCCGTCCCGATCATCAGCGGCAGCAGCACGAAGATCACGGCGACATAGGCGAGTTTCTGCAGCGTATTATAGTGGCGGGCCTCGGCCCCCTTGGGAAAGCGCAGCCGGGCGTGATTGACGATCTCGTGACCGAGATGCGAAGGCTTCAGCTCTTCGGCCGCCGGCAGCAGATCGCGGCGGAAATGCCGGCTGACGAAACCATAGGCGAGATAGATGAAGCCGTTGATGACGAACAGCCAGGCAAAGAAGAAATGCCAGCGCCGGCCCGATGCCAGATCCTGGTAGCTCGGCAAGGTCAGCCAGTTCGGAAAACCGCGCACCGCGGCCTCGCCGTCGACATTCGAAACCCCGAGAACGCCCGTCGTGTCGAAGCTCAATCCGCCGATGCGCGTCACGCCCTTCAGCGCATCGCCTTCCTGTTCCGCCTCCATGGAAATGAAGGACGGATCGTCGTCGGCGCCGTACTGGCCCCAATAGAGCGCCGGATGGGCGTTGAATATCTGCAGGCCGCTGTACAGCAGCACCGTCATGCACAGCACGTTTACCCAGTGCGACAGGCGCACCAGCAGGCCATGGCGGTAGAAGAGCGTGCGTCCGCTCGCCATGCCGGCATCGGTCGTGGCCATTGTAGTTCCTCCGGATCGGCGTCAAAGGTCTTCACGAGAAGGACGCGGCCGCTGGCGATAAAGTTTCAGCGGCCGCGCCAATACTTCATCGCGTCGCAGGCCTTCATCATCGCGTCCTTCTTCATCGTGTCCTTCTCCATGCCGGCATTGTGCATTCAGTCGGCCTTGGTGCTGCCCGGTCGCCATTGCGTCCTTCGGCACCCGCCGACGGCTCACAGTCCTGAATTCGATCCCCTTGCTAAGGCGGTTACAGCCTCACGCTTATGTGATAGCGCTACAGCGCCGCACGTCTTTTGGAGACGTGCAAAGGACGCTGTACACTTTGAATTGCCGCCGGAAGATTTTTGAACCCGCCTGTAACCAAAGCGTCATCCACCCGAATGATATTGCAGACGACATGACGAGCACCCATTCGGAACAAGCACTGAAGATGCTGATGCTTCTTTCCCTCGACGGGGACGAGGCAGCCTACCGACGTCTGCTCGTGACGTTGCGAACCCTGCTCGTCGGTTATTACGGCGGGCGGATCGGCACTACCGCGAAATCCGACACGGAAGATCTCGTGCAGGAGACGTTGCTGGCGCTGCATTCGCGCCGGGCGACCTATGACAGGGAGCGGCCGTTCACCGCGTGGTTCTTCTCGATTGCCCGCTACAAGCTGATCGACCACCACCGAAAGCATGGCGGCCGCTACAAGGCGGAAATAGAACTGGACGAGGAGATCGAAGACGACTTCAGGGAGGATGCGATTGCAGCGCGTATGGATGTCGAACGGCTGTTGAACGGACTGCCGCAGCACCAGCAGGAGCTGATCCGTCAGGTCAAGCTCGAGGGGCAGTCGGTGGCCGACACGGCAAGCCGCACCGGACAGTCGGAATCGGCGGTCAAGGTCGGCGTTCACAGGGGCATCAAGGCGCTGGCGGCAAGATTGCGAGGTGGGATGTGAGAGAGACTGAGGACGTGATCGACAACCTTGTCCGGGATCTGAAGCCGGTGCCGAGATATGCGCTCGAACGCCGCTTCGCGTTCGCCATCCTGCCGGCCTTAGCAGTCTCGCTGCTGCTGATGCTTATCGTCCTCGGCTTTCGCACCGATATGGCGCAGGCGCTGATGCTGCCGGTGTTCTGGATCAAGTCCGCCTACAATGCCTTGCTTGCAGTCGCCGCCTTCGCAGCCGTTTACCGCCTGTCCCGGCCGGATGGCTCGGAGGGCCGTTTTTTCGGGATTACCGCGGCCATCATACTCGCCCTCGCCGTCATGGCGGTCATCCAGCTCGCTTTTTCGCCGGCCGCCAGCTATCCCGTGCTGGTGCTCGGCTCCTCCGCCCTGCATTGCCCGCTGCTGATCTTTGCCTTTGCCATGCCGATCCTGATCGCAAATACTTGGGTTCTCCGTGGCGGTGCCCCGAGCAACCTCGGCATCACAGGCTTCATCGCCGGCATTGCCGCCGGCGCATCCGGCGCCTGGGTCTATTCCTGGTTCTGCACGGAAAACGGCCTGCCCTTCGTCACCCTCTGGTATTCGCTCGGCATCCTCTTGACCGGCGCAGTCGGCGCGCTGTTCGGCCCCCGCCTCCTGCGCTGGTAAGCCACTAACTAATCCTTCATCCGGCATGAAACCAGATGCAGCATTCCTGCGTACTACTCGGGGGATGAGTATTGCGTACCCCTGGATCGGGAAACACAGGCAGCGGGGATGACGGCATGGCCAGGAAAGAAGGCGTAGCCCACCTCACCCGGCAAGCCGCAGAACAGGGGCTGGCCAGGCTGATGATGAGGCTGCCTGCGACGCGGGCAACGATCAGAGCAGTTGCGGCGAGCCAGCCCCATTTTTATGAATTATGTGGCGCCTACGCCGAGGCTTGCGCCGTCCTCGATCGCGCGCGCCGGGATAGATCGGCCGATTCCGCAATCATCACCGAATACGAGATCATCTGCGCGGAAATCGAAGTCGACGTCATCAGGATCCTGCTCGGCGATCAATGAGACTTCGCAAGTGCTGGGCGGACTGCAGCCGCGATGATGCAACGCCATTTGCTGCCGGCATCCCCATCAACCCGGCAGGTCATCCACATGGATGGAGACGCTCAACGTATCCGTGTCGAAATGCAGCGAAGTCCCGTCGGAGATCTTGTAGTGGAAGGTGTCGCTCACGTCTCCGATGAGTCCGGCGAGCTTTGCCGCGTCGGCCGTATAGGTGTAATCGCCGTCACTGTCGACATGGATGGTGCCGTATTGGCCGGTCAGCGTCACGCCGTCCTTGTCGACGAATTCACCCTCGAAGCGGCGAAGCAGCAGGGTTCCATTGGCCGAGCTGTCGTTTTCGAGGAGATTGCCATAATGGGCGCCATCCAGATCGGAGGCGATTTCCAGGCTGTCATGGGTTGCGACAAGTGCAGGCGCTGTGTCCGTGTGCGTCATATCGCCGACCGCGAGACTATCGCTGCTCGCAAGCATCGTCGCCTGGGCCTCGTCGAGCGTCGTGTTGTTGCTGACGGGAAAGGTGTTCGCGGCGATGATGGTGGGAGAGATGCTGTAGGGCGTGACATCGCTGGCGATGACATTGTCGTGGAAGGAGCCGGATGCCGGCCTGTCGACTTTCAACGCTGCCTGCGACAGGTCGTCGAAGACGTTGTTGTGGATCTCGATACCTTCGCGAACGTAACTGGTCGTGCCGGCGGCACTGACCGCTACGCCCCATGCGCCGTCATGGATGTAATTGCCTGAAATGTCGTAGTCCCGCGTATTTCCCTGGTCGCCGAGACCGATGGCATAGGACCAGCTGTAGCCGCCATAACCTGAAATATCGTTGTCGTGGATAGCGACGTTGGTGCCGGCTTGTGCGCCGATCCCAAAGCCACCGCCGATAATCGCGTTGTCCTCGACCAAGGCATTTACGGGCCGAACGAGCGCGATGACACCCTTCGGCGTAGCTGCCCCCGTCTGGTCGAGATAATTGCCGCTGATCACGATATTGCTGCTGTCGTTCATCTGGACGGCATCTGCCGCGGTGCCGTGGGCATTGGTGACGGTGTTGTTGAGAAAATTGACACCGTTGACTTTTTCGATCCAGACGCCGTCGCCGTTCACGTCGTTGATCGTGCTGTTTTCGATGGTGATGTTCGAGCCGGTCCTGAAGGTGATCGAACCTGACTTGCCCGCCAGTCCGGTGTGATCGACCTCGACGTTGCGGACCGTCCAGTTCGAAACATATCCGCCATAGATGGCTGCCCCGCCGGTGTCCGAGATCTTGATGTTCTCGATGACGATGTTCGATGCATAGAGGCTGTGGATGCCGTCGTTGGGACTATGGATGACCGGCGCATCGCCGACACCATAACTGCCGATCGTAATCGGAGCCGCGACGCTGCCGGAATATTTAAGGTCAAGCTGGTCGTTGAATACGCTTCCGGCGGCGAGCAGCACGCTGTCGCCAGGCTGCAGCTTCAAGTTTTCCACTGCCCAGAACGATGCAAACGGCGTGTCCTCGCTCGTTCCATTGTTGCTGTTGGAGCCTATCGCTGGATTCACATAATAGATTGCCATATCGCCTTGTTCTCGAATTGCTCGCGCAGCCGTCTGAATCGGCTGCGACGCGTGGATCGGATGCGGTCGGGGCTAAAGGCCATGTCAAAAGGCCTTCGATATTGCCCTCACGACGGTTGGCAGACCCTGTAGGCCTGCCTTGGTCCCGAGAACGCCTGGCGGAGGCGCACCCTGGAAATGACAACTTATACGAAAACAAGCTACTAAATAACGACCGAAAGGTGAATGAATGATAACCGTACACCTCGGCGACGTATGGTCGCAGAGATGAGATGTCCTGTTTCAGGTCAGTCGCAAGCAGGAAAGGTTGAGGCCGTATTGCAACCCCATACCCTCACCCGGCGGCAGCCGGATGAGGGATACTGCGGAGCCATTTGATGGCGAGAACGACGCTCCCCCGGGGGAGCCACGCCTCGCCGGAAGGAACGCCTCCCGGCATAGCGCCGCTCCCGGCACCCTCACCTCAGCTCAGCTCAGCAAGCCATCCAGGTGGATGAAGACGGTCAGCGTATCCGCGTCGCTATGATGCGAGCTTCCATCGTTGATCCCGTAGCTGAACGACTCGCTCACATGTCCGCTATGGTCAGGGAGCTTCGTTTCATCGAGCGTGTAAGCATAGTTGCCTTCCCGGTCCACATGGATCTCACCATATTCTCCGGTCAGCGTCAGGCCGTGCTTGCCGACGGTTTCGTCGCCGAAGCGGCGAAGTGCCAGGGTGTCATTGTCCGAGCTGTCGTTTTCGAGCAGATTGCCGCGATGGGCGTCGCCCGTATCGGTGAAGATTTTCAAATTGTCATGGACGGCGACAACCGTCGGATCCGCGGAGGCGTCGGTGACTGCCACGGTCTTCGCAACCGGGCTTGCCAGCGCCGTCTCGACATTGGCGACCGTATGATTGCCTTTGACCGTGAAGGTATGCGCATCGGCAATGGCCGGCGATATGCTGGTGGCCTTGGTGCCGGTCTCGATCGTATTGTTGTAGAAGGAGCCGGATGCCGGCCTGTCGACCTTCAGCGCCGCCTGCGAGAGGTCGTCGAAGACGTTGTCGTGGACCTTGATATTCGTGCGGGTATAGCTGGCGCCGCTGGGGCCACTGACGGCAACGCCCCATGCGCCGTCATGAATATGGTTGCCTGAAATATCATAGTCCCGCGCATTGCCCTGGTCGCCGAGACCGACGGCGAAGGACCAGCTGTAACCGTGATATCCGGATATGTCGTTGTCGCGGATGGCGACGTTCTTGCCAGCGGGCGCGCTGATGCCGAAGCCGCCGCCGGTGAGCACATTGTCCTCGACCACGGCATTCGTTGCCCGCACCAGCGCTATCACCCCCTTCGGAGTGCTGGCGTCGGTCTGGTCGAGATGATTGCCCTTGATCAGAATATCGCTGCTGTCGTTCACTTGCACCGCATCGGCCGTCGAACCGTTCGCGCTGGTGACGGTGTTGTTGAGAAGCTTGACGCCGTTGACCTTTTCGATCCAGAAGCCGTCGCCTTTGACGTCCGATATCTTGCTATCTTCGACCGTGACATTCTTGCTGCTCCGGAAGGTGACGGCGCCTGCGTTTTCCGACAATCCGGTCTTGGCGATCTCGACGTCGCGGACCGTCCAGTTCGTGACACTGCCGCCATAGATGCCTGAACCGCCGATATTCGATATCTTCAGATTCTCGATGACGATGTTGGAGGCATAGAGACTGTGGATGCCGTCGCCGCTGCTGTGGATGACGGGTGCCGCACCCGTCCCGTAACTGCCGATCTTGATCGGCGCACTCTCGCTGCCAGAATATTTGATATCGAACTGCTCGTTGAACACGCTCCCCTTGGCAAGAAGCACGCTGTCGCCGGGTTTCAGTTTCAAGGATTCCACTTTGGACAAAGTCGCAAAAGCCGAGTTCTGGCCCGTTCCACCGTTGCGGTCGGAGCCAGTCGCTGAGTTCACATAGTAGACTGTCATATCGCCATGTTGCCCTATTCGTCGGATCGCTAATGTCGCCGCCGGGATCGCCAGGATCGGCCGATCGGATGCGGCGGGGGCAACCGGCCACGGCAAGAAGGCGATAAGATGTTGTCAATGCGGCAGCGGGCGAGTCCGCGCGCCTCATTCCACAGGCAATTGCCTGGTGTGACAAAAGTTACAACTTGGGCCGAGAAATCGACGACTTCGAGGTGAATAAATCGCGGCGTGTTTGCGCGAGGCACACGTCGCCTTCGGTCTGTGCGCCATATGATTCTTGCCTTCGCTTGCGCTCAGGGGTGAGGAGCGCCAGCGACGAACACCTTGAGCGTAAGCGAAAGGCGCACTCCAGGGTGAAACCCTACCCCCTCGCCCTCAAAGCCGAGGTCAGCGGCGACCATGTCGCAGCGATGGGGAGGCCTCAGGCCCTACAGCGCCGCGCGTCTTTTCAGACGCGCAAAGGACGCTGTAGCACTTTGAATTGCTGCATAATTTTATCCTTAAATCGATCCCGATTTAAGGAATTATGCAGTAGCCGCTTCGGCCTTGATCTTCGGCTTCAGCAGGATGATGAGAAGCAAGCCGGCGATGATGAGTGCCGCGCCTTCGAGGTGATAGCGTTGCAACTGCTCGCCGAGGATCAGATAGGCGAGCACGGCTATGAAGATGGTCTGAATGTAGAGGAGGACGCCTGCCCGAGCCGCGCCCAGTGCCTCGATGCTGCGATTGAAGAGGTAGTACATGACCGCCCCGCCGGGGATCGCGACATAGGCGAGCGCGATGAGCCCACTGCTGTTGAGCGTCGAGCGCTCGTCTGAGAATAGCTCGAACAGGTAGAAGGGCAGCGCCGTCAGCACCGCCGCACCGAGCAGCAGCACCAGGAGCGCAAGGCGATTCATGTCGAATTTCGCGCGGCGGAGCAGGACGGTATAAAGACTGAAACAGAACGCGCCGGCGACGATCCACAGTTCACCCGGGTTGAAGTCGAGCCGCATCAGCGCGGCCGGACTGCCCTTGATGATGATGACCACGATCCCGAGAAAGGCCAGGATCGATCCGATCACCTGCCAGCGTCCCATCGGCTCGGCCAGCATCAAACGGGCAAGGATCATGGTGATGATCGGGATCAGGGCGATGATGATGCCGGCAGTGGTGGCATCGGCATGTTCGAGGCCGACAAAAATCATGCCCTGGCAGATCGCCAGTCCCACACCGCCAATGAGAAGCAGTTCGAGCGGGCGAGCCCGCACCAGCGCGACCATGTCGCCAAAATGCCGACGCACGATCGGCATCAGGATCGCGAAGGCGATCAGCACGCGCCAGAAGCAGAGCGCCCAGGGCGGCATCTCGGTAGAAACCCATTTCGCCGCGATATAGACGCCGGCCGACAGCAGCCAGCAGAGAACGCCCACGGAATAGGCGGCGGCAAGCGAATTGCCTGCCGCCTGTTCCGTCCCGACCGTGTCGCGATGGACCGCCAAGACATTCATTGCCATGGCTGAGTATGCCACAGTTTCCATGGGCTGGACAGATGAGGCGGCGGCGCTCCGCCCGTTGCGGATGTCTCCTTCGGGCCGATCAGGACGGTCGCCGTGATGATGTGACCCGCCCGGAAGATTTAGACAGCCAGCCTCTACCCTCTCGCCCGCAAAGCCGAGGTCAGCGGCAGCCGTGTCGCCGCAAGTGCCGGCAACGCGCCGCCGATGATGCCGATGGCAAGACCCAGCAGGCCGGCGGTGAGCGCGACGTCGGCGGTGACGTCGAGCTGGAAGGCCATCTTGGTATTGTTGGCGCCCATCGTGCTGGCCTGCCAGCCGTTGAAGGCGAGCCATGAGGCGAGGATGCCGAGGGCGGCACCCGCGATCGAGAGAGCCACGGCCTCGACCCAGGTGGCAGTGAAGGCCGGCAGGCGGCCGAAGCCGAGCAGGCGGAGCGTGGCGATCTCGACGGTCCGGTCGGAGACTGAGCTCATCATCGTGTTCAGAGCCCCGGCCGTAGCGCCGACCGCCATCAAGAGCGCGATCGGCCAGCCGAACAGGCGGATCAGGCTCTCGGTGCGCTCGGCCTGCGCGGCGTAGAGATCGGCCTCGGAGACGGCGGTGAGCGGCGGACCCGAGAGACCGGACAGGCGCGCGCGTAACGTCGTCAATGCGCTCGCGGCATCGAGCCGCACCCGCAGGCTCTGCACCTGCCCCTGCCGGTCGAAGGCCGATTGCACCGCTTCGAGATCCGTCCAGATCTCGGATTCGAAGGCGCTGCCGCCTGAGGTGAAATGGCCGGCGACCCTCCAGTCGACCGCGCCGAGGCGCACCGTCTCGCCGACGGCAAAGCCGGGGATAGTCCGGGCGATGCGGGCGCCGACGACGATCTCGCGGGCGCCGGGCGAAAACAGCCGCCCTTCGGAAAGCCGGGCGCGCTCGCGCAAGCCCGGGCCTGCCACGTCCATGCCCCTCAGCGACAAGGTCTGGTCGGCACCGTCGCTTGCCCTGATATCGACGGGAACGACGGTCTCGCGCGACAGAGCCAGCCCGCCCGCACCGTCGCGGGCAATCCCCGTGTCGCCGCTCACGGCGGCAAGGCTGCGGATCGCCTCGGCCGGCACATCCGAGCCGGTCTCCTGGTTGGTGCCGCCGCCGAGGATGACGGCGACATCGGGCGAGCCCGCCCCGGCAAGCGCGGCTTCGAAGCCACGCGCCATCGCCAGGAAGCCTGCGAGCACCGCCACGACGAGGGCGACCGAGAGCACCATCGACAACGAGATCGCTAGCCGCCGCGGCAGGCTGCCGAGATTGACTCTGATCATGAGAAAGATCTGCTTGAGCGTTGATGACATTCGACTATCTCGTTCTGAAGGCGTTGACGATGGGCAGGCGCATGGCGCTGAAGGCGGGCAACAGCCCGGTCATGAGACCGAGACCGGTAATGATCGCGACGGATTTCAGCAGCACGGACGAGGTGAAGGCGAGGCCGAATTCCGGCCCGGCAAACAGCGTCGCGAGCTTGGCGAGAACGAGCCCGCCCGCCCCGCCGACGGCGAAGACGAACAGTGTCTCGCCGAGGATCAACGAAATGATCCGCCCCCTGGAAAAGCCGAGCACCTTCATGACGCCGATTTCGAAGCTGCGCTCCCTCACGGCAAAGAGCATGGTGTTGACCACGATCATCAGGATCGTCACGAAGGCGGCGCCGACGACGAGGTTGACGATCAGGCCGATATCGGCGAACTGCCGCAAGAAAGCCTCGAGGAACTGCTTTTCCGATTGAGTGCGCGTCGGTGCCGCCGAATTGGCAAACACCGCGTCGATCCTTGCCGCCAGCACGCCGGATGAAACGCCCGGTCGCGGTCGCACCACGAAGCCATCGACTGTATCCTTGCCGCGGGCGCGCGCCGCATTGACGGCATCATAGCGGGCGATCATGAAATAGGTGTCGGTGCTGGCGTCGGCCCCTTCGAAGATGCCAGCGATCTCAAAACTCCAGTTGCGGCTGCCGTCTTCCCTTGTCAGGTGGCTGGTGACCCCGATGCGCTGGCCGACCGACCAGCCCTGCGCCTCCGCCAGCGCCCGGCCGACCAGCACCCGGTCACGGCCCTCTTCCAGCGCTGATATCAGCTGCGGCGTCAGCCCGAGCTCGTCGCCATTGGCCGCGGCGATCAATCGTGGATCGACCGCGCTCGTAATCACGACATTCTTCTCGACATCGACGAAGCCCCGCATGCGCGTCATGTAGGCGACGGCGGCGACATCGCTATCGGCGGCGATCCTGTTGAGATAGGCAAGCGGCAGCGGCTGCGCCCGCCCCGATCTGTTGAAGACGCCGAGCAGCGTATCGCTCGCCCCGGCCGCCCCTTGCGAGCCGCTGAGGAAGCTCGCCGTCAGCCCATAGATCAGGAAGGCGACGCCGACCGAGAACATCAGAAGCGTCGCCCTGAGCGGCTTGCGCCAGGCATTGCGGCGCATCAGCTGGAAGAAGGTCATTGGGCCGACCTTTCCTGCTCGACGAATTCGCCCTTGTTGAGATGCAGCGTGCGCCGGGCGAAGGAGGCGGCCTTGGGATCATGCGTGACCATGATGACGGTCTTCTGCAGTTCTTGATTAAGAAAGCCGAGCATCTCCAGGATATCGTTTGCAGACTTCCGGTCGAGATCGCCGGTCGGTTCGTCGCAGAGCAAGAGATCGGGGTCGCCGACGATGGCGCGGGCGATGCCGACGCGCTGCTGCTGCCCGCCGGACATGCTGGATGGAAACTGCCGCTGCCGCCCGGAGAGCCCGACCAGATCCATCACGGTCTCGACGCGCGCCTGCCGCTCCTTGCGCTTGAGCGGCTTCAACAGCAGTGGCAGCTCGATATTCTCACCCGCATTCAGCATCGGCAGCAGATTGTAGAACTGGAAGACGATGCCCATGCTGTGTGCCCGCCAGGCGGCTCTGGCGCCTTCGCCCATCTGCTCGAGATGGCTGCGGCCGATCCTGATCTCCCCTCCGTCGGGGCTGTCGATGCCGCCGAGCATGTTGAGCAGCGTCGATTTCCCCGAACCCGACGGCCCCATGACGGCGACGAAATCGCCGCGTGCTATGGAAAGGTCGAGCCCGGAAAAGATCGGGATCGTCTCCACGCCGATCCTGAATGCCTTCCTGACGCCGCGAAGCGCGATATAGGGTTCTTGAGTGTCGGTCATCGCTCTGCTCCTTGCTGATGGTCTGTGCTATCCCCGGCCTCACCCACCAGAAGGCGGATGCGCGCGGCCATGGCGGGGCGCATGTCTGGCGGCGGCGAGGAGAGCGACAGGCGAAGCGTCACCGTCCCCTTTTCCCGCGAAATCATCGGTGCGATCTTCGATACTTCGACCGCAAAGAGCCGATCGGGAAAGCCGTCGAGCACCGCCTCGCCACGCAAGCCTGGCCGCATCAAGGCGATATTCGCCTCGGCCACATCGGCATCGATAACCATGTTCGCCATGTCGGCAATCGCAAGCAGGCTTTCATTCTCCCGGACGCTGTCCTCTCTCGACAGCACGGTGTCGCCGACATGTGCGGTAAGCCGCGTGACGGTGCCTGATATCGGTGCCCGGACGGTCAGCGCTTCCACCTGCTCGCGCGCCCTGTCGATATCGAGATCCGCCTTGGCCACGCCCTGCCGGGCCTGCAGGGCGGCATTTTCGGCAGTGTCGAACGCCGTCTTCGCCTCCTCCAGCGTCTGCGCCGACATCGCATCGCGCCCGGCCAGCCGTTCGGTGCGCATGAGGGAAGACCGCGCCTGCGCCAATTCAATAGTCTTCGCCGCCAGCGCCAACTCCGCCGATTGCCGGGCGATCTCGGCGCCTTGAAGCGCAAAGCGGGCGCCGGCATCATCGAGCCGCACCAGCACCTGCCCCGATACGACCCTGTCGCCCGCCTCAACCTCGACGGCAGCGATCCGACCTTCATATTTGGAGAAGACGGTGGCGATATCGGAGGCCACGACGTAGCCGGAGCCGGTGACTTCCCGGGACGGCAATCCCCTCTCCGCTGGCTTATTGGAGGGCAGAGCCCGGATAGAACCGGCGGCGGGCACGTCGGTTCCATGGACGGATATTGCGGCCTCGTCCTTGCCTATGAGTCCCGCAAGCACAGTCTCGATGCGCTCCAGCGTTTCGGGCCGATAGAGAGGCACCACCGCCAGCGATGCCGTCGCGGCAAGGGCCAGCATTGCTCCGGGGATCACACGCCGCCGGACACGGGGCTCCGGCGGCTCTGTCTGGAAGGGCGCAGGCTCGATCGAAAGTGATCTCAGCTTGGCGGCCAGGTCTCGGTCATGTTCTGATGTCGTGTTCATGCCGCCAGAATGACCAACGGCAGCAAAACCGCGACCTCGAACGCGTTTCTGACAGTCCTCGATCGCGATTGTGTACGTGGCGCGGCAAGGCACCTGGGATCAGCCCTCATGGTAAGGAGGCCCGAAGGGCCGTCTCGAACCACGAGGGCGGGTGGGCTCTGCACCAACGGCAACATCCGCATTGTTAGAGCGACGCGG
This sequence comes from Rhizobium leguminosarum bv. viciae, assembly GCF_012276115.1. Classification (GTDB taxonomy): domain Bacteria; phylum Pseudomonadota; class Alphaproteobacteria; order Rhizobiales; family Rhizobiaceae; genus Rhizobium; species Rhizobium leguminosarum_T. The sequence goes on along the minus strand of NZ_WIEU01000004.1, from coordinate 265,589 downwards.
TGGCCAGCCCCGTCCTTCGAGGCCCCTGCGGGGCACCTCAGGATGAGGCTGGAGAGAGGTGGCGGCTTGGAATGCGGCCGGGGCCTCCTCCCACGATCTGAGATACACCGATCACTCCGCGCGGCAAGACACCTGCGATTAGCCCTCATGGTGAGGAGGCCCGAGGGGCCGTCTCGAACCACGAGGGCGGGTGATTGCGTAGGCGGGAGCTGAGAGGACGTACCTTAAGACGAAGCCGAAGAGACGCCGGATCCGCCCTTCCTCTCACGCCAGGCAAGCGGCGTCATATCCGTGACGCGGCGGAATTCGCGGTTGAAGTTGGACTTGGTCTGGAAGCCGACCTCGAACATCACTTCGGTCACCGATTTCTGGGTCGCGGCAAGCAGCCGGCAGGCCTCGCCGATCCTGTAGTCATTGACATATTGCGAGACGTTCTTGTCCATCGCCCGGTTGATCGCCGCCGAGATCTGGCGGGCGGGAATGCCGGCCTTGCGGGCCAGCCGGTCGAGATTGAGATTGGCATCGCGATAGAGTTTTTTTGCCTCCATCAGCGCATCGACCGTGGCGATCGTTTCCTTATCCTCGGTCGTTTCGGACTTCAGCACCGCCTCCACCGTCTCGGCCGGCGCCCGGCTTCGGCTGGCGGCCGCTGCCGCAATGCCGAGGATGACGAGAACCGCGAGATTGCTGACGCTGATCAGCGTCAGCGCATACTCGCCATGCGCCCATGTGAAATCGAAAAAAACGAAAATATCGACCGAGGCCGACAGGCACAGCGCCGCCGCCGCAAAGATGATGGCCCGATAGGCCGGCACCGCTCCCTCGAAGGGCGCAAGCCGAAGCGCATCCGCGCCCGGCCGCATCAGAAGCAGGATCGCCATGGCATAACCGACGAAAACAAGCACCAGCGCGAGATCGATCGCATCCCGCCGGAACACCATCAAAAGCAGCATGACCGCGGCGGGCACCGCATGCAGTGCAATGCGCGTCGGCAGCGGCCGCCGGCTCGTCCTCACCAGCCTGGAAACCCCGGCATAGGCAAGCGGCGGCACCATCGCCGCGGTAACAGGCGCGATCACGCCCACCGCCTGCACCCCGTAGCCCCAGCGCAGGCCGGAGAGGACGGATTGCAGCACGGCGAGCAGGATCAGTGCCAGAAACGGCAGATTGGGCTGCGCCTCCTCGTCGCGCCTGAGGACGGTGACGAAGAGGATGAGCAGCAGCAGGGCAACGACGAAAGGAAGCGGAATGAACAGCATGGCCTGATAGGATCGGAGTGGCGAATGGATGGCCATCATTGCCGAGATCCTCAGCCGGCGCGACCTCCATCATGTTTTAGGACGTGTTTTAGGCTGGGATTTTTTGTGAGCGATATGCCGTGCCATCCCTCATCCGACGCTCCGGGACCGCCGTACAGATTCTGCGTCGAGGGCAAGTGGCGACGATCATTGTGGCGAACTGTGCGCCAATTGGCATTCGGCAATGGCGCGCCGATAGGCGAGGATCATAAATGCCCTGCACGCGCTCTACGAGGAACTGCCTAGCCGAGAGCGCTTTGTGCTACGCAGATCCGATCGACCAAAGCATCGAGATCGCCCCTTGGCGGACGGTTCTTGGCCAGGCGCTGCTTGAGATGCATGATCGGCTCCGCCAGAATTTCATCAAGGCTCTCGGCGCAGGTGAAGTCGCCCGCCACGCTTTTGACCTTTGAATTGTCAAAGATCGCCGACCATGCCTTGTCGCCCCTGAGGGGCCCAACCCACTCCGGATTGTACCGGACCAGGGTGTCCGTCGGCACATGCACGATCCTGGCCTCGACATCAAGCAATCTGGCGATCGTCTTTTGAATATCGTTCCAGATGTAGGCGCGATCGGAGGTGATGTGGAAGATCTCGTTCAACGCCGCCGGCTTGCCGAAAAGCCCGACAAAGGGCACCGCGAAATCAACCGAGCGGGTCAGTGTCCAGGGCGTATGGCCATCGCCGGCTACGATGGTGGGCTCGCCGTCCAGCATGCGTCTCGCCATGACATCGCTGTCGCCCATCATGATCGGCAAGCCGGTGCGAACGGTGTGACTGGGGCGGACGATGGTCCAGGCGAGATTCTCGGAATTCTTGAGCAGCGTCTCGCAGGCAATCTTGTCCTGGCTATAGCGCCAGTAGGGGTTGATCGCCGGTGTCTGCTCGGTAATCACATAATGGCGCGGCGGCTTTTCATAGACCGAAGCCGAAGAGATGAAGATGTACTGGCCGCAGTGCCCGGCAAACACATCGATGTCACGCGCGACTTGATCGGGCGTAAAGGCAATGAACTGGCACACGACGTCATAATTGGCCTTGGCCAAGTCCGCATAGGCGGGCGCCGCGAGATCGCCGACGATCGAGGTAACCCCCGCGGGCAATGGGTCGCCTCTCAAACTGCGGTTATAGACGCTGACATCGTGGCCCTGAACCACGGCGCGCTCGACGCATGGATATGAAATCTGGCCGGTACCGCCAACGAAAAGGATTTTCAAAGCCATGTGAAGGACCTCGGTGTCGGATGTAGCGGGAATATGCGGTCAGTCTTCATAGCGCGAAAGAAATCGGTCGTCTCCTGCAAAACACGTGCACCGGCTCACGTCGTTTGGGTCGACCTGTCGCGTAAACCAACGTGGTGGTATTCCGCACAAACCGATCGGACGACGTGAGGTTCGGCCGCAACCAGCCATTGCCGATACCGCAAAGATCTCTATCTCAAGCCAATAATGCCCCTTCTGTTTGAGATCAGCACAAGACGGAGGCTTTCTTGAAGGATTATCTGCCCTATGCAGCCGGGGTGCTGGCAGGTTTATTGGTCGCCTTCCTCATGTCTGGCCTGTTGGCGCTGACGGAGACACCGCAGCTCATGCTTTTCGCATTGCTGCCGGCCGTCGGTGGCGCGATCGTCGAACGCGTTTGCCGTCGCCGGCCCAACAATTCTTGAAGGATTCCATGGCAAGGCTGAAAGAAATCGTCATCGATTGCGACATTCCCTCACGTGTCGCCCGGTTCTGGGCGGAGGCGCTCGATGGCTACGACGTGATGCCATATGACGACGAAGAACTGGCCCGCCTTGCCGCTCTCGGATTGACACCCGAGACTGACCCGACCGTGATGGTCGAAGGCCCCGGAACCCGCCTTTGCTTCCAACTTCGCCAGGGGGAACGGCCCGCCCGCAACCGACTGCATCTCGATATTGCCACCCCCGATCGGGCCAGGGAGGTAGAACGGCTTTTATTCCTCGGAGCGAGCTTCGTCCGGGAAGCGGATGGCTACACGGTCTTGAATGATCCCGAAGGCAACAATTTCTGCGTGGTGTCGGAATAATCCGCTCCGCGCCGAAGCCGCGCTGCAGGATGAACGGCATCTATCTCAGGACGGCTATACCGGAGCCAAACCGGATCTCCCACGGAATGTCTGGATCAGACGCGATTCAGGAATTCGAGCACGCGGAGGGTGAGCAGCGCGGTCGCATCCGCGTCATAGGACGGCAGCGAGCGGTCGGCGAAGTAGTGCTGATCGCCTGGGTACAGGAAAAGCTCCGCGTCCTCGACCTTCTCCACGATCTCGCGGGCGGCGTCGATGTCGCCCTCGCCAACAAAAATCGGATCGTTGTCCATGCCGTGGATCTGCACCGGAACGCCGTCCGGCCAGGGTCCGAAGGCCCACTCGCCGCTGATCGGCAGGCAGGAGTAGAAGAGCAGAGCCCCACGGGCGCCGGGCCGCGTCTGCGCCAGCTTCTGCGCCGGCAGCACCCCGAAGGAGAACCCGGCATAGACGAGCCCGGCAGGCAATTCGTCGGCGAGGCGCACGCCGCGCTCCCGCATGGCGTCGAATCCGATCTCGCCGATATAGGCGATCCCCGCTTCGATGCTTGGGAACGTGCGCCCGTCAAACAGATCAGGCGTGTGCACGATGTGACCGGCTGCCCTGATATCGTCGGCAAACGAACGCACACCCGGGGTCAGCCCCTGCGCGTGATGGAACAACAGGATCTCAGCCATAAGGGGCCTCCGGGTGGGATGGTCGGGCGCATCGCCACTCTACAGCGTCGCCGCCTTGCCTGGAAGAGTGCGGACACCTTGCCGAAGCAACATCTGCAAACCCGCCGAAAAGCGATAGGCGGGAAACTTCCGTGACGCTCTACCGGACTGATAAGGCTGAAGAACCTTTCCGAGACCTGTACATCGATTGTCCATTCATAGTTTCAGGCTTTGCCGAACCACCGCGATGCGGCCTGCGCAGCTTCCTCATTGTCAGGCACAGTCTCACCAGCCCACGCCACGAAGCCGTCGGGGCGCACGAGCAGCGCGCTCAGCCCCAGCCGATCCCTGGCGTCACTGGCGACATAGGGGATCCCATTCCAGCGGCTTGCCAGCGCTTGCAGCGGTGCACCGGCGTCAAAGTCCAAAAGCAGGCCTTTGCCCTGCCTGAGGCGATCGCCGAGCTTTGTCCCGTCGGCCAGCTCGAAGTCGGGAGCGCTGCGGCCGACCAGCGGGTGACTGCCGCCAAGATCGTAGCGGAGAGACACACCCCAGACGCGCTCGGCAAAGTATGTCGCGCCGTCACGCGTATCGATCAGGTCACGGATGATGGCTTCGAGCGCGCGTGAACTCCGGCTCGGCCGCATCAGTGCGACCTGGGCGCGCGACCAGTCGAGAATCTGCGCTCCAACTGGATGCCGTTCGCAGAAATAGCTGTCGAGCAGGCCCTCCGGCGCATCGCCACGGATCGTCGCTGCAAGCTTCCATCCAAGATTCATCGCGTCGCCGAGCCCGAGGTTCAGGCCCTGGCCGCCCAAGGGGGAATGGATGTGCGCGGCGTCACCCGCAAGCAGCACCCTGCCCTTGCGGTAAGCCGTCACCTGATAGGCGCGATCCGTCCAGGTGGTGGCAAGCTCAAGGCCCGTCACCGTGACATCGGCGCCGGAAATATGCCGCAACACCGATTGCACATGCTCCGGCGTGATCGGCTGCGTTCGGTGAAACGCGCCCCCGTCGAAATCGACCATCGCGATGGTGCCGGGCTTTTGGTAGGTATACATGCCTGTCGGCGTGTAATGGCGGCCCGGGACGAGCTTATCCGGATCGGCCATCTCGACCTGAACGGAATAGCCGGTGAACTCGGGATCGGTGCCAACGAATTCAAAGCCGCCTGCCCTACGCACGGTGCTGCGCCCGCCGTCGCAACCGATGAGCCAGCCTCCGCGAAAGATCTCGCCACCCGCACGAACGGTCACGCCTTCGCCCGACTGCTCGAAACCATCGACGCCGAGCCCGCGCCTGATCTCGACACCCATCGCGCTTGCGCGCGCGGCCAGGACGGATTCGAGGTGCTCCATCTCGACCGCCATGCTGCTACCGGCCGGACCTGGCAGGCGATAGGGCCACGTCGAGCTGTCGATGGTGTCGTGGAAGAACTGAATGCCGGCGAAATGGCCGCCCGGGCGACGCGGCTGCTGCATCCAATGCGCTGAAGTCGATTGATCTTTTTCGCGCTGCGGCGCCATGATGTCATCCAGCAGCCCGCGACGGTAGAAGGCTTCGATGGTCGGTGCGGAGAGGCCGCGCATGCCGAACGGCAGCCGCTTCAACGGCGAATATGGGTCTTCGGCCTGCTCCAGCACCAACACCGAGAGGCCTGCCAGCCGCATCTCGCAGGCCAGAAACAGACCGACAGGGCCGGCACCTGAAATCACGACATCATGAATCATGAGAAAATCGGACATGAACTACTCCTTTATGGTCGTTCGACCGGAGCAGTTCGTCGTTTCGAGAACCACACGGACGAACAGTGGGACGCTTGAGCAGCGTCCGTGTTCGTCGTGGAGAACTCATGCACGAGGCAAGGAACAGAGCTTTCGTTTCCGAAAGGACTTGGGCCAACCACACCAAGTCATGCCTTTTCCGACGTGGGCAACATAGCCGCCGGGCGATCGATCAGCAACAGAAGATATGCTCTGTGCGAAAACAGCTAATCGAACGTGGCAAACCGTTGGGCACCATTTTGGAATGCAAAAGCGGAATGAATATCGCTTTCCAGGACGCGCCCTCGCGACAGATCGGGGAGATCGGCAGGTGCGAAGAAACCGACTTCCGACGTTTCGATGCCCGCCTTCATCGTCATCTCTCCCGATCGCTCGCAGAGGAAGAACAGTTTATAGAAATCTCTCGCATCAGGGTCATATGCGGCCTTCACCTTGTGTCGCACGCTGTACAAGTGGGTGGCCGAAACCTGAAGGCCCGCTTCTTCTTGTATTTCGGTGACGACATTTTCCGACGCTGATCGTCCAATATCCGCAAACCCGCCGGGCAAGGTCCATCGGCCGTCGCTCTTTTCCCGCACCAGAAGGACTTTACCTCCTTCGATCAACGCCCCGCGAACATCGACCTTCGGCGTGGCATAGCCTTTAGCAAAATCAGATACGAGACCAGAGATGCGCGTGATCGGCACATTGGCAAGATCGGCTAGCATCGCGTGTGCGATGTCCGCTACCTCTTGGTATCGTTCACGATCGAATTCGTCCTTGCAAAAGTAGAGCCCGGTTGATGCGATCGCTTGGAGACGTTTTGCGCGAGATAGCCATAAACTTTCCATTGCTTGATCTCCATCAAATGGTCCACTCGAGGCGTGCCGCGTGCGGACGACCGCCACCCCCCAAGGCCGCGCCCCAAAAAAACGCCGCGAACGCTCGCGCATCAGGAGTCTGCCCCTGTGCGTGATGGAACAACAGGATCTCAGCCATATGGAGCCTCCGGGTGGGATGGTCGGGCGCACCCATTCTACTGCGTCATCGCTTCGCCGGAAAGACGTCAGTCGCGGACCAAGCCGCCGACAATGTCCGCCTCGCCCCGGAAACTGTCACCTTCTGCTTGCCGGACGCAATTCATCTCCTCTACATAAGCAGGAAAAGAGGAGGCCGAGCATGCATTCCATCAAACACCCCGGCAAGACAATCGGCGATTTCTGCCGGCCGGATCAAATGGCTCTCGTCGTCTATGACATGCAGATCGGCATCATGCGGCAAATGCCTGACGGCGCCGGCATCACCGCCCGCGTCCTGTCGATTCTGACCGCCGCGCGGGCATCGAACTTTCCCGTCATCTTCATGCGGCACATGTCGATGCCGCTCGCTCTGATGGGCGCCTTCCAGCGTCGTCAGGCCATGGCCTGGCAAAGGATCGACGATCCGGCCGCCATCAAACCCTGGTTTCTCAGAGGAAGCGAAGGCTTCGAGATCGTGCCCGAACTTCAGCCGCGCTACGACGAGGCGGTGATCGACAAGATTACCTTTTCGGCTTTCGAAGGCACGCCTTTGTCGATCATTCTGCGCGATCTGGGTCTGACCAGCTTCGCCATTTGCGGCGTCGCCACCGAAATCGGCATCGAGCCGACGGTTCGCCACGGTGCCGACCTCGGGCTCGTGCCGCTCGTCATCAGCGACGCCTGCGGCGCCGGGCATGCCGAGGCCGCCGAGCGATCATTCGCCAACATGGCCTTCATGGGAGATGCGCTGATCTGCCAGTCGGCCGATTTCATCGCAGCAGCCCGGCAGAGCTGACGCTCTCCCGACCTGCCGCGTGAGGCATCGGCGAACGGGCGCGCACCCTTGGGTCCCTGTCGTGATGAAACAACAAGACCCCAGCCATAGGGAGCCTCCGGGGTGGGACAGTAGGGCACACATTCTGCAACTCTACAGCGCCCTCGCACCACCCGGAAGACGTCAGTCGCGGGCTAGGCCGTCGAGCATTGCAGCTATGTGTGGCAGCAGGAGCCGTTTCCAGTGTTGTCAGGCGAACGCTGCAGGCGATTGTCCACACTCTGGCTGTTTCCTTCCGGCGGCAGGTCCATGGCGATGTTGGATGCAAAGAAGCCGTTCGGTTTCAGCGTGAAACCGGCATATTCCACCGGCATGATCGGAAAATCCTCGGGCTTGCAGACATGGGTATGGCCGAAGGAATGCCACAGCACGACATCGGCATTCTCGATTTCGCGGTTCTGCTTGACATAACCCGGCAGGCCGTCGCCGCCGGCATGCACGTTCGGATAATCGCCGCTCGCATATTTTTCCCTGGCATCGAAGGCCGTGACCCAGATGTGTTTCTTGGCGAAGCCGCCGCGCTGGGCAACGGTCGAATCCGGCTGGGCAAGCATGACCGGCGACGGCATGACGACAATCTTGTAGCCGGGCGCCTTGCCGACGCTGTTCTTTATGTTGGGGTTGGAGACTTTCCAGTAACGGCCGGTCTCGCCATTGGCGACTGCCGGCGAATCGAGTTCGCGCTTCAGCACCCGGCTCCTGGTATCGAAGACATTGCCATAGGGATTGTCCTCCCCCCATGGACGCGGCACGAACTCATGCTCGGTCACGGTATTGTCGCCGCCATCGACATCCATGTGCAGGCGCGCATTGAAGAAATGCTGATGGGTCGGACCGCCGAGATTGTCATCGACCATGCCACCCCATGGATAGGTTTCGCCGGTCGCGACCGCCGCCGTCTGGATGATGCCGGTGAGCTTGGCTTCGAGCTGGATCGTGCCGTCCTGGTAGAGATACCAGTAGAAGCCGTAATCGTAGTTGCCGACGGTTGCGAAGAAGGAGATGACGAGGCGGCGCGAACGGCGCACTTCGAAAATGCCGTTGCGGAATTCGTAATGCTTCCAGAGGATTCCGTAATCCTCCTCATGCATGCAGATGGCGTTCTTCATGATGAAAGGCTGGCCGAGATCATCCGCCGCCGGCACGTCGAAATAGTGAATATGGCCGAGGCAGTCGCAGCCGAGTTCGAGGCAATTGGCCAGGCGTCCGAGGCCATATTCGCCAGCATCGAAGGCGCTCTTCCAATAGTGGTTCGCGGTCGGATCGGCATAGGGCACGACCATTTCGGTGACACTGGCGCGAAAGACGACGGGCCGCAGCCTGCCCTGATCCTTGATGCCGAGTTCATGCAGAACGAGGCCTTCGCGCGGGGTGAAACCGACACGGAAACTCCAGTTCTGCCATTCAACTTTCCAGCCGTCGACCGTAAAGCTCGGCCCTTGCGGCTGAACGATATGCAGCGGCGTGAGATCGGGCCGCGGTTCGGGGAAGGTTTCGCGGCCATAATTGCGCTTCTTCCTCGGAACCGGAATGATCTTCTCATCGTCGACGAGATCGACCACTCGGTTGGTGATCAGATCGACCACCGCCACCACGCCCTCGATCGGATGCGCGTAGCCGTTGTCACGGACATCCTCGCGCCAGTAGGACACGGCGCGGACGATGCGCTTTCCCTTCTCGAATTCGCGGCCAAAATAGCCCGAGGAAAAAGGATCGATCTGGATGAGCGGAATATCCTCGTCGGTAATGCCGCGCTTCTTGACGGCGGCGATCCAGCGCGGATCGGATTTGACGGTGCCTTCAACGGTTTCGAATTCGCACAGCATGATCGGCGGCTGACCATAGGGCAGTTCATCGAGAGGCAGCCGGATATAGGAGGACACCGTGCCGACAGTCAGGTCTACGACGCCCTCGAAGGTTTCGCCGTTGCTGATGTCGATTGCCAGGATGAAGGCAAGCCGCGGCAGCCCGTCGCCCAGGCGATGGGCGGCAAGATCCGCCTTGGTCGGCTCCTCCAGCCGGGTGATCGGAAAGCGGAAGGTGGCTGCGAGTGTCTGCGTATCCTTGAGTATGGCAACGGCAGAAGCGATCTCGTCGAGGCTGAGAGGATCGAGCGGATGGGTAACTGCGACAACGGCGTCCATTGGTATACCTCTTGTTTTTGGAAGAGACGACGCAACATGGCGCGTCGCAAGCTGCGATGATCAGGATCGACCGGAGCAGATCTGTGTCTCGATCATCTGGTCTGCATGAATGCAGAACAGAGAGCAGAAGGCGTGTGCCTCGACGGCAACCAGCAATGTTGCGCCCGCAAGGATCGCGACCGCGAGAACCAGAAGGCGATCGACGGGTGAAAATTCAGCAACCGCACTCATTCGAAGACCTTTCCAAGCGAGGCGTAGAGAGCGGGCTTGGATCTCTTGACCCGGATCGCAAACAGCGCGCCAAGAATGCCCACCAGCACCATGGCATAGGGGAATGCCTTGACGATCGGGCTTTCGCTGCCGGAAAGGAGTGAAAGATTGGAACTGACCAGCACCAGCGAACCCATGAGACCGAGCAGCGCCAGCACTGGCGCGATCATCGTGGTCCAGGCGCTGTAGCTGTTCGGCGTCTTGCGGAAGAACATGATGATCGCGACGGAGACCAGCACCTGCACCAGTAGGATACCGATACCTGCCAGCGCCGCCATCCACGAGAACACGACAGTGTAGGGATCGGCACCGAAGATCACGAACAGGGCAAGGACGACGGCCGCGACCAGACTTTGCAGAAGACCTGCGGCGTAGGGTGAGCCATGTTTGGTATGAACCTTGCCAAGCACCTTGGCGGCCAGACCTTCACGGCCGAGAGCGAAGAAATAGCGGTTGAGCGTATTGTGGAAGGACAGGATGCAGGCAAACAGGCTGGTGATCAGCAGCACGTTCATCACCTGGCTCGACCATGGGCCAAGCACGGAATTGGCGGCAGTGAAGTAGAAGCTGTCGAGGCTGGCAGCAGCAGCGGCCTGCACCTTGCCCGGACCGTAGAATTGCACAATTGCCCAGGTGGAGAAGGCATAGAAGAGGGTGATGAGCAGCACGGCAACATAGGTGGCGCGGGGAATGGTCTTTTCCGGATCTTCGGCTTCCTCGCCGAAAATGGCCGTCGCTTCGAAGCCGATGAAGGAACCGATGACGAAGACCAGCGCCACACCAAGACCGGGCGCAAAGACCGACGATGGCATGAAGGAGGAGAAGCTGATGCCTTCCGGTCCGCCGCCAGAAAAGACGATGGCAAGATCCAGAACCAGCAAAATGGCGATTTCGGCAATCATGCAGACGCCGAGGATCGCGCCTGAGAAGGCGATGTTGCGCTGACCGCAGACCAGCACGACGACGAGTGCCGCGAAGGCGAAGGCCCACCAGGGCAGGACCAGCCCGAGCGGCGCTATGGCATTGGCCATGAAGAAACCAAACAGGCCATAGATGGCGATCTGAACCGCGCTATAGGTGACCAGCGCCATGAAGGCACCACCCACACCGGCCGGCTTGCCAATACCGTGGGTGATATAGGTGTAGAAGGCTCCTGCCCCGCCCACATGCCGGCTCATGGCGGTGAAGCCGACCGAGAAGAGCAGGTAGAGCAGGCCGGCAAGCACGAAAGCGCCGGGAACGCCTGCGCCATTGCCAAAGGCAAAGGCGGCCGGCGAAGCGCCGACGACAGCCGTCAGCGGCGCGGCCGCGGCAACGACAAAGAACACGATATGGGCGAGGCCCACCGAGTCCCTGGCCAGACGACGCTCCGGCGATGATGGTGCGGGCATGCTTGCTTCCAGTGTCATGGAGAACCCTCTTTGCTTGTTTGTTGGCAAGAAGGTAAGCGCGGCGATCTGGCCCCGAAATTGCAGTTTATGCCAATGAATCGATAATTCGCGCCACGAAGGTCACCGGAGACGCTGAAAATGGCAGTTGCATCGCATTTGATCAGCCGCATGCCCGCAGTTGCTTCAATTCGAGCCTCCGTCTTGATCCCGCTGGTGCAACAAATCGATAAAAGATCCGGGAAAACCGACCTTCTTCTGGCTTCGCACGGCATTCTGCGCTCGCAATTGGAAGATCCCTACGCTGTCCTGCCCATGGCCCGTTATGTCGCGCTGTTCGAGGAGGCCGCGACGATAACAGGCGAACCGGGACTGGGAGCCCGCATGGGCACCGGTTTCAAGCCCGCCGACATCGGCCCCATCGGCATGCTCTTCGCGCTCTCGCCGACCATTCGCAGCGCTTTCGAGCGGCTGTCGAAATATGTCAACGCGGTACAAGGCGCGACCAGTTCCGGCGTGTTCGAGGAGAATGGCGATTTTGTCTGGAGCTACCGGATCGTCGATCCCAGCATGTGGCCGCGCCGGCAGGACAGCGAATTCACGATCGCCGCCTCCTGTCAGCTCGTCCGTTCGTGTTTCCGTCGCGGCTGGCGGCCGATCGAAATCCAGCTCGAGCATCACGCCCCGCGCGACGCCGGCGTGCTCGAACGCATCTATGGCGCGCCCATCCTGTTCGGCCAATCCAGCAACCGGATCGTCATGAACAAGGCGGAAGCTGACCGTGTACACCGTGCGGAAGACAAAAGCCTGATCGAAATCCTGGAGCGGCATATCGGCGATCTGGTCAACGAGCCAGCGGCCGGCGATATCCTCACGGAAAAGGTCCAGGCCCTGATCAGCATCTATCTCGGCCGCAAACCGGTGACGGTTGCAACGCTTGCCGCCGAACTGAAGATGTCGCCGCGAAGCCTGCAGCGCCGGCTGTCAGAGGAAGGCGTGTCGCTTCGCGATCTCGTTCGCCAGCACCGCCAGACACTCGCCGCCCACTATCTCGGCGACCGACATGCCGCACCGATGTCCGAGATTGCGCGTGTGCTGGGTTATGCAGACAACACCGTGCTCTGGCGTGCGCTGCGGTCCTGGGAGAAGAAGGGGAGCCCCCTACCTTCGAGACGTTGAAAATCAGACGATGACCGTGAACCGATCGCTGCTTATCAAGCAGGCTTTCAGCGGCGTTCGACGCCCTTTGCCACCAGGATATCGTCGACGGCTGTCGACGTCAGAAATTCCGACAGCTGCCTGGCAGCTTCTGCGTCCGTTGAATCGGCGCTGATGCCAATAGCGAAGTCAATGTAACTTTGGAGTTCTGCCGGAAACCGACCGACAAGCATGACCTCTGGAGCGGCGGCGAGAATCGAAGTCACGGGAACAACGCCCAACTCGGCCTCCCCACGGCCTACGGCCGGCGCGGTCTGCCCTCCTGATATGGCCACCAGCTTGGGCTTTACCTCATCGGCTATTCCCAAGCGTTCCAGCAAACCGGAGAAGTAGCCGCCGCTGCTTCCCTCACTGGCGTAGGCGATCGAACTGGCGCTCTTCAACGCATGTTTGAATGCTTCCACCGACCCGATGTCGAGCGGCCGACCGCCTGCCTTGGCCGCCACCCCCATTGCGATCCGGCCGAACGCGACCTCGCTCCCCGCCTTGACCTTTCCCAAGACAGCCAGATCCTCAACCAGGTTCGGATTGGTGATGACGAGGTCAAAAGGCTCCCCAGCTTCAATCTGCTTCTTGACGACAGGATTGAGCTCCCACTTGACCGCAACTGTGAATCCGGTGTCCGTTTCGAACCGGGATATGAGAGCAAGGACGGCGGGTCGGACCGCAATAGCGCCAAAAAGGCGGATTTCCTGGGTCATGGCCGAAGTCCGCTCTGATCTGTCCATCCTGTCCAACAGACCCTACGGCCCAGCCCCAAAGAACGCCAGCCGGGTGAAGATCGTGTAGTCTGCTTCCGATACCATCAGCGCCACGAAAACCAGCACCAGCAGCGGCGGCAGCAGGATGGCGTAGACGAGCGCCAGCCGTTCCCAGGCCATGTGCATGAAGACGGCGACGATCAGCCCGGCCTTCAGCATCATGAACACAAGGATCAGCGTCCACCTGAGATAACCCTGGATGCCGAGATAATCGACCATGTAGGAAAAGGCGCTGAGCACGAAGAGCAGGCCCCAGACGAAGAGATACAGCCGGATCGGGTGCTGCTGTCCGGTGTGTGTTTGTGCATTCACCGTTTGGCTTTGCGCATGCGCCGTTGTCTCGCTCATGACCACCTCACCACAGATAAAAAAACGCGAAGATGAAGACCCAGACCAGGTCGACGAAGTGCCAGTAGAGGCCCATGATCTCGACGGCCTCGTAGCGGCCTTTCCGGCTGGTGAAGAAGCCGCGCCGTTCCACGTCGAAATCGCCGCGCCAGACTTTGCGGGCGACGATCAGCAGGAAGATGACGCCGATCGTGACGTGGGTGCCGTGAAAGCCTGTTATCATGAAGAAGGTCGATCCGAACTGTGCCGCCCCCCACGGGTTCTCCCAGGGGCGCACGCCTTCGGTGATCAGCTTCGTCCATTCGAAGGCCTGCATGCCGACGAAGCAAGCTCCGAGAACTGCCGTCAGCAGCATCAGCACCGCGGTCATCCGGCGGTCTCGGCGATATCCGAAATTGACCGCCATCGCCATGGTGCCACTGCTCGAGATCAGCACGAAAGTCATGATCGCGATCAGGATCAGCGGCACGTCCTGGCCGCCGATATGCAACGCGAAGACCTCGCTCGGATTGGGCCAGGCGACCGGCGTCGACATCCGGGCGGTCATATAAGCGATCAGGAAACAGCCGAAGACGAAGGTGTCGCTCAAGAGGAAGATCCACATCATCGCCTTGCCCCAGGAGGCGGTCTTGAAGGCGCGCTGATCCGAGCTGAAATCGGCCGCGACACCGCGCAGGCCGACCGGGCTGAGGCCTGGCTCGCCGTGCGTCTGGACAGGATGTGCCATCTGCAAATCTCCTAACTGAGCAGTGTGCGGCAGAGATCGACGAAATCATTTGCCCATCCGGCAAAGAGCGCGAAGAGCAACAGCCAGACGGCGAGCATGAAATGCGAGTAGATGGCGGAAAGATCGACGCTCAGGCGCAGCCTATCCGTCGCCACAGCCGTTGAAAAAGCCCTGACCGTCGTGTGCGCGAGCACGGCAAGCCCGCCGAGGATATGCAGGCCGTGCAAGCCGGTCAGCATGTAGAAGAAGCTGTTGGAAGGGTTATCATCAAGCACGTACCCGGCCGCCGTCAGCTCCCGCCATGCCTGGATCTGTCCGACGAGGAAGAAGATGGCAAGCGCAAGTCCTGCAGCAAGCGCCGGTCGCAGCACCTCCATGCGGCCATGCCCTGCTTCTCTTTTCGCCCATTGCAGGGCAGCGCTGCTTAAGGCCAGTGCCGCAGTGTTCACCCAGAGCAGCCGGGGAACAGGCGTAGCCCACCAGTCGGTCGACGCCATGCGCATGAAATAGGCGCTGACGGCAAGACTGAAGACGGCGCCGACGACGCCGAGAAACACGAAGAGGCCGATTTTCACCGCCGGCGCCGGCAGCCTTTGCCGCTCGGCACCGTTATGACCCGGCAACTGCACCGATCCGGTTTCGAGCCAGGGCTTCGAGGTCAACCGCTGCCCGGAAAGCCACCAGAAGATAATGGCGGCGACTGCGGCAAGGAAGATCAGCGTGACGTTCATGCCGGAACCTCCCGTGTGACGTCGCCGCTTGCCGGCACATTCTGCGGAATGAAATCCTCGGCCGCCCCCGGAACGCTGTAGTCATAGGCCCAGCGGTAGACGACCGGCAGATCCTTGCCCCAGTTGCCGTGGGCGGGCGGCGTCTGCGGCGTCTGCCATTCGAGCGTTGTTGCCCGCCACGGATTGCCGCCGGACTCCCTGCCCCGGAAAAGGCTCCAGACCAGATTGAACAGGAAGACCATCTGTCCGGCCCCGACGATCAGCGCCATGACGGTGATGAAGATATTCAGCGTATCGGCCGAAGGCGGAACGAAGGCCGTCTCTCCCATCTCGAAGTAGCGGCGTGGCACGCCGAGCAGACCGAGATAGTGCATCGGAAAGAAGATCGCATAGGTGCCGAGGAAGGTGATCCAGAAGTGGATATGGCCGAGCACGTCGTTCAGCATGCGTCCCGTCACCTTCGGATACCAGTGATAGATCGCCCCGAAGATGACGAGGATCGGCGCGACTCCCATGACCATGTGGAAATGCGCGACGACGAACATCGTATCCGACAGCGGCACGTCGACGACGACATTGCCGAGGAACAGGCCTGTCAGGCCGCCATTGACGAAGGTGACGATGAAGGCGAGCGCAAAGAGCATCGGCAGGGTCAGGTGGATGTCGCCGCGCCACAGCGTCAGCACCCAGTTATAGACCTTGATCGCCGTTGGGACGGCGATGATCAGCGTCGTCGTGGCGAAGAAGAAGCCGAAGGCCGGGTTCATGCCGCTGACATACATGTGGTGCGCCCAGACGACGAAGCTGAGCGCGCCGATGATGACGATCGCCCAGACCATCATGCGGTAGCCGAAGATGTTCTTGCGCGCATGCGTGCTGATCAGGTCCGAAACGATGCCGAAGGCCGGCAGCGCAACGATATAGACCTCCGGATGCCCGAAGAACCAGAAGAGGTGCTGGAAGAGGATCGGGCTGCCGCCGCCATGCTGCAGCTGCGTGCCCATTTCGACGATGGCAGGCATGAAGAAGCTCGTGCCGAGCAGGCGATCGAACATCATCATGACGCAGGCGACGAAGAGGGCGGGAAAGGCGAGCAGCGCCATCACGGTCGCGGTGAAGATGCC
Source organism: Rhizobium leguminosarum bv. viciae (assembly GCF_012276115.1). Taxonomy (GTDB): domain Bacteria; phylum Pseudomonadota; class Alphaproteobacteria; order Rhizobiales; family Rhizobiaceae; genus Rhizobium; species Rhizobium leguminosarum_T. Next base: position 249,258 of record NZ_WIEU01000004.1, on the reverse strand, counting down.
CCAGACCGTCAGCGGCATGCGCATCAGTGTCATGCCGCGCGCCCGCCCCTGCAGCACGGTCACCACATAGTTCAGCCCACCCATGGTGAATCCGATGATGAAGACGATCAGCGAGGAGAGCATCAGCAGGATACCCCAGTCCTTGCCGCCAGGCGTGCCGGAGAGAACGGCCTGTGGCGGATAGAGCGTCCAGCCGGCCCCCGTCGGACCGCCGGGGGCGAAGAAGCCCGCAGCGAGGATCAGCACTGCGAGCAGGTAAATCCAATAGCTCAGCATGTTGGCGTAGGGAAACACCATATCGCGCGCGCCGACCATCAGCGGAATGAGGTAATTGCCGAAGCCGCCGAGGAACAGTGCGGTCAGCAGATAGATCACCATGATCATGCCGTGCATGGTGATGAACTGATAATAATGATCGGCATCGATGAAGGTGAAATAGCCGGGAAAGGCGAGCTGAATCCGCATCAGCCAGGAGAGCACCAGCGCCACCAGGCCGATTGCGATCGCCGTGAGCGAATATTGGACGGCAATAATCTTGGCATCCTGGCTGAACACATATTTTGTCCACCAGCTTTTCGGATGATAGAGCTCGACATCCTCGACTTCGGCAGAGGGGATGGCGCCTGCGCTGTCGGATGGAATCTCGACCATGATCTCTCTCCCCTTCGTCTCCCAGCGGTCTGCGACGGCTGGGGGTTCAGTTTGCCGGCGGCATCTCTCCCGATGACGCCGTAAGCTGGGTGAATGTCTGCTGCTGCCCGAGCCAGGTCTGGTAGTCCGCATCCTCCTCGACAACGACGGTGCCGCGCATTTGCCCATGGCCGACGCCACAGAGTTCGGCGCAGAGGATGTCGAAGGTCCCTGTCCGCGTCGGCGTGAACCAGAAATAGGTGATCATGCCGGGTATCATGTCCATCTTGGCGCGGAATTCCGGCACGTAGAAATCATGAAGCACATCGACCGAGCGCAGCAAGATGTGCACCGGCTTGCCGATCGGCAGATGCAACTCACCGCCCTCGATGATGACGTCGTCGAGGCCGCTTGCGTCGTTTTTATCAAGGCCGAGCGGGTTTTCGGGGGTGACGTCGCCGGTCTCGGCGCGGCCGAGCTTTCCGTCGGCTCCGGGCAGCCGGAAACTCCACAGCCATTGCTGGCTGACGACCTCGACCGATGCGGCATCGGCAGGCACCGTGATGAACTGGTTCCACACGATCAGGCCGGGCGCCAGCATCGCCGCAACGCCGAGCGCCGTTCCCCCTCCCAGCAGCAATTCCAGCCTGCGGTTCTCGGGCTCGTAATGTGCCCGGTTGCCGGGCTTGTGCCGGAAGCGGAAGACGCAATAGGCCATGAACGAAACCACCGCCACGAAGACGATACCGGTGATCCAGAAGGTGATGACGAGGGTAGTGTCGATATAGGTCCAGTTGGACGCGATCGGCGTCCACCACCACGGGCTCAGCACATGGAACAGCACGGAGCCGACGACAATCAGGACGAGGATCAGCACGACAGCCATGTCCGCTCCTCCTCGAGCAGGTCGACCCGTGAAACCGCATTCCGCAAAAAGTCCGTCTTTATTATCGCACAGATAGAAAATATCGGCAATTACGGCAATTTAGGCATGCGCCTCCGGAGGCGCGAGCCGCCATTTGGAGATTGCCCCGCATTGGGAATATTGCCCATCACTTGGAATATTGCTTGAGATAGGCGATGAGATTGGTGATTTCCTGGTCGTCCTTCACCCCGACGAAGGCCATCTTCGTACCCTTCACCTTCCCCTTCGGATTGTGCAGATAGTCGCGCAGCACCGTCTCGTCCCAGACGAGGCCGCCCTCGCCGGCCGCCTTCATCCCCGCCGAATAGGCGTAATTGGGATGCGTTCCGGCCTTCCGGCCGAACAGCCCCTTCAACGATGGGCCGACCTTGTTCGTATCGGAATCGGCGACATGACAGGTCGCGCATTTCTTGAAAACGGCGGCACCCGCCGTCGCATCGCCCTCCTGCGCCCCGGCGTCAGCAGGGGAAAGGGCAATGACGGATGTGGCGATCAGCAGAACAACACGGTAATCCACGGCAAACCTCATCCTCCTCAAGGTCGCCAGCCACTCACGCCCTCCGCTATCTCTCGCGTGTGAGTGGTGGTTGCTATGGCATAAAGCTTAGTCCTTCGCGGATGCAAGTCAATCGGTTCCGCAATTTGGACAAGGGCCGGCCCTGTTCCAGTCCTCCCAGGAGGGTCCGTCACCCTCGAAGATTGGATATTGACGCCGGTATCGGCGACGACATACTTGCTCGAAGCCCCACAGTCAAAACCAGGCCCAGGAGAGGCGCGCAATGTCGATTGCTGAAATTCTGTCTTTTGCTTTCGTCACCGCGTTGTTGATCATTTCCCCCGGCCCCAACGGCGTCCTCATCGCCAAGACGGTGCCGACCTCGGGGCGTGGCGCCGGTTTCGCCAATATTGCCGGCTTTGTCGCCGCCTTCTATGTGCACGGCACCCTGTCGATCTGCGGCATCTCCCTGCTGCTGGCGCAGTCGGCGCAGGCCTTCCTCGTCGTCAAGATGATTGGCGCCGCCTATCTCTGCTGGATCGGTATCAAGGCGCTGGTCGGCGCCTGGCGCGGTTATGCTGCCGTAACGTCAGTGACCCCTTCCCGTAAGGTAAGGCACCTTCCGCGTGCCTTCCTCGAGGGTTTCCTCACCAACGCCCTGAATCCGAAGGTGTCGATGTTCTACCTCGCGGTCTTCCCGCAGTTCATCCACCACGACGCCAATGGCCGGGCCGCGATCGGCGAGGCATTCCTTCTGGTCACCGTCCATGCCAGCCTCAACGTCATCTGGTTCGGCTCGATGGTCATGATCTTTGCGAGGCTCGCCAGAGCTGCGCGCAACCAGCGCTTCCAGCGCTGGCTGAAAGCCGCGACAGGCGTGGTCTTCATCGGCTTCGGCGCCAAGATGGCGACATTGCAGGCCGGATAGCGAAGACAGGCAAACCGCCTTGGTCACGGAAAGGCAGGCAGAACGTCCGCAGGGTGGCAACATAGGATCCAGCGACCTGCCGCCAGGACCGGATATGATGCTGGCCTCGCGCCACCTCAGCCGCCGCCATTTGACTACGCCCCGATGGAACGCGCCTCCTTTACCGCCAGCTCGGCCATGGCGAGAGCGGCCCAGGCACGCCGATTGCCCGCCTCGTGTTTCGAGGCTTCACCCCGCGGCCTGCGCATCTCGGCATGAGGCTCTCCTGGGCCTTCGAGGCTCCAGCCTTTGGCCCGAGCATCTCAGGATCGGCCTCCCCCGGATGCGGCTCCTTCCACAACCAACCCTCTCACAATCTCCAGGAAGCGCTCGCCGCTCGCCGACAATGCCGGCGGGCGCCATGCGGCGGCGATCGGCAGGGATGGCGGCGGCGGCAGGACGGGGCGGTAGGCGACGCCCGGCCGGGCGGCTTTCGCGATGCCCGAGGTGACGAAGCCGAGACCGGTTCCGGCCGCAACGAGGCCAACCAGCGTCGTCATCGGCGTCACCTCCTGGACGATCCGGGGGCTGATGCCCTCGCCCCTGAAAAGGGCGATCACACGGTCGTATATGCTGGGACCGATCGCCCGCGGCGCAAGCAACAAGGGCTCACCGGCAAGATCGGCGACGCGGATGACCGGCTGCTTCGCCAGCCGGTGCGTCGCCGGAAGCGCCAGCACGAACGGCTCGTCCGGCAGGGAGTGGATGATCAGATCCCGCGAAAGAGGTGGATGCAGCACGCCGAGGTCGATGTCGCCCGATGCAAGGGCGGCTTCCAGCAAAGGCGAACTCATCTCGATGAGATCGACATCGACTTGCGCGTAGCGGGCACGAAACGCCTGCACCGCCTCCGGCAGGACGCCGTAAAAGGCGATCGGTGTGAAGCCGAGCCGCAGGCGCCCGACCTCGCCGCGCACCGCCCGCAGGGCTTCGGCCTTCGCCATCCCGGCATGCAGCACCGCCTCGCGGGCCGGGCCGAGGAAGGCAGCGCCCGCCGGCGTCAGCGCCACGCCGCGGCGGTCGCGCTCGAAGAGATCGGTCCCGACCTCGCCTTCCAGCACCCGGATCCGTTGGCTGAGCGCCGGCTGGGTCAGGTTCATCCGTTCCGCCGCGCGGCGGAAATGCAGGTCTTCAGCAACGGCCACGAAACAGGCGAGCGTGCGGATGTCCAGGACAGCCTCCCGATGCGAAATACCTATCACAGGCGACAGGATTACGATTGGAAAATTATCAGCATCGGCGGCATTTTCAAAGGACCGCCAACAAGGGAGCAGGATCATGAACGGACCAGTCCTCACCGCCGCGACTCTCGCCATCACCTTTAGCCTCGCCGCGCCCCAGAGCACGCAGGCCGCCGAAGGCGCGCAGGCCGCGTCCGAGATTCTCGGCCGCATCTCGGCGAGCCGGATCGCCGTCATCTCCGACGGTGATTTTCTCGCCCGGACCTACGGCACCGCCGAGCTTGCGCCACGAAATGCCGGCTATCGCGATCTGCTGACGATCATGTCGCAAGCCGGGGACAAGATTGTCACCGGTTCGATACCGGTCTCCAATTCGGTGACCTCGGCGCCTGAAATCCTAGCCCTCAGCGAAGACGGGCAAACCGCCTTCGTCGCGGAAAGGCTGGGCGAACGTCCAAAGGGCGGCAACAGGATCAGCGACCTGCCGCCGGGCCGGCGGCTCTTCGCGGTCGACCTTTCGGACGGCGCGGCACTCCGCCTCTCCGACACGGTGGAGATCGAAGCCTTCCCCGAGGCCCTGTCCCTCAGCCCTGATGGAGAGAGCCTCGCCGTCGTTTCCAACACGCCGGAGGCGAGCTTCGTCCAGATCGTCGCCTATCGCGATGGCCGCTTCAGCCGCCTCGCCCGGTTCGACCTCGCCGACCTCGGGGTGAGAGGATCGGAGCCGGCCCCGCGCGGCGGCGTGACCGCGACCAACGTCCACTGGCATCCCTCAGGCCGCTTCCTGGCAGTCAATATCAATACGCAAAACCGGGTCGCCTTCTTCGAGGTCACCGGAGCCAACGACGCGCCCATTCTGCGCCCATGGGGCAATGTCGTGGAGGTTGGCGCCGATCCCTTCGTCGGCCGTTTCACACCCGACGGGCGCCATTATCTCACCGCCAACTGGGGCCGGAACTTCGCCGCCAAGAACTTGGAGGACCGTATTCCGCAGACACGGTCGACGATCAGCGTCATCAGGCTCGCCGATCCCGCGACACCACAGCAATCGGCGCGCCACGATCTCCTCGGCGGTGCCGAGACCGACCTCTCCTCCGAGGGCATCGCCATCAGCCCGGACGGCCAGCTCGTCGCCACCGTCAACATGCGCGGCACCGCCTTCCCGCCGGGCTCCGCCCGCTTCCACCGCGACGCCAGCGTCACGCTTCTGAGCTTCGATCCGGCAACCGGCGCCATCTCCAGGCTCGCAGACTATCCCTTCGAAGGGGCACTGCCGGAAGGCGGCGCCTTCGATCGGACAGGAGACCACTTCCTCGCCACCGTGTTTCAGGGCCATGATGGGGCGAGGCCCGAGGCCGGCTCGGGGCTCGAAGTTTTCCGGGTCGAAAAAGGCGGCCGGCCGGCGCTTACGCGGCTCGGCCGCGTGCAGCTGCCGCACGGCGCCCACCATGTCGATCTCGCACCGTAGGGCGCCCGCAGATTCGCGCAGAAGGCGAAGCTGAGGAAATATCATTCAATGTCGGACTGATGACATTCAATGCGACCTCAGCGGCCGCCATTTGACTGTGCCCCGATCGAAAGCGCCTCCTTTACCGCCAGTTCGGCCATGGCGAGAGCGGCCTCCCGCGTCCTGGCGGCGGCGATGAAGCGGCCGTTGTGGCAGAAGCTTGCGCCCTCGATGCCGCAAACCGCCTCCAGCGCACCATTGGTGAGCCCGGCCCAGGCCGCCGGAAGGTCGGCCCGGAGCTCGAACCCTTCCTCGGCGCGGCGGATGCCGGTCACGCACCAATCCTTTTCGCGCGGATGGACGACGAACAACAGCTGATCGGCGCCCGCCTTGACGATGGCGGGACGGAAGGGCATGCCCCTCGGCAATTCCAGAACACGCCCCTGCCCCGCAGCCTCGATTGCCCGATGCACGATCGCCTCGGCTCGCAATTTTGCGGCACTCTGAGCGATCCTGGCCTCGACGAAACTGCGGGCAATGGCAAGGGCCGCGTGGAAGGCGCGATCATCGGCCTCGGGGTCCGCTTCGTCGAAAACCGGTTTCAGGGTTTCCAGCAGAGCCGGCAGCGTCAACCCCGCCAGCGGCCCGGATGGGCTGAGCGCGCCATTATCAGTCAGATCGACCGGCAGCACGAAGCCGCCGTCGAAAGAGCCATGCATCGCCTCGACATGTGCTTCGGGAAGGTCGGAGGCTGTGAGATAATCGCGGCCGTAATGCTTCCAGATCAGCCCGAACGAGCTGTAGGGCTGGCCATCGTCGCGCAACGGAGCGCCGCGCTGGTGGTGATCGAATATTCCGGCAGCAGGGTCATAGGATCCGCCGACATCATAGATGATCCGGTCTTCGCCCGGCGTGATCCACTCCGGCGCGCGGCTGCGAACGATACGAGCCTGCGGGAAAAGCCGGGTCAGGATGACGCTCGACAGCAATTCATCGGCATGAAAGCCACCGGAATGGGTGACGAGAAAATCGGGAATCATGAAAGGCCTTGTCGTTTTCGGCGGGTCCGCCTTGAGTCAACACCAGATAGCGGTTGGCGGATATGACGACAAGCCTCTATGGGATGAGGCTCTTGGACTTTGGCGTATTGGCAACGGCAGGGACTGCGGCGCTGGAACAGCAAGAGCAAACCCGCGGCACCCCCGGCGCCCGGGCGCGGCAACCTCCAACGCCCCTTATCCTGAGGCGCGCAGCCCGCAGGGCGAAGCCTCGAAGGACACGCTGCAGCGCTGCTCCTTGCGCTGCTAATCCAAGGCGGGCGCACCCGCCTCGCCCTTCGAGGCCCTTCGGGCGTCTCAGGATGAGGCTCTCTTGGACCTTCGAGACTCCCCAGCGGTTTTGGCAGGATGGCATGCATGAAGAGAAAGGGGTCCAAGACAGCGCCGGTCTCGTGACCCCTGGCGATCCTATGGCCGAAAGCGAGGTCGAAGGTCTCCGACCGTTTCGACCAACAACAATCCCGGATCTCCTCCTTGAGATCGAAATTCCCGACCATCCATCAATCCATGACGTACTGGATATGATGCCGGCCGTGCACGGCCGATTTCTGGACATGGGCGCGAACGCCGAAGACCCGGCCGATCATATCCTCGGTCAGCACAACCTCGGGCGCGCCGGAGGCGACGATCTCGCCTTTCTGAAGCACCGCCAGCTTGTCGCAGAACATCGCCGCCAGATTAAGATCGTGCAGCGCGACGATGCAGGTGATGCCGAGCTTCGAGATCAGCGAGAGAATGTCGAGCTGATGCTGGATATCGAGATGGTTGGTCGGCTCGTCGAGTAGCAGTTCGCTCGGCGCCTGCGCCAGCGATTTGGCAATATGGACGCGCTGACGCTCGCCGCCCGACAGCGTCTGCCAGAGTTGGCCCGCCCTCTCCTGCATGCCCACCCGCGACAGGGCCTCGTCGACGGCGGCGTCGTCTCCGGCACCCCAGGACGACAGCAGCCCGCGATGCGGCGTGCGGCCGAGCCGCGCGACGTCGCGCACGGTCAATTGCGTATCGGTCGTCGACTGCTGCTCGACGAAGGCGACGCGACGCGCAAGGGCTGCGCGCGGCAGCGAGGAAATGTCGTCCTCACCCAGCCGGATGATGCCGCTGCGAACCCTGCGCAGCCGGCAGATCAATCTGAGAAGACTCGATTTGCCGGAACCGTTCGGTCCGAGCAGACCGAGCACCTTGCCCTTTTCCACCGTCAGGCTGACGCCGTTGACGATAACGATATTACCGGCGGCAAAGCTCACCTCGTCGATGCTGATGCTCATGCCTTCCCCCGCACGCGATAGAGGATGACGGCGAAGGCCGGTGCGCCGAAGAGCGCGGTGACGACCCCGATCGGCAGGATCTGCTGCGGGATGATGATGCGCGAAATGATATCGGCGCCGACCATGTAAATCGCGCCGCCGAGCGCCGTTGCCGGCAGCAGCCGCCTATGCGCCGGTCCGACGAGGAAGCGGGCGGCATGGGGGATGACGAGGCCGACGAAGCCGATCGAACCCACCATGCTGACGACGCTTGCCGTCATCGCCGCCGTCATGGCGAACAGCACGATCTGGACGCGGCGTACGGCATTGCCGAGCGAGGCGGCGGCATCCGTGCCGAAGGCGAAGGCGTCGAGCGCCCGCACATGAGCCATTGAGATGACGAAGCCGGCAAGAGCGATTGGCACCGACAGATAGACATCGGGCCAGCGCACGCCGCTGAGCGAACCCAGCAGCCAGAACAGGATGCCGCGCGCCTGCTCGGCATTCGCCGATGTCGTCACGATGTAGGAGGTCATCGCATTGAAGAGCTGCGAACCGGCGACGCCGCACAGGATGATGCGCTCGCCGGTTCCCCCCGTACCCGTCGCCAGGATGCCGACCAGCAGAAAGGCAATGACCGCACCGATGAAGGCGCCGCTCGACAGGCCGAGCGCGCCGTAGCCGAAGCCGAGGATCATCACGCAGACCGCGCCCGTCGAGGCGCCGGCGGAGATGCCGAGCACGTAGGGTTCGGCCAACGGATTGCGCAGCAGCGCCTGGAGGATCGCGCCTGAGAGCGAGAGCGACGCGCCGGCGCTGGCAGCGACGAGCGCGCGGCTCAGGCGATAATCCCAGACGATGCCCTGGTGGATGCGGCTGAGCTCGAAATCCGTTCCGAACAGGCGGTTCGAAACCGCCTCCGCCGTCGTCGCAAGCGGGATGGCGATCTCGCCGATCGAAACGGCGAGACTGATCATCAGCCCGAGCATGAGAAGCGCGGCCGTGGTGAGCGCCGAAAGAGCCCACCATCCCTGTTGCCGGACCGACACTGCCTTCACTGCGCCAGGCCGAAGGACTTGATGCCGTTCGCCAATGTCTCGATACCGTCGATCGTGCGGATCGTCGGGTTCATCGACTGCGCATCCATCATTACGAAGTGCTTGTTTTTGACCGCGTCCAGTTCCTTGGTCACAGGATCGTTCTCGAGGAAATCGACCTTGACCTTGGGATCGTCAGCGGCGTAACGGCGGCGATCCATGGTCGCCAGCACGATCACGGCAGGGTTCGCCTGGGCGATGGTTTCCCAACCGACCAGCGGCCATTCCTCTTCCGTCGTGACGACGTTCTTCGCGCCGATCGTCTTCAGAATATAGGCCGGCGCGCTGTTTTTGCCGGCGATGAAAGCGTCGCCATTGACCTCCTTGCTGGAGAACCAGAAGACGACGGACAGCTTCTCGCCCGAGGCGCCCGATATCGAAGCGACGGCATCCGCCTCGCGTTTCTTCAGTTCCGAAATCAGCGCATCGCCGCGTTCCTTCACGTCGAAGATCTCCGAGAGCTCAGCGATCTCTCGGTAGATCAGCTCCATCGTGAACAGTTCCCCACGCACGCCGTCGCCGCCATCGGTGTTGACCTTGGCGACGCAATCGGCCGGCGCGAGATAGGTATTGACCCCGAGATCCTTGAACTGCTCGCGCTTGCCGACCGAGCCCTGTGCGCCGACATGCCATTCGAACTCGGCCGTCACCAGGTCGGGCTCCTGCCCGACGACAGATTCGAAGCTCGGATCATTGTCGGCAAGCCGTTTGATCTTGCTGTTGGCCTCGGCATATTGTGGCAGGACGGGACCGACCCAGACGCCCGTTCCGGCGATCTTGTCGGCAAGGCCGAGCGAGAAGAGCACTTCGGTCATGCCCTGGCCGATCGAAACGACTTTGGATGGCGCCTTTTCGAAGGTCACCTGCTGGCCGCAATTGGTGATGGTCAAGGGATATCGGGTCGCGGCAAGGCTTGGTGGCGCAAGGCCGGCGAGCCCGAAGGCAAATGTCATGGTGGCGAGAATTTGGCGCATGGAAAACCTCGATGAAGGGAAAAATCACGGCCGTTCCGCGCATATGCGCGGACCGAAAGCACGCTTTGGCGTGCCCTAGCCGCAGAAGGCCCAATCGAGACGGATGCATGCCGGAATTCGGCGAAGGTTCAGCAGGTCAATCATATCTGTTCCTTGTCCGGGCATCCCCGCCCGGTTGATTGGATCGTGATTGACGGCAGGTCTCCTGGCTTGCGGATATCCGTCGTTTCATCCTCCTTCCCGCGATATCTCGCAGTGGCAGGGCTATAAGCCCTTCAGAGATGGCCAGTCGCTGGCCACTCCTGAGATGATCGACAATCCGCTTACAGTTGCGGGGGCAGCCACGGTCTCGGTCCCTACTGGGTCGTCCTCACCGTGTTCCCTATTAATCCCCTTGGAGTCATCTTCAGGGAACCGTCGCGCCCAGTTACGTCGCCCGCCCATGTGCCGTCAATGATTATTCCGAAGGCGCCATGCCGCCAGCGGATAAATATATCGCGTACATAGCTTCATGCCGCCGTTCGCTGCGCGAACTATCCCCGCGCCGTCCGTGACCTGCGAAGATATCCGTTGCTATGGTCCAGAGAATGGTCTAATTTTCCAGAAGAAACTGGTCTGCACTGGTCCTGGAGAGTGCGAACGATGCGAGTGTCTGTGACGGATGCCAAGGGACAATTGACCGAACTGGTCCGGCGCGCCGAAGCCGGGGACGAGGTCATCCTCACCCGGCACGGTCATGCCGCCGTGAAGCTGGTTCCGGTGAGGGTAGCGCCCGATCGGAAATCCCGCCGGACGCTCATGGAAGCGGTGCGGGCCTCCGCCATTGCCAAAGCCGCCGACGGGCCGCCGGCCGCACGCAGCCAGGATTTCCTCTATAGCGATGACGGCCTGCCCGAATGATCGCCGTCGACACCTCCGCCCTGATGGCGATCGTGCTTGGCGAACCACAAGCCGATGCCCTGATTGCCGTCCTCGAAGCCGACGACGATCTCCTGATCTCCGCCGGCACGGTCGCCGAAGCCCTGATCGTCTCGGCCCGTCGCAACGTCGGCGATGAAATGGAACAACTGATCGACGGCCTCGGCTTCGAAATCGTCGCCGTCACCCCTGCCTCCGCCCGCCGCATCGCCGAAGCCTACCGCACCTGGGGCAAAGGCGCCCATCCCGCCAGCCTGAACTTCGGCGACTGCTTCGCCTATGAGGTGGCTCGGGAACATGCGTGCCGGCTGCTATTTGCGGGGGATGACTTCGTCAGGACCGATGTGGAAAGCGCGCTTTGAACGATGCGGCAGTTGCCACGTCCACGCCTACCCTCACAACGCATCCAGCGGTATCTTCAGATACCGCCGGCCATTCCCCTCCGGCTCGGGCAGCCGCCCGCCGCGGATATTCACCTGCAGCGCGTGCAGCATAAGCTTCGGCTTCGGCAGCGTGCGGTCGCGCGCCTGGCGCAGCGCCACGAAGCCGGCCTCGTCGATGCCTGATATATGCGGATTGGCGCGCTTCTGCGCCGCCACCGTGCTTTCCCAGCGCGGGTGCCGGCCGCCGGGCTGATAATCGTGGCCGGAAAAGAGGCGGGTCTCCTCGGGCAGCGACAGGATGGCCTGGATCGACTGCCAGAGGGCGGCAGCGCTGCCGCCCGGGAAATCCGTGCGCGCCGTGCCGGAATCCGGCGTGAACACCGTGTCGTGCACGAAGGCGGCGTCGCCGATTACATAGGTCACCGAGGCAAGGGTATGGCCGGGCGAAAACATCACGCGGGCTTTAAGCGCACCGATCTCGAACGTGTCGCCATCGGCAAACAGCCGGTCCCATTGCGAGCCGTCGGTTTTAAGCTCCGGCCAGTTGTAGATCTCCTGCCAGAGCGTCTGGACGTCGGTGACATGGATGCCGATCGCCGTCGGCGCACCGGTCTTTTCATGCAGATAATGCGCGGCGGAGAAATGATCGGCATGTGGATGGGTGTCGAGGATCCACTCGACCGTCAGCCCTTCGCTTTCGACATGAGCGAGGATGGCATCGGCATTGGCCGTCCTCGTCGCCCCCGACATCTCGTCGAAATCGAGCACCGGGTCGATGATGGCACAGCGTTTCGTCGCCGGGTCGGAAACCACATATTGCACACTGCAGGTGCGGGGCTCGAAGAAGGCCTTCACATGTGGCGCCTGCCCTGCCCGCTTCTCCAGCCAGCTGCGCGCACCGGCAAGATCGAAGCCGAGGTTTTGACCGAAGGCCTCGACATCCCCGGGCTTCATTCGCCCGTCGAGCACCTCGCCCAGCGCATGGAGCGTCAGCGCCCGCGTGCCGCTCTTGCAATGGGCGACGACCGGTCCCTTCGCTTGCGCCATCGCCGCCTGGAAGGCGAAGATATCGGCCTCGGTGATCTCGGACCCCTTCACCGGCACGAAACTGTAGGAAAGCCCGGCGGCCGCGGCGGAAGCTTTTTCCGCCGTATTGCCCGGCTGGCCCGGCTCCTCGCCATCAGGCCGGGCATTGATGACGGCAGCAAAGCCGTCTGCGGCGAAAGCGGCAAAGGCTGCGGCGTCGGGCTGCCCCGCCACCGATAGCAGTTCATTGACCTTCACGCATGTCATTGAAGCCCCCGAAAGCCCGCGCCGCCCTCATCATGCAGTATCGCATGTATATCGACCCAATCACACAAGTATATTTCCGAGCGCAAGAATGCCGCAGATCATCAAAGTTTCGGGATGCCGGTGTAAGACGCTTTCCTCAACGCCCGCCCAACCCGGCTTTCCCCGGTCAAAACGACAGCGTCGCAGCACCTTCCTTGATCTCGGCATGCATGGCGCTGGCGCCGACGATGACGACGCCGTCGAGCAAATCTTCCTTGTTGTAGCCGCGGGAAGTCACGCAGGGCGGGCAGGCCCAGATCGTGCCACCGCGCTGCTGGAAATTCTCGATCAGGCTCGCGAGCGGTTCGAGCGGCGGCACATGCGCCATGCGCTGGCCACCCTTGCGCACCAGGTCGATCCCGGTGCTGGTGAGGAATACCGAGACCTTCAGCCCGGCGGTGATGCCGCCATTGGCAATGGTGAAGGCAACGGAGGACAGTTCGGATTCGATGCCTTTGGTCACGAGCACGACCAGTTTGTCGCATTGAGTTTGCATAGTATTCTCCCAATCGAGTTGCAGTGAACGTGTCGATGATAGGAGGACGCGCGACGCGCGTATTTGGCCGGGATGCGTGAAGCCTTGTCCGAAAATCCAGACGATGCCGGCGGCGTGACGCGTGACGATGTGCTGTCGGCGCTGCTCTCGACGATCCGCCTGTCGGGATCGCTGCAGTTCTGCTTCATGCCGACCGGCGACTGGCAGACCGATGCCACGCCCTCGCTCGCCAGCCTTTCGGCCAAGGCCTCGGGCGCGATGCCGTTTCACATCGTTGTGGAGGGCCGCTGCTGGCTGAAGACGGAAGGCGAAGAGAGCGAGCTGGAAGCCGGCGACGTACTGGTCTTCCCCTTCGGCACCGGCCATCAGCTCGGCGCAGGCAGAGACGGCATGCTGGTACTGCCGACCCGCGATCTGCCGCAGAAGCCATGGCGTGAGATTCCCGTGCTGCGTTACGGCGACGAGACACAAGGCGTGCGTCTTCTCTGCGGCTATCTGCAGTGGGACGGGCTGAGCTTCGCGCCGCTTCGGCAGTCCCTGCCGAGCCTTATCCATGTCAGAACGCGGGCCGCCAATGACGGTGACTGGCTGCGCGCCACCATCCGCCAGATGGTCGAGGAGGTCGACAGGCCACGGGCCGGCGGCGTCTCGATGCTGCCGCGACTGACGGAAATTATCTTCATCGAAATCCTGAGGCACCAGATCATGATGGCCGAGCCGCATGCGATCGGCTGGCTGGCAGCGCTCGCCGATCCGGCGCTGTCGCGCTGCCTCTCCCTCATCCACGACGACCCCAAACGCGACTGGTCGCTGGAGCAACTGGCCGCGGCATCGGGAATGTCGCGCAGCGCGCTGGCCGAACGCTTCCAGGCGATGCTTTCGACATCGCCGATCCGCTATATCCGGGACTGGCGGCTTTATCTCGCAAGCGTGGCGCTCGCCACCTCAGGCCAGCCGATCGCGGCGATCGCCTACGACGCCGGCTATGCCACCGAAGCCGCCTTCAACCGCGCCTTTTCCCGCACCTTCGGCACCCCGCCGGCGGCGTGGCGGGCGACGGCGTCCACGAGAGGCTCATCCTGAGATGCCCCGAAGGGATCGTGTCGCTGCACGTCTGAATATACCGAAATCTCGCGATATCGGGTCGACCTCTGCCTTGCTAGCATCACAATTGTCAGAGGAGCGACACGCTGTACTTGGGATGGAGAAAATAATGACGCCAGTCGGAATCAGGATTGCGGCGGTAATGTTCTCGGTTGCCGTTTGGGCTATGATTATAACAGCCGCAATGCACATTCCGATGATTGAGACGCACACATTGATACTGGCGCTCGCCAGATAGCCTGGCATGTCATCGCCAATGCGCCACGAGTGCAATCGAATATCCGACGGCGCGGGATTGAGGGTGTACTGGACCGAGGAGCGGCAGCGCCCAAGAGAGCCTTACCCTGAGGGGCTTCGAAGGACGAGGCGTGTGCGCCGGCGCCAGATGGATGCAGAGAGCAGCGTTGCGGCGTGCCCTTCGAGGCTCCGCCCTACGGGCTGCACGCCTCAGGATGAGGGCCGTTGGTGGATGCCGCTCTAAGCCGCCACCGGCCCCCGGTCCCGCGCCGCTTTCATGTCCCTGACCGGCGACAGGCCGAACATGCGGCCGTATTCCCGGGTGAACTGCGGCACGCTCTCATAGCCGACGGCAAAGGCGGCGTGGCTGGCTGGGACACCTTCGGCAAGCATCAGCCGCCGCGCCTCGATCAGCCGCAGCTGCTTCTGGAATTGCAGGGGCGAGAGCGAGGTGACGGCGCGAAAGTGCTGGTGGAAGGAGGATGGGCTCATGCCTGCCACCGCAGCCAGCCTCTCCACCGGCACGGTCTCGGCGAACTCGGCGCGCAGCACTGCCACCGCCCGCGCCACGCGCCGTACATGGCCATCCGGCCAGCCGAGCCGGCGGATCGCCGAGCCGTGCCGGCCGGCAAGCAGCCAGTAATGCATCTCCCGCATCAACTGCGCCTGCAGCACCGGCACCGAGGCCGGGCGGTCGAGCAGGCGCATCAGCCGCAGCGCCGCATCCGCCACTTCCGCATCGGTCGGCTCGACGCGCACCGGCGCGCCATCCGCCACCCGGGCGAGCTTCATCTCGACGCTGAGCTCGGCGATCAGTGCCGGGTCGAGGTCGAGCACCAGCGAGTAATAGGGCCGGCCGATGCTTGCCGCGGTGATCTCGCTCACCGTCGGCACATCGGCCGTGATCAGCAGCGAGTCTCCGGCGCTGAAATCGAACACGTCATCGCCCATCGTCACGCGCTTGGCACCCTGCACGACAAGCGCCACCAGCGGCTTGGAGATCGCATATTGCATGTCGCTCGGCATCGTCGCGCGGATGGTGGCAAGGCCTGGAATCGGCGTGCGCGCCAGGCCGGAGAGATCGGCATGGGTCTCCGTATAACGGCGAACGGCTTCCAATAGCGTCTCTGTCATCCCTGGCCTCTCCTGCAGTCGAGCCACCCTAAGCCGAAATTGGAGGTTTAGGCAATATCCCTAGCGATTCCGGCAACACCACCCGCCTTCCCTCTGAGATAGTCACACCGTCAGAGAGACGAGACGCCTGATCGCAACGGATCGCCGAACGCAAGGAGGTCTTCGATGACTGAAATCTCCCATGCCGGTACAGGATTCGGCGAAATAGGCAAAATGTCAGGCGCTTCGGGCAACGGGCCTCGCCCGTCTTTTCCGATCGTCGCACCAACACACCACGAAGGAATTTCGAAATGAGCAAGATTGCAATCGTCACCGGCGCCAGCCGCGGCCTCGGCCGCAACGCGGCTGTCAGCATCGCCCGCCATGGCGGCGATGTCATCCTGACCTACCGCAGCGGCAAGGCCGAGGCCGAAGCCGTGGTCGGCGAAATCGAAGCCATTGGCCGCAAGGCTGTCGCCCTGCCGCTCGATGTCGGCAATGTCGCAACCTTCCCCGCCTTCGCCGATCAGGTCCGTAAGGCGCTGCACGACAAGTTCCGGCGCGATAGCTTCGACCACCTCGTCAACAATGCCGGCCACGGCGAAATGGCAATGTTTGCCGAGACCACCGAGGCGCAGTTCGACGCGCTGTTCGACGTCCATGTCAAGGGCGTGTTCTTCCTCACCCAGGCGCTGCTGCCGCTGCTTGCCGATGGCGGCCGCATCGTCAACTTTTCCTCCGGCCTCACCCGTGTCTCCTATCCCGGCTTCTCCGCCTATTCGGCCGCCAAGGGCGCAATCGAGATCCTCACCGTCTACCTCGCCAAGGAACTCGGCAGCCGCGGCATTACGGTCAACACCGTCGCGCCCGGCGCCATCGAAACCGATTTCCTCGGCGGCGCCGTCCGCGACATGCCCGACCTCAACAGCCAGTTCGCCGGCATGATCGCGCTTGGCCGCGTCGGCGTGCCCGACGATATCGGCCCGATGATCGCAAGCCTGCTCGGCGACGACAACCGCTGGATCACCGCCCAGCGCATCGAAGTCTCCGGCGGCCAGGTCATCTGAACTCGCCTGCCGCCAGACAGCAAAAAGCCCCGCCAATCATTGACGGGGCTGTTCTTCCTGAAAATCGCTTCGGCATTACGCCCTACAGCGCCGCGCGCCTTTTCCCGCACCTTCGGGGATCAAGCGGATGGATTGGCGACGCCGGTTTGTTCCATCTCCTTCTGAACGACGCAGAACCTGTTTCCATCAGGATCAGCCAGAACGATATAGTCCGCGCCTTCGGGATAGCGCCAATCCACACGCTGCGCTCCAAGAGACAACAGCCGCTCGACCTCGGCTTGCTGATCGGATGCATAGAGATCGAGATGATGGCGCTGGTGGGTGGTGGGGTCGGATGAAACGATCGTGATCGCCATCTGCTGTCCTTCGCCCGTGACCGGGACAAGAATGGCCCAATCTTCCGACGGCTCTCGCAAAGGTTTATAATTCAAGGCCGCGCGCCAGAATCGATGGCGCGCGCAACATCCCTCACACCCCAGACAATCGACCCAATCGTAAGCATCAAATGTGCCTCCTCAAGACCAATGCGCGCGTCGGTGACATGGACGCAGCGCGGTTAGGACATACGGATATTTCCAAGCGACAGGACTCTTGAGAGAGTGCCATGCCGCGAAAGCGATCACGCCGACAATAGACAGACCCGCTCGACTCCCTGAGGACCAATCAGCGCGGTTGCGGTGCCGTCAATCCGAGGGCCAGCGTGATGTCGTTGATGATCCCCAGTCGCGCTTCGATTACCGCGATTTTCTCGGGCGTATCGGCACCAAAAGCCTCGATATCGATGAACAATTGCTCGCAGCCGCCCGGCGTGACCGTGCCGAACATCTGGCCGGGTTCGTCGCCTATGTTTCGCCAGCTGTGCAGTACATGTGGCGGCAGAACGACGACGGTTCCCACAGGCGTGTCGAACGCCTCGTCGCCGCACTGGAATCGATAGAGACCGCGAACGACCCGAAAGACTTCCGTCTCCCGGGTGTGCGTGTGCGGGGCCGGACCATGACCCGGCGGCGTGAAGGTTTCCCACATCCCGAACGCGCCGCCGGTCTCGGCGGCCGTGGCATGGATGACGATCCTCGCGCCGAAGGGCGTGCTCGCCACGCGCTCCTTGCCGGGCAAAGAGACAACGGCATTCCTGAAACTCGACATATCCACCTCCCCTCGATTGCATTCTTTGGGCAGAGCCCTGCGCTCACCCTTGTGGCGCCGGCTCGTTGAGCATCGCTTCGATATTGTATCCGTCGGGATCGAGAACGAAGCAGGCATAATAGTTCTCTTCATATTCCGGCCGCAGGCCGGGCGCGCCGTTGTCCCGGGCGCCGGCTTCGAGCGCGGCCCGATAAAACGCCTCGACCTCCGCCCTGCTCCGAACCCGGAAGGCAACGTGCAAACGCGTCAGAGGCGGCTTGTCGTCGGTGTGCTGGATCTCGAACAGGCTGCCGCCGACATCGAAGGCCCAGAACACGCCCTCCTTCCCGAAGGTACGGCGATAGCCCAGAGGGTCGAGAGCGCGTTCATAGAACAGCTTGCTCTTCTCAAGGTCACTCACTGCAATGGTAATATGATCGATCATGCCGTGCATCCCTATCGTTCCAGCGTCCCATCATAGTCGAAATCGCCGCGGCGGAAAAACTGACGACTGATGGCGAAGGGTGGCCAGATCAACGGTCCCTGCCCAGACAGAGCGGGAATCAACGATTGCCTGCTGCCAATCGAATCTGGCGCCAAGCTTGCACCTTGGATCCTCGCCTTGTCGACCGGCAGCCGACGCGTCCGCGCAGTCGAACATTCGGACTATCGCATTGACATCAACTTCGTCATCAGCCCTGCTTTGATTTCGAGCACGGGTCGATTGATTTGGGGATGGCCGATGTCACCCCGGGGATGGCCGATGTCCCTCAGCTGGTCGGGCGTCAGATCTGCCAATGCCTTCCGTCTTGCGACGCTCCGCTGCCACCTCCTCAGGGCAGCGACAATGATTGCTACGCTGTTCGGCCTGAACCCGAACAACTGTCCTTTCGGCGCGCTGATGCCGGCGTGAGTTTCCGTGTGAGCCATTTTCAGTCTCCCATTTGTGAGATTTGCAAGTGGGAGCCTGACACGCGGGCGTATTCCGGCTGTTCGGTTCGGCGTGAACGGCCAGGAAAACTTCGACAAGCCGCCGCTAAATCGGTGTTAAATCTATCTGCCGAAATGCTATTCTGCGGTCGCGGTCGAAATCTGGGAGACGATCTTTGCGCATCAGGTTGCTGGGTGGCCTTGAAGTGATGTCCCGGGAGCACCGGCAAATCCGCTTCGCCACGCGCAAGACGTCACTTCTTTTTGCTGCCCTGGTGCTTGCAGGCCGCCGCGGCCATCGCAGGGAACTGCTTTCCGAAGCTTTCTGGCCAGGACGAAGCAATGAGCAGGCCCGCAACAGCCTGCGCCAGGCGCTGGTCGATATCAGGCGATCGTTTCCGGCTGGCGGGGATGCCACCGTCTACATTGACGGGGATCAGGAGACCGTCGCGCTGATAACAGGTCCTGATGAAACCGACATTTCGATCTTCGACCGTAAACTGGAGGCCGGCCGGACGGCCGATCTCGCCTTCGCCGCCGATCTCTACCGTGGCGAGGTGCTGGCAGGCGAGGCCATTCCGGACGAATTGGACGAGTGGTTCGGCCCGTATCGGAGCACATATCAACGCAAGGCGCTGCAACTGGTGGAGCGGCTGAGCCAAGCGCTTTCCGAGCCAGGCACCGCGGAAGAATCGGCCTGCGAAGGACTGGCCGAAAGGCTGCTCGCTGCGGACCCGACCGTGGAGGCCGCCCATCGGGCGCTGATGCGGATCCACGCTCTCAGGGGTCACGAGAACGCGGCTCTGCGCCAATACGAAGCCTGCCGGGCGCTCTTGAAGAAGCATCTTCAGGCTGAACCAGAAGCACAGACGTCCTCCCTGGCAGCTTCGCTGCAATCGCGGCAGGAACCCGGACATCCGCTGAGCGCACCGGCCGCCGACGTCGGAGCGCAGCCGCAGCTCTTCCCCGCCCCGGCGAAGCATCACGACCGGCCATCGGTTGCGGTCCTGCCATTTCAGAATTTGAGCGGCGACACGGAGCAGGAATATTTTGCCGACGGCATCGTCGAGGACATTACCATCGCGCTTGCTCAATTCCGCCACCTCTACGTCATCGCCCGGAATTCGAGCTTCACCTATAAAGGTCAGGCGGTCGACATAAAGCAGGTCGGGCGTGAGCTGGACGTACGCTACGTCGTCGAAGGGAGTGTGCGCCGGACGGGTGACCGCCTGCGCATTGCCGGGCGGCTCATCGATACATCGACCGGTACACATCTTTGGGCCGATCGTTTTGACGGAACCCTGGCGAATGTCTTCGATCTTCAGGATCAGGTCGCCTCGAGCATCGTCGGCGCCATAACGCCGAAAGTGGAGGAAGCTGAGATCGAGCGTGCCAAACGCAAGCCGACCGAGAGCCTCGACGCCTACGACTACTATCTCCGCGGCCTGGCGGCCTTCGACCGGACGATCACCAACAGATCGGTCATCGACGAGGCCTTGCGGCTTTTCAGGAAGGCGATCGAGCGTGACCCGGAATTCGCCATAGCCCATGCCCGAGCGGCACGCTGCTACGCCACCCGAAAGAGCAATGGCTGGATGCTTAATCCCGCAGACGAGACTGCCGAAGCGACCCGGCTGGCGAGGAGAGCGGTCGAACTCGGCTGGAACGATGCGGTTGCGCTCACCTACGGCGGATATGTCATCGGTTATGTCGGCAGCGATCTCGATGACAGTGCGGCCTGCATCGATCGCGCACTCTTCCTCAACCCGAACCTGGCGGCTGCGCTCGGCGTCAGCAGCTGGGTGAAGGCCTGCCTGGGCGAGCCTGATAAGGCCGTTGAACACGCTACACTTGCCATGCGTCTCAGCCCTTTGGATCCGCGCCTCTTTGCCTGGCAGTTCAACATCGGTCTCGCGCATTTTTGCGCCGGCCACTATGACGATGCTGCCGCCTGGGCAGGAAAATCGCTACACCACCAGCCGAACTACCCGAGCGCCATGCGCGTGATGGCGGCGAGCCAGGCCATGGCCGGGCGGCTTGTGCAAGCCCGCGAAACGATCGCCCGCCTGTGCCTGATGGACCCCGCCCTCCGGCTTTCCAATCTCGCCGACGTGCTCCCGCCATTCCGAAGACCGGACGATCGCAGCCGATATATCGAGGCTCTCAGGATGGCGGGGCTGCCGGAGTAGCTGCCGTTTCAGCGGCTTCTTTAGAACGAAAGGGACCATGGCCGGGCTATTGCCGCCCCCCTATCGGCTAATTGCGAAACGATGCTGCTTCGTGCGAAAATGCCGCGCGATGGATCACACGGGCGAAGTTCTCATTCTCACCGGGCCACCGGGCTCGGGAAAAACCACGACGGCCGAGGCGCTCGCCCGCGAGCCCGGCTCGCCGAAGGTCCACCTTCATTCCGACGACTTCTGGCATTTCATCAAGAACGGCGCGATCCCGCCCTATCTACCGGAAGCGCATGAACAGAATATCGTTGTCGTCGACGTGTTGACGAAGGCGGCGTCAGGCTATGCCGGCGGCGGCTACTTCGTCGTCGTGGACGGCATCGTCGGGCCGTGGTTCCTGGAACCGT
Source organism: Rhizobium leguminosarum bv. viciae (assembly GCF_012276115.1). Classification (GTDB taxonomy): domain Bacteria; phylum Pseudomonadota; class Alphaproteobacteria; order Rhizobiales; family Rhizobiaceae; genus Rhizobium; species Rhizobium leguminosarum_T. Next base: position 227,950 of record NZ_WIEU01000004.1, on the reverse strand, counting down.
TCCGGAAAATCGCGGCACCCCTCCACTACGTAGTCCTGCGTCCGCCGCTCGATGTCGCCATCCGGCGCTGCCGGGAGCGTGGCGGCGACACGCTGACCGATCCCGGCCCTATTGCGGCGCTCCATCAGCAATTCTCATCACTTGGCCCGTTCGAGCAACATGTGGTCTCGACGGAGGGGCATGACAGGGACGACACGTTGCGCACGGTGATCGAGGCTATGCGCAACGGCACGTTTCGCCTGGCGTCATAACGTAAGACCCTCAGCTTCGGCTCAAGCGGCAGACACTGCCGGGATTCTCTTACCCGATCCCGGTTCGTCCTCTCCGAGCGAGCCGGGAAACTCATGAACGGACCTCATAAGTTCATGCCGATATCTCCGGCTAATCGCCGCCGGACTTTGCCCTATCTTGGGATCAAACCTGGGAAGGAGGACGTGAAATGATCAAGCGCAAACTCGGCCAAAGAGGCCCTGACGTCTCGGCGGTCGGCTTCGGCTGCATGGGGCTGAACTACCATCGCGGGCCGGCGATGGAGCGTGGTGATGCCGTCGCGCTCCTGCGGGCGGCCCACGACCGGGGTGTCACCTTCTTCGACACTGCCGAAGCCTACGGGCCGTTCACCAACGAGGAACTCGTCGGCGAGGCGCTGGCGCCGATCCGTGATGAGGTGGTGATCGCGACGAAATTCGGCTTCAGGGATGGCCGGCCGGAAGTCGGCCTGGATAGCCGGCCGGAACGCATCCGTGTGGTCGTCGAAGAAGCCCTCAAGCGGCTTCGCACCGATCGCATCGATATCTTCTACCAGCATCGGGTCGACCCTGCCGTACCGATCGAAGAGGTGGAAAGCACGGTCAAAGATCTGATCGGCGCCGGCAAAGTGCTGCATTTCGGCCTGTCAGAAGCGGGCGTCGAAGCCATCCGCCGCGCCCATGCCGTCCAGCCGGTCACCGTGTTGCAAAGCGAATATTCGCTGTGGCGGCGCAACCCGGAGCGGGAAATCCTGCCCATCGTCGAAGAACTTGGCATCGGCTTCGTGCCCTACAGCCCGCTCGGCCGCGGCTTCCTCGCCGGCAAGATGGACGAGAACACCAGTTTCGAAGGCGGCAACGACCACCGCCACACCAATCCGCGCCTCTCAGCCGAAAACCGCAAGGCGAACCAGCCGGTGGTCGATGCGATCGAGGCCATCGCCGCCCGCAAAAACGCCACCGCGGCCCAGATCGCCATCGCCTGGCTGATGGCGCTCAAGCCCTGGATCATGCCCATTCCCGGCACCACCAAGCTGCACCGGCTGGAGGAGAATATCGCTGCCGCCGACATCACCTTCACATCGGAGGAACTGGCCGGGATCGATGCGGTCTTCTCGGGCATCGAGATCCACGGCGACCGCTACTCGGGAACATCGGCAGCCCGCGTCACGCGGTGAGCCGACGACACCGATCGTTCGATGCTACAGCACGAACATCCTTGTCTCTCGGTGGCCGGCGTCGGACGGATGCGGGAGCAGCGTTGCGGCGTGTCCTTCGAGGCCCCTTCGGGGCACCTCAGCAACCGTGTTGTTGGGGCTGGTTCCATGGGGTTCGTCTTTTAAGAATAGTGTTGATCATGATGATGAGCTTTCGCATGGCGGCGACGATGGCGACCTTGGGCGGTTTGCCCGCGTCGCGCAGCCTTTTGTGGAAGGTCTTGATGGCCGGGTTGCAACGGATGGCTGAGAGCGTAGCCATATAGAGGGCGCATCGGACGGTGGCGCGGCCGCCGGCGATATGGCGTTGTCCACGCCATGTGCCGCTGTCGTGAGCGATGGGGGCGACGCCGACGAGGGCTGCGAGCTTCTTGTCGTCGATGGCGCCGAGTTCGGGCAGTTCGGCGATGAGCACGGCGGCACTGACCTCGCCAATGCCCGGCACGGTCAACAGCAGATTGCGGCGTTCGGCCATGTCGGGCTCGGCCTCGATGGCGAGCGCGATGGCGGCATCGACGCGGGCGAGTTGGGCCTTAAGGGCGGCGAGGGTCTCGCCAATCAGCGCTGCGATGGCCTCAGGCGCATGCTCGAGGCGGTTCTTCTCGGCGACCGCCATGTCGATGAGTTGGCGACGGCGGGTGACAAGCGCAGCAAGCGCGATGCGGCCGTCGTCGATATGGGGGATCTGTGCCGGCCGCATCGCTCTGGCGAAGTGGAGAGTGACGCGGGCGTCGACCTGATCGGTCTTGGCCAAACGACCGCTGGCCCTGGCAAAGTCGCGCACCTGGCGGGGATTGACGACGGCGACGGCAATGCCGGCGGCCATCAGCGTTCTGACGATCGCCATCTCGTAACCGCCGGTCGCCTCGACGACGACAAGTTCTGCGCCGGCCACTGCCGCAGTGAGTGCGGCACAGCCTGGCGCATTGTTGTCGAAGCGGACAACGGCGCGTTTGCCCTCGACGGCCACGTCGAGATGGGCCTTCGAGACATCGATGCCGACCATGAAAGATTGCTGGATATGCATGACTGCTCCTCCTTGCAACGCGGGCTCGAAGCCCAACCAACCGTTCGAGCGAAGACATGGCGACGGAGATGCTTGCTGAGGCACGAGTTCAAGACCCAAGGATGACACGCATCCCCGCCGCGCAGCCCCTTTATACAGCAACGGCAACGTACAAGGATGAGGGCCGTTGGAGGATGCCGCACACCCAACAACAGGCGTGAGGACGCGGCAACCCCTCTTCCGTCATGCTCGGGCTTGTCCCGAGCATCTGCAACCGGTGCCGCAGAGCCTCGGCACAAGGCTGACATGACCGGAGAGCGAGGCGGCGTTCGCGTCACACTGAAACCGCCCGCGAGAAGACGCGGGCGGTTGCATCATCGTGTGGCACCCGCCTCAGGCGCGGATGATCAGTCCTGCCCCTGCAGGCGGTCTATAACCTGGAGCAGGAGATCGGCGCAGGCCTTCATCGGTTCGTCCTCGGCGCATTTGAGATCGATCCGGGTATTCCCATCCTCGATCCGGAAATGCGCTGCCTTGGACGGCGGTGGCAGGCGATGCCCACGGAAACCACGGAAGCCCATGTCGCCTCTCCGACCATGCCAGCGGTAATCGGGGCGATCTCCCGGCCGCGCATCCGGCCGGTCCGTCATCTGCTCATCGTCATCAGGAGCGGACGGAGACGGCGGAGGAGGAGGCGAGCCGGATTCGGCCGCTGCGGGCGGAGTCCCGGCGGATGGCGGAGCCGGCGGCTGCTGGGCGAAGGTTGTGCCGGCCAGTGCTGCAAGGGCAAGGCCCGATAGCAGAAATCTTTGCATTGGAAGCGTTCCTTTCGGAGTTATGAGGCGTGTCTGTAAACACCGCGCTGAGGTTTTGGTTCACCCCCGTTACCGCTTGTGATCGAAATCGGCGCGCCAGGGGCCATGCGCTCGGTCGGCTTCCACCATAAATGTGTCGGCAGGCGGCTGACGACAGCTTTACGCCACCTGACAGGAACCATCGGCACCGAGACTTCGTTTTGCAGCGAAACAACTGCCGGGTGGAAATCATGTACATCGTTCTGGGTGCAGCGGGAAATGTCGGTTCCCGTGTCATCGAAACGCTGAGGCCCGCGGGCGAGAAGATATTCGCGCTCGTCCATAGTGAGCAGAAGGCGAGCGCGGTCGACGGTGGCAATGTCGAGGCCGTGGTGCTTGATGTCTTGGACAGCGCGGCACTGAGGGCTGTCTTCCAGAGAGGCCGACGCGCCTTTCTCCTCAACCCGCCGGCACATCCCGGCACCGATACGAACGCCGAAGAGCTGAAGACTGCACGAAGCATTGCCGCAGCGCTGACGGATTCGGGCCTTGAAAAACTCGTGGTGCAATCGACCTATGGCGCCAGGCAAGGCGATGGCGTCGGCGACCTCTCGGTGCTGTATGAGTTCGAGCGCCTGGCAGAGGCAAGCGGCATTCCGGCGGCGGTCAACCGGGCGGCCTACTATTATACCAATTTCGATATGCTGCTGGAGCCGGCGCGCAAGGGTATGATCACCACCGCCTTCCCCGAAGACTTCATCTTGCCGATGGTTTCTCCCGCCGATCTCGGTAAGGTGGCCGCCGCGCGCCTGGCAGGCTCAGTCAGTGATGTCGGCATCAACTATGTGGAGGGACCGCGGCGATATGCTTTCGCCGATGTCGCCGCGGCTTTCTCCGCGGTCGTCGGAAAGTCGGTGAAGGTGAAAACGACGCCGCGCGACCAGCTCGAAGAGAGCTTTCGCAAGCTCGGCTTCTCGCCTGCCGCCGCCCGCTCCTACACGCGCATGACCGAGGCGACGCTCGACGGCCCCGAATTGCCGCGTGAGCCCAATCGCGGAGAGATCACCCTCGAAGACCACATCGCCCCGCTTCGGTGAGCGGCGATCGCGGACGCATTCCTGTCGAGAACGATAGTCACATGTGAAAAGGTTCGCTGCCCCCGAGACGTCTTTCGCCTCGCCTCTGCCTTGTTGCTCGCGTATCCTGACGCCCGATTCGCCGTCCGCAAACGAGGGTGGGCATGAACGAAGCATCAAAGGAGAGCGCGATGACGGACGCCAAGGGCGGCATTTCTGGGCTACGGCCGCATATTACAGTTATCGGCGTCGGCGGCGGTGGTGGCAATGCGATCAACAATATGATCGCGGAAAAGCTGGCGGGCGTCGAATTCGTCGCCGCAAACACGGATGCTCAGGTACTAGCCACCTCCAAGGCGACGCGCCGCATCCAGCTTGGCGCGAATGTGACGGAGGGTCTCGGCGCCGGTTCGCTGCCTGAGGTCGGCCACGCGGCTGCCGAAGAGTCGCTCGATGAGATCATGGATCACCTGGCCGGCTCGCACATGTGCTTCGTCACCGCCGGCATGGGCGGCGGAACGGGCACGGGTGCGGCACCCGTCATCGCCCGCGCTGCACGTGCGGCCGGCATCCTGACGGTCGGTGTCGTCACCAAGCCCTTTACCTTCGAGGGCAACCGCCGCATGCGGATGGCGGAAATCGGCATCGAGGCGCTTCGCCAGGCGGCCGATACGGTCATCGTCATTCCCAATCAGAACCTCTTCCGCATCGCTGATGCAAAAACGACGTTCGCCGATGCCTTCATGACGGCCGACCGCGTGCTCTATGCGGGCGTCGGCTGCATTACCGACCTGATCGTCAAGGAAGGCCTGATCAACCTCGATTTCGCCGACGTGAAGTCGGTCATGTCAGGCATGGGCCGTGCGATGATGGGTACCGGCGAAGCCTCCGGTGAGAGCCGCGCGATGAAGGCGGCGGAGGCGGCGATTGCCAACCCGCTTCTCGACGATATCTCGATGCGGGGCGCCAGGGGTGTGCTGATCTCGATCTCTGGTGGTTCGGACATGACGCTGTTCGAAGTGGACGAAGCGGCAAGCCGCATTCGTGACGAAGTGCAGGAAGACGCCGATATCGTCGTCGGCGCGATCTTCGACCGCAGCCTCGACGGCAAGTTCCGTGTCTCTGTGGTAGCGACCGGCCTGGAAGGCAGCCCACTGCCCGCATCCGCGCCTCACGCCGCCGAGCAGATCCAGACGCGCACGCTGCAGTAAGCGCAGCGGCGCGACATATCCGAGCACGACAGCCTGCCGCGTCTTTTCAGACGCGCGGCGCTGTCGTGCGTCAATGTCATGCGCTCCAGGGAAATCGCCGCGATCACCTGTCGTTGATCGTGGGAAGGTGCGTTTCGACCTCTACGCGGCGCTTGTCATCCAGCGGCTCAATGTGCTTCTGCCAGAAGGCCTCGGCCTCCGGCGTGTCATCCTCCCAGTGGCGGATTTTAACGATATCGTCATCGATCTTCGCCAGCCGTTTGCCGCCAAGCCGCAGGTATTCCTCCGCCAGTTCTTTCGATCGGGTCGTTTGCATGTCGTGTTCCTCCATAGGCGAACCGAAAGGCCGATCGTCGTTACCGGGTTGGCCGGCAATCGGCATCCCCGTTATCGGCGCTTCCGCGCCTTCCAGTTAAACAGTACGACGGGATCATGGTTCCAGATCATCGGCCGAAACTCGTCCACGCGGCCGGCTGAAGGCGTCGGCCGCCATCCATGTTCCGCACGGCCCGCCGCTCTTGCTGCCGGGACAGCCGGAGACGCCTCGTACTGACTGGAGAGCGGCCTGCCGAAACGGCAAGACTGCATACATCGGGGCGATCTTCGACCGCAACGTCGGCGGCAAGTTCCGGGTCTCAGTGGTAGCGACCTGCCAGGCAGCCCGCTGCCCGCATCCGCGCCTCACGCCGCCGTTAAACGCCCCGCCGTGAAGAGAACGAGCGGGGCGGCGTCGGCATTCGCGCGGTAAGGCCCAATAGAGCGCCCTGCGTCCATTCGGACGCACAAAGGACGCAGCCGCCGGGCACGCCGCTTTTCACACGAGCTTCAGCGCCCATTCTTGGCCGTCCTTCGGCCCCTAAATTGCGATCGTCGACGCTTGCAGCGCAGCCGCGTTACGTCTTTTCACAGGCTGCACCTCAATAATTCCTGGAAGCGAAACAAGGTTCAATCCAGAGCCTGTACTCTGCTTGACTTCCCGAAAAATTCAATGTTTGTTCAAGCTAAAGTTGAGGGTTTACAGTGAAAAGCATTTTTACATATTCGATATTGGCCGTCGCGACAATTTCTCTTTCAAACTGCACGACGACGTCAAATATCAGACACGATTCTCACCGGGTGACAGCACGCAGCGGCGAAAGGACGTCGGTGCTGCAGAACGTTCACCTCAATGGCGACTGCAAGTTTATTGACTATCCTCGTGTAGACATCGTGGAGCAGCCCAAGCATGGGCGCATCGAGATTGTCCACCAGCCGGTTATCGCTGATTCAGGCGGCAAGAAGATGAAATGCGACAAAGTCAAAGCGAATGGCGTTGCTGTCTATTACATATCGCAGCCAGGCTACGTCGGCAGCGACAGGTTCATTCTCAGGACTCCCGAAGAATCTGGCCGTATCGAAGAGGGCGTGGCCAACGTGAATGTCGTCAAGTAGGATAACCTGGCCGGTGCCGGCGGTCGAACATCGCGCCGCCGGAGACCGCGATTTTCACGAGAGGTTCGGCGCCTACTCTTGACCGTCCTTCGGACCCTTCGCATAGTCGCAGATCGACGTAAAATAGAGTGTCTGCCCCGCAAATTCGGTTTTCGACAATCCGAATTCGTAAACGGCGAATTTGTCGCTGTGGTAGTAAAACGCCGCGGTGAGGAACTCCCCCAGACGCCCGCAATCCCCCATGCCGGCACCCGTATAAACCGAGAGGGTTTTGCCCTTGAAGGTGCCCTTCAGCACCTTGTCGACCTCGAAGTCGCCACGCGTCAACCGTGGCGCCTCGCCTTCGGATCGCAGATCTGGAATCTCGACGCCGAAGGTCACCAGCTTCATACGGCCTTTCACGATCAAATCAGCTTCTGCAAATTTGTCCTTCGAGGACGCCCGTCCGCAGCTGCAGGCGGATGCCGTCGACGCCGACAACACCATCAAGACCGAAGCGGCGACCAAGACCGCGGCACGATATGAATTCATTGAAATCCCCATCCGCGCGGCTCAAATCTTGCGCGCGTCAATGCACAGCATGAATGCAGATTTGTCCGGATTGAGGCGACGTCTTAACATCATTGACAGTCGGATATTCAGAACTTACCTCTCGCTTTGATTGAAGGAAAACATCATGCCTGAGCAGGGCAACCCAGAAATCGCGCGCAGAAGAAGGGTGATCGGCATTTGGTTCTGGTCGTTGGTACTTTTGTCGGTGGCGACCTGGGTGCTGATACCGCGCCTTCCCACCCAGGGCGTTTGTTATTTTCGTGATACTTGGTTCTTGAAGGCGCTCTGGCACCAGAACATCACCATCTATGACCAGTTCATAAATCTTCGGCCTTCGAACAGTCAGCAATGTGTATTCTTTGCTACGCGATCGATGCTATCTTTATATTTTGCCACCTTCGCATGCGCGATCGTCATCTACAGCCCCAAGGGAAAACCACCGGCGCCGAAGGCCTGGATCGGGATTGCCCTCATCACCGTTTTTCTCATTGGCCATCAGATTTTTTTCGACGGCTTCGGTGATGGACCTCGTGGATATTCGTACTGGGCTTATGACTCCATCAATTCGCTTATCTTTAAGTCGACAATACGGATGTTCCTCTTCTATTTTTTCCTGACGTTCTGGTTGCTTGTTGCGCTCGAATGGCGCCGAAATCGTGTTCGGGGCAACGAAAACGAGAGCCGAGAACCTCTGCCGCAAGGAAGCGATAACGCAACCAAACCGCCCTTCACACACCCGCTCACTTCAGACCCGTCAGACTCCTGATCTTCGCCGCATCCTCCGCCGTCGCTGGATTGTACACCACCATGCTGAGATCCGGCCGCCCATCCACCTGGAAGGCGGAATATTCGAAAGCGAGTGGGCCGAGAATGGGGTGGCGGATATGCTTGGCGCCCTCGCCGTGGGTGCGCACGTCGTTGTCGCGCCACATCGCCAGGAATTCGGGGCTTTTACGGCATAGTTCGTCGACGAGGGGCTCGACCTCGGCTGCAGCACCTGCGCGGGCCGCGTCCACGCGGAAGGCGGCGACGACGAAGCGGGCGACACTTTCCCAGTCGTATTGGGCGGCGCGCACGCGTGGATCGAGGAAGATGAAGCGCAGCACATTGCGCTCCTCCGGCGGCAGCGCGCCGTAATCGGTCAGAAGCACGGTTGCCGCCCGGTTCCAGGCGACGACGTCCCAGATCGCGGTGCGGATCAGCGCCGGGGTCGGGTCAAGCGCATCGAGCACGCCCTGCAGCCGGGGCGTCACGCCCTCTTTCCTGTGGTAGCGCACCTCGGGCGGCCGGCCGAGGCCGATGAGGAAGAGATGCTCGCGCTCGACATCAGTCAGCATCAGCGCGCGCGAGATCCGATCGAGCACGTCGGCAGACGGCGCCCCGCCGCGGCCCTGCTCCAGCCAGGTGTACCAGGTCGGGCTGATATTGGCGCGGCTTGCCACCTCCTCGCGCCGCAGTCCAGGTGTGCGCCGCCGCTCCCCAGCAAAGCCGAGGGCGGCGGGATCGAGCCTCACGCGGCGATCCTTCAGATAGGTGCCGAGCCGATTGTCCGAGGTGATGAATTCACCCATCCTGTTAGCCATTATGCCATGATAATGTCACTACTTTACCATGATAAAGGCAGGGCAGATATGTGTCTCCAGCAAAAACGGAGATAACACATGCGCGTATTCGTCACTGGAGCCACCGGCTGGGTCGGCTCGGCCGTCGTCGATGAACTGATCGCTGCCGGGCACGAGGTGTTGGGCCTCACCCGCTCTGACAAAGGAGCGGATCAACTGGCGGCTGCCGGCGCCGAAGCCCATCACGGTACGCTCGACGACCTGGAAAGCCTGAAGAGCGGTGCGGCTGAGGCGGACGCCGTAATCCACACGGCTTTCAACCATGATTTCTCGAAATTCGCCGAGAACTGCGCCGGCGACCGACGCGCCATCGAGGCGCTCGGCGAAGCCCTCCAAGGCTCCGATCGTCCGCTGCTGGTCACAGCCGGCCTCGGCTTTGCCCCCGGCCGTGTCGGCACCGAGAAGGATCCGCCCATGCCGACGTCGGAGACCTACCCTCGCGCCTCCGAAATCACCGCTGTATCGCTTGTCGCGCGTGGCGTGCACGCCTCCACCGTCCGGCTGCCGCCCTCGGTGCATGGCCATGGCGACCACGGCTTCGTGCCGATCCTGATCGATTTGGCCCGGCAGAAGGGCGTCTCGGCCTATATCGGCGAAGGGCAGAACCGCTGGCCGGCCGTGCACAGGCTCGATGCTGCCCGCGTCTATCGACTGGCGATCGAGCGCGGCGCCGTCGGCGGCCCGTTCCTGGCAGTCGCGGAACAGGGAGTTGCCTTCAGGCAAATCGCCGAGGTCGTCGGGCGGCGGCTCGATGTGCCCGCCGTCTCGCTCTCACCGGAAGAAGCGGCCGAGCATTTCGGCTGGTTCGCCATGTTCGCCGGCTTCGATGTGCCCACATCGAGCAAGCACACTCGCGCCCTGCTCGGCTGGCAGCCGCAGGAACCCGGCCTGCTCGCCGATATCGACCACCCGGCCTATTTTTAAGAGAGCCTCATCCTTGCTGAGGTGCTCCGCAGGGCCTCGAAGCCGGGCGCCGACAATCGACGGAATGCAAGGAGCAGCGTTGGAGCGCGTCCTTCGAGGCTCCGCCCTGCGGGCTGCGCGCCTCAGGATGAGGGCCGTAGCGGATGCCGCTTTTAATACCGAGCGTTGGAGGATGCCGGCCGCCAGAGAGAACCTCATCCTGAGGTGCCCCGCAGGGGCCTCGAAGGACGAGGTGGGCGCGCCCGTCGGGAGTCAACTCACTACCGCATTCGGCTCTCGCTCCTATCGGCTGGATCATAATTGATGTCCCAATCCTTCTGAGACTTCTTCTTGCCGGGCGAGTTCTTGTTCACCGTCGCATCCTCGGAGCCGGTGATGACGGTCGGCTTGGCGCTGGCGACGCCGCTGCTCTCCCGGTCGGCCCGTGACTTGGCGAACTGGCCGGCCGCGTCTTTCTCGGGGTTGGCCATGTCAATCGCCCTTCTGCTTCAGCGCGTCGCCGAGATCTCTGGTCTCGGGGTCGCGATTGTTTTCGCCATGCGCGTCGCGGTCGCGATCCGGATCGTCCTTGGCCTTCATGTAGCCACGAGGCTTATTTCCCTTCGGGCCTTCCCAGCGGGGTGACTGGTCGGTCGTGCCGGGGGCGCCGTCTTTCGGTGTCGTCATGCCCATCGTTGTTCCTCCTTGGTTGGAACAAGGAAAACCGAAAAGATCATCAACTGTTCCCGCGGCAACACTTTCGCGTAAAGCGGCTTAGCGTAGCGAGGCGAGCGTTGCGCAGCAGAAAGCAAGCAAGGTGACTGCGGCATTGACCGCGTGCGAATATTCCCATTGGGCGCGAAGGCTTTCCCAATTTTCCGGCTGCACGGTCCAGTTCTCCGTCGCCGCGTTCGCCGGCTGGGTGAAGACCATGAAGATGACGAGGTTGAGCGCGATCAGCGCCGCTGCCGCGACCGACAGCATCATGGCGGTTCCATCAGCCCCGAGTGCCACGGCATTGCCGATATTCGCCAGAAGCGCCAGCGGCAAGAGGAGACCGACGATCCACCATCCCGCATAGGCCTGTTGCGCAATGAAATAGTCCGCCTTCGCCATCCCGATCTTGTTTAGGAGCGCGAAGGCGTGCGCCGCAGGTGCTGCGAGCGCCAGACCGGTTATGATGACGGCGAGGAATCTCATGGCGGATAAACTGGCCGCGAGGCGATGGGTTCCCGCAGAAAATATGGAACAGTGTCGTCCGCTATCGGTTGACCAGAGGTCCACCACAAACATGGAACCGAAAATGAGCAAGACCAACGTTCGTAAACTTCAGAAACGCGCTGAACAGCAGGTCAAGAACACCAGCGCCGGCGGCCATCTCGGCGGCACCTATTTCGGGCAGCAACCGGACGGAAAAACCGTCTCGTCGACCACCAACGACAGCGCCAAAGCGCGGCCGAATGACGGAAGCAACTGAGTTGTTTCCGCCGCCACGCGAAAGAATCCTTTTGCGGATTACTTCATTCACGGCGCAGACGCGCCGTGGCTGGATGCCTGTGACATCCCTCGGGTCAACCCCGAAGCGTCATAGCCTTGCCACTCCCAAAGCGGCAAAAGCCAGGGCTATTCCGGAAGCCAGCGCCCTCACCTGGTTCCAGACCTGCCATCGCTGCGAATAGTCCAGCCAGATATCCCGCGCCGCCGCGATGTCGCCAGGAACGGCAGTCGCGGCCAGTGCCTCGTTCATCGGCACGTTGACCGTGAATGTGAGCATCAGCCCGAAAACCAGATAGATGGCCGCCGCCGCGCAGAACCAGAAAGCCGCCGCTCCGCGGCCGCTGAAATGCGCGGCTGCGGCAGTCAGCCCGAGAACGGCGGGCGTCAAGAAGAAGGCCGGGAAAAACACCGCGTTGCGGACCGACGCATTCATCGCCTGCATGGCTGCGATCGCCACCCGCGGATCGGCCCGATCGAGCCCCCACATCGTCGAACAGACCCAGGCGTAGAAGAAGCCGAAGATCGCGCCTGAGAAGACGACCGATGTTACCGACAGTCCCAGAACCGTGCTGCGCATCGCTTTTCTCCAAATGCGTACTATCTTGTACGCATTTACACAGGCGTATAATATTGTACGGTTATCGTCAAGACGATACGAGTGGCCGGAATGCGGGAAGACACGAAAACCAGGCGTCAAGCCGAGATCGAGATGGCGGCCTACGAGCTTCTGAAGGAGAGAGGCTACCGCAGCACATCGATGCTCGATATCGCCAAGGCGGCGAACGCCTCCAATGAAACACTCTATCGCTGGTACGGCGACAAGAATGGCCTCTTCAAGACGATGGTCGAAAGCAATGCCAGGGCGACGAAAGCCGCGCTCGATGCGGCGATAAGGGACGAGGTGGATCCCCTGGAAACCCTCGCGCATGTCGCGCCGATCCTGCTTTCGATGCTGCTCGGCGACAAGGCGATCTCCCTGAACCGGGCCGCCGCCGCCGACGAAAGCGGCGAACTGGGAGCGACGATCGCCGCCGCCGGCCGCGATAGCATCTTTCCGCTGATCGAGAAGCTGGTCGGCCGCGGCCTTGAAACGGCAGCGCTGGCGGCGCCATCCGCAGGTGTGGCGGCCGAATGGTTTCTGAGCCTGCTGATCGGCGATCTGCAGATCAGGCGGGTGAACCGCACACTGCCCGAACCGCCGGACGAAGATATCCGCGCGCGCGCCACCGCCGCCATGAGAGCATTCAGGAAGCTCTGCGGCGCGTAGAGCAATTCCCGTAAAGTCCGGCACCACCCTGCCCGCGCCGATCGATCCAGCCGCTATTGATCGGCGACGCCTCCGCGCTAGCTTCTGCTCGCGGCCGAGCGGCCGCGGGATACGATCTTTGGGCGAAGGCGGAGGGGCGACGTGACATCCTATTCGATTGACGATGCGATCCGGGAACTTGCCCCGGCTCTCGGCAGGGCGCCGGCAGGCGCGGTCAGTGGCAATTGGGCCGCCACCACGATGCAGGCGGGGCACTCCTCCCGGACGGGCGGCTACCTCGATGCCGAGGGAAAGCATGTCCCGGAGGATTCCAGACATCCGCTCGACATCATCGCGGATGTCGTCGAAAAGCTCGATGCCTCAGGGGGGCCACGCTTCAACAAGGTGGTGATCCGCTGGAAGAAGCCGAAATTTCCCTTCATGCAGGCAAAGATCACGCTCGAAACCAGTTATGACCAAACGATCGTACCGCGCGGCCCCGACGACCCGATCTACGAGACCGCTGCCGCCGCGCGGCGCGCCTTCTGGCAGAGCCGCGGCACGCTGCAGGAGGACTTCGCCGTCGAGCGCGGAACGGCCAATATTCACGCCCAGACAAAATGGTTCGGCCCGCATCGCCGCATCCTCGCCATCCATGCGCCGGGAAGGCTGACACTTGCCACCGACGGGCTGTCGACCCCCTGGGCCGGCATATCCGAGCCGGAAAACGGCGTCGAATGCGAGCTTTTCATGGAATTCGACGCCGCGACACTGGATGAGGCCGGGATCGAAAACTGGGCGAACCTGTTGATCAACATCGGCGACCTCGTGGCAGACGGTTATCGTGTCGCCCGCGATGTCGAGAAGCACGGCGCCATCCTGTTCTGCCGGCTGACCGAGGATTACCGCCCGATGACCCGCATCATGCTGAGTCGCGACCCCGGGCGCATCGAGGGCCTGCCTTTCGGCTCCGTACCGCTGATCCGGGCGACCCCGATCGCCGAAACCGAAATCGAAGGGCAGGACCTTTCCGACGACTGGGGCGCTGCGGCCGCCCGCAACGCCCTGGCCAAACGCGGCATCAGATGATCTCAGCCGGATCGTCGCAATCCGGCGCGATCTCTTGCTATTCCTGGATGTCGGGTTCGACGACTCTCGCGAGGTTTCGCAGCGACTCCTGCCAGCCGAGATAACAAGCCTCGGGCGGGATGACGTCAGGCACGCCTGCCTGCACGATATCCACCTCGGTGCCGACCGAAACCTTCTTTAGCGTCACGGTGACTTCCATTTCGCCGGGCAGGTTGGGGTCCTCGAATTTGTCGGTGTAGCGCAGACGTTCGCCGGGGACGAGCTCGAGATATTCGCCGCCGAAGGCGTGGCTATTGCCCGTCGTGAAATTGCGGAAGGACATTCTGAACGTGCCGCCGACAACCGGCTCCGAATGATGCACGGTGCAGAGGAAGCCGTTCGGCGGAAGCCACTTGGCAAGCGCGTCCGCCTCCAGGAATGCGCGATAGACTTTCTCCGGGCTGGTCGCCAGAACGCGGTGCAGGCGTATGGTACTCGGCATGGTCGTAATCCTTTTGAATGGACGGAATGGACGCACCTAGGACGGGCGTGGCATGGGCGATCCGACACCGGATCGAATTTTTCTTCAAGAAAAATTAAAAGCTGCGGTCGAGCCCCTTGCCTGAATCGGCGATGTAATGAAACGCCTTCGGGCTGCCGCTGATCACGGTGAAATCTTCCTGTGGCACGGCGAAGAACGTGGCGGCCTCGCCGCCCGTCGCCCTCTTGCAGTCCAGGCAATGGCAGTTGGCGACAAGGTTCGGGTCGGTATCGAAGGCAAATCTCACTGCGCCGCAGGCGCATTGACCCGCATATTTCCTGGTCATGTCACGTGCCTCCCATCCCGTGTTCGAACGTTTGCGATTGGCTCTGCCTCGCCGTCGTGCGCAGACGTCGTCGAGACGCGCCTGCGGGGGGTGGCACAAGCCGAATGAGGAAATCTCGACCTCCCCGGGTTGCAATCGTTCCCAAGGGCTGAAGCGCTTAAGCCGCGGCCTGCTTTCTCAAGGCATCAAGCAGCGTCCGGGCGCCCTGTTTTGACGAGGCAGGGTTTTGGCCGGTGATCAGCAGGCCATCCTGGACGACATGCACGCCCCAATCCGCCGTCTTCGAAAACTTTGCGCCCTGCTCTTTCAGCACGTCCTCGAGCAGGTAGGGAACGACTTCGACCAGGTGCATGGCCTCTTCTTCGGAATCGGTGAACCCCGTGACTGCCCGGCCCTTGGCGATAGGCTTTCCATCCGGCGCCTTCACATTCGTCAGGATTCCCGGTGCGTGGCAAACGAGCGCCACAGGTTTTCCCGCCGAAAGCATATCCTCGATGAGCGACAGCGCATTGCGGTCGTTCGTCAGGTCCCAAAGTGGGCCGTGCCCACCGGGGAAGAACACGCTGTCATAGTCCGACTGCTTGATTTCGGACAGCCTCAGGGTGTTGGCGAGCGCAGCCGTTGCCGCCTGGTCTCGCTCGAACCGTCGCGTGTCTTCCGTCTGGAATGCTGGCTCGTTACTCTTCGGATCGAGCGGAGGCTGGCCGCCCTTCGGCGAAGCGAGCGTGATCTCGACCCCGGCGCCACGGAAAACAAAGTAAGGAGCGGCGAGCTCCTCGAGCCAGAAGCCCGTCTTTCTGCCGGTGTTTCCCAGTTGATCATGCGATGTGAGAACCATGAGAATTTTCATTGCCCAGCTCCTTCAAGCCGGCCGGCGGACAACGCCGTCGGCGCCCGGTTTTACGGTGAATACTGCCTGCAGATCTCATGCTGAAACGGGAGAGGACATAGAGCGGCTGCGCTGCGAAACAAGCTCTCCCGCGCGGTGTTTGCTAAATTGCTTTAGCCGAAGCCTAACCAGACAAACGGAGGTCGCCCGCAACATCCGTTCGCTGGCAACTAGCCGACAAGAAGCTGCTGCAGTTCTCCGATGCAACGGTGGCCGCATCACAGTTCAACTGGCTGGTGATGGCCGACCCCGTCAACCGGGTCATGATGCTGGGCGATGCGGCCATTCCGACCAGGCAGCAGATCTACCGCCACGCCGAGGCGGCCGTCGCCACGTTCCTGGCGGCATTTCTGCATCCGGATAGGCGATGAACGCCGTCGAAAGTCGGGGTATCACAGCGGCAATGACTTGAATTTTCCGCACGTGCCAACAGGCCGGCGGTCACAAAGCCGCCGCTCAATCGTCAGAAAATCGCCCCGTTACCGCCGCACCGTGCCCTCTTAAAGGTTCCATCGTCGCGACCTCGCCCGGCCTTCGAGTGGCTGAGCGATCGACCGAGGCGGTCTTGCTGCCGATCAAATCATGCACTTGAAGAGGAACGAATATGATCACTCGTTACACATCTGTCGCAACATTGAGCGTTGCGGTCTTCAGTCTGCTTGCTTTCAGCCCGGCATCCGCTGTCGACATCGCCCAGGCGCAACAGCAGCCGGCACAAGCCCAGCCCCCGGCACAGGCGCAGCCGCCGATGCAGGGACAGCCCGGGAGCGGTGCGACCGCCCCCGTCAGCGACCAGAAAATCGAAGCCTTCGCCGTTGCCTATCTGCAGGTCGACAAGGTGAGACAGGAATATTCGGCCAAGATCGGCGCGACGAAGGACGAGGCTGCCAAGCAACAACTGCAGGAAGAAGCCAAGAAGCAGATGGTCGATACCGTCCAAGCCTCTCCCGACATCTCCGTCGAGGAATATTCCTCGATCCTGACGGCCGCGCAGAGCGACCCGGCTCTGGCCAAGAAGGTACTGGAAAAGATCGGCACGCCGCCGCCGGGCCAGCAGCCGCAGCAATAGGCTGCGCACTGCACTTTAGGCGCCGCTAACGCGTTCGCGCCGAAAGCAGTGCCCGCCATTTGCAGGGCGCTGCTTCTCCCTTAAACGACGACTGCTCGCTCAGTATTGCGACCCGCTCTTGTTGTTCAGGTCATGCCGCTCGGTGCCCGCCAGCGGCGGATTGAAGATGCTGACGAGAACGAGATCCTGATCCTTCCCGCCGCGCAGATAGTGCCGGTCGTGCTTGTCGAGGACATAGATATCGCCGGCGCGGATCGGAAAGACGTTGCCGTCCATATCCTCCACTTCACCCTCGCCCCTGATGCAATAGCAGGCTTCCAGGTGATTGCGGTACTGAAGCAGGGCCTCGCTATTGGCGCGGACGACGGTATGGCATACCGTAAAGCCCATGCCGTCGTCCTTGGTCAGCAGGCGGTGGCTCGTGCCGTTGCCCCAGTCGACAAAACGCTCGGTCTGCTCCACCTCCTTCAGATTTCTGACGAACATTGCTGATTCTCCTGATAGTTTATTGAAGATGCAGCGATGATTCATTTTCATCGCCCGCAACAATTAGCTATTGAAATCACTGGCATTTTCAAATGATGATTTCTGCGTCATCTGTGAGGAAATTTTACAAATGCAATTGCCGCCGTTAAACGCTTTGCGCGCTTTCGAAGCCACGGCCCGGCTGATGAGCCTTTCGAAAGCCGGCGACGAGCTGCACGTCACGCATGCGGCGGTCAGCCATCAGATCAAGCATCTGGAAACCTGGCTCGGCCGCAAGCTGCTGCAGAAATCGGGCCGCGGCATTACGCTGACCGCAGCCGGCGGCGAATATTACCGGGCAGTCTCCGGATCGCTGGCGGCGATCGCGCATGCGACCGGCAATATGCGGCGCGATCACGACATGCGCGCCATCACCGTCGGCTGCATTCCCTCAATCGCATCGCGCTGGCTCGTTCCGGCCCTGCCCTCCTTCCAGGACAGCGCCCCCGATCTCGACGTCAGGATCGTTTATGC
The DNA here is from genome assembly GCF_012276115.1 of Rhizobium leguminosarum bv. viciae. Taxonomy (GTDB): domain Bacteria; phylum Pseudomonadota; class Alphaproteobacteria; order Rhizobiales; family Rhizobiaceae; genus Rhizobium; species Rhizobium leguminosarum_T. The sequence continues at coordinate 210,295 of NZ_WIEU01000004.1, read as the reverse complement.
CCGCGCCGAAGAACGTTTCGACGACGAGAGCCTGGACGTGCTGATCACCATGGGCGAGGATCTGAGCGGCGGCAGGGAAAGCCGCCTGCTCTTCTCCCGCCGCAACCAGCCTGTCGCCAGCCGCCATTACCTTGCCAAACGCAACTGGACGATCGGCGACGTCTCGCTCGCCGGCGCCGATCTGATGCACGACGAATCCGTCGATGGCTGGAAGGAATGGTTCCGCAAGGCCGGCCGGAAAGCGCCGGAGCCGATTCGAGGGCCGATATTCCAAGATTTCAACATGCTGGCGACGGCCGTAATCGCCGGCCATGGCGTGGCGCTCTGCCCCGTCGAGGTGTTCCGCCGCGAGATCCAACGCGGCGATCTGCTGGTACTCTCCGACATCGCGACGGCAGAGAACCAGGGCTATTACGTCATATCGAACAGCTGGGCGAAAAAGCCGGTCCGCCGCTTTATCGACTGGTTCATGACGGAGTGCGGATCGGGCGCGTGAGATCCCCTGCCCGCAGCTCATCGAAGGGTCGCCGCCAAGGATGCAAATGGGTCGCGCTAATAAAGACGTGGCATAAGCCCACCCGTGAGCGAGTTGGGCAGAGGTTGGGGATTGTTAATCAGAAATGCCTAATGTAAATCTTGGCGTGCACAAGTTGTGTGGGAGCTGATTTGCTACAATATCTGGTTATGACATGAGACTAGGGAGGGCCTCGGACATGCGGAAAATTCGTGCGGCCCCCTCGGCGCTCGGACAAACAGAGGCAAAAGCTTCAAGCTCGATCGACCGGCTTTTGTTTTTTGACCGCGATTTCAATCCCGTCGAAAATTTGCTGGGCAATGAGCTGCCTGCTTCCGTCAAACCGGCAGCGTCGTTTTGGGAGCATTTTCCGGAACTGGACGAATTGGCGGTTACGCTCGCTTTGGGCTCATTGGGTGACAGTGCACAGCCTTTGCGAATATCGGGCGATCTTGGCGAGCCTGGATCGCACGGATTGACGATCTATCGGATCGGAGATCTTTACGCCGTGGTTCGGTCCGAGGAACACATTGACGATGAGCGCGCGACCCTTTTGCATCTGGCCACCCACGATCCGCTGACCGGACTGCCGAACCGGCGCCAGTTCAGCGAGGACCTCGCTGTGTTGTTACGGGAGACTGCGGGCTCGGACGAGACTCTGTCCCTGATGCAACTCGATCTTGACGATTTCAAACCTGTTAACGACACGCTTGGGCATCCGGCCGGCGACAAGCTTCTTCAGCTCGCTGCAAGCCGCATTCAAGAGTGCCTTACCAGGGACGACAGAGCCTATCGACTGGCGGGTGACGAATTCACCGTCATATCAAGGGGCCTAGGACATCCCGCCAAGGGGCATCGGCTAGCGGAAGCTTTGGTTGATGCATTCAAAAAGCCCTTCACGATAGATGGCATCGCGCTATTTGTCGGTACCAGCATCGGCATATCTGCTGCTCCACCGGATGGTACAACTCCGGAGCAGCTGATGAAGGCGTCCGACGTCGCACTCTACGCCGCGAAGAAGGACGGGCGCGGGCGCGCAAAACCGTTTGATCCCTCAATGCTTGAGTTGCTGGAACAACGCGAACTGCTGCGCCGCAGCCTTCGCATGGCCCTGGTCCAACAACAATTCTCTATTGAGTACCAACCCATCGCCGAGGGCGGTTGCATTGTCGGCTTCGAAGCATTGCTGAGATGGCATCACCCCCTCCTTGGAAAAATCCCGCCAACGGCATTTATTCCGATGGCCGAGGCCGATGGAATGATGCCGGAAATAGGCGCGTGGGTTTTGGAGCAGGCATGTCGCGAGGCGATGAAGTGGCCGCAAAACTATATCGTCGCCGTCAATCTGTCCCCAGCCGAATTCCTGACAAGCGGCCTCACCGATCGGATCTCCCAGACGTTGGACCTGGTCGGGTTGCCGCCAGACCGTCTGGAGCTTGAGATAACCGAAAGCGTGCTGCTTGAGCGCACCGTCAACAACATCGACACACTGAATACCCTCAACGTGCTGGGGATACGAATCTCGCTTGATGACTTCGGCACCGAATATTCTTCGCTCAGCTATCTGAAGACATTCCCTTTCGACACGATCAAAATCGACAAATATTTTATCACAGACCTCGAAAGCGATCTGAAAAGCCAGGCCATCGTCCGCTGCGTCGTTAACCTCGCCCACGATCTCGACATGCAGGTGACAGCCGAAGGGGTTGAAACGCCGGGGCAGGCGGAATGGTTGCGCAGTGTGGGTTGCGACAGACTGCAAGGCTATTTGATTAGCAGGCCGCTTCCGGTCGAGGCGATTGGCGAATTCATCACCCGGGCGGAAACATCCATAAGTCACGCGCAGCCACGGTGAACAACCGATTTTCGCCGTGGCTATAGCTATCGCATGCATCAACCTGACGCCCCAGGTAAAAGAAGGGAGGGTGTATTGGAACAGGAAGCAGCTAGCTTCGATGACCATGCATTTGCGCCGATGGTATCGCTGGAACTGAACGTTGCGATGTTCAAATCCCGATGGCAGTTTTGCGACAGGATTACAGAATATCTCTCAGACATTCTCGGCCAAGGTCACAGCGATCCCGCTCGATATTCGAATTTTCTTTCCGTCGCGGCCAACGAGCTCGTTGAACTTGCCTTCCGCTCGACGGGTGAGCCGGGAAGGATAAGTTTCAGTCTCTATCGGAGCGCGACGTTCAACCGGCTGAGAATTGCCTTTGCCCGCGAGGACCGCGAGAGCACGAGTATGGGATCAAGTGAACACCAGTTTCTACCGGGCGCCGGGTCTGGCCTGAAGTCCGACGGGACGATTTTGCTCAGAGATCTGGCAACCATATTCCGCGCCGCTATCCGAATTGAACAAGACGGCGCCCGCGGGATGCAAATCATCGCGGATTTCCCCTCGGCCGAGGATTTCCAATGACCCTGCTTGCCCGCCCCTTCAACGTCCATTTTGATCCGACAAATCAGGAGCTGTTGCTGTCCGGCAAGATGCGGCCGGAAAGCCCCGACGAGATTGCCGATGCCCTCGAGCTTGTGCAGGAAAGTTTGGAAAAATACAGCGGTGTCGTTTACCTCAATGTCAAACGTCTGACGCATATCAACATGACGGCATTCGCAGCCCTTTCCGAGGTGCTCACGGCAAGCTGCCGGACCAGGCCGGAACGGAAGATCGTCATCGTTACGTCGAGCGTGGTGGCATGGTCGACCTCGTTGTTCCAGACCTTGGCGGCAGCACAACCAAACCTGTCGGTTGAAGTCTACGATTCGGCATTTTATCCGGGCCAGAGCTTTGTCGAGGATGAGACTTTCATCCCCATTCTGCGCACCCAGACGAAAATGACATGGAGGCACGAACGTGAACTGTTGCCTCGCCACGGCCTGCGCAGCGATCTTGTTATCGCGGATATCTGTTGCGGAATTGGTGATTTCGCGGCTTTGGTTCAGAGGGAATTTAAACCGGCACGCCTTGTCGCGCTGGATCATTCCGCGCGCAGCCTCGAATATGCTCGCAGGGTCGCGGCCGACTTCGATCTGCAGGGGATAGAGTATACCTATGGCGACGCTTCCCAAATGCTGCTGCGAGACAATCAATTTGACTTTGTGACCTGCCGACATTCGCTGCAGATTTTCGACCGTCCCGAGATGCTGCTCAGGGAGCTTTACCGCATCTGCAAGCCTGGCGGCCGTGTCTACATCACCAACGAAAAAAACTCGCATTGTCTGGGCGAGCCACATGCTGAAACAATAAGATGGACTTACGAAGAAGTCGCCAAACTGTTCAGGTACTTCGACATGGATGTCGAGATGGGGCCGAAAAGCCGCCATCTCCTCGCCGACGCCGGTTTCGATAACATCAAGGTCGATTGCTTTATGGTCACCAATCTTGACGGGGATCCACAAGACTTTGCAGACATGATCGAAGCTTGGGAAAATGTCTATGCTGGCGAGATGGCCGTCAGACGGGGCGACTCATCAGATTTCATTCGCAGGTTCCGGCAGGGATTCAAGGATCATGTCTTTGCTGCTCTTCATCCCAAGGGTTATGCAGGCTGGCCGATCTGGGCAGCTTCCGGCCGAAAGCCGCTGTGATGGACGAGAGATCATCGAAGAGGCCGGCAAGACTAGGTTCGTTTCGGGCAAAGTTCATCTTGGTCGTCGGCGGCGCTGTCCTCTTTGATCTGCTGGTCAGCGGTGGACTGGCACTTTGGAATGTTCAGAGGCTGTCGCGCGACGCCACCCTCGAAGTCGGACAGGGCCTTGAAGCGGCAAGCCAGGAATACATCCGCACATATGCCGATTCCACCGCAGCACAGGTGAGTTTGCTCCTGCGGCAGGTTCACAACGACGTCAGCACCTTGGCGGGTGTACTCCAGGCGCAGATCGACGATCCCGAGCGTAATTCCGATGTCGGCGCGGCGATCGCCCGCACATCGCCTGGCAGCGTAAGCCTCTCCTACGATCAAAAGGCGAACTGGTCTCAGAACGCTCCGGGCTCCGTCTCCGTTGTCAGCGTCTGGAGTTACTTGCTCGGAGAAGACCACAACCCAAGACCCGACGTTCAGACCGATATCCAGGCCAGCGCGGTTCTGGACCTTGTCGCACCGAGCTTGCTGCAGCACGGTGCTTCAAAGCTGCAGATGTATTACATCGGATCGAAGGAACGACCGATCTTCAGGACAGCGCCCTATACCGATCAGGCTCAGACCTTCGACCGCCTTTATCCTGGTCATAACGAGGCCAATTTCTGGGACTTCTTTTTTCCCGGACTTTATGAGTCCTGGCAGGGCTGGGCCAAGGATACGAAAACGCGGCCGGTCGCGGACGATATAACCCAGACAGCGCCCTATACGGACGCCATTACCGGGAAACTGATCGTTTCTTTCTTTCAACCACTATGGACAGCCGACAGGAAGGATGTCGCCGGGACGGCTGGCGCGGACATCACACTCGACCAGCTCGCGCAGACTGTTGAAAATGTGAAAGTGGCCCAGTCCGGCTTTGGATTTCTCGCAATGTCCGACGGAAACGTTGTGGCGATCAACAGCACAGGCGAAAAAACGCTCGGTCTGCGGTCTGCGAGCGATGCGAGCGGAAGCGGAGTGACCGGACTGGAGCGCTCCCTGAAGGGAAGCTCCCAGCCTGCGATAGCAAAACTGGCCCTTGATCGCGAACTGGGCATCCAACATTTGTTGTTGCAGCAGGAGGGTAACGAGGTCCCCTATATCGTTATCGTCAAAAAACTCCCCGCGACCAATCTCTGGTCCAGCGGCCCGGTTCGGCAAGAGGCGATGTCTCTTGGAGTGGTTGTGCCTGAACGAGAAATCCAGGCCTCCCTCTATGCGGCCCAAGCCAAAATTTCGGAAGCTACCAACCGGATCGTGATCTACCAAATCCTGGCGATCCTAATGTCACTGCTGGTTGTGGCGATCGCTGTATTTGCGGCTTCGAAACGAATAACGAGCGGAATCAGTGCACTTGCAGATGCCGCCAAACGGATCCAGGCCAAGGATTATTCGGTCAGGGTGGCCATAACAAGCAAAGATGAGGTCGGCGAAGCTGGTGAAGCATTCAACCGGATGGCCGAACAGATCAGCTATCACACGGAAAATCTCGAGCAGCTTGTCGAAGAGCGAACAGCTCAAATCGAAGATGCAAAGGAAGAGATTTCGACGCTGAACGCACAGCTCCAGCGAGAAAATCGACGTCTCGGAACGGAGCTGGCCGTTGCCGAGAGGATCCAGCTCATGGTTCTTCCGCTGCACCAGGAGCTTGAGGAGTTTCAGGCCCTTGAGATCGCGGCCTATATGAGACCTGCAGAAGAAGTCGGCGGCGATTATTACGACGTCTTGAAGAACGGAAGCCGATTGAAGATTGGCATCGGCGACGTCACCGGACACGGGCTCGAAAGCGGCGTGCTGATGTTGATGGTTCAGTCCGTCGCCCGCGCCCTGCAGGAAGCAGGAAACACCGATGCCGTCAAATTTCTCACAGACCTGAACAGCGCCCTGTTTAAAAACATAGTGAGAACTAAAATCGACAAACATCTCACTCTGGCGTTTCTTGACTACGACGGCAAAGAGATGATCCTGTCGGGACAACACGAGGAAGTTGTCGTCGTGCGGGCAAACGGCGAGGTCGAGCGCATAGACACCATGGATCTGGGTATACCGATCGGGCTGGAAGCCGATATTTCCGCCTTCATTAAAACCCGCGAAATAACCTTCGAGACGGGCGACCTCATACTCCTGCATACGGACGGCGTAACAGAAGCCGAAAACGACGCTGGAGAACTCTTTGGCATCGAACGTCTGTGCCGTGAAGCACTGCGCTTGAAGGACCAGAGCGCTGAGAAAGTCGTTGCCGGAATTGTAACGACATTAATGCTCTTCATCGGATCGCAGAAGATTTACGACGACATCACGCTTCTCGCAGTGCGACATAGGTGAGACATGACGCCAACGGTATATGGTATCGAATCTCTGGCGGGCATAAGCCTGGATTCAAGCACTCGCCTCACGTTAAGCGACGGACCGCTTCAGCTTGGATGGAAGCACTCTGGAATGACTTCCGACTTTATAGCGGAGGTCATGGCTCTGCCCTATTCACGTTCAAGAAAAGACTATGTGCAGGCGCATCATGACATCGGATATCTCAGCAATGAGTTGATCGAAAATGCCGTTAAGTTTCGACAGCCTGGGGAGATCCTCATTGAAGCCGGCATATTCGACGGTACTTTTTTAATAAGGGTGAAGAACACGATCGATGGCGTGACATCTTCTCGCTTTCAGCAACTGCTGCATCGCCTTCAATCGAGGGACCCCGGCGAACTTCTTCTTGAGCAAATCGAAACCAATGCCATATCGGCAGAAAGCGGTTCGGGCTTGGGGTTGCTCACCCTTCTGAGCGATTACGATGCAAAAATGGCATGGGCATTCGAAGGGAATAACGACCAGCGCATCATACTGACGACGACTGCAGCCGTGGCGATGCCGCCCTCCTCCAATCTGTGAGCGAAGAATGGAAATCAGCGACGAAAACTTCCGCGTATGGGCTGAGAAAAATGAGGTCTATTTCGATGGCGTATTCCGGCTGGCGGGACCGGACGCCTATGCGCCCATTTACTCATTGATATCAGGCCTGCTCCATGAGGGGCACAAACAGGTGACGTTCAACCTGACGGGTCTCGAGTTCCTCAATTCCTCCGGCATAAATCTCCTGGCCAAGCTGACGATTGAAGCCAGAAAGATGGACGACCTCCTGCTCGTCGTCAAAGGCACCAGCCAATATCCTTGGCAAGCGAAATCGCTGCCTAATCTCAAGAAGTTACACCCGCTTGTCGATTTGCGCTTGGCGTGATTCTCTATTCAACGCCGTTTGACAGTCTCGCAAAACCCAGCGAGCGTCCTGCATCAAGTCGACATGTTTTCGATAGCAGGCCCGCGGCTCCCGGATCGGCGAGCTGTTTCCAGTTGTGCCAAGGTATGGCCGAGATACTGCTTACCGAAAATGGACTGCAAGCCTGAAATGTATCGTGCTCGCTCAGCAAGGCGTACCCAAGGTAATGAAGCCGTCACCAACCCATGGAAAATGAATGGCGAGATGACATCGACTTGATGGAAGGGAGCAGAAATGGGGTTAATACCAGCAACGGGGCATGCGGTGTTTGGATATTCATTCAATCGGAAAGAGGTCCATCATGAGAGTTTTGTTGCTGTCCGCCACTTTGGTCCTGACGACGTCAACCTTCGCATTTGCAGATGATAACTGCGGCGATAAGACAAATCAGTCGGACATGAACATCTGCGCTGCTGAATCCCTGAAGAAGTCGGATGCGGAGATGAACAAGGTCTACAAGGAGATCGAAGGTCGGCTGAAGGATGATGCCGACACCACCAAGCTTCTCGTAGCGACCCAGAAGGCATGGATTGCATTCCGTGACGCCGAGTGCAATTTCCAAAGCTCGACCGTCCAGGGTGGCACCGCCTATCCGTTCGTCAACAGTTCGTGCCACGACGGCCTGACTCAAAGCCGCACGGAAGCGCTCAAGGTTTACCTGAAGTGCAACGACGGGGACCTGGACTGCCCGGTCCCGGGGGCAAATTAAACATCTGAAATATCGAAGTTACGCCTCGGCTCCCCGGTCTCCGCCTTCCCGTCCCGTCGACCGTTCCGACCAGGAATCGTTAAGTATACGAAGCCGTGTAGGACTATAGACGGGACCGGCATCGGACCTCGGTCCGATGTGCAAGGGGCGATCAACGTCTAACCTCCCCTACCTGCTCAAGCCGTGCATCTGCCCGGCGCTTAATGATCTGATTCGGAGGAAAACGATGCGCACGGCAACCTTAGCGTCCTTGGCCTTGCTCTCGCTGGCTCTTGCAGCAAGCCCGGTAACGATTGCCGGGATCGACATGGCCGCACTGGCAAAGAGCGGTGGAAACGGCGGCGGCAACAGTGGGGGCAATGGCGGCGGCGGTGGTCATGGCGGCGGCGGTGAAAACAGTGGCAACCATGGCAGCAGCAGCCAGGGTAGCGGTTCGACCCATGGCAGTTCCAAATCGCAAGGCGTGAAAGGCAAATCCACCGAGGCGGCAAGCAAGTCCAAGTCCGTCAAGGCAGACGAGACCAAAGTCAGCACGAAAGAAAAGAACCTGTCGGCGCAACTTGCGGGCCTGAACTCCTTGAAGCGAAACTACAAGGCGTTGATGCATACGTCGGACCCACGCATGACGGCTATCGCCGCCTACGCCGTGGCCTATGCCCAGTATGAACTCGACAATGGAATCGAGCCTGCCGCCGATGACCCTCTGTTGGGGGACGAGGCGCTGGAGGACGCATTGGCTTCCGCAACGAAAACCGGTGAAGTCAGTCCGGCGGTTTTGAGCCAGGCCAAAACCATCCTCGGGGTTGGCGAAGCAAACGGGAAGATCGATCAAATCCGCACCTCGCTGGAGAACGCCGCGCCGGCGACATCAGACGAATAGCCGCGATTTCAGGTGCGAGCAGTGTGGAGCTGACAAGTATAGCTCTGCACTAAATTAAGAGAGCATTTCCGTTTTGTTTGAGTGCGGAAATGCTCTTTTTTTGCGTATTTTCACACGCTCAACCAGGCGGATGAAGAGCGCGAGCCGCTCGCTAACCGACCCTGATCGGATCAAGGTAGGTTAGCCGCCGCCTCTGCCTTGCGCGTGAAAGCGCCTCACCCCGCGAGCTCGATGATCGCGCAGCCGTAGCCTTCAAGATCGAGCCTGCCGGCAACGGGCTTTTCGTCATCGAGGAGATCACGGCCAGCGGGAACGCCGCCGATGGCGGCCGGCTGGTCGATATAGTTCTGGATGAACAGCAGCCGGCAGTGGTCATTCATCCGCATGGTCACCTCGACGCCCTCGGGAAGGTCGCCGATCAGCGGCTCGATGCCGACGGGCGCAAACAGCCGCTCGGCAAGAGCGGCCGTCAGATCCGGGGTGAGATAGGTGCCGACATAGGCCACCTGCCCCTTGCCGAGCTTGCGCGACGTCGCCATCGGCTGGCCCTCGGCATAGCGGTTGGACCAGGCCGCAACCACCTCCACATCGCTTGCGATCGCCAGATTTTCATAGAAGTAGCCGGCAGCCAGTTCGCGGTTGCCGATCTTGAAGCGGCGTTCGCGCCGGTGCGATTCCGCCGGCTTGTTCGGCGGAATGACAAGCCCGCCCGAACGCTCCATCACATCGAAGAGCCCGTTGGCGCCGGGTGCGGCGAGACGGCCGAAATCCTCGACACGCACGCCCGTGAGCTGCGACAGCGAGGTGCCTGGCGCTGTCTCGCGGATGACGTGATTGTCTTCGTTGCGCGTGCCGGTGCGCGCGCCTATGACGACGGTGCCGCCCTGCTCGGCGAAGGATTTCAGCCTCTCGGTCCATTCGTCCTTCCACATCACCCAGTGGGGTACATAGAGCAGCTTCAGCTTGGAAAGATCGTCCTCGGGATGAATGAAGCCGCAGGCAATGCCGCGGTCGTAGCAATATTGGTGCAGCAGGATCGCATCGTCCTGCGGGCTCGGCAGGCCGATCGGATAGGTCTTGTGGGCTTCCTGATTGTCGAAGTCCGAGCCGGCGATGCCGACATCCATGCGCACATAGGTGCCGAGGATCTTGGGCGCCAGCGCGGTCATCTCGGTCGCGAAGCGCTTGGCCTCCTCATAGCGGTGGCGGCCGATATCGTCATGATCGATGATGCCCATCCAGTAAATCTCGGCGCCGAAATGGGCGGGCCGCCAGCGGAAGAACATCAACCCGTCGGCGCCATGAGCAACCGAGGACAGCGCCATGCGACGCAGCTCCCCCGGCTCCGGCGTCAGCGTGCAGAAGCCCGGCTGGCTACCGAAGCCCGACTGCTGCTCAGGCACGATGTAGTTGCCGGAGAAGCCGCGGCAGATATCGAGGTGCAGCGCTTGCACCTTGGCGTGATTTCCGAGCCGCTGGAACTCATCATAGAGCATCGGATAGATGTCGTAGCCGACGAAATCGAGATCGGTGGTGAACTGGCCGCGGAAGTCGATATCCCTAAGGCCCCCAAGATTGTGGAAGACGAACCAGGAAGGCTTCACGGCGCGCAGGATCTCGACCTGGTCATGCTGGAAACGCGCCGTCGAAAAGGCGAGGAAACGGTGATAATCCTGCAGATGGCCGGGGCTCGGGAAGGTCGGGCCGAACTCGATCGGCAGCACCACCTGGTCGAAGCTGTCATAGGCCGTCGCCCAGAAATCGCCGCCCCACGCCGTGTTGAGCTTGCCGATCTCGCCATATCTGCCGGCAAGGAAGGCCTGGAATTCAGTGAGCGTTGCCTTGGAAAAGCTCTCCGGCATGCTGGTGTTCAGTTCGTTGTCGGTCTGCCAGCCAACCACAAAAGGATTGTTGTGATAGTGCTCGGCCATCGCTTTGGTGATACGCCGGCTGTGCTCGCGAAAGACCGGACTTGCCGTGTCGCAATGCTGGCGCGAGCCATGGCTCATTGGCCGACCCTTGCCGTCGACCCTCAAGATCTCTGGATGCGCCACGGTCAGCCAGCGCGGCGGCGTTGCCGTCGGCGTGCACATGATCGTGTCGATGCCGTAGCGCCCGAGCATGGCGATGGCGCGGTCGAACAGGTCGAAATCGAAGATGCCGAGCTTCGACTCGATAATATGCCAGGCGAATTCGGCCATTCTGACCACGTTGAAGCCGGCCTTCGCCATGCGCTCGGCGTCGCGCTCCCAATAGCTTTCATCGACGTGCTCGGGATAATGCGGGGCGCCGACGAGGAAGCGGTCGGTGTTGACGGGGTTCCATACGGAGAGGGTCTTGTCGGACACGGTGATGTTTCCTGTGATTATCTGTCGAGGATCGTCTTGCGGGCGCTGATCGTGCGTCCGCCATCGGGTGAGAAGAGATAAAGTTCGTTGGCGTCGAGCTTCAGCGCCACGTTCTGGTCGGCGGCAAAAGGCGCGACGTAGCTCAGCTGCACCGTGATGTTGCCGGTGCCGCTTTCCGAGGCGATGGTTCTGAGACTTCCGGCGTCGACATAGAGAATAGTTTCGCGGCCGAGATGCTCGACCAGCCGGACCTGACCGTTGATCGCTCCGCCCTGCGCTCCGTCGGCGACCATCGATATGTTTTCCGGCCTCACACCCAGCGTCAGGCTGGCGCCCTTCGCCAGCACCGTCGCCTCCGCCAGTTCCACCGTCACCGGCACGAGGCCAGGTGCGGAGACCGTGACATTGCGGCCGGAAACATCGTCGACGGTAACGCCGAGGAAGTTCATCCGCGGGGCGCCGAGAAAGCCTGCGACGAAGAGATTGTCTGGGTTGCGGTAGAGTTCGAGCGGCGAGCCGACCTGCTCGATCACCCCCTGGTTCAAGACGACGATGCGGCTTGCCATGGTCATGGCCTCCACCTGGTCGTGGGTGACATAGACCATGGTGGCGCCGAGTTCGGCGTGCAGGCTGCTGAGTTCGACGCGCATCTGGGTTCGAAGTGCAGCATCGAGGTTCGACAACGGCTCGTCGAAGAGGAAGACGTCGGGCGAACGGGTGATCGCCCGGCCGATCGCCACGCGCTGCCGCTGCCCGCCGGAGAGCTGCTTCGGCCGTTTCCCCAGCTGATCGGTGATCCTCAGGATCTTGGCTGCGCGCGCCACCGCCGCCTCGATCTCGGCCTTCGGGCGCTTGGCCATGCGCAAACCGAAGCCCATGTTCTCCGCCACCGTCATATGCGGATAGAGCGCGTAGGACTGGAAGACCATGGCGATGCCGCGATCCCCTGGCTCCTGTTTGCTGACGTCGCGGCCGTTGATCAGGATCTGGCCGGAGGAGATCTCCTCCAGGCCGGCGATCGTCTTCAGAAGCGTGGACTTGCCGCAGCCGGAGGGGCCGACCATGACGATGAACTCGCCTTGCGCGACGGAAAGATCGATGCCGCGCAGCGCGTGATAGGCGCCGTAATTCTTGTTGATCTGTCGGAGTTCGAGACTGGTCATGCGTCCTGGCTCTCTGCTGTTGAAACTTGGAACTTCCAAGGGCCTGTTGTGGAAATCGCTCATCCCTTCACCGCGCCCATCGTCAGACCGGCGATGAAGTGCCGCTGCATCAGGAAGAACATGACGACGGGCGGCACGGCGACGACGATGGTGCCGGCGGAAATCAAGTTCCAGGCCGAGACCCACTCGCCGCGAAGATTGGCAAGGCCGGCGGTCACAGGTTTGACGGAGTCGCTGACGGTCAGCACCACGGCCCAGAAGTAATCGTTCCAGATGAAGGTGAAGATCAGGATGGCGAGTGCGGCAAGCGCCGGCCGCACCAGCGGGATCGCCACATGCCATAGCGTCTGGAAGGGAGACGCCCCCTCGGCGCGCGCCGCCTGAAACAGCTCGTCGGGCAGTGCGGCGATGAAATTGCGCATGAACAGCGTCGCAAAACCGGTCTGGAAGGCGACGTGGAAGATGACCAGCGCCGCCGTCGTATCGATCAGGTCGAGCCGGACCATCAGGTCGCGCACCGGGATCATCATGATCTGGTGCGGCAGGAAATTGCCGCCGACGAACAGCGCGAAGATCAGCATGTTGCCGGGAAAGCGATAGCGCGACAGCACGTAGCCGGCGAGTGTGGAGAGCACCAGCACGCCGATCACTGAGGGAATGGTGATCGTCAGGCTGTTGAGGAAGTAGCGGGCCATCGGCGTCTGCGTGAAGACATCGGTATAATTGTCGATGACGCCGATGCCGGTCGGCCATCCCCACAGATTGCCGCCCATCACATCCTCGGTCGAGCGGAACGAGGTGAGGATAATCGCAAACAGCGGGCAGAGCCAGAGCAGCAGGACGATGACGACGGCGAGCACGTAGAGGCGGCGCTGCCAGACGGCGGCATCGGGAATGGGACGAGGATACATCAGCCTCCCCTTTCTTCGGCATGGATGATGCGGCTGAGGTACCAGACGATGAAGACGGCCATGATCACGAACAGCACCGAGGCGATCGCCGCGCCGTAACCGAAGCGGTAGGAGAAAATCGACTGTTCGAACATCTGGTAGGCGAGAACCGAGGACGAACCGAAAGGGCCGCCATTCGTCATCACCGACACCATGTCGAAGGACCTGAGCGCTCCGACGACGGTGACGGCAATGGCGATGAAGGTGACCTGGGTCAGCTGCGGCAGCACGATGTGCCGCAACATGTTCCAGCCCCTTGCCCCGTCGACGCGCCCTGCCCCGATCAGCTCTTCACTCAAATTGTTGAGACCGGCGAGATAAAGCACCATGCAGAAGGTGACCTGCGGCCAGAGCGCGGCAATCACGATCGCGAAGGTGACGAAATGCTCGTCGGAGAGAACCGCCGGCGCCGTCGCCCCGAATGCCCTGAAGATCAGCGCCAGCAACCCGAACTCCGGCGTATAGACCCATGTGAAGACGACGCCGACCGTCACCGAGGCAAGCACCAGCGGAATGAAGAACAGCGACTTCAGGAAGCGCATGCCGCGGATTTTCTGGTTGACCAGCAGCGCGATGGCGAGCCCGAGAGGTGGTGCTGCCATGAACATCACCAGCCAGATCAGGTTGTTCTTCAGCGACACGTAGAATTGCGGATCGTTGTAAAGCTCGACGTAATTGCCGAAGCCGATCCAGACCATCGGACCAAAGCCATCCCAGTCGTGCAGGCTGATCCAGAGACTTCTGACCGCCGACAGCAGGATGACCGTGAAGAACAGCACGATCGCCGGCGCGATGAGCAAAGTCGGGGTAAGCCACCAACGCTGGCGGCGCCATAATGTCAGCATTTCAGGAGCCTCATGTTAGAGGTGCGAAGCTTTCCCACTCAGGCTGCGGATAAAGCTGCCAACCTCTCTTTCGTCATGCTCGGGCTTGTCCCGAGCATCTGCCCACGTCGATGCGCAGCAGATCCTCGGCACAAGGCCGAGGATGACGTCGAGTGAAGGGCACAGCCTGCCAACAAACTGGGCTGAGACGTCCAGGTCAGATCTTGTAGATCCGCTTGCGTGTGCCTTCGAGGCGCGTCAGGATGGCCTTGCGCCGGTCCGGCTTGGCCATGAACTCCTGGAAGCCGACGAGACCTGCCTGCGCCATGTCGGGATCGCTGTCGCGGTCGTAATATTGCGACGTGCCCTGCACCGTCTTCATCGTCTCAACGGCGACATTGACCAGCGGATCCTTGCTCGGCGGCAGATCGCTGCGTGGCGGCACGTTGCCGCCCGGCTCCAGATAGGCCGCCAGATTCTCCGGCTTGTAGAAATAGGCGAGGAATTCGCGTGCGCCCTGCTTGTTCTTGGCCTTGGCGGGAATGTGGATCGAATTGACCGAGAACTCCTCGAAGTGGCCGACCTTGGCGTCGAGCACCGGGAAGGTCGCATAGGAGAGCTGCGGCAGATCTTCGGCGGTGAAAGCCGAGCGCAGGAAAGCGCCGAGGTTCATCATGCCGGCCTTCTTCTGCGCCAGCAGCGCCGCGGCCTCCTGCCAGCCGAAGGACGTATGGTTCTCCGTAAAGAACCCCTTCGAAATCATCGCCTCCCACTGGTCGAAAACCGCCGTCAACGCGGGATCGAGATAGCTCATCTCGCCGTTCATCAGCGCCATATGCTTGTCGAGGCCGTTGATGCGCAGGTTCATCTGGTCGAACCAGCCGGCCGCCGGCCACAATTCCTTGGTGCCGATCGCAACCGGCGTGATGCCCGCGGCCTTGCACTTGTCGCCATAGGCCATGAATTCTTCGGCCGTCTTCGGCACGGTCAGACCATGCTGCTCGAACACATCCTTGCGGTAGAACAGGCCCCAGAGCGTGCCGCCAGTGGGAAGGCCATATTGCTTGCCCCCGTCGGTGACGGCGCCGGCCGTGGCACCCAGCACGTCCTTGTATTTCTCCTTCTCGAAAAGGTCGGAGATGTCGTCGAACAGGCCGCGCTTGACGAAGGCGCGCATGCGGTTGCCCGAAAACCAGGAGCAAATGTCAGGCGCGCCGGCGACGAGATAGTTGCGAATGGCCGTCTTGTGGGCCTCGTGGTCCATATTGTTGATGACGACGTTGACGCCGGCTTCCTTGCTGAAGCTCGCGGCGATCGCCTTCAGCGCGTCGAGCACAGCGCCATTGTTTTCGGCCGAGATGATCGTGACCTCCTGGGCCCGCGCGATCGCAGGGATCGGAAAACTGCCGGTGACCGCAGCGGCAGACACCATGCCCGCACCCTTCAGGAAGCTCCTGCGGGTGGTCGACGGAAATTGCTTTGAAAATGCCATTGAATTCCTCCCAGTTGATCGATCGACACAGCCTGGCCCAAGCGGCCTCCTCCTTGAAGCGCTCGATCAGGCATTCAACGCGCCGATCCATCCGTCGTCCCAAGACGTATAATCCGCCTGGCTCAGTTGATCGGCGGCCAAACTTATGCATAGATCGAACCAGCTCGCAATAATTAATTTACAAAATTAAGGAATGCATCGTGAAGTTAAAAGGCGACCAGACCACGGCGAGAGCCATGAACCGACGCCTCATCCTCAATCTCCTCCGGCGCGAGGGGCCGAGAAGCCGCGCCGATATCGCCACCGTCATCGGCTTGAGCCCGGCCGCCGTCACCTTCGTCGTCGCCGACCTTCTGCAGGAAGGCATCGTCATCGAAGGGAAGACCGTACCCGGCCTCACCGGCCGCCGCCCGATCCCGGTGGATATCAACTACGAACACGCGCTTGCCATCGGCTTCAAACTCATGGTCGATTCGGTGGAGTGCGTGGCAACCGACCTTGCCACCAACCCCGTCGCCGCGATGCGGGTAGGTCTCGACGGCCACGACCCGGATAAGGTCGCCGACTTGCTGGCGGGCACCGTTCCCGAACTGGTGAAGCTCGCCGGCCGGCCCGACGCCAAGCTCGCCGGCATCGGCATCTCCATGCCCGGCGTCATCAACCACGAACAGACGGCCTGCGTGCGCAGCTACCGATTCAAATGGGACAATGTCCCTCTCGCCTCACTGGTCGCCAGCCGCATCCATGTACCGGTCTGGCTGGAAGACGACACCAATGCCTATGCCATTGCCCAGCAGCTCTTCGGGCTCGGCCGCCAGCATCGCAACATGGCCGTTCTGGCCGTCGGCGTCGGCATCAGCTGCGCGCTCGTCATCGACGGCAAGCTCTATCGCGGTGCCAATGGTGCTGCCGGCAAATTCGGCCACACGCTCTACGAGGAGAATGGCCGGCTCTGCGAATGCGGCAAGCGCGGCTGTCTTATGGCCTATCACTCCGAAGCCTCGATGCTGAGACGCTGGCGGGAAGCGACAGGCCGCGACGAACTCGGCCTACAGGAACTGTCGGTGGCGCTCGCATCAGGCGATGCCACCGCTCTCGCCCTCGTTGCCAATTCCGGCCGCAGCATCGGCACCGCCCTTGCCAATCTCGTCAATATCACCGATCCCGAAGTCATCGTCGCCGGCGGCGAAGCCGTCTCCCTCGGCGACCCTTTCCTGACGCCGCTGCGCGAAGCTCTCGCCGCCCGGACCTTCCGAACCGCCCCGCCCCTCTTGCCCGACTGGGAGGACAATTCCTGGGCCCGAGGTGCCGCCGCGCTGGTGACGCAGAAGATATTCGATTTCGAGTCCTCCGGCGGCATCACGGACATTGCCAATCTTACCGGTGTCAGACCCGTGGACTCATCGTCGGCCGCCTAATTCAGGCAATGGCGTCACCCACGTTCCTGTGCTTGTCACAGGAATCCAGCCACGGCGCGTCCGCGCCGTGATTGACTCTGCTGCAGGAACAAGTCTCCCGCGCCCAGGGACCTGGGCGCACTGGATCTCTGTGACGAGCACAGAGATGAGGGAGATTGGGTTGGCGGTCTCGCCAACCCCGCACCGCCTCTAAATAGGACCACGTCAGAGCAGCCTCACGACCGATCGCGCCGCAGATACACTGGCTTACAAAAATAGGGGTCCGCAGACACATCCCTGGTTCAATGATCGACTTAAATCCCGATGCGGCCAATCGGTCGGAAATGGTCAATTCAGGAAGGATACGACATGAAAATGATCCAGGCTATCGCGCTCGCCCTTGTTCTCGGCGGCGCAGTGACAGCGCACGCGGAACAGCCGCTACAGCGCACCGATCTCATCAAGAACGATATCGATGTGCCCGGCCACGAGGTCGTCCAGGTGCGCGTCGATTTCGCGCCCGGCGTTCTCGCCCCCAGTCACTCGCATCCCGGCGAGGAGATCGCCTTCGTCATCGAAGGAACGCTGGAATACCAGCTCGAGGGCAGGCAGCCGGTTACCCTTAAAGCCGGCCAATCCTTGTTCATTCCCACGGGCGTCGCTCACTCTGCGAAGAATGTCGGCAGCGGCAAGGCTTCGGAACTGGCAACCTACATCGTCCTCAAAGGAGAGACACTCGTCGTGCCTGCCAAGTGAGCCGTTCGTATAACCAGTGATCATGCCGGCACCACCTTTCTTCCCATTCCTGTGCTCGCCGCAGGAATGGAGGAAACGTGGATTTGGCTGCCATTGATAAGAATTCGCTTTGCCGACGCCGCCCCTCGGACCCGCTTATTGGAAGAGGGTTAGCGCGAAGGACGCCCGAGCCGAATGGCGAAGGACAGCCACGCCACTTGCGTGGGAGCCGCCGTTTCACGCTTGCGGTCTCCTTCCATTCACGGCAGCATGTCCGTGTCCTCAATCATCCGAACCTCTCACATCAGGAGGATTACCATGGCAACGTCGGAGCGCCCCTCCTTTGTCGTCCACTGGAGCGAGATCGAACGGCCAGACGACTCGCATTATGACGATGACAACGAATTGATGAGCATCGGTGCGCCTTTCGGACGCTATTTCGGCCTGGAGAAATTGGGCATTCATCACGAGCGCTTGCCGCCTGGCCGGCGCACATCCTTTCCGCATGCCGAAAGCGCCGAGGAAGAATTCGTCTACGTCCTCGAAGGCGCGCCCGACGTCTGGCTCGATGGCCATCTCTATCGGCTGAAGCCCGGCGACGCCGTCGGATTTCCTGCCGGCACCGGGATCGCCCATAGTTTCCTCAACAACACGCAAGCCGAAGTGCATCTCCTCGTCGTCGGCGAGCGCCACAAGACCGAAAACCGCATTTTCTACCCGCTCCACACTCACCGCAGACCGCTGCATAATGATTGGTGGGATGACCATCCCACTCACGCCCTCGGTCCGCATGACGGGATGCCGGATCTGGTGCGGGAAGCAAAGGGCCGAGGAAATAGCGAATAGATCAGCCTGGCCGATAGCCGGCCGCAATGGCGGCTTCGCGCAAAGCGGAGACCAACGCTTGCTTGAGCTTCGACAGTTATCAACTCACGCCAGCCAACCGCAACAGCTCGTCATTTTCCTGCGCAACGCCTTCCGTCAGCCGGGCGGCGGCAATCGCGGGAAGCCAGGCCAGAATGGCGCCGACCTCCGATCCGGTGACCGAGGCGTAAGCTTCGACATAGCCCATCGCCCGGTCCGGCATCGCATGGTGCAACAACACGTATGTTCGGCAGACATCGGCCAAAGGATTGCCGCAGCAGGCGTCGAGCCAGTCGACGATCATGAACCCCTGCCCCGACCCGTGGATATTCCATGGGTGAAAATCGCCGTGACACACCCTGTCGCCATCCGCAAGAGAATCGAGTTTCGACAGGAGCCGCTTTCTGGACGCAGCATCCAAGCCCTCGGCTCGCCGGATCCTGGCGGAAAGCCTGGCCATGAGAGACGGCAACCCGTCGCCGGGTTTTTCGTGAAGTCTTCGATGCAG
Organism: Rhizobium leguminosarum bv. viciae; assembly: GCF_012276115.1. Taxonomy (GTDB): domain Bacteria; phylum Pseudomonadota; class Alphaproteobacteria; order Rhizobiales; family Rhizobiaceae; genus Rhizobium; species Rhizobium leguminosarum_T. Next base: position 191,014 of record NZ_WIEU01000004.1, on the reverse strand, counting down.
TTGGGCCATGTCTTCAAGCGGCGCGCTTCCTGCCGTCGAGACGAATTGGTCGGCAAAACAGGAGCTGGGCGCGCGATCCATCAACACGCCCCAGCGCCCATCGAATGCACCGACCGCGTGGACCATTGGCGCCGGCAGCGCAAGCCTCTCAAGGATCGACAGGTTCGCGGCCTCCCTGAATGACGACGCCTTGGAGGCGGCTCGCCTGTACAGCTTCAGCGCCAAGGCGCCATATTCGAAGACCTCGGCCTCTTTACCCGAACCAAGGATCCGACCGATTTCGGTCATTGCGGTGCCTCCATCTGAAGTCAGGACAGCTCGCGGAATTGTCGCGATCACCGTCATCACAATCTGCCATATCGGCGAAAACAGTGGAACGAATGTCGAGGCCTGCTCCCGCCGCCACAAGATCGGCTCCACACTGATTTTATCGCCGGATTAAAGCGCATCGCGGCGTGCCGATCGCGCAGGCTGACAGGATCATCCCCGTCAAGTCAAAACAAAACCCGTCAGTTGGACGTGTCATTCCCTTGTCGCACATCGGCCCGCCGCATATCTTCTCGGCAGCGGCCGCGCTCCGATATCAGGGCAGCCATGGCGGAACCACATCGAGCCACCATGGCGGATGCCTCACGATGAAAGGCAATCCGCCGCATCTAAGATTACTCGTTTTCGCAGTATGCCGAGAGCATTGCGATCGCGGCGCTGAGCCGCGCATGATGACGTTCATTGCAACGGATCGGAGCCCAAATGTCCATCGCCGCTTTGCCTGAACCGCCATACTACATGGTCAGTTTTTCCTCTCAACGAACAAAGGTCGACAACGGCTATGGCGAGATGGGTTATGCGATGACGGAACTCGCAAAACAGCAGCCGGGCTATCTGGGCTTCGAAAGCGCACGCGGGGCAGACGGTTTCGGCATACTCATCTCGTATTGGAAGGATGAGGACAGCATTCGAGCCTGGAAATCCGTCGTCGATCACGTTGAGGCGCAAAATCGCGGTCGGTCAGACTGGTATACTCGGTATGAAATCCGTATTGCGCTCGTCGAGCGAGCCTATGGATTCAATATTGAAGAGACATGAGTTGGCTCGTTGGAGCGAGTTCTGCGACAGCCCAAGAGCAGATTCTATCTCCTCATGCTCAGATGCTAAATGACTTCACGGCCGAATTGGCGAAGCGCGTTATTCGCCTGCCGGCACCTCCCCCGCTTAAGAGAAGACGGAGGACGCGGTAGCGGTCTCGCCCTCCTAAACTTATCCTCTGTAAAGCGACTGACAGGCCTACCGCGCAAACCTGCGGGCGCCGGCGACGCAGAGGATGACGGCAACGGTCACGGCGAGCATGGCTGAGGTCACGGGCTCGTGCAGCAGGGTTGCGGCAAGCGCCAAGCCGAAGAACGGCTGCAGCAGCTGCAGTTGGCCGACGGCCGCGATGCCGCCTTGCGATAGGCCGCGATACCAGAAGATGAAGCCGATCAGCATGGAAAACAGCGAGACATAGGCAAGGCCGAGCAGCGCCGGCGTTTCGATGCCGGAGAAGGTTGCCGGCCGATGGAAAAGCGCGACCGCGACCGTCACCGGCAGCGACAGCACCAGCGCCCAGGAAATCACCTGCCACCCGCCGAGCGTGCGCGAAAGCCTGCCGCCTTCGGCATAGCCGAGGCCGCAGACGATGACCGCCGCCAGCATCAGCAGATCGCCGACCGGCGAGGCCGTCAGGCCCTGCGTCAATGCGAATCCCGCCACCAGCGCGCTGCCGAGAACGGAAAACAGCCAGAATGCCGGCTTCGGCCGTTCTCCGCCACGGATCACGCCGAAGATCGCCGTTGCGAGCGGCAGCAGGCCGATGAAAACGATCGAATGAGCTGACGTGACATGCTGCAGCGCCAACGCCGTCAGCAGGGGGAAGCCGACAACGACGCCGAGCGCGACGACCGCCAGGGAGAGGATATCACCTCGGCTCGGCCGCTTCTCTCTGAAAGCAATCAGCAGGCCAAGCGCGAGAAAGCCGGCGATCGCCGCGCGCGCCACGGTGAGGAAAACCGGATCGAACTGCATCACCGCCACGCGCGTCGCAGGCAGCGATCCGCTGAAGATCACCACCCCGATAAAACCATTGATCCATCCCGATGCCATGCGGTCCATGATGCGCAGCACTCCTTCATTCTGACTCTTATCGGCCAACACGGATGGTCATGATAGTGACAATCTGATACGATCTTGCCAAACTGTAGTGATGCAGAAAGCAATACAGATGAACGAGGGACGCACACGCGTGGAGATGGTCGTCGCGACGATCCGGCAGCGCATCGCCGGGCGTAGCTTGACGCCGGGCTCAAGACTGCCTTCCGTCCGGGGGCTGGCTGCGACGTTGAAGCTGTCGACTTCGACCGTCGTCGACGCTTATGAGCGGTTGGTCGCCGAAGGCGCGATCCTGGCAAGACCAGGCTCGGGATTCTACGTCGCCAACCAGGCAGCGCCCTTTGCGCTTGCCGAGACTGGCCCGAAGCTCGACCGCGCGGTCGATCCGTTCTGGATATCGCGGCAATCGCTGGAGGCCGGCGAAGCCGACCTGAAGCCCGGCTGCGGCTGGCTGCCGCCCTCCTGGCTGCCGGAGGACGGCATGCGCCGCGGGCTCAGAACACTTGCCCGCGCCGACGGGCCGGCGCTCGCCGATTACGGCTCGCCGCTCGGCGTGCCGCAACTGCGCCAGCTGATTTCGCGGCGCATGGGTGAACGGGGGATCGAAGCCTCTCCCGACCAAATCATGCTGGCCGATTCCGGCACGCAGGCAATCGATCTGCTCTGCCGTTTCCTGCTGGAACCCGGCGACACCGTGCTGGTCGACGATCCCTGCTATTTCAATTTCCATGCGCTGCTGCGCGCCCATCGGGCAAAGATCGTCGGTGTGCCCTACACGCCGTCCGGTCCCGATATCGATGTATTTGCCCAAATCGTCGCCGATGAACGTCCGCGGCTCTACATCACCAACTCTGCCATCCACAATCCGACCGGCGCAACCTTGTCTCCCGTTACGGCTCACCGGGTTCTAAAACTCGCCGACCAGTTCGACCTGACCATTATCGAGGACGATATCTTCGCCGATTTCGAATATACGCCGGCACCCCGCCTTGCCGCCTTCGACGGGCTCGAGCGAGTCATTCACATCGGCAGTTTCTCGAAGACCCTGTCAGCCTCGGCCCGCTGCGGTTTCGTCGTGGCGAAACCGGAATGGATCGACGGCCTGACAGACCTGAAGATCGCCACCTCCTTCGGCGGCGGGCGGCTGACGGCGGAACTGGTGCTGAACGTCTTGAGCGATGGCAGCTATCGCAAACACATGGAGACGCTGAGACACCGGCTCTCCCGGGCGATGTGCGAGGTCTCGGCCAGACTGAAGAATCTCGGCATAACGCCCTGGCTGGAGCCCCAGGCCGGGATGTTCCTCTGGTGCCGGCTGCCCGAAGGCATCGATGCGGCTGATGTGGCGCGGGCCGCATTGGAAAGGAGGATCGTTCTGGCTCCCGGAAATGCATTCAGCCTGTCGCAATCGGCAACGAATTTCATGCGTTTCAACGTGTCACAGACGCTCGATCCGCGGGTGTTCGAAGCGCTGAGCGACATCCTGCAGAAAGAGAGGCATTAGACATAAGGGGCCTCTTCGGCGGCAATCGTCCTCGTACTGGTGGCCATCTGCGTAAGACGACGCGGGGAACACAGTCGCCTGCCCGCTATGCCTCATATACATATTCATTTTTCTTTAAATGCAGAGTGTTAGAATTCGCACATGCCGAACGATCACCAAGTCTGGAACTTTGGCCTGATCATTACTCCGAAGAAGGTATTCCATGCGCAAGCCAAACGTTCGGACCTCGCTGACAATTATCAATGTAACGTTTGCATTCATCTTCCTGAGCTTTGGGCTGTTTTCCCTCAGGAGCGTGCAGCAGGTTAACCAGGACACGACGGCAATCGCCAAAAACTGGCTGCCGAGTGTTTCGGTAGTCCGCAATATCGGCTTCGAGTTGGAGCGCATGAAGTTTGCCTACGCCAACCATATCATGTCGATCAGCGACCAGGCCATCGCTGCCGCAGAAGTAACGATTACCTCTCAGCGCACTGAGCTTGACAAAGCGATTGCAGCTTATCGGCCGCTTATATCCTCGCCGCGCGAAAGCCAATTGCTGCAGCAGATCGAGGAACAGGCCGCCAGCTACCAGAAATCGTCCGAGCCTATGCTGGAAAAGTCCCGCAAGAACGATAACGATGTTGCCAAGACGATCTTCTATTCCGACATGGAGCCATACGTCGATCGCGCGGAAGAATTGGCCAATGAATTGCTGACGATAAACGTTGATGGCTCCGAAGCGTCCTATGAAAACAGTCAATCCAAGTACTTGGATATTCTCTGGACGACTTGGGCGTTCACGGCACTTGTGCTTGCAATCGTTGCTGGCGCGATCTCCTATGTAGCAATCCAGATCTCGCGTCCGATCAAGAAGATCACGCAATCGATGACCGGGCTGGCCGCGGGCGACACCGGCACGCAGATTCCCTATTCCAGCCGCACGGACGAAATCGGTGCGATGGCGGCGGCGGTTGAAGTCTTCCGGCAGACGGCGCTTGCCAAGATCGGAGCCGATGAAAATATCGAAACGAATCGGGTGCTGACGGAATCCGAGCGGCAGCGCCGCGAGCAAACCGAGCGCGCGAGGGCTGCGGCCATGGCGCAAGCCACGAACGGATTGGCAGAGAGCCTGAAGCAACTTGCCGGCGGCGACCTCACCGTTCAGATCAGCGAGCCTTTCGATGCAGATTTCGAGGGCCTGCGCCAGGATTTCAACAGCACCGTCGCAAAGCTCTGCCAGACCCTCGCCGAAGTGGCGGGATCGGCCATCAATATCGACGGCGGCTCGAATGAAATCGCCAATAGTGCAAACGACCTGGCGAAACGAACCGAACAACAGGCAGCGGCGCTGGAGCAGACAGCCGCGGCTCTCGATGAGATCACAGCCAATGTCGCATCCGCCTCCAAGCGTGCCGAGGAGGCGCGTGAGGTAGCCGCGCAAGCGAATACCGGTGCGACGACATCAGGCGAAATCGTCAGCCAAGCGGTCCAGGCCATGAGCCGGATCGAGCAGTCCTCCAGCCAGATTTCCAACATCATCGGAGTGATCGACGAGATCGCGTTCCAAACCAACTTGTTGGCCCTCAATGCCGGTGTCGAGGCGGCGCGGGCCGGCGAGGCAGGCAAGGGATTTGCAGTGGTGGCGCAGGAAGTCCGCGAATTGGCGCAACGCTCCGCGCAGGCCGCCAAGGAAATCAAAACGCTGATCCAGGCATCAGCGGGAGAAGTCGCGGCCGGTGTCGGATTGGTCTCGAAAACCGGCGAAGCGCTGAAAACCATTGGCGGGCTGATCGTCTCCATGAACCGACATGTCGAGGCAATCGCCGTCTCCGCCCGCGAACAATCCGTTGGACTTGCGGAAATCAACACGGCCGTCAACAGCCTCGACCAGACCACGCAGCAAAACGCAGCCATGGTCGAGGAGGCGAGCGCCGCTTCCGTATCGCTTGCCGACGAAGGCGCCACGCTTCGCCGGCTGATCAGCCAATTCAATCTAAACGATATCGCGCAGAACCGCACTTACGCGCTTCGCAGGACGGCTTGAGCCGGAGGACGATCGCATCGCGAAGCACGGAGTCTACCGGCTTCGCGAACAGGAATGCCGGCCACAGCCTCCCTGCGCGACCGTCGATGCTGGTCCTAACTGACGTTGCTGAGCAGGAACCGAGCGCAGCCCGCCCCCTAATCCCGCCATCGACCATCAGAACGACCGGTGAACCGCCTTGTCGTTGGCAAGACGCGTCACGCAGCCTTCGAGCTTGGCGAGCAGCAGATCGAAGTCGAGCGGCTTCGTCAGATAGTCCGCCGCTCCGCCGCGCAGGCCGGCCAGCGTGTTTTCCCGGTCGGTCAGGGCCGTCAGCAGGATGAAGGGGATATTGGAGAGCTCCGGGTGATTGATCTGAATTTCCGCCAAAAGCTGGTGCCCGTCCATGACAGGCATCGAAATGTCGCTGATGACGATATCGGGCCATTTCGACAGGATCATTTCCAGCCCTTCGGCGCCGTTCGAGGCCTCGAGCGTCTTGTAACCGGCTTCGCTCAATTCTTCGACGAGGAGATTCCGGATCTCGACTTCGTCTTCTATGCACAGAACTGTAACCATGACTCTTCCTTAAGCTGCGACTTGTTGATCCGACAATAGAAACGCTATTGGCAGAAGAATGGTGAATGTTGTGCCTTTGCCGAGGTCGCTCGTCACTTCGACGGTACCGCCATGCAGTTCGACGACCTGCTTGACGACGTTGAGGCCGATGCCGGTGCCGGCAATACCCGTCGCGCTGCGGGCACGGTAATAGGGCTGGAACAGCTTCGGCAGATCCTCCGCATCCATGCCGATGCCGCTGTCGGAGATGGCAATTTCCACCGTCTTCTCGTCGGTTCGGGCGCGAAGATGAATATCAGGCGCGTTCGGCGAATATTTGACGGCGTTCGAAATCAGGTTGGTGAAGACCTGTTCCATCGCGCTGCGGTCGAATGTCAATACATCAGGTATGGGCTCGATATCGAGATGGAACACATGCGAGCGGCTGAGCTGGCGCTGTCTGTCGCAGCAGGTGACGAGTACCGCTTTCAGATCGCCTTCGCTCCGCTTCAGTGTGATCTGTCCGGTTTCGAGCCGGCCGCTGGCGAGGATGCTCTCCATCAGATCGACCATGCGCACGACTGCGCTGCGGATCACGCCGGCTTTTTCGAGAACGTAATCACCGCTGACGTTGGTCGTCGAGCGGCAGAGCCGCTGAGCAGCGGCGTCGATGATGGCGAGCGGCGTGCGAAACTCGTGCGAGGCCATGGCGACGAACTGGCGCTGGAGAGCATTCACCTGGCGTTCGTGCACCAGCAGGCGATCCAGCTCCTCGCTCTGCCTTTCGATCTCGGCCGTTCGATCGGCCACCATCTCTTCGAGATGGTTGCGGTGGTGGGTGAGCTGCGCCTGGCTGTCCAGCAGGGTCAGCGAGGTGCGATGCAGACCTCGTCCGAGCCAGAAGACGATGGCAATCAGCAACGCCAGGCAGCCAAGTCCCGCCGGCGCGATCTGCTGAAGCAGCATAAATCCGGGCAGGATAGGCGGCCACACGAGATAGCCGATCGTGCCGCCGTCATGGGACGGCACAGGCACTTGCGCCCGCTCGTCCTCCCCTTTCCAAGGCGCGAAATGCAATCCTTCGAGCCGCGCATAATGGGCGATGCTTTCGACAGCTTTCCCATCGATGAACTTGACCGAGATGGCGATGAACTCTTGGCCCGCCTCGATCTGCATCCGAGTTGAGCTCGGCAGAATAGGACGCGCGCTGGCAATTGCCGGCCGGTTGCCGATCATGATCGTCCAAACCTTGGCCAGTTGCCCGAGCGCCTCTGTGCCGGGCTTTGCAACCCGCCCGACGAGAACGGCGCGCATCTCTCCGGCAAGAGCGGTCATTTCTCGGCCGTCGTCGTCACCGAGCCGCGGCGGCATGGCATCCGCGCCGTCGCGGAACGCAAACATCAGGCGATTGGTATCGTCGAAGATATAGGTCCTGTCGTGCCCGAAATACCGGCTCGTCCACCGGCCGACATTATCGAGCAGCCATTCATGGTTCCGCTGCTTGGCGTAAAGGAAGGCATCGTCCCATTTGGTGACGCTTTCCTGCTCCCGGGGAAGGGCCGCGATCTGCTCTTCCAATCCGTGGCCGACGAAGTCGGCCTGCCGGCGCAGCGAGAGATCATCGACCTTCACCGCGGCGAGCCACGCAAACCCGCACAGCAATGCTGCCGCCGCGCAGGTGAGCGTCACCAAGACGAATGTAATGTGGGATGTGAGCCCGACCTTCAATACCTGCAACCTTTTGATGGCGCCCGCTGCCTGGAAGTTGACACGTAAAGGTTGACGGACCGTGAATTATGCGCTCCCGTAAGGATCTGCGGCAGGTCTCAGATAGGCATTCCGCAATCGTTGAAGGAGAAGCGCATGGATGCAGCAGCATCGTCGGATACGCCAGGCATCAGGATCGAACCGATCGCTGCCGCCCATATCGACAGCTTTCATCATGCGCTCGACGTGGTCGCGCGGGAGAAAAAATACCTGTCCATGCTGGAAGCAACGCCCCTGCCGCAGACGCGTGAGTTCGTGATGGACATGATTGCGAAAGGCAATCCGCAATTCGTTGCCACCGCTGAAGGTGAGGTCGTCGGTTGGTGCGACATCAGCCGGTATTTCTTCCCGTCGCACGCCCATCGCGGCAAACTCGGAATGGGGATTCTTCCCGCCTATCGGGGCAAGGGTCTCGGACGACGGCTCATCGAGACGACATTGAGAGCCGCACAGAAAAGCGGTTTTGCCCGGGTCGAACTCGATGTTTACGAAGACAACGCCCGTGCTATCGCTCTCTACGAAAAGACGGGATTTGCCCGCGAAGGCATCGTCCGACGTGCGGCACGTATCGATGGCCGGTTCATCGATGCGATCAGCATGGCGCTTTTGTTCGATGAGCGCGGCTTCTCATAGATCCTGGTATCGCCGTCGATTTTTGGCTCTAGCAAGCCGACAGAGCCGAAGCGGCCGTCGCCCTCGGCAGCAGACGGCTGAGGACGCAATTTTGCCTGATCACTCCGGTCCAGCCGAATTTCCTTGTCCAATCCGTATACGCACTGTGCGTCCAAACCATCAATCTCTATCCCAGATCGATGATCCTGAGCCGGTGTGCGACCGCCGCGGCGGCGCCCCGGCTGGGGACGGAAAGCTTGCTCAAAATGTTGGACACATGAACGCTCGCCGTTTTCGAGGAAATGAATAGATTCTTCGCGATCTCCCGATTGCTCTGGCCAGCCGCGACTAGCCGGAGAACCTCAAATTCCCGATCTGTCAGGCCGAGGGGCGCCTTCGGCGCCCCCTCATCCTCTTCATCTCGTAAATTAATACGAGCTTTTGCAGCGATGGCTTCAATCTGGTTGCCCAAAAGGCGGGCGCCGATCAAATGAGCAAGCTTCGCGCCGCGCCTGAAATGGCGTGCCCCACTCGCCCGCTTGCCGGCGTTCATTGCGGCGGCACCTGCCTGCATAAGGGCGTACGCCTGCCGAAAGGGCTGGTTCAATCCAGCCCAGCTTTGGGCAACCGCAGCCCATACATCGAGATCAGAAACCGTGGCGCGCGACATCTCAGCCAAAATCGCCAGCCTCTCGGTCTGCTCTACCATATTTCGGCATGGAGCCTGAGCGGCAAGCTCGGCCAGTTCCAGAGCAACCTCTCTCTGGTTCGTATCGACGGCAACGCGGATGGCGGAAGCCAGGAGCGGCCAACAGGCGCTCCCTCGCTTCTCCAGATGCGCCAGAGCAGATTTCACCAAAAGCGCCGACTGATCCATGTCACCTGATAACGCCGAGCTTTCAATGTCGAATCTCAGAAGGTTGGCCGCCATACGGCTGGCAACTTGAGGCCCCGGCGGGAGAGCGCGCAACGATCTTGCCGCTGCAGCAATTCGATCCGCATCCCCTAATGCCAAGGCGATCTCGGCTTGGCATTCGAAGACGTGAACAAGCCCCAATGGCAGCGGATCCAGCGCCGCCATCCGTTCGCATGTCTCAGTGGCTTCGGAGACATGGCCCAAGACCAAGAAGGCGCGGCAAAGGGGCGAACCGACCAGTGCTCCTATATACCGTGCCTGCCCGAGCTCGACCGTCCGCGCAAAAATTGCCGGTCCGATCTCAACGATCTGACCATATTCTCCTGCGTCGAGCAGCGCCTGCAGCAGTGCTGCGCCCGCAAGAATCTCGACTCGGCCTATGGACACCTGCTCCGCCCGCATTGCGACGGCCCGATGGGCATCGATGCGAGACACGTTCGGCGCCATGTCCAGCGACGCCGCAATGATCAGGGCCTCGATACGGTATTCCTGATCGTCGAGCCTCTCCGCCAAATCCCTCAGTTCCTCGCCCAAGCACCTGGCGCGATCGAACTCTCCCCGTAAAATCAGCGCACGGGAAAACTGCCCGAGGGCATCAGCGCGCAACCTTGTGGGACGGACTGCATGATCGAGCGCGCGCTCTAGGTCTGCGATCTCGCCTGGAAGAAGCGCGTGCTGACGCATTACCGCGCGCTGCAGAAGAAGCGCCGCCAATTGCTCGCCATCGCCGTCGGCATCCAGTGCGGCGAGTGCGCGTTCGACAAATGCGAGCCCTTGCTCCGCCTCCGCTGCCCAGCACGCGGCGTCAGCAGCGAGTTCCAACACCTTGCAATGGTCCACGCCGATCAATCCAGTCGCATCTTCGACCTCGGGCCACGCCGCTAACACGAGCTTCAGCATCTCCATCTGGTCAACATAGGCGAAAGTGGCAGCGGCTTCCGCCGCAGCATGCCAAGCCCATTTCAGGCAACGTTCTGCTTGGCCGGCGCCGTGCAGATGACGCGCGAGCGCTACGGAATGCCAAATCCGGTAGCTTGGAACCGGTCCGCGTTCGAGCACGTCGGCATAGAAGCGATGGATGGCCACCTTTTCGCCGGCGATCAGGTCGCCCCGCACAGCGTCCTGGATGAGCGCGTGGCGGAACGCATATCCATCACGATCGGCCGCGACGACCCCCGCCGAAATCGCGGGGCGCAACAATTGCGCGAGCTCTAGGTCAGGTTTGTTCGTCACGTTGCGAAGGAGCGAATGGGTAATATGCGGTCCGCCGAGCGCCAGCACTTTCAGCAGCTCGCCCGTGGATGCCGGCAGGTCTCTCACGCCTCTCAGCAGGTAATCGTTGAGCGAGCCTGGAACATCTGTGCGCAAGCTTCCGCTCGCATCGATAAGTGCCTCGGTGAACAGCGGGATTCCGCAGCCCCGCAAATACACGCTGTTAATCGTAGCAGGCGTTGGTGGCGATCCGAGCAGGCCCTGGAGCTGCACGGCGATCTCGGCGCGGGTGAGGCGAGGAAGTTTCAGCACTTCAGAACCCTCGGAAAGAGAGAGGTCCACGATGGTTGTCCGCAACGCGTTGGGGCCGTTCGCCTCCTCGGGTCGATAGGTGACGATCAGCATGAGCCGAATTTTCTTCAGCCGCGTCGAAAGAAAGCGAAGCAAATCGCAGGTTCCCTGATCGGCCCAGTGGATGTCCTCGATGATCAGGACGAGCGGCATCTCGCGCGCCAATTCCTCGAACAGCTTTCGAAGTGTCTCGAACAGCCGCGACCTTGCGATGCCCGCATCAAATCGCTCGGAGGTCTCGCCGAGTTCGGGAAGAAGCCACGCCAGTTCTCGGGCACCCTCGCCGTTGACAAGCGATCCGACTGCGGACTGGCCGCGCAGACGAACCAATTCATGCAATAGAGCTGTAACAGGCGCGTAAGGTAAGGCCGATTCCCGCTGCTCAATGCACCCACCTTTTAGGATCAGGGCCCGGCCTGAGAGTCGGTCGGCGAACTCGTCGACCAGCCGGCTTTTTCCGCCACCTGCTTCTGCCCCGAGAAGAATGCAACATTGCCGGCCGCCAGAGACATCTCGGAACGCGGTTTCCATGGAATTGAGTTCTGCGGCTCTGCCCGAAAACCGCGCCCTTTTACGGAAAGTCGACACAAAATGCTCCGATACCTGGAATTCGAGATTGCAGAGATGAAGCCATAATCATCCCATGTGTACAACCGGCAGCAGGCTGCGTCGGGACCGGCAGCAGGCTGCCGGTCCCGACGGTTAGCGCCGCCGACGAGATGCGCTCAGTCGGTTCGACTGGATTTTTCTGCCCCCGGACGTGCATTTCAAAGCGGTCCTACTCAATATGCCCGATGCGGCACCCCCACCTTAGGCGCAGTATGCGGACATGAAGAGAACGCCTGAACGCGGGCGATCGGGTAACCGCCCGACGCTGCCCACCTCTTCTTGGACCATGGGCATATGAAACGAAGAAAGGAACGGTTGGATGAAACTTTACTCTGCGCCCGGATTCTCCAGCTTGGCGGACCACATCGCCATGCTGGAGGCTGGAATTCAATTCGATCTGGTCAAGGTCGACCTGGAGACGAAGCAGATTGAAGGGGGCGGCCGATACGTGGACATCAATCCGACGGGCTATGTGCCCGCCCTTATGTTCGACGATGGTGAGGTGCTGACCGAAAATGTTGCCATCCTGGCTTGGATCGCCGAGCGCGCCCCGGTGTTGGCACCGCAGGGTCATCTGGGCCGCGTCCGCCTGCTCGAGATGCTGAGCTTTATCGCGACCGAGATTCACAAGCGCTTTCCCACCTACCTATCGCTTCCGGAGGACGTCAGGGAGCCGACGGGCCAGCAAATAGTGCACTGGTTCGGCTTCGTCGCCGGCCGACTTGAGCGGGGTTATCTGTTCGGAGAGACCTTCACGGTCGCGGATGCCTATCTTTTCCAGCTCGCCTGGGGCGCAACTCAACTCGGATTCGCTCTGCCCGAGCCGTTAGGCGAGTACATCGCACGGATCGAACAACGGCCGGCGGTGCAAGCCGCGCTGCACCGCGAGGGCCTCGCATGAGTGGGCTGATGATCCGCACTGACGGGGTCGAGCTCGCGACGCAGAGCTTCGGCAATCCGAACCAGCCGCCCCTACTTCTGATCATGGGCGGAATGGCATCGATGCTGTGGTGGCCGGAGGAATTCTGCCGCCGGCTCGCCGAACGGGGGCGCTTCGTGATTCGCTATGACCAGCGCGATTCCGGCCTTTCGACCAAATATCCGCCCGGGCGACCCGGCTACACCTTCGAAGACGCCGTCGATGACGTGTTCCGCGTGCTTGACGGCTACGGAATCCCGAGCGCTCATATCGTCGGCTTTTCCCTCGGCGGCATGGTCGGGCAAGTGGCCGCACTGAAGAGGCCGGAACGCGTGCTTTCCCTAACGGCGATCAGTACCTCGCCGGTCGGTGTGGACACATCCCATTTCCCTCCGAGCGGCGAGGCCTGGCTGGAACATATGGCCGTGGAAGCGGACTGGTCGGACCGGGCGGACGCGGTCGCGTACCTGGTCGAGGATGCGCGCCTGACCGCCGGAACGGCACGTCCATTCGACGAAGCCGGAACTCGAGCCTTCCTCGAGCGGGATTTCGACCGCTCCGGAGGCTATCTGAGCGCCACCAACCACAGCGTTCTCTTTGAAATCGGCGAGACATGGCGGGGCCGGCTCGACGAGATGAAGGTGCCGCTTCTCGTCCTTCACGGCACCGCCGATCCGGTCTTTCCGCCGACGCACGGAGAGATACTCGCGCGGACTGTGACAGATGCGAAGTATGTGAAGATCGAAGGTGGCGGCCACGAACTTCATCCCGAAGATTGGGAAAAGATCATTTCCGCCATCGACGAACATGTAGCAAGATCGATGTGCGTCTAGAGCAATTCCAGGAAAAGTGCGAAGCGGTTTTCCGTCCGGAATTGCGTAAAAACAAAAGGATAGAGCGGTTCTGCGCTTCCGTTAAAAGCTGAACCGCTCTAGTAACAGAGACAAGCCAATTGGGGATTGAGATATTGGGTCGTGCCCGGCCACTCCCCTATCGGGCGAAAGCCTCGAACGGATTCTCATGGGTCAGGCGCATCAGGGTCCCGTCGTCTATGCCCCGCCGTTTCAACTCGGGCAGCAAGACTGTGGAAAGATGGGTGTAAGGCTTCGGTATTCCGCCCATAGGCAGCGCCGGATCGAACCAGCCGCGGTCATGGCTCAACAACAAGTGATCGCCGCAGCCCGCCTCCAGCGCCTTGATCACCAGCTCCGCCACCTCGTTGTCCTCGCCCCGGCCGACATGGTCATATTCGATCCAGGCGCCGCGCTCGGCGACGGCGACATTAAGGGCGAAGTCCTGTTCTTCCTGCGTATGGATCGAGATGAACCTGTCGGCCCGATAGCCCTCCGCCTCGATGACGTCGAGCTGATCCATGACGACCCGTCCCCTGATCGTATGACTGCCGATGACGGCGCCCGTCTGGGCCGCCGCGCGCGCGGCTGCCCGCAGGATTTTCGTCTCGAGCGCCGTCATCCCGTCATCGCCGGCGCTGAGCTTGATCCAGCCTGCCTGGAATCCGGTCTCGTCGATCTGCTCGGTCAGCTCGGCAAGCATCCACGCCTCCAGCTCCTTCTCGGAAGCATGGCGGACCCATTCGGGAATCCAGGGCTCGCGGTAATTGCCGGTGGGCACGACGATTGGAAAATCCGTCGCGAGCGACACGGCAAGATCGATATCCGCACGGCGTCCAACGCCGCCCGTCGAGCATTCGACCAGTGCCGTCACCCCGAGCTTCTTGATCCGCTCGATCTCGGGAGCCATCAGCCGAACGACGTCTTCGATCTCCGCTTCGGCATAACCGGGCTGGTCGGGCGTCCTGAGGTCGACGAAGACGTGCTCGTGCGGGAGGATCATCCCAAGTTCGGATTTGCTCTTAGGCCCGAGCGTCGTGTGCAGCTGTTTCAAAGTCTCTCCCCCGCGGTTACACCGGCTTTGCGTACAGCAATTCAAAGTGCTACAGCGCCGGAAGCCTCGACACTGCCGCGAAAGTAGATCGTCACGTGACGAAATCAATCGCTACCCGATCGAATTTCTTGCACTTGCACCTTGATGTCGACGCCCGCCCTGGCGCCATCCCGCTACCACTTGACGCTGAACCCGACCTTGGCGCCGAGGGCGTTGCTGTCGCCGAAATCCTGGAGGCTGGTGCGGGCGAAGGCCTCGCCATAGGCCGCGTATCGGTCGTCGGCCCAGCTGAGCGAGCCGCCCATGCCAAGGCCGCCCCAGAGCGCCTGGTTCTCGCTGACGAGGCTGGTCCCGGAGACATCGACATCAGAGCCGTCGAGGAAATCGTAATAGAGATTGGCGATGCCGTAGAGCTTCGAGCGGCTGGTCCTTCCGGAGGCGTCCTTCCAGTCGCGGTCATAATCGGCCGAGATGCCGAGGCGGCCGGTCAGGCTGTCGCCATCGTCAAGCGATGCGGCGGCGCCATAGGCATCGGTGAAGTCGTCGAACCTGATGGAGGAATAGGCAAGCTGGGCCTGCGGCGTCAGCGACCACTGGTCCGTCAGCGCGATCGTCTGGCCGGCTTCGACGCTGAGCCCATAACCGACGCCGTCATTGCCGTCGGCAAGCGTGGTGTGCAGCGTTGAGGATTTGAGATCGCTCTCGTACCAGGTCACGCCTGCCTGCGTATCCACGTAGAAGCCGCTATTGCCGTACCAGGTCAGGGTGCCGTCGAAGCCATAGCCTGTGGTGTCGATATCGCCCTTGCCGAAGCGCGAGGAGACGTCTGCCGAGGCCGTATCGACATGAAAGCTGACGCCGCCGATCAAGACGCCTGCCCCGCTTTCATGCAGCATCCCGTCGACGCCGGCCTGCAGCGTCCAGCTATCGACGTCGTATTCGGCGCCCGTCGTCGAGGTCTCCGGCTCGAAATGCGAATGCGTCCCGTCGATGCGGGTCCAGATCGCCCTGCCCTGATCATTGATCTGATCGTTACCTGCTTCGTCGGCGGATCGTCCATCGTCCACCCCGCGCCCGCCGGTGCGCTGGCGCAGCGTGCCGAATTCGTTGAGGCTCTGCAGCACCCCGGCATAGGCTTCGTAGAGCGGCACGCCGGGCGCATAGAGTGGCCCGGTCGCGCCGCCTGAGGGATCGAGCACGGTCGAGCGCAGATACCAGTCGCCATCGGCAGGCGTGCTGAGGCCGTTCTGGTAAAGCCGGTAGGCATAGGCGCCGCCCACCACGGCCTGGTCGCCCTCGAACACATAGTCGCCTTGCAGCGAGAAGCTGCCGGCCGAGATGCCGCCGACATCGACGATCTTGATGCCTTCGACCGTCTGCGCGCCGCCGCCGCCGAGATTGATGACCTTGACATCAGTCGTGCCCGCCGTGTTGCCCGTCACGACGAGGCGGTCGGTCGGCGAGGCATCGCCGCCGAGCACGGTTTCGATCTCGAGCGTGCCGCCAGTGCCGGTATAATTGCCAGCAATCGTCAGCGTGCCGATCGAATTGCCGGGCGCGATCGTGCCGGCATTGGTCACATCGCCGGAGATCGTGCCGATGCCGCCGAGAATGCCGGTCCCCGAAATCGTGACCGGGCTTGTGATCGAGCCGTTGACGGCAAGCCGGCCACCGCTCACCGTCGTCGCGCCGCTATAGGTGTTGACGCCCGACAGCGTCTGCCGGCCGCCGGTGACGGTCAGCCCGCCCGTGCCGCCGATAACGCCCGCGAACGTGTCGTTGGCGTTGGCGATCGTCAGAGTTTGCGCTCCGAGCAGCACGCTGCCGCTGCCGGCCAGGCTCTGGATGGTCGGGGCCGCGGCCGCCGAAACGTTAAAGGTGCCGTCGGCGACAACCCGGCTGGAATTGGCGATGGCGCCGGCGCCGGATAGCGCGAGGCCGCTGCCGAAGTCGATCTGCGTCTCGCCGGTATAGATGCTGTTTGCCAGCAGGCTGAAAACACCGCCACCGGTGACGGTCAGGCCGCCGACGCCTGAAAACCCCGACGCCGCGTCGGTTCCCACAGCAAAGCCGGCGGTATCGATCGTCAGCCCGCCGGCGAGCAGGTTGAGCTCGGTGCCGGAAAATCCGTTGATGAAGGTCGCGTTAGCCGCCGTCGCGCGCAAAATGCCGTCGTCGAAATTGGCCTGGCTCGCGCCGGGACCGCCCCGCAAGGTTTGAGCCTGCAGCGTTCCGCCGCTGATGTTGAGCGTGCCGGAAGCGCTGGCGAAGTTGCCCAGGACCGCGGTGCCCGTGTTGACTTGCCCGCCATTCTCAATGTTGAGCGTGCCAGCACCGAGAAAGCCGATAAAAAAATTGCCGGGGCCGACGTTCCACTGCGATCCCGGTCCGGTGACGGTGGCGATCCCGGTGGTAAAGGCTGCTCCTCCAAGCCGGGAGTTGGCAGCGCTGGTTAAACTGCTGCCATTCTGGATCGTTAAGACGCCTGGCGTCGGTCCGCCTTGGCCTACGTTTGTGATCCCGACCGAGACACTGACCGGCCCGGTGACACCGAGAACGACCGGCGTATTCCCCGGTGCACCGGCTGTACTGATGTTCACGGCTGTACCGACACCGGGAACTACGCCTCCTGACCAGTTGCTCGCGTCTGTCCAGTCACTGCTTGTCGATCCGCGCCAGTCAGCGGCTTGGGCCGCCCCTGCGGACATCGCCATCAACGCCGCCGCTGAGACGCCTGTCATTAGACGGCGCAGAACGGAGGAAGGTGCGCGCATCTTGTTGATGACTCGTCGCCACGAATAGCCGCCCATGGTCGCTCCTGGAATCGCAACTTTTTCGATAAGAGTTGGCGAATGTTGAAAACATGATCGCCTCAGGCGAAAGCTGTCAGTGCCGCCAGGAAGATCCCCAAACGAAGCTTCCGTTTCCTGGCAGCCCGAATCACAGCGCTCGCCCGCATGATGCCGCCTTCCGTAAAATGCTCTTTAAGATTGATTTAAAGATAAAATTCGATCGAATCGACAACTCTTTCACGATAAAGAATAATGAGTGTTAAGAAAAGATAACAAGCCGGCCCAAGAAATATCATCCCGGCAAAGCCCGAGAGAGCCTATCCTGAGGTGCTATCAGCAGGATCGCCTCGAAGGATCATCCTGAGGTGCGCAGGCCAAAGGCCGTAGCCTCGAAGGACGAGGCGGGTGCTCGACGTCAGAAACGACAGGGATGCAAGGAGCAGTGCGGCGGCACGTCCTTCGAGGCTGCGCCCGATGGGCTGCGCACCTCAGGGTAAGGCCCGATCCCGCAGAGCGGGAGTGATCGATCCAGTGGATCGATCACAGGGCCGAACGCCCTGAGCCATGCGAAGGGCCGGGAGAGGGATGTTGGAGGGTGCCGCCCCAGATAACAGGCGTTGGAGGATGCCGTGGTTTCGCTGCGGCTCTTGTTCCGCCTCTCCCGGCCCTTCGCATGACTCACCCCGGCCGGCGGATGGCGCGGACCTTGCCGCTGGCGCCGCCGCCGCAGAAGAAGCAGTCGGCGCCGTCGGATTCGAGGCCGGAGACGCCGGTGCCCTCGGGCATATCAAGCCGCTCCAGCACCTCGCCGGTTTCGGGGTCGATGCGTCTGACGTCGCTGTCATCACCCTCCCAGGTACCGTGCCAGAGCTGGCCGTCGACCCAGGTGACGCCTGTCACGACGCGGTTGGATTCGATGGTGCGGAGGATCTTGCCCGTCTCCGGGTCGATCTGATGGATCCTCCGGCCGCGGTGCTGGCCGACCCAGAGCGAGCCTTCGGCCCAGGCAAGGCCGGAATCCCCGCCATTTCCGGGCGCCGGGATGGTGGAAAGGATACGGCCGGTCTTCGGGTCGATCTTGTGAATGACATCCTCGGCGATCTGATAGAGGAACTCGCCATCGAAAGCCGTTCCGGCATGGGACGCAACCTCGATCGAGCGCACCACCTCGCCGCTTGCGGGATCGAGCGCGTTCAGCCTGTCGCCCGAGGCGAACCAGACATGCTCACCATCGAAGGTGACGCCGTTGACGCGCTCGGCGCCGGGAAAAGGTCCATATTCACGGATGATCGTCGCAGCCGATTTTTTCATCTCTTCCATCCTGTTCGCCCATAGGGCCATCTTCATCAGTCAGGCTATACTAATCGCTGGGCAAAGGTCCCGGGAGTAACAAGATCGTCGGGAAACCGGGCAGTGGCGGGCTCATCCAACGCCTTGCCCGCCCGCGCCCGAAGGATTGCACTTTGGCCTCCCCGGCAAGCGAACCCAGCGCCCGCTGCACGGTGCGCGGGCTGGCGCCGAGCGCGATCGCCAGCGCCGAACTCGACCACGCCTCGCCATCGGCGAGAAAGGCGAGCACCGCCCCATGCTGGCCTTCGACCAGCGGCGCCAGCACGACGGTCTCGCCGGCTCGCCGCGGCGAAAGCGCAAAACCGCGTTTCGTCGCCGAAACCTCGGCGAGCGCCCGCAGCTCGGCGCGCAGCCGGCCTATCTCGACGCGCAGCCGGGCACGATGCGATTCATCGGCATGTTTCCCGCGGAAGGCGCGCGCGACGAGCGTGCCCCTGGCCATATCCCCCGGCGA
This sequence comes from Rhizobium leguminosarum bv. viciae, assembly GCF_012276115.1. Lineage (GTDB taxonomy): Bacteria > Pseudomonadota > Alphaproteobacteria > Rhizobiales > Rhizobiaceae > Rhizobium > Rhizobium leguminosarum_T. The sequence goes on along the minus strand of NZ_WIEU01000004.1, from coordinate 171,915 downwards.
GGCTTCGGCGAGCGCTCGGGCGAGCGCAAAGAGCACCGGCCGCGTTGCCAGCGACACGGAAAGCTGATCGTCTCGCACGATATGACGGCAGGCATCGACGACGAGCGCGCCCGAGCCTAGCAACTCTTCCACCTCCTCAAGCAGCAGCGGGCTTTCGCCCCAACGCGAGATCAGCCGTGCCACCGGTGCGTTGAGTACGTCGGCGGCATTTTCTACCTCCGCCGTCAATACAGGCATACCGGCCTCGCGCGCCGCCTGCCTCGCCCGGTCAAGCGCCGCGCGCGCCGCTTTCGTCTGCAGGCGCCGGATCGCGATGCCCGCGACCACCAGCTCGTGGGCAGCCCTTGCCGCCGGCGGCAGCGGCGTCGGGTCGAGTGTTTCGAGCGCCCGCTCGGCCTCGTCGAGCCGGCCGATCAGCACCAGCCGGCGAAGCTCGACATTCCTGGCATGGGCAGCGTTGATCCTGTCGCCATGCGCTTCGAGCACTTTGCGCGCCGCCTCCAGCGCTTTGGGCGGCCAGGTGAGATCGCGCGAGACCAGTGCGATCTCGGCCTCGGCGACCACACAGCGGGCTCGCGCCACCGCCTCCCGCGGGCCGAAAGCACGCGCCGCACTCTTCAGCAGCGCCTTGGCGCGGACGAGATCGCCGAGCTGCGCCATCGCAATGCCGCGCAGCGCCAGCGCCGGCGCATCGTCGCGCAGCGCCACACGCTTCAGCGCGCCGAGCGCATCTCCCACCGCCAGCGCCCGCGCCGCTGCCGTGATCAGCGAGTCCATTCAAATCCCGTCACACTTGTCACTCCCACCATTTCCCCACCCGGCCTTAGATTTGTCGTCGACCGGCAAGCAAGCCTGCGCCGGATGCTACGACGAGAGACAGGCAAAGGAGAAGACCCATGATGACAGAGCTGAACGCAACACGGCAGCAATGGCTGGCGGCTCGCCTCGATCTGCTCGAGGAGGAAAAGGAACTGACCCGGCAGAGCGACGCGCTGGCGATCAAGCGCCAGCAATTGCCGCGTGTGAGGATCGACAAACAATATCGCTTCGACACCGACGGCGGGAACGTCGCGCTGAAGGATCTCTTCGGCGGGCGCTCGCAGCTTCTCATCTATCACTTCATGTTCGGGCCGGATTATACAGCGGGATGCCCATCCTGCTCCTCGATCGCTGATGGTTTCAACGGCTTCTTCGTTCACCTGGAGAACCACGACGTCGCCTTTTGGGCGGTCTCGCGGGCGCCGCTCGCAAAGCTCGAAGCGTTCAAGCAGCGGATGGACTGGAGCTTTCCCTGGGCCTCCTCCTTCGGCAGCGACTTCAACGGCGATTTCAGCGTCTGGTTCTCTGCCGAGCAGCAGCACCAGGGCGAGGTAGACTATAATTACCGCCGGGAACCGCCCGCTCCCGAACCGCTCCCAGGCAGGACTGTCCAGGAATGGCAGCCGCGCAACAGCGAGGCCCCGATCACCCAGATCGCTGCCATGACCGGCACCGATGTCCCCACCTATACCCGCGACCGGCCGGGCGTCAGCGCCTTCGAACTTATCGATGGCGCCGTCTACCACAGCTATTCCAGCTATGCGCGCGGGCTGGACGGGCTCTGGGGCATGTATCAATGGCTCGACCGCGCACCCAAGGGCCGCAACGAAACCGGCATCTGGTGGCGCCACCACGACCGGTACGGCAAGGAGTGACGCCGATGCTGCTTTCAGCCCACACTCCCGAGCGAGGCGACGGCAACGTCGCTCTCAACGCCGCCGAATGGCTCTCGCTGGCCGCCGCAGCAGACGGATCAGCTGCTAAGCCGAGCAGTGGCATGACGAGCCCGAGCGGCCGGATCGCCGCCCGGGCCGGCGACTGGCTATCACTCGCCGCCGCCCCGACATTCGTGATCATGGCGCTGCTGACAGGCACAACCGGCAGCGCCGACATGATCTGCATGACGACGCCGGATGCCTTCCCGATCGGCGGAATGGTGCCCATGTACTTGCTGATGGGCGGCTTCCACCTGGCGCCCTGGCTGCGGCTCGCCGCCGGCTGGCGGGCCTGAATGGGCGGTGATGGTCCCAAGCGCCGCCACATCTCTCCTCCGTCATTCCTGTGCCCGTCACAGGAATCCAGTGCGCCCAAGTCCTTGGGCGCGGGAGAACGACTTCCTTCTGAGAGTCATTCACGGCGCCGACGCGCCGTGGCTGGATTCCTGTGACAAGCACAGGAATGACGGAGATTGGGGTGGCGTCTCGCCAAACTTTCTGCTGACGAGTCATGGCGGGGCGATAGGCCTTCCCGCTCCTCAATGCTCCACCCGCCATCTCCGGCTTTATACCCTTACCGACACGCCCAAATTCACGCCCTCACCTCGATAAAGTCGATCGGCCCGCCGGCAACATCGTCGTCGAAGACCGCACAGGAAAGCTTACCGCCGAAGACGCAGCCGCTGTCGATGTTGGTGCGGTTTCCTGTCGTCATGGGATTGGACATCGATGGGGTATGGCCGTGGACGAGGTGTTTGCCCCAATATTCGCCTGGCTGACCGGCCAGGAACCGCATCCATAGAAGATCGTCCTGGCTCTGCCGGTCCAGCGGAAATGCCGGATCGACGCCGGCGTGGACGAAGATGCGATGCCGATCGACATGCATGAGGGGACGATCGGCCGCCCATTGCAGATGCTGCGGCAAAACCCTGCCGCCATAGGATATTTCGGTCTCCAGCCCGCCGTTGCCGAGCCATACGGCTCTGCTCTGACCGTCGGCATAGGCAGCGACCATCATATCCTCATGATTGCCTTTCAGGCAGATCCATCTCCACGGCTCCGATGGACCGGCAATGATCCAGTCGAGAACACCTTTGCTGTCAGGCCCGCGATCGATGTAATCGCCAACGAAGACGACCGTCCCCTCAGACGCATAAGCCTCGATACGATCGATCATCCTTTTCAGCGAATCGATACAGCCGTGGATATCACCTATGGCGAATGTGTAGCGCATGCTTCATTTTTAGCGCCTGCCGGGGGCCAGGTGAAGTCCGGATCGCCGCGGCGGATCTCAATACTGCCGACAGAAAATCCGGGTCATTTCCCTGCACTTACGGCAATTGCCTCGCCTTTGGCTTGAGTTCACATATTGATCGCCGCATCGGCCATCGAGGACCTTTCCTCCGTCATTCCTGTGCTCGTCACAGGAATCCAGTGCGCTCAAGTCCATGAGCGCGGGAGAAGGGCTTCGTCATATGAGAGTCCCTCATGGCGTGGACACGCCGTGGCTGGATTCCTGTGACAAGCACAGGAATGACGGAGATTGGGATGGCGCTTTCGCCTGAGATCGCGTCGGCACACTAGGAACAGCACGCCGAATGCTGGAAACTGCATGGCCGGAATGGCGCGTCGCAAGCCGCGGCGCGCCAGAGCGTCCTGCCGAACCACAACCGCTATCACCCCTCGACAAAACCCCGGCGGATCGCCTCCCAACTCTCCGCATCCGGCGCCAATAGCAGCCGGCCCTTGGTCATCGCAGGACGATAGGCTTCGCCGCTGAGCAATGCGCCGTAGCCGCCGGCTTCGTGGTGGATCAGCACGCCGGCGGCGTGGTCCCAGGGCTTGAGCTCGGCGTTCAGCGAAAAGCTCATAGCGCCTGTTGCCACCGCCCGATATTCATAGGCCGAGCAGCGCCACGTGGTGGTGCGGGCAAAGTGCAGCAGGCTCCGAGCGTAGACCGGCTGCTCCTCGGCGGGAAACATATGCAGCGGCACGAAGCCGTGCATTTCCCCGATCGGCCCTGGCCGCGCGACGCTGAGCCGGGTCTGCGTGCCATCGCGGGCAATATGCCACGCCCCTCGCCCCGGCCGGGCGGCGAGGAAATCGCCGGTCACGGGATAGTGGATCAGCCCGGCCACGGTTTCTCCGCCCGAGACGATCGCCACGATCATGCCGAACAGCGGCAGGCCATGGGCAAAATTCCAGGTGCCGTCGACAGGATCGATGATGACGGCGAGATCGGCGTCGCCAAGGCGCGTCAGAATCGACGGATCGGCGGAAACCGCCTCCTCGCCGACGAGCAGCGCCTCGGGAAAGTGCGCCGACAGCGCTTCGGTGAGCCGCCGCTCGGCACCTATATCGGCATCGGTCACCAGATCGTCGGGCGCGGTCTTGGTGCGGATGTCCTCGGCGGTGACGCCGAGGAAGCGGGGCAGGATTTCCGCCTCCGCCGCCCGGCGCATATCCTCCATCACGGCGGAGAATATGTCGTCCGACACGTCCCTCATGCCCGGCGCGCCTCGATATAGGCTTTAAGCGCGGCGGGCTGGTCGGTCTGGATGACGCTGACGCCGGCCGCCATCATCCGTCCCCAGATCGCATCGGGATCTTCAAGTGCCGCACTGTCGGTCAGGCCGCAGCAGGAGACCGGATCGAGCGTGTTGACCCAGAGCGAGATTCCGGCGTTGCGCAGACGCTCGTGCTGGCCGGCCAGCGTCTCAAGCTCATCGAATTTGGCTTCGCACATGAAGGGGCGCGCCGCGATGACTGCCTTGGCGGTCTCTTCGGCACTCCCGACCCTGAAGAACGCCTGGCCCATGAACGGAATGCCGTCAATCCCGGGCTGCCTGGCGAGCCAGGCCAGCGCCTCCGGCGTGTCGGCGCGAGCCTTGAGATCGACCTGGTCGGCCATGCCCATCTCTTTGACCTTGGCAGCGACGATATCAATCATCTCGAGGTCCTTGAGGTCGAGATCGACGAAGATGCGGCCGCGCACGGTTTCAAGCACCTGTTCCAGCGTCGGAATGCTCTCGCGCGTGAACGGCTGATCCGGCCCGCCATCGGCCATGCGCAGCCGCAGGCTGGTGATCTCGGCAATCGTCATCTCCTCGGGGACGCGGTCGATGCCGGCCATGCGTTCGAGCGTGTCATCATGCAGGATGAACAAGTGGCCGTCGGCGCTCTGGCGGATATCCACCTCGACGATGTCGTAGCCGGCGGCAATCGCGTTCTCGATCGCGGCAAGGCTGTTCTCCGGAGCCTGATGCCAGGCGCCGCGATGGGCAGCGATGGCGCAGGAACGCGACGGATCGGCAATGTGGTCGATGTATTTCATGGGACTTCCTTTAGTTTGCGCTGAGGGCGCCGGGTATGGCCCTGCCGCTCGCTGTATCGAAGAGATGCAGGCGGGAAGCCGGGAGATTGAGAAAGAGTTGGCTGCGGTCCGATATCTCGACGCCGAAGGGTGTAGCGATCCTGACGACCGATCCGCCGAGTTCGGCCGCCAGGATCGAATGTGAGCCGAGGTCCTCGCGAAAACGCAGAGCTGATGTGACTTGATGCTCCCCTGCCTGGCCACAGATGAAGATATCCTCCGGCCGGATACCAAGCTGATAGGTGCCGGTGAGCCGCGCTTGCGCCACCACCTGCCCGTCGGCGAGCCGGAGCACCGAGCCGTCGCCGGTGACCGGCAGGATGTTCATCGGCGGTGCGCCGATGAATCTGGCGACGAAGATCGAGGCCGGATGGTGATAGATCGCCTTCGGCGTATCGAATTGTTCGATCCGCCCCTTGTTGAGGATGAGGATGCGGTCGGCAAGCGTCATCGCCTCCACCTGGTCATGGGTGACGAAGACGGTGGTGGCGCCGATGCGCCGGTGCAGGTCGGCCAGTTCGACGCGCATGTCGTGGCGGAGCTGAGCATCGAGGTTGGACAGCGGCTCGTCGAATAAGAGCACACCGGGCTCGCGCACGATGGCCCGGCCGATCGCCACGCGCTGGCGCTGGCCGCCGGAAAGCTGCCCCGGCTTGCGGCCGAGGAAGTTCGACAGCCCGAGCATCTTCGCCACCGCATCGACCCGCTCGATGCGCTCGGCCTTCGCCATGCCTGATACTTTGAGGCTGTAGGCAATGTTGTCGAAGACGCTCATATGCGGGTAGAGCGCATAGTTCTGGAACACCATGGCGCAGCCGCGATGTTTCGGCTCCAGATCCTGCACCTGCCGGCCGCCGATGACGATCGTGCCGCCACTCACCCGCTCCAGCCCGGCGATCATCTGCAAAAGCGTGGACTTGCCGCAGCCCGACGGGCCGAGCACGACGGTGAATTCGCCAGCTCTGAGCTCGACATCCATCGGCGGAATGACGACGGTCTCGGCGTCATAGGCCTTGGTGACGCCTGATAGCGTGATGTCGGCAGCAGCGGCGCGGATGGCCATGTCGATGGCGTTCATGGCTATTTCTCCGTGAGAGCGAGGCCCTGGACGAGATAGCGCTGCAGCAGCGCAATCATCGCGAGCGGAATGATGGATACAATGATGGCGCCGGCCATGATCATCGGGAAGTCGGGGATCTCTCCCTCCGCGTCAGGCACGAGCCGCGCCAGCCCGACGACGGCGGTCTGCATGTCTGACGTCGAGGCGGCGACCAGCGGCCAGAGATATTGCGTCCAGCCACTGAGGAAGGTCAGCACGAACAGCGCGGCGAAGCTGGTGCGCGACAGCGGCAGCAGGATGTCGAACAGGAAACGGATCGGCCCTGCCCCATCCATGCGCGCCGCCTTGAAGAGATCCTTCGGCAAGGTGAGGAAGAACTGGCGGAACAGAAAGGTGCCGGTGCCATGCGCGACAAGCGGCGCGATCAGGCCGAAATGCGTGTTCAGCACGCTCCATTCGAGCTTGACCGGCGCGCCGAAGTACTGGGCGATCAGATCGTTCAGACCGGTGACATCGAGCAGCGCATTGACCGGCGAAAACACGTTCGACGCCACCTGGTAGGTGGTGATGACGCGGATCTCGATCGGCAGCATGATGGTCGCCAGGATCAGTGCAAAAGCCGCGCCCGCCCAGCGAACACGAAAATAGACGATGGCATAGGCCGACAGAAGCGACAGCACACAGGTCGCGAATGCATCGCCAAAGGCGACCGCCAGACTGTTGAGCATCTGGATCGGGATGTGTGTCTCGGTAAAGATGTGTGCCGCATTGGTGAAAAACTGGTCGCCGGGATACCAGGCGAGCCCGTTGCGCAGCATGAACTCGTAGGATTGCGAGGCTGTGGCAAGCGTCAAATAGAGCGGCCCGAGGATATAGACGATGCCGACGATGAGGACGAGGCCGGCTGCGATGTTGAGGGAGCGTGCGTTTTCGATCATGGGGTCACCGCTCGTAGTTGATGCGTCGGCCGAGGAAGAGGAACTGGGCGGCGGTGAGGAGGGCGACGAAGACCATCAGGATCGCCGTCTGGGTCGAGGCGCCGGAAAGGTCATAGCCACTGAAGCCGTCCGTGTAGATCTTGTAGACCAGCAGCGTGGTGGCGCCGCCGGGGCCGCCATGGGTGATCGTATCGATCAGCGCGAAGGCCGAGGTGATGCTTTCGGTGAACTCCAGCACCAGCGTCAGGAAGAGCTGCGGCGCAATCAGCGGCAGCTGCACGTCGAAGATACGACGCCATGGCCCTGCCCCATCCATTGCGGCTGCCTGGTGCATGGTCTTCGGGATCGACTGCAGGCCGGCGAGCAAAATGACGAAATTGAACGGGATGCCGCCCCAGACATGCGCTGCGATCAGCGTGAGGAAGGCGTCTGTACCGTCGATGCCGGGCGCCCAGATGCCGGGAAAGGCTGAGTTGAGTGGCGCGAGCACGCCGACGAAGGGATTGAAGATGAAGGCGAAGACGACGCCGATCGAGGCGCCGGCAACCCCCTTCGGCCAAACGAGCACATTACGCGCCGGCAGCGACATCAGGATCTTCCGGTCGGCCGCGACCGCAAGGATCAGCGGGACCGCCACCGCGAGTGAGGAGGCGGTGACCATGAAGACGATGGTGCGCCAACAGCCCTTCCAGAACTCCGGATCGGAGAACACGCGGGCAAAGTTATCCCAGCCGACGAACATCGAACCGCCGCCGAAGGGGCGTTCGAGGAAGAATGACCAGTAGAAGGCCTGAAAAACAGGCACGTAGAAGAAGAGTGCGATCAGCAGCATAAGCGGCGCTACCAGCAGAAGCGGCAGCCAGCGGTGGCTGAAGAGAGAAGATTCCGACGTCATGGAGAAGCCCTGCATTGGGAAGACCGGCACGGGCGTATGGGTCCCATGCCTGACGCACGGGAGCGCTTAGGACGCGCCCCCCGTGCGTGGGACGCGCGGGACGTTCAAACGTCCCGCGCGCGAGATGTCGGGATCACTGCATCCTCACGCCCTTGTAGGTCTGCTCGAAGCGGCGCAGCAGCTCGTCCCCACGCCTCTTGGCATTGTCGAGCGCCACCTGCATGGTCTCCTGGCCTGCAAAGGCCTTCTGCGTCTCTTCCACGAAGACTTGACGGAACTGCACATAGAAGCCCAGACGGATGCCGCGGGTATCCGGGGTGCGCGGCTGGTTCATCGACTCGATGCCGATGGCGGCCGTCGCATATTTTGGCGCGTTCGCCTCGCCGCTTTTCGCGATCGCATCCATCACGTCGTTGGTGACGGGCACGTAGCCGGTGGCGGCGGTCAGGAACATCTGCTGTTCGGGACGGCGTAGGAAGTCGAGGAAGGCCTTGGCGCCTTCGACCTCGGCCTTGTCGTGGCCCTTCATGATGTAGATCGATGCGCCGCCGACGAGCGTGTTGTGGCGCTCATAACCCTCATACATCGGCGCCATGCCGACTGACAGTTCGTATTTGCCTTCGAACGCCTTGGCCGAGGCGCTGTAAGAACCCGAGGAATTCTCCATCATCGCGCATTCGCCGGTGTTGAAGGCGGCGGTGAAGTTGCCGGCCTTGGTATCGGCATTGAGCTTGACGAGGCCCTCCTTGCGCCAGTCGACCAGGTTCTGGAGATGCTTGGCGGCGAAGGTGGTGTTGAACACATATTCGGCGTCGAGACCGTCATAGCCGTTATGCTTTGAGGCGATCGGCAGGCCGTGGCGGGCGGAAAACTGTTCGAGCACGCGCCAGGTGTCGCCATCAGTGGTGAAGGGGCAGGCATGACCCGAAGCCTTCAGCTTGCGGGCGGTCTCGATGATCTCTTCCCAAGTCTCAGGCGTCTTGGTGATGCCGGCTTTCTCGAGCTCGGTCTTGTTGGTGTAGAACAGCAACGTCGAGGCATTGTAGGGCTGCGCGAAAAGCGCGCCGCCGGAGGTTTCGTAATAGGCCCGCGCGCCGGCGATATAATTGTCCCACTTGACCTCGGGCAGCGCCTCCTGGACCGGCACGACGGCATCAGACAGCATCAGGTCGAGCGTGCCGGCGTCGAAGAACTGGATGAGAACTGGATGTTTTTTGGCACGGAAGGCGGCAATCGCCTTCTGCATCGACACTTCGTAGCTGCCTTGGCCGACGCAGGTGATGTGATGCTCCGATTGCGCGGCATTGAAAGCGCTGCACTGGTCCTGGATCGCCCTTTCGACGACGCCCGTATTGCCGTACCAGAATTCGATATTGGCGGCCTGCGCCGAACACGCGCCCGCCATCAGCGCGGCCGCAGCCGCCAGAATGGAAATCTTCATTTTGCCCTCGCCTGATTTGATCGGCCGGCTTCAAGCGCCGACGCCGTGACGGCAACTTACTACACATAACGTGTAACAACTTAGTGACGGGCGTAAGCCGCTTGTCGCAAAGCAGGGCTGCTGCTATAGCGCACGGACGCAAGTATCGGAGACAACAGCATTAATTACTACACGCCTAAGGTAATTACTGACGAAGGAAGTGTTGATATGACCTATTTCCCGGAGCCGCTGATCGCCCGGCACTTCCTTCGCGAAGGCGGCGGCGTCGTCTCGTCGAACGAACGCGATCTGCTGAGGCTAATCTGGCGTCATCCCGGCCTCTCGCGCTCCGAAGTCACCAGCCACACCGACCTCACTCAGCAATCCGTCTACCGGATCATCGACCAGTTGGAGGAACGCGGCATTATTTCCTTCGGGTCGCCGAAGCCCGGCGCCGGTCGCGGCCAGCCGAGCCCGACTCTCCGGCTGAATGGCAGCTACGCCTATTCCTGCGGCATCTCGGTCAATACCGACGTGATCGGCATCTGCCTGATGGATATATCAGGCAAGGTGCTCACCGAAAGCAGCATCACCTTGCGGGAACGTTCGATGGCCCAATCGCTCGATCTCGTCCTGGAGCAACTGGTCGAACATCAGAGGGAAAACGACCTCTCCGAGGAGACTTTCTTCGGGATAGGCTTTGCCATCGCTGGCTTCCACGTCAGCGGCACCCGCTACAATGCCCCGCTGCCGCTGCACGAGTGGTCGCTCATCGAACTCGGGCCACTCTTGACGGAATTTTTCGGCAAGCCGGTCTGGGTGCACAATGGCGGCAAGGCGGGAACGGTCGCCGAATCCATGTTCGGTGCCGGCCGCTACATCAAGCACTTCGCCTATCTGAGCTTCAACTACGGCTTCGGCGGTGGCCTGGTCAGCAACGGCGAGCTGCTGCATAACGGCATCGGCAATGCCGGCGAATTCTCGGGCATGTATGACGCCGAGGAGAATAAGCGCCGGCCGGCTTTGCAATATCTGATCGAAAACCTCAACCGCAATGGCGTCGACGTTCCCTCGATCAGTTACATGCGCAAGCATTTCGATGCCAAATGGCCGGGCGTCGTGGAATGGGTGGACGAAGTGACACCCGCCTATAGCCGCCTCATCAACGCGATCTGGGCGATCTTCGATCCGCAGGGGATCGTCTTCGGCGGCCAAATTCCCTCCGCCCTGGCACAGCTTTTGATCGACCGCACCGAGATCTTCGACCGCCCCCGCTACGGCGTGCCACGCCCCCGGCCGAAGCTGATCATCTCCGAGATAGCAAGCGACGCATCGGCCATGGGAGCCGCCATCGCCCCGTTCAAATCGGCCTATTATTGATCCGAGCGGCTCCGCGGCCCGTCGGGCAAAAATCGGCTCCCTCTCAGCCGTTTACGGCAATTCCCTCTACTTCCGCTTGAGGAGATCTGGCATTTTTTGCCGGGAGGCAACGCAGGCGATTTTCGGCCGGCCGTTCCTGCGCTATGATCTGATTCTGGCGCAGCCCACGCCTCCCCCCTCCATCGGGAAAGCAGACTTCATGCGGGGCCACCTGAACCGAACCGACTGTTCGAGCATCTTGCATAAGGAGGGATTGCGAAAACCGCTCGCAATAGGAGGTTTATGAATGAAGATGTCTGCGCCTATCTATCACCTGAAGCGTAAAGCCAGAAAGCTCTCCCGAGCCGAGGACATACCCTTGCATCAGGCGCTCGACCGCATAGCCCTGGAAGAAGGCTACGGCGGCTGGAGCCTGCTTGCGGCAAAAGCAGCGGCGGAAGCACCTGCCGGCAAGCTGTTTCAGCAATTGCTGCCCGGCGACCTCCTGCTCGTCGGCGCCCGGCCCGGCCACGGCAAGACCCTGATGGGCCTCGAACTTGCCGTCGAGGCGATGAAATCAGGCCGTCCCGGTGTATTCTTCTCGCTGGAATATACGGAAGAGGATATTGCCGATCGCTTCCGCGCCATCGGCGTCGACCGGGCGCAATTCGAGCGCCTGTTCGAATTCGACGGCTCCGACGCTATCAGCTCCACCTACATCGCCGAGAGACTGGCGTCCGCACCGCGCGGCACGCTCGTCGTCATCGACTATCTTCAGCTGCTCGATCAGAAGCGGGAGAACCCCGAGCTCTCTGTCCAGGTCCGCACTCTGAAGGCTTTCGCCCGCGAGCGCGGCCTGATCGTGGTCTTCATCTCCCAGATCGACCGATCCTACGAGCGATCGCAAAAGCCCCTGCCTGATATCGCCGATATCAGGCTACCGAACCCGCTCGACTTGAAACTGTTCGATAAGACGTGCTTCCTGAACAACGGCCAGGTAGCGTTTCAGGCTGCGCGATAAGGACCTGCCGTGATCCGCTCGCGGGCCTCACGCATGGCCCGCGGGACCTTGCCCTGCCACGCCGGTTTTATCATAATGCCCGGCATGAGCGGATATGAGAGCCCTGTCGATTTCTACACGCGCCCGGCCAGATGACATCGGCCGGGCCGCATGCCCTTGCCCTTGCAGCGCTCAAGGGCGTCGAAACCGTTGCTGCGGCCGTGCACGGCACGCTGCTGCATGATGCCTGGGCGCAACACTACGATCAGGTGCTGACCCCGGAGCGAAGGGCGCAGTCACACACGCGGCCGGCGCGAGAGATACTCGATACGATCATGGCGATCGATCCCGCCCCGCTCGACATGCCGCGTCCACCGGAGAAGCGGAGTATCGGCGTGTGCCGCCATTTCACCGTGCTCGCCTGCGCGGCACTCAAGGCCCAGGGCGTCCCGGCACGCGCCCGCTGCGGCTTCGGCATGTATTTCGAGGCCGGTAAGGGCATCGATCACTGGATCGCCGAATATTGGGACGGAGAGCGCTGGGTCTCTGCGGATTTCCAGATCGACGATCTCCAGCGCGCCGCCTTGAAACTCGATTTCGATCCCCTCGACCAGCCGCCGGGCAAATTCCTCAGCGCCGGCGAAACCTGGCAGCGCTGCCGCGCCGGCGCCGCCGACCCCGGCAAATTCGGCATCTTCGACGAGTTCGGTTTCTGGTTCATCGCCATGAACCTCGTGCGCGACTTCGCCGCCCTCAACAACATGGAGATGCTTCCCTGGGACGATTGGGGAGCGATGCCGCAGCCCGAGGAAGAAATATCTCCGGATGGCTTGGCGCGCTTCGATCGTCTCGCTGCGCTGACGGTCGACGTAGACCAACGCTTCGGCGAGCTGCAGGCCCTCTACCAGGACGATGCCGGGCTGCGCGTGCCGGCGCAGGTCTTCAACGGCGTGCGGCAGCAGATGGAGAATGTTGGCGGCGCGTGATCTTGAGATGGGACTTCCGGTCCCGATTGTCTTCCGGGCCGAAACTGTGCGATGACCGGTCGACCCCAGATACAACAGATCAAGGTGCGGCATCGGCATGAAGAAGATCGGTTTCCTCTCGTTCGGGCACTGGACGCCCTCACCCCAATCGCAGACGCGCTCCGCCGGCGATGCGCTGCTGCAGTCGATCGAGCTTGCGGTGGCAGCCGAGGAACTCGGGGCTGACGGAGCGTATTTTCGCGTGCATCATTTCGCCCGACAGCTGGCCGCACCCTTCCCGCTGCTATCAGCCGTCGGTGCTAGAACCAACCGGATTGAGATCGGCACCGCCGTCATCGACATGCGCTACGAAAACCCGCTTTATATGGCCGAGGATGCCGGTGCGGCCGACCTCATCGCCGGCGGCCGACTGCAGCTCGGCATCAGCCGCGGTTCGCCTGAACAGGTGATCGATGGCTGGCGCCATTTCGGCTATGCCCCGCCCGAAGGCCAGAGTGAGGCCGACATGGCTCGCCACCATGCCGAAGTCTTCCTCGAAGTGCTGCGCGGCGAAGGGTTTGCCAAGCCGAACCCGCGGCCGATGTTTCCCAATCCGCCCGGCCTCTTGCGCCTCGAGCCGCATTCCGAGGGCCTACGCGAGCGGATCTGGTGGGGCGCAAGTTCCAACGCCACCGCCGTCTGGGCGGCCAAGCTCGGCATGAACCTGCAGAGTTCGACGCTGAAGGACGACGAGACGGGCGAGCCCTTTCATGTCCAGCAGGCCGACCAGATCCGGGCGTACCGCGAGGCGTGGAAAGAAGCCGGCCACACGCGCCAGCCACGCATCTCGGTCAGCCGCAGCATCTTCGCGCTAGTCGATGATCGCGACCGCGCCTATTTCGGTTACGGCAACGACGGTGAGGACAAGATCGGTTTCATCGACGAGAAGACCCGCGCAATCTTCGGTCGCAGCTATGCCGCCGAGCCCGTCGCCCTGATCAAGCAACTCGCCGACGACGAGGCGATTGCCGAAGCGGACACGCTGCTGCTCACCGTCCCCAACCAGCTTGGCGTCGATTACAACGCCCATGTCATTGAAGCGATCCTCACCCATGTCGCGCCGGCGATGGGTTGGCGCTGATGTTCGTTCCCGGCGAGCTGTCTTTGCTGGCTCCAGCACACTACGGCTCATGCGCGGTTTGATTTGCCGCAGCCAATTTCCCCATGGCCTGCTGGATGGCCGAGAAGAAGAGCGCCGTCGTGATCCCGAACATCATCAGCCCGTTGGCTGCCTGCAGCGGCCCAAGCAGCCGGATACGACCGTCAAGCACCACGTCGCCATAACCAAGCGACGTGAAAGTGACGCCCGAAAAATACATGGCCGTTTCGAAATCCTCGAAGGCGCCGAGCGCACGATATAACAGCGCCCAGAAAGCGACTTGCAAGATATTGCCCAGCATGAGGACGATCATCAGCACCGCGAATTGCAAGAAGATCCTCCGCCGAGGCTTTCGGCCCACGGGTTGCGTGCGCGCGTGAGCAAAATAACGCGCGGCCAGCACTGAAGCCAGTGCCTGCAGCGCGAGGCACATCGACATCGCAAGCAGGCCGAGACCAATGACTGTAATCATGGGGCCGGACCTTCGATCTGGGGTCCGTCCTCGATCGGGCGCTGATGCAACCATTCCATTAGCAACACGAAGCCAACAGCCAGCAACACGGGACCGACAAATATGCCGAGAAGGCCGTCGGCTATCATCCCTCCGATGACACCCACCAAGATGACCGGCATTGGCACCTCCGATCCACGGCCGAGCATCAAGGGTTTGAGCAAATTGTCGCTCAGCCCGGCGACCAAAGACCATATGGCGAAGATGATTGCCGGTGTTGTCGTTTCCGTGGCAAAGACATAGGCCATGACGGGCAGCGTCAACAGCAGCGGCGGTATCTGCACGACCGCCAAGAGAAACGTGACGAGCGTCAGAGCACCGGCAGCCGGAAGGCCGATAGCGAAGAAGCCAATGCCGACGAGCATCGACTGGATCACCGCGACGCCGACCACGCCGACCGCCACGCCCCGGATGGTAGCGGCGGTCAGATGGACGAGCCGGGCACCCCGCGCCTTGCTGTTGGTGATGAGCTCCAGCAGACGGAGGGCAAATGCCGCAGCACCCTTGGCATAAGCGACAAGCACCGCGGCGATCGCGATGGAAAGAACGAAGGACAAGCCACCAGTGGCCAGGCCGCCGGCGAAAGATGCGAGCCACGCAGCAGGCTTGCTCAGCATCTGGCCGTATTGACTGAGCGCCAACGGCAGATTGGCGACAGTGAGCGACCAGCCCTCCGAGAGCTTCGCTCCGATCACCGGCAGGTCGGCAAGCCACGTTGGCGGCGGCGGGATCGTCAGGCTGTGGTTCTGCAAGCCGGAAACAAGCCAGTAAATGGAAGACCCAAGCGATGTGACCACGACGAGCATGGGCACCAGCACCACGGCAACGCCGACCATCCCGATGAGAAATGCCGACCACCGATTGCCGATCCGACCGGACAGGCGCAGATGCAAGGGATAAAGCATGACCGCCAGGATCACCGACCAAAGCAGAATGCCCATGAACGGCAATATGATCCTGGCGCAAACATAGACCAGAAGCGCGACGAGGCCCAATTGAACCGCCGCATGGATGATGGATGGTCTCGACGACGCAAGGTCGGCGTTCAATGCGCTGGACGTCATTTTCCCCTCCCGATCCGGAACGTTCGCGAACGAGCGAAGCCGGACGTTCCCCAATCGGACAACAAAACCTTCCAGCCGGTAACACGCCGTAATTGGTGGTTCGGCGAAAATTTTGCCAACGCCATGAAAGGTCGTCTCCAACGCCCCGTCATCATACACGACTTCGTGAAAACGAGATACGGCCGCCGCTGCCGGGCTCTCAAACCCGCGGATATCTCGCACGGAATTCGCGAGGGCTGCAGCCCTCGCGTTCGTGAAAGACCCGCGAAAAATAAAACGGGTCGTCCAGGCCGATCATGGCGGCTATCGTTTCGATCTTTTCGTCGGTGGTTGCCAATAGTTGTTTGGCATGGTCCATGCGCGCCCGAAGCTGAAATGCCTTGGGAGGCAGTCCGGTTTCGAGCGTGAACCGCCTGCGCAGCGTGGCGGGAGACATGCCGTGCTCGGCGGCAAAGGCTGCAAGGTCCAACGGCTGCATCGCCTGCCGCCGTAGCGTTTCCACGATGTCGGCTATATCCCGCCTCTCCTGGCGTCGATCGGCCGCGCCGCTTGCCTGCCTGGCGGCTGATATGACGATGCGATGCAGCATCAATGCCGCCGACGCCTGCCCGAGGTTGGTGTCGTCAAGCAGATCGGCATGAAGCTTGTCGAAGAGCCGCACCACCTCGTCGAGATGATGCAGGGCCACGACGGGATGTCGCTCCGCGATGATCCCCAGCCTCACGAAGTCCCGCGTGAACGACCCTTCGAAAAGCGCCCAGCGCTCGTCCCAGCCGTCTTCGTCGGGGGCATAGGAATGCACGCGGTTGGGAAACAGCCAGAAGAGAGCCGGTCCGGTCAGGCTCATGCGGCCGGTGGCGGCGGTTTCCAGCCAGCCCTGCCCCCGCTCCACCAGCACGACGGCGAAACTCGGTAGTTTCCGGTCCGTCACCGCGCGGCGGGCATGCTGCCTGCCGCTGCCGGTGACTGCCAGTCCGCCGGCCGCGCCGAGCGGTGTTCTATAGATGGCCTCGGCGTCTCTCATGGTGAGCGAAAAGTCCAGCTATGAATTTCCTCTATGTCGGTTGGTATGCCGGATCAGGTAATTGATGACAAGCCAACTCAAGCGACGGAGGAGTGAAATGTCAATTGCTGCAGAGGTCATACAAGCTCGCAAGATGGAATTTCCTCTTGCCGCAAATGGCAGAACCTTGCCCGTTGAGCGAGTCGGTTGGCTCGCGCCGACCGATCCCGGCATCGGCATCGAGGCCATCCGCCGCCGCTATCAGGACGATGGTTATGTCTGGCTGAAAGGCCTTCTGCCGCGGGCCGATGTGATCAATTTTCGCCGCTGGGTTTTCGAACGCCTCGCCGAAACCGGGCTGGTCGAGCCCGGAAGCGATTTTTCGCTGGGTTTGGCGTCTGCCGGTGGCTTCGACAGGAGCCTGGCGGACAGGCGCCTGATGTCGCTCGTCCGCTCCGCCGCCTATGAAGGCTTCTGCGCGCAACCGCCACTCGCCCGATTCATGGACGATTTGCTGCAGGGCATCTCCTATCTCCACAAGCGCAAGATCATGCGTTTCGTCCAGCCGGACACGCCGACGGCCACACCCGCCCACTACGATCTCGTCTATCTCCGCGGCGGCACCCGCCGCCTGGTGACGGCCTGGATTCCGATCGGCGACATTCCGACCGAGATGGGCGGCCTGGTCTATCTCGAAGGCTCGCACGCGCTGGGCGTCAGGATGGAGGCCGAGTTCCAGGCTGCAAGCGGCGATCTTTCTGCGGAAGAGCGGGTCAGTGCCTATAACCGCCACATGGCGGAAGGCGGCTGGATCTCGAAGGATCTGCCCGATATGGCGGAGCGCTTCGACACCCGTTGGCTCGCCGCCGATTATGAGGCCGGCGACGTGGTGCTCCACTCGCCCTACATGATCCACGCCTCGACCACCAACCAGGACCGCAGCCGGCGGCTGCGCCTCTCCACCGACATAAGATATCAGAATGTCGACGACGAGATCGACGTCCGATGGAACAACCATTGGAGTCTCGGCGATATGCTGTAGTCCGGCTTCCAGGGCCCGTTCGGCAGAGCCCGATCGTCTGACGTCGATGCCGGCCGCGCGTTAGCCGAGATTCGCGGCCATGTTCGTTTCCTTCCTTTTTGTCGTGCCCGGCCACCTTTATTGACCGGCGGCCGGTCCGATGGCTGACGAAGGGATGTCGACACAGAAGCGAAGCGGTCGGACCTTACTACCGCGTTAGGCGTTGATGGTCGGAACCTTGAATCGATCCCATGACTGACCGACTTATGGCTTTAGCCGAACCGCCCGAGTTGCCTGATGCCGCGTACGAACCTGAACGATATTCTGATCTTCATGGCCGTCGTCGATGCCGGAAGCTTTATCGCCGGCGGCCAGGCCATGGGCCTGTCCCGTTCGGCGGCAGGCAAGGCTGTCATCCGTCTGGAAGACCGGCTCGGCGCGCGCCTGCTCAACCGCACGACGAGGACGTTGAGCCTGACCGACGAAGGCCGGATGTTTTACGAGCGCGGGCTGCAGATCCTTGTATCGGTCGACGAGGCGGAAGCGAGCGTGGCGGGGCAGAACAGCACGCCGCGAGGCGTTCTCCGGCTTACCGTTCCCGATGCTTTCGGGCGGCTCGTCATGCTGCCTCTGCTTGAAAAATATCTTCGGGCCTGGCCCGATATCCAGGTCGAAGTGAACTTCACCGATCGCCTGGCCGACATTGTCGAGGAAGGCTTCGATCTGGCGATCCGAGTGGGCGCGACGGCGACGGACACCCGCCTGGTCTCACGCGTGATCGCCACCTATAAGGCGCGGCTCTGCGCTTCGCCGTCCTACCTTGCCTGGCGCGGCGAGCCACGCGATATCGATGATCTCGCGGTCCATGACTGCCTGATCTTCGCCGGCCGCAATCAAAGGCAGGGCTGGCGCTTTCGCGGGCAAGGCGGTTCCTGGATCAAGGCGCAGGGCCGCAGCCGCCTGAGGCTCGACAGCGGAGAGGCAATCCGCGACGCTGCCCTGGCGGGGCTGGGCATCGCCCTGCTTCCCGATTTTCTCGTGGCCGACGATCTCGCCGCCGGCCGCCTCCGGCAAATCCTGGCCGACTTCGAAACCGACGACGCAAAGATCGTTACGCTCTATCCCGACAAGCGCCTGCTGGAACCGCGTGTCCGCCGCTTCATCGATCTGATCGTCGAGGAGCTTGGGCGCGGCTAGAGCTAGACGCTTCAGGCGAGGCCCCCGTCAAACCCGCGAAAGCTCTTCAGCGCCAGCGGCGCAAGCGTTGCCGCGAGATAGGCAATCCCCATCAGGAACAGCGCCGCGGCAAGGCCGAGCGTGCTGATCAGCGCGCCGCCGGCGAGGCCGCCGAAAGGGATGAGGGCGAAGCAGAGGGCGGTGTTCAATGCGGTGACGCGACCAGTCAGCGGCTTGGGGATGCGCTCGAAGATGACCGCCGACAGGATCGGATTGAGGAAGCCCGACCCGAATCCTGCGATGGCGAGCGTCGCAAAGACGAGGCCGATGGGCGCGTCCAGCGCCGGAACGAGAAATCGCGGAAAACCGGTCAGGAGGAAGGCCACCGTATAGACCATCAATCGTGGCATGCGCTCGCCGATCGCCGCGGCAATCGCCGCGCCTGCGATCGAGGCGCCGGCGAAGGCGGCGAACATCGCACCGAGCAGCTCCGGGCCATGGCCGGCATCCCGTGTCCAGACCGGCAGCAGCACGGCATGATAGGCTTGGTCGAAGAGATTGGTAACCGCCACCATGGCGACGATACTGACGAGCACGGCATCGCCGCGCAGAAAGCGCCAGCCTTCGCGCAGATCCTCGATATAGGAAGCCCGTTCGACCGGTCGAGTTTCGGGCGCAGGCGTGCGTCGCGTCCCGGGTATGCCCGCGGCAACGATCAGCGCGGCGGCGGCGAAGGTGGCGGCATTGACGAGCAGCGCCTGGCCGGGGCCGATCAGCCCGATCAAAGCGCCGGCGCCGGCCGCGCCCGCCGTCGAGGCCAGCCGCTCGATGGCGCTCGCAACGCCGGTCACTCGTTCGAGCGGTACATTGGCGAGTGTGGCGATATCGGGAACCATCGCCTGCTTGGCCGCATCGGAGGGGCCGCGCAGCACGCCCATGGCAAAGACGAGCGGCAGCAGCACCGGCATGCCAAGCATGCCGAAGAGATCGAGAAGTGGCACCAGAGCGACCACGAGCACCGAAGCGGTGTCGCAGATGATGGCGATGCTCTTGGCGCCGGCGCGGTCGATCAGTGGGCCGCCGAGCGCCTTGGCGATGACATAGGGCAGCATCTCCATCATTGCAGTCAGGCCTGTCAGCACCGGGCTGCCTGTCGTGCTCAGCACCAGCCAGGGAATTGCGATGGTCGAAAGCCGCGTGCCGGAGAGCGAGAGCGTCTCGGCCGCGGCAAGCGCCAAGAATGGCCCACCCTTCCTCATGACCCATCATCCCCCTCGCGATGCGGGAGCCGGCCCGGATAGGGAAAGGCGTGCAGCATGATCGAGAAAGGAACCATATCCGGGGGCGCCAGCTCGCCCAAAGGCGGAGCCACCCGCATCGCTTCGAGAATGA
This sequence comes from Rhizobium leguminosarum bv. viciae, assembly GCF_012276115.1. Lineage (GTDB taxonomy): Bacteria > Pseudomonadota > Alphaproteobacteria > Rhizobiales > Rhizobiaceae > Rhizobium > Rhizobium leguminosarum_T. The sequence goes on along the minus strand of NZ_WIEU01000004.1, from coordinate 151,825 downwards.
CATCGGTCAGCCGCCTGGTCAGGGCTTCCGCCTGTTCCGCCGTCATCGGGATGATGATGTCGCTGGCCGTACTCGCCTTGCGCCATTCCGCCGGCAGCTCTGCATATTCCTCCAGCGCCTGCTGCATCTGGCCGACCTGCAGGGAGAGTATCGCCTGGTTGAAGGCGAGGTCGAGATCAAGCGCTTCACCCTCGGCATCGCTTGCCGGCACCGAGGTGAGCTCGTGGCTGGCGCGCCACCAGCGGTCGCGCCGCGAAGCATGCGGCGCTTCCTCGATGAAGCCGTACTGGGCAAGCTGGCGCAGGTGATAGCTGGTCGCGCCGCTGTTTAAGCCCAACCGCACTGCCAACTGCGTCGCCGTGGCTGGCCCATCGAGCCTGAGCATGCCAAGCATGCGCAGCCGGACAGGATGCGTCAGCGCCTTCAGCGCGGTCGGATCGGGCACGACGCGGCTGAGGGTGCGGGGTGCGGTGACTGAGTGAGCAGGCTGCGGGCGCGGATTTTTCATGCCAGAAGCCTACTATTGCAAAGATATCTTTGCAAAGCTTTCTTTGCATAAACGAAGGCCGCGCACAGCACCCTGCCTTGCGGCTCAATCCTCCAGCAGAGTGAAGACCGCGCAAGGCTGGGCAATGCCGCGCAAGCTGTGCTCTCCGAGCGGCATCAGAGCCGTCGCCGTATTCGCCGCAACCGCGCCCGAGATCAGCACGCTTCGGCCGAGCGGCTTGCAGAGCCCTTCCAGCCGACTGACGAGATTGACGGCGGGACCGATGGCGGTAAAGTCCAGCCGGTCGGCTGCGCCGATATTGCCCCACAGGATCTCGCCGAAATGCAGCGCCGCGCCGAAGGGCAGCGGCGCCAGCCCCTGCGCCTGACGTACCTGGTCGAGATGGACCATGCCGGCACGGCTGGCAGCAACCGCCCTGAGGGCTGCCTCGCAGGCTTCCCGGTCTCCGTGGCTCACCCTTTCCGCGTCGTCGGAAGCGCCCGTGACCGGAAAGATCGCCAGCACACCGTCGCCCATGAATTTCAGCACCTCGCCCCCGAAAGCATGCACGGCGCCTGCGACGCGGTCGAACCAGGCGTCGAGCGTCGCGATCATTGCGTGCGGCTCGGTCACCTCCGAAAGCGCGGTGAAATCGCGCAGATCGGCGCAGAGAAGAGCGGCACGTATGGTCTCGCCGGTGCCGCGAGCAAGCGCGCCGGCCTGTACCCGGGCGGCACTGCGCCGGCCGAGATAGGCTTCAAGCAGCGCTGCCCGCGCCTCTCGCGCCGCGAGTGCTGCGAGCGGCGCGGCGGCAAATCGCGCGACCTCGCGCAGCCGGTCGGCTTCAGCCGGAGCGAATGCGCCCGCCCGTGCCCGGTTGTTGATACCCGCCCAGCCGAGCATGGGACTATCCTGCGAAGGCCCTATTCGCTCCTCCCATACCGGCCCGAGCCCGGCTAGCCAGTCGCGCCCGGCCTCGCTCTGCGGAGCCGCGGCAAAGGCCAGCGCCTCGATGACAGCACCGGTCTCGGCCCGCCATAGCCAGGTGCGCCGCGCAATGATCGGATGCGGCACCGAAAGCGTCAGCGTGCCGCCGGAAAGCGGCAGTCCGTCGGCCAGCAGCCGGCGCCTGAGCTCGGCCAGAAACCGTTCGGGACCAGGCGAGGCTCCGGCCTCATCAACCAGCCAGGCAAGGGGAGACGGCAGATCCATCGCTTAACATCGCACGCCCACGTGGACGTCCGCAAGGACATCCCTGGGTGATCGTGGCGACACTTCCAGCGACTCGGCCTGTCGCCCGCAAAGGCCATCCGAATCGACTGTCGAAAACCATTCGGCGCGGTGGAAAATAAAAAAATAAACACTTTAAACTTGCGTGATTTTGGTTCCATTGTAGGGTCATTCGTCATCGTGTGATTGAGGGGTACGATGGGCACGATATGCTGGCCGAAAGATCCGTTGGATGGGAATGACATGACGCTGCTGACGTCGATCCTTCGGCGATGGTGCGAAAGATATCAGGTCGAGCTGACGGCGGAGGAGAGCAGCCGCAAGGCGAAGGAACTCGTCGAATGGTTCGAATTCGGCGTCAAGGACCCGGTCGAGCTCGAAGAACTGATCGACGACAAGTACTGGCTCGTCAGCAGGATCTGACCGTACCGGACAAATCGGGAGGACGCTGCCGGTCAGCGTCGCGAAGCTGTCTCATCAGAAAAGGCCGGGCGAAAATCGCTCCGGCCTTCGTCCATCTACAACTAGGCGAGACCCTTAGTCATAATCCCGCCAACGGCGGTCGCGATCCCAGCGCCTCTCATGGCGCCAGCGCGGGCCATCCCAATCCCGGTGACGCCGCTCCCAGCCCCAGCGGGGCGGGCCACCGTAAAAAGCTACCGGCGGCGGGCGTCTCCAGTTTCGTCGGCATTCGCCCCAGCGCGTCAGATGCCAGCCGCGACCGCAGGCGTAGTCGACCTTTGTGATATTGCTCTGGACATTGATTGTCCCAATCGGCATCGCCTGCGCTGTGCCGAACGAGAGGCTGCCAGCGAGCAAGGCAGCCGCGATAGAAAGTGCCTTCATCGAGAACTCCATTTCAAACCAGCCGTCCACACCTTATGACCGCCGAATTGAACTGGAGATGAATTGCGCGTTCATGTTTGCGGGAGAAAAAGAAGCGCTTCCGCACGGCCGGTCCGAGCGCTGTTGTCGCAACGGCAAGCGCTACAGAACCGCCCCGCCGCCCGCAAAAATTGTTCATGTCCTGCCGTAAAAAGGATCGGGCCCTGGATCGCCCCCGGCGGCGACCTCGGTCAGCCGTCCGAGGTAATGCGCCCAGCCTTCCGCATGGCCGGCGCATTGCTCGGCGCTCGGCAGGCCGCTATGGGTGAGTCGCAGCAGCGTTCCGCCTCCCTGTTCGATCAGATCGATCTCGACCAGGCTCGACCCCGGCGGCACCACCTCGCTGCCGTCCCAGCCGAAGCTGTAGGCAAGGCGATGAACCGGCACCACCTCTCGAAACGAGCCGCGCGCAAAGCGGGCGCCGGTGACGTTGACGAGATAGAGCCCGCCGGGCTGCGGCTCGACCTGCGCCTCCGTTCCCATCCAGCGCAGGATCTTTTCCGGGTCGGTCATCAACGCGAACACCGCGGCCGGCGGCGCCGCGATATGCGCCTCGCGGTGGACGACGAAGGGGTCTTGCATCTCTCTCTCCCATGGTTTCCACGGCCCTGCCCGTCTCCGGTGGAGACGGCGCAGCCTGTCTTGCCGTGTTATTCTGACGTGAATGTCCTCACGCACAGCATGTAGGCGCAAGCCCATCCTCCGCAAGAGGGACTGCCCGTTGCGATCGACCAACAAGCGAAATCGCCGCGTCGGGAGCGCTGATCCAGCATTAGTCGCGAAGCATTTCGGCCTATTGCCAGCCCGTTACCTTCCCCCTATTGTTCGCGCCGTTCTCAGGGCGGGGTGCAAGTCCCTACCGGCGGTATGCAATTTAGATTGCGAGCCCGCGAGCGCCTTCTCAGGAAGGGTCAGCAGATCAGGTGAGATGCCTGAGCCGACGGTCATAGTCCGGATGAAAGAGAACGTGCGTTCCTGCCGCCCTTGCGGCTGTCGGGAATGTTCGTGATCGCCTTGGGTGATGTGTCTGTTCGCCAAAGGAGATTACCATGACACCCACCCGCTATGCCTTCGTCAAAGCCAGCTGGCACGCCGACATCGTCGACCGCGCCCTTGATGGCTTCCATCAGCTTATTCCGCCCGAGCAGGTCGATGTGTTCGATGTTCCCGGCGCATTCGAGATGCCGTTGCTGTCGCGCGATCTTGCGGCAACCGGACGCTATGCCGCTGTCGTTGCCGCCGCCTTCGTCGTCGACGGGGGAATCTACCGCCACGAATTCGTCGCCCAGGCCGTCGTCGATGGGCTGATGCGCGCCGGCATGGATACCGGTGTGCCGGTGCTGTCGGTTTCGCTGACGCCGCATCAGTATCAGGAAACCGAGCACCACAAACAGATCTACCGCGCCCATTTCGTCGAGAAAGGGCGCGAGGCAGCAAAGGCGGCTCTGACGATCGGCAAAACCCGCGCCGCTCTCGCTGCGTAGGAACTTCCTGCACGCCGGCTCGACGAGCCGCAGGACGACAGACGAAAGTGGCGGGGAACCGACCCCCCGCCTCATCGGATCGACATGACCTCACCAACCGCACGAATCGAGAGCGACGCGCCGTGTATCGTAGTGGAATCCGCCAATACCGGCCAAATCAGACAGAATAATTGATTCGACGACCCCACCGCGCCGTGGTCAACTTGGCCGTCACGTGTCCGCAATTCTCAAGACATCCAGAACCCAAGGAGCTTAAGATGAGCAATGCACTGCGCAGCGAAACCCCCATTGAAACCCCGAGAACAAAGCCCGTCGACACCAAGCTCGAGGTGGTCGTCATCCCCGTTTCCGACGTCGACCGCGCCAAACGTTTTTACGACGGCCTGGGCTGGCGGCTTGACGCCGACTTTGCCAATGATGCCGATTTCCGGGTGATCCAGTTTACCCCGCCCGGCTCCGGCTGCGCGATCATCTTCGGCAAGAACGTCACCGCCGCAGCCCCCGGCTCAGCCCAGGGGCTCTATCTTATCGTCTCCGACATCGAGGCCGCCCGCCGCGATCTCATCGCCCGCGGCGTCGAGGTCAGCGAAGTGTTTCATGACGCGGCCGGCATCTATGCCGGCAAGGACGAACCCTATCTGTTCGGGCGGCTCCGCATTGCCGGCCGCGATCCCGATCACCGCAGCTACCGCTCCTTTGCCTCCTTCAAGGATCCCGATGGCAACGGCTGGCTGTTCCAGGAAGTCACCACGCGCCTGCCAGGACGCATCGACGCCGACGGCACGACATTCACCAACTCAACCGATCTCGCGTCAGCCATGCGCCGTGCGGCGACCGCGCACGGCGAACACGAGAAACGGAACGGCGGCAAACACGACGAGAACTGGCCGGACTGGTACGCCGAATACATGGTCAGCGAACAGGCCGGCAAGCAGCTGCCCTTATAGGCAAGGGCGGCGACCAGACGGCGACATCATTCGAGAAAAACATCCCGGCGGGTACCGCACGTACCGCGCCGGGATTTCATCGTGTATCTTTTCCGCGTGCAACGGCCACCATACCATCGAGCCCGTCCTGGTGAGCATTGATCATCGGATTGGAATTGGCAGTAGCCAGCTCCTTTGCCGGCTCGCCGATCCGCGTCTACTGTTAAGGAATTATGCCGGGATGTGGAAGCGCAGGAGCCCTGCCTTCGTCGCGGCATCCATGGCGTTGGGGCCTGGAAGCCGGAGCCGAGCATCGCCAGGATCAGGACCGCACTCAACCAGTGGATCGAGACCGCTATTTCGCCATAGCGGTCAGGCCTGCTCTTCAACATCTCCATGTCCTTCCAGTTTGCTGCGCAGCACCTTCATGACGGTATGCGTGGTTTTGAGATCCTCGACCTGAAACCCTTCCGCGAGCAGGTCGACCCAGGGGGCCTGCAGACGCATGGCTGTTTCGTATGCCTGTTCCCCCTTGACCGTCAGCACGACGAGCTGTGCCCTTCGGTGGTGCGGGTTGGGCTGGAACGTCAGAAGTCCTTCCTTCTCCAAATCGTTGACGATGCGCTGGACGTTCTGGCGATTGGCCCCCATGTCGCGCGCCAGCCAAGCGACCGGCTGTGGCCGGCCTGCTGTGACCACGGTGCCGAGAACTTGCCAGCGGGCGCTGGTCAGGCCGAGCCCGTCGACAAGCTTGTCGCCCGCGTTGATCATCCGGTTGTTGAGCCGGAAGAGATCCAGAATGAGGTCAGTCAAAGCTGTTCCGGCCGGGGTCCGTTGAAGTTTATCCATTTGTCACCATATAGCTATATTGACATCATAGTGTCAAAATGAATATGTATCCGTATCACCAGATTGACATCATGTAACCAAATCAGATGGAGTCGACCATGTCGCTCATGCGCCCGATGGACCCTGCCTTCCCAATCGATCGCCAAATCGGGATCGATGCCTCCGCGATCATCCTCATCAACCTCTTCACGCTCGACAAGGCGGATGAGCAGGCCTTCCTTGATACCTGGCAGGCCGATGCGGCCTTCATGAAACGGCAGCCGGGCTTCATCTCGACCCAGATGCATCGCGCTGTCGGCGAAAGTCCTGCTTATCTCAATTATGCCGTCTGGGAATCGACCGCCGACTTCCGGGCGGCGTTCTCGCATCCGGAGTTTCGGGCGAAGCTCTCGGCCTATCCGTCCTCGGCGGTCGCCTCCCCGCATCTCTTCCAGAAGGTTGCCGTGCCGGGCATCTGTGTGGCGTAAGCAAAGCGACCGGCGCCATGTCCTTGAGCGTCGGGATGATCTCGGCCTCCGGCTCGCCGGAGGCGTCATTGCGATGCGGGAGACATCTGCGACGTCATCCAATCGGAAAATGCGAGCATGGCCGCTGTTGGCGGCCTTGATTGAAGTCGGGTCAGCCAATAGCTTCCCAACGATATGGTCGTGGGAAAAGGTTGTCTGATAGCCCCCGAGGATAGGTGTCTGGAAAACATCGACGGCGGCGCCAGAGCGATCCCCAGTCCTTGCAGGGCCGCCTCCATCATGGCAAGCGAAGAGTCGAAGACGATACCTGCGTTTATCTGCGCCGCCGGCGGAACGTTCGCTGCCGCGAACCAGGTGCTCCATTCGTCCGCCCTATAGCTCCGCAAAAGCGTCGCCTCGACCAGGTCTGCAGGCGACCTTAAACGCTCGGCCAATTTGGGCGTGCACAGAGGCGAGAGCGAAGCGTCGAACAGACGCAGTGCCTCTGTGCCATGCCAGGAACCGCTTCCGAAGCGAATGGCAAAGTCCAGCCCCTCGGCCGCCATATCGACGCGATTATTGTTTGTCGAAATGCGCACATCGATGAACGGGTGCTGCCGTTGAAAATCCGAAAGCCTTGGCAACAACCAGCCGACGGCGAACGTCCCGACCACGCCCAGGAACAGCAATTCCCGAACCTGCCCGGCTTCAATCCGGTCCAGCGTGATCGCCATCTGATCGAAGGAATTGGTCAGGGTCGGCAAAAGAGCTTCGCCTTCTGCGGTGATTTTCAAGCCTCTTGGGAGGCGCTGAAAAAGCGCAGCCCCCAATCGCTTCTCCAGGCTTTTGACCTGCTGGCTTACAGCCGCCTGGGTAACGCAAAGCTCGATGGCGGCCCGGGTGAAGCTGAGATGTCTTGCCGATGCTTCGAAAGCCCTCAGGCCATTTAAAGGGAGGAATTGCCGAACCATCTTAGCCCTAGATTTTCTTGGATCTCCTCCGAGATATCATCGTTTGCCGCCACAAAACAGTGCCGTTAAATGCCGTCCTCATGCGCTTTTGCGCTGATGAAAAGCTGCGTGCGGAGGATGAAAATGAATCGGAACTGGATAAAAACTCTATCGGCCGCCTTGGTCTCGACATGCATTTCCACAAGCGGCTTTGCGGCCGACGAGATGAAACTGAAAGCCATCTCGGACGCAGCGGTAAAGCCGATCATGGATAAATACGGCATTCCGGGCTTGGCCGTTGCCATCGCCGTTGACGGAAAGGACCACATCTTCAACTACGGTGTCGAGTCGAAGGGCACAGGCAGGCCCGTCACCTCGGCGACCATGTTCGAACTGGGATCGATCAGCAAAACGTTTACAGTCACCCTCACCTCTTACGCGGACGTGACCGGCCGGCTTTCGCTGTCGGACAAGGCAAGCAAATATCTTCCGGCTATGAAAGGAAGACCCTTCGGCGATGTCGCGCTGATGAATTTGGGCACGCACACGGCTGGCGGATTTCCGCTGCAAGTTCCCGATGAAGTCAAAACCGAAAAACAGCTGATGGAGTATTTCGCAGGCTGGAAACCATCACATGCCGGCGGAACGCACCGAACATACGCCAATCCAAGCATCGGCGCGCTCGGATATATAACGGCAAAAAGCATGGGCAAAGACTTCGCAGCTCTTATAGAAGACCAATTGTTTGCTTCTCTCGGGTTGACGAGCACGTATATCAATGTGCCGAAATCGAAAATGGCCGACTATGCCCAAGGCTACAAGCGAAGCGGCGAGCCGGCTCGGATGACACCCGCCACTCTTTCGTCCGAGGCCTATGGAGTAAAATCCACAGCAGGCGATATGATTCGATTCATCGAAGCGAACATGGGACTGGTCGAATTGGACGATAAGCTCCGGCAGGCGATCACGAATACGCACAGGGGATACTTCGATGTCGGCGCGATGACCCAGGACCTTATTTGGGAACAGTATTCCTATCCCGCGACATTGACGACGTTGATGGACAACAATTCCAGCGCGATGCTCAAGACCATTCCCGTCAAGCAACTGATGCCCGCAATGAAACCGCGCGACGATGTGTGGATCAATAAAACCGGCTCAACGAATGGTTTCGCCGCATATGTCGCGTTCGTCCCGAAAGAGCGGCTCGGCATCGTCATTCTGGCCAACAAAAACTATCCCAACGAGGACCGTGTCTCTGCCGCTTACCAAATACTGACCGATATAACTTCGGCGCGGTGATCCAGAGCATGATGCCGAAAAGTGCGCGCGGTTTTCGGACGACATCATGCTCTAGCTATGTAATTCAGAACAGGATGATTTTAGGCCGATCCGGCCTAAAATCATCCTGTTCTGGCATCAACGGTCGAAAATATCACGCCACTGCTTCTCACCAATCAGGCAGTCGGTACCCGTCTCGGCGCTGGCTGCTTTCTGCACCGTCGCCGGCGGGGAAAGGCCGCTGATCTCCAGTACCAGCTTGCGGCGCACGGCAACGGCGAAATCCTCGATCTTGCGGACCGGCAGCACGAAGGCGCCGGGACCGCCGATCACGCAATCCGCATAATATTTGTCGAGCCCGTTGGGCGCATCGGAGGGCCGCAGCATGATGGCGAGGCCGTTGATGATCATGCCGGCTTCCACCGCCTTGTCGCGGGCGGGGGTGACGGGATCGCCGGAATTGTTCGGCCCATCGCCGGAGACATCGATCACCTGCCGCCTGGACTGAAAGGGACTGGAAACGATCATGCTGGCGCCCTGGACGATCGCGGTGGAGATCGATGTGCGCCGCTGCGTGGCAATCGGCCGGGCTTCGAGCTTGTCGGCAAAAGCGATCGCATCCTCTTCCGTCTCGATCACCTGCCAGTCGATGACGGAATCCTGGACGACATAGCCAGCCCATTCGAAATAGCTGATGGCGATTCGGCCGGTCAGCCCACCCTTGACCGCGTCGATGAATTCCTTGTGCTTGAGCGCTTCGACATAACCCTCGCGCTGGATGCCGATCTCCTCGAAATCCATCGACCGCGAGGTGTCGACGGCAAGTACGAGGGTCACATCGACCTCGCTCCCCCCCGCTTGCGCGATGGGGACGATGCCGGAAAGACCCATAAGCACCGCAAGTGTCGTCAGCATTGGCAATCCAATCCCCTGCGCCATGCAAGCCGGCGAACTCTAACACAGCTTGGCCGAGGGAGGACGCTCGCCCACGCACACGGCTTCAATTTTCGGTGATGGGATCGGAAGCCTTCAATGCAAGGGAAGCCACAAGGGGGTCTTCCATGCTTTCAGCGCCTCGAGAAAGACCTGCAATCGGGAGGGCAGGAAGCGGCGCGTGGGATAGACGGCGTGCACGAAAATTTTCTCGGACGACCAGTCCGGCAGCAGGCGGACAAGTTCGCCTCTTCTGATCTGTTCGTCGCAATAAGTCGAAGGCAGCAGGCCGATGCCGTGTCCGCGATAGGTGAAGGCGCTCACCGCATCGAAATCCCGGCTCGATACCAGCCCCGACACATGCAGGCGAACCGATTTGCGACCGCTCACGAGATGCCATTCCGCCTCGCCGTTGCGGCCATTCAAGAGCACGCATTGATGGTCCTTCAGGTCTTCGGGCTTCAAGGGAAGCACCCTGTCCTTCAGATAATCCGGTGCGGCGACCAGATAGCGCACGCTCTTGCCGAGCCGCTGCGCCACGATGGAAGAATCCTTAAGTTCGCCGAAGCGGATGCCGAGATCGACATTCTCGGCGACCAGATCGAGAAACAGGTTGGTGACGAAGAGATCGATCTGGATATTGGGATAGGTCTTCAGGAAGGCTGAGATGAATTCGTAGAAGACCTCCTGCCCGAAGATGACGGGCACGGAGATCTTCAGCAGACCTTCCGGTTTTCTCTGTGTTTCGGTGAGCGCCTGCTCGGCGTCGACGAGATGGGCGAGCGGTTCGCTGCACCTGTCGTAATAGGCCCGGCCCTGCGCAGTCAGGCTCAATTTGCGGGTCGTCCGCTGGATGAGCGTCACGCCGAGCTGCTCCTCCAGCGACGTCACCTTCCGGCTGACAGTCGATACCGGCATGCCGAGGGAATGGGCAGCACGGCTGAAGCTGCCGTATTGTGCGACCTTCACGAAAACGGCGATGTCGTTCAGATCGGCCATGCGCTGATTTTTGCATGGATGCAAGAGAGAATCCATATATTTCCATCTAATCGAGTAATGGAGTTTTCGCCATATTCACCTTGCGAAAACAACCACAACCCGATGGAGGCGCATTCGCAGCAGCCCCATCTCGAGCGACCCCCCGCCTTTGCAACCGCAAGGCCCGCGTTGCCCGAACCAGATTATGGAGATCAGCATGACTACGAGAAAAACAGTCATCATCACGGGCGCCTCCCAGGGTATCGGAGCCGGCCTCGTCAACGCCTTCATCCAGCGCGACTACAATGTCGTCGCTACCTCGCGCCAGGTCAGTGCTTCGGAGGCTTTCCAAGCCTCGGACAGGCTGGCGCTCGTCGATGGCGACATCGGCGATGCCGAAACCGCAGCGCTGGTGGCAAGGACTGCGATCGATCGCTTCGGCTCGATCGACGCACTCGTCAACAATGCCGGCATTTTTCTAGCCAAGCCATTCGTTGAGTTCACGATGGCCGACTTCGAGAAATTGTCCTCGACCAATCTCGAAGGCTTCATCCACCTGACCCAACAGGTCGTCAGGCAGATGCTCGCGCAGAAAACCGGCGGCAGCGTCGTCAGCATCACCACCCCATTGACCGATCATCCGATCGCCGGCTTCTCCGCCTCAGTCTCGATGATGACAAAGGGCGGCATCAACGCCATCTCCAAGAACCTGGCGATGGAATATGCGAACGAGCGAATTCGCTTCAATATCGTCGCTCCCGGCGTGGTGGACACGCCGTTGCACAAAGACAACCCGAAGGACTTCCTGAGCACTCTGTCGCCGATGGCAGGCATTTCCAATGTCGAGGAGATCGCCGATGCGGTCGTCTTCCTCACCGAAGCTCCGCGCGTCACCGGGGAGGTGCTGCACGTCGACGGCGGCGCACATCTGGGCAAATGGTAGACCATGCTAAAGCTGAGGCAGCCGGCGCGGAACGGCGGCTGCAGGATCTCGGCATCGCCCTTCCCCCACCGCCGACGCCCTTGGGCGCCTATGTCGAGGCGGTCAGAACCGGCAAGCTGGTCTTCTTCAGCGGCATGCTGCCGGTCGTCGACCGCAAGCCCCGCTATATCGGCCGCGTCGGTGGCGCGCTGACGGCAGAAGACGGCAGAAAGGCCGCCGAAACCGCAACGCTGAGCGCGCTCGCAGCCGCGAGGGACTATCTCGGCTCGCTGGACAGGGTCGTCAGGGTCGTCAAGCTTGGCGTCTACATCGCGACCGAAGGCGATTTCCGCGACCATCCGAAGGTTGCGGACGGAGCATCCGAAATGCTGCTTGCAGTCTTCGGCGAGCAAAAGCTTTCTGGCCGCGTCGTGCTCGGCGTCGCTAGCCTGCCCTTAGGTGTGCCGATCGAACTTGAACTTGTTCTTGAGGTCGAGGAGTGAATGGGGGCGGTACCGGCGCGGCATCGTCCGAGGTCCCTCATCCTGAGGCGCGTAGCCCGCAGGGCGAAGCCTCGAAGGACACGCTCCGGCACTGCTCCTTGCATCTACCGACCGCCGGCGCCTACGGGAGCCTCATCCTGAGGGGCGCCTCAGGATGAGGCTCCCGTAGGCGCCGGCGTCGGCCGGCTGATAAGCAAGGCATCACCCCCGTTATACCGCCACCAACAGCAGCACATAGGCGATCACGCTTACCATCAGCCCACGAAACGCGAAGGTGACGCAGCGGTATTTGTTGCGGGCGATGGCCGATAGAATGTTGGCGTTTTCGAGATACTGGTCGAAGAGGTAGCGCTCGTCACGGCGTAGCGCGGCCTCGAAGAACATATCGCGATGATCAGGCCAGGCGCCCCAGAATAGCGAGGTGGAGGTGCCGAGACGCCGCGGCAGCACGACAAGAATCGCCGACAGGATCGAGAAGACCGAGGCTGCCGCAAGTAGGCCGGAAAAGAGCATGCTGCTGGGCGTGCCGCCGGTGTAACGCGTCAGGCTGAACACGGCCCTAACCTCGCTGGAACTCACCAGAAAGGCGAGCATGAAAGTAAAGATATAAGCAGCCTTTTGGTCGGATATCTTGATCTGATCATAAAATATGTCATTGATTTTCTTGATATGATCGAAATACTCGGTGCTGACGTCCCCGCTCGAGGGCTTGCTCAGCATAACCTCAGTGGCATTTTCGAATTCGCTCACCTGAATACTCCATACCCTAAAGTGTTTCCCTGATATTACACTTCGCGACGAAAGCAAGAACACGTGTGCAACATGCTTGACTTTTCCACTCTACACGGACAAAGGGGAAGCGGGGTATGGGGTCGAGGACATGCGGGGTTATTCCAGTAACATCTGTCGCGTCGGGATGGCGATGGCGTTTGCCGTGCCCGGTTTTGGGCTGCCGGCAATGGCCGATCCCGTGCCGCGCGCTACGCCGGTCGCCGGCTCCGTCATCGCCCGCAAGATCGGCGAGGAAGTCCGCTTCATCGACGTGTCGAACTGGCGTGTCGTCGACATCAATCAGGATCTCCTGACCGGCGACGTGCTGCGCACCAATGCCAACGGCCAGCTCGCCATCGTCTTTTCCGACCACACTCAGGTCCGCCTCGGCCGCAATTCCTCGCTGCAGGTCAAGAAGATGGCTGCCGGCGGCGATACGGTGCTCAATCTCCAATCCGGCACCATCTGGGCACGCGCCGAGCGCGGTGGCCAGGGCCTGACGGTGGAAACGCCGGCGGCCGCCGCCGCTATCCGCGGCACGGACTGGACGATGACCGTCGAGGGCGCCAAGACCTCGATGATCGTGCTCGAAGGCCGCGTGGCGCTCAGCAACCCGCAGGGCAGCGTCGAGGTGAACGAGGGTGAAGGGGCGGTCGCGACAATCGGCCAGGCGCCGACCAAGATCATCAGCGTCAATCCCGATGACCGCGAACAGATGCTGTTCTACCTGAATCTGCGCGACGGCTTCGGCCTGATGCCGACCTCGCCGCTGCCGGCAGGCCGCATGGCCGATAAGCGCCGCCGGCTGCTGGCTTTGCCGCCGGAGCGTCGCACCACCGAGGACTGGCTGGAGCTTGCCGAAGTGCAGAGTGCTTTCGATGGCCGGCAGGTTGCAGCCGCCACACTTCGGGAGATTCGGGGCCGCAAGCTGACGACCGGCCAGAAGGCACGCGTCGATCTGATCGATGCCACGATCGCCGGCTCCGAAAAACGCTACGACGAAGCCGCAAGGCTGTTTGCGGCGGCACTGCCACATCTCGACGCCAGCCGCCGGAACATGGCGCAGTATGGCGGCTATTTCGCCCGTTCGCTTGCCGATCCCGCCCATGTCGAAAACCCGCCGTCATCAGCTGTCGGCCCCTATGGCGCGATCATGCAGGCCTACACCGCCGGCTTTCTGCAAAATCCGCGAGCCGCCATCGATGTGATCAGCCAAGCCGAGAAGCGTTTTCTCGACGATCCCACTCTGCCCGCGATCCGCGCCCAGCTCGCGCAGCTGATCGATGACCGCGCCCAGATGCAGGAGGCTGTGAGCCGCGCCCTCTCGCTCGATCCCAACCATCCGATCGCACTTGCCGCGCGCGCGGCCTACAAGGCGAGCTACGAAAGCGATATCGACGGTGCGCTTGCCGATCTGAACCGCGCCATCGAGCTTGCGCCGGGTGCGTCTGGATCGTTGAACTCGATGGGCCTGCTGCAGAGCGCCCGCGACGCCAATGGCGAGGCCGAGGCGGCGTTCCTGAAAGCGATCGCGCTCGACCCGCAGGATCCCGTGCCGCACGCCAATCTCGCCATCTTCTATCTCGATCAATCGCGCATGAAGGAAGCCAAGCGCGAAATCGATACGGCGCTTGCCGTCGATCCGTCCTTCGACATCGCACTTCTCGCCCGCGGCCGCTACTATCTGCAGACTGGCGAACGCGACAAGGCGCTGGCGGACCTGCTGGCGGCCAGCGCCGCTAATCCGGCGCATTCGCAGTCGCAGCTGATGCTCGCCGCCGCCCATTACGAAAAGGGTGACCGCATCCCCTCCGCGCAGGCGGTCGACAATGCCGACAGGCTCGACAAGAACGATCCCGTCATCTCCTCCTTCCGAACCGCTGTCGACATCGATGACTACGACGCCGACGGCGCGATCCGCAACGCCCAGGAGTTTCTCCGCCGCTCCAGGGCGCGCGGCGGCGACTACAGCGCGCTCGGCGCCAACCAGGATGCCGGCTCGACGCTGAACAACGCTTTCCGCCTTCAGGGCCTGGATGCCTGGGGCCGCTATTACGGCGATGCGGTCTTCAGCCCCTTCGAAGGCAGCGGCTATATCGATCAGTCGATCAAAGGTAGCATCTTCCCCTTCGTCAATGCGACGAGCTTCAGCGATGACAATGTCATCCAGTATCGCAACAACGCATCGAGCTACTCATCCTTTATCCAGGGCTTGCTGCTTGATCCGCACATGCTTTCCGGTCGCTCGCGCTCGGCAACGCTGCTGCGCACACCCTTCATCGAAGGCTCGCTCGGCGGCGGCATCAACAGCGTCGACGGCCATACCAGGCGTATCGGCGAGGCTGAGATCCAGGGCTTCTCCAACGAGACGATCCCTCTCAGCTTCTACGGCAACCTGACATGGGAAGAACTGGCCCTCGACGGGGATTATCGCGACTTTGGCGGTTTCGAGACCGAAAACAAGATCGTCGGCGGCAATGGCTACCTGACGGCGACGGTAACGCCGGACGATCGCGTAGTGGCCTATGTCAACCATGCCAAGAACGATGGCACGCTGAACGCGCTGTCGGCCGGCTCAGCACTGACGGACTTCCTCAACCTGCTCGGCGCTGGGGTACCGACTGAAATCTCTTCGCAATACAGTTATAGGCGCAATGTCAGCGAGACGACCAATGCCGGCCTCGGCTGGAGCCATACTTTCAGCTACGAAAATATATTGAACGGCGCCTTCCTCTATTCGGAAAGCAAGTCGCGGACTTCCACCTCCCTTCAGGTCGACGATGCGCCGGTTCTTGGCCTGCGTGACCCCGACATTATTCCGTTCTTGGACGGGACCGAGGAGCTATCCTCGAAAACCTATATCGGCGCTCTCAGCCATTCCATCGGCAGCGGACCACTCACCTGGCGGTACGGCATCGAAGGCGGCTGGATCGATGCCAGCACGACCACTTTCTCTCGCCTTCATGAACTCTTTCCGCGCTTCCCGGTTCTCCCTGAGACCACTAGCGGCCCGGACACATTCAGCAACCGCGTCAATATCGGCCGCGCCTATATAGACGTGCTGCACGAGATCACGCCCAATCTCAAGGGCGAATATGCTCTCTTCGGCACGCGTATGGAAGGCGATGGCGTCGATGTCAGCCGGTTCGAGCCGCGCTTCGGCCTTGCCTGGTCACCCGTCCAGAACCATTGGCTGCGCGCCGCCTTCATGCGCCAGAGCCTCGACACCGGCGTACCCACTCTTGCCCCGATTGGCATCCTCGGCTTGCAGGCCAACCAGTATTTGGTGGGCGTCGATGGCTATACCGACACGGCGGCGCTGCAATGGGACGCCGAGTGGACCGACCGTTTCTTCACCTCGGTCGAATACCAGCACCAGGAACTGCATGATTTCTCGATTGACTTTCCGCTGATCTCGCTTCCGGCGGCCGACAGCCTGCCGCTGTCGCGCGGCAGTATCGACCGCGCCGCCGTGACTGCCAACGTCGCGCTCGGCTACGGTTTCGGCCTCTCCGCCACCTACGCCTACATGGAATCGGAGAACAAGGACCCGCTGGAACCGAATTACGGCGGTTCCCTGCCGTTCATCCCGAAGAATTCCGGCCAGATCGCACTGACCTGGGTCAACGAGGCCAAGGTCAAGGCGACGGTGGCGGCCAATTATATCGGCGAGCGCGACGGCGACGATCTCGGCACCAAGCTCGACGACTACTGGAGCCTCGACGCCCACCTGGTCTGGGAACCGTTCGACAAGCGCATCGAGCTGGAGGCAGCCGCCTATAACCTGCTCGACGAGGAGTTCGAGATCACCCCCGGCGTGCCCGGCTGGGGCCGCGCCTTCAAGGGCACGCTCAAAGTCCGCTTCTGATGCGGGCGCCGAAAAAGCCTCGGCAGGTCAGACCGGCCGGCGGGCAGGCCGAAAGCCGCCGCCTCCGTCTGCTGGTGCTCTCGCTTACCGTCCTGATCGCCATCTCGTTTCTGTCGCGCCTGCCCGCCTGGTCGCTGCTGGAGCTCAGAAGCTTCGACTATCTCTCGACCGTCGACGATCCCCGCCCGCCACCCGGCGGACCCGTCATCGTCGCGATCGACGAACCCTCGCTTGCCGATATCAACGCGCAATGGCCCTGGCCGCGCAGCCTTCATGCCCAGCTTATCACCCAGCTGCGCGCCGCCGGCGCCCGCGTCATCGGCCTCGACATCATCCTGGCCGAACCCTCGACCCAAGAGAACGACAACGCGATTACTGGCGCCGTCGGCCCGGATGTCGTCCTTGCCGGCGACGAGACGTTGATCGAGACGCCGCAAGCCACGCAACTCATCCGCGTCACCCCGCTGCAGCAACTGACCGAAGCGGGAGCGAAGACCGGCATTGCCTCCGTCGATCTTGGCGGCGATGGCACTTTCCGGCGGATTCCGGCCTATGAGGACGGGTTTGCCGCAACGCTGGCGAAAGCGTCTGGAACGATTTCGGCAACCCTGCCGGCGGGCCAGCTTATCCAATCATTCGGCCCGGCCCGCTCCTATCCCACGGTCTCCTATTACCAGGCGCTCGATCCCGCACATCTTCTGCCGCCGGATTATTTCAAGGGTCGCGTCGTGCTCGTTGGCCTCAGCCTGCAGAATGCGCCGGTGATCGATAAGGGCGGCGTCGATGCCTTTGCCACGCCCTATACCGTCCACACCGGCACGTTGACCTCGGGCGTCGAAATCCAAGCGACGATCTACGACAATATCCGCCGTGGCCTGTCGATCGAAGAAGCCCGCCTCCCGGTGGTGGCCGCCTGTATCCTCATATCGGTCCTGCTTGCCGCCGCCACCGTCTGGCGCTCGACGGGATGGCTGACGATCGTGACCAGCGCAGCGGCCCTTCTCGCCTTCGCGGCCCTCAGCTTTGCCGGTATCCGGCTTGCCCATATCTTCGTCGCGCCGCTCGGGCCGACGGTCGCCTATATCTCGGTCGTCTTCGGCCAAGCCGCCTTCGACTACGCCGAAGAGCGCCGCAACAAGCGCCAGATCATCCGCGCCTTCGCACAATATATCTCGCCCGATCTCGTCCGGCGCCTGTCGCAGGATCCCTCGCAGCTGAAGCTCGGCGGCGAGCGGCGCACGCTGTCAGTGTTGTTTTCCGATGTGCGTGGGTTCACCACCATCGCCGAGACCTTGAAGGATGATCCGGAGCAGCTGACCGGCCTGATCAACCGGCTGCTGACGCCGCTTTCCGACGTGGTGATGGATCATGGCGGGACGATCGACAAATATATGGGCGATTGCATCATGGCCTTCTGGAACGCGCCGCTCGACGATCCCGATCATGCCCTGCACGCCGTCAAAGCCTCGCTCGCCATGCAGGCGGCGATATCGAGCCTGAACCGTGAGCTGGAGCGGGAGGCGGCGATGCGCGGCGGCAGGCCCCACGTCTTGAAGATGGGCGTCGGCATCAACACCGGCGAATGCATCGTCGGCAATATGGGCTCGACCCGCCGCTTCGACTATTCCTGCCTCGGCGACAGCGTCAACCTCGCCTCCCGCCTCGAAGGCGCCTCGAAGAATTATGGCGTGGCCCTGCTGCTCGGCGAGGAGACCGCAAGGCTGGTCGCCGGCACCTACACGGTCGTCGAGCTCGATCGCATCATCGTCAAAGGTCGCACCGTGCCTTCGCCGGTCTATACCGTCGTGCACAAGGCCGAAGCCGAAGCCCTTGCCGCCCACCAGGCCTTCATCGCGGCGAAATACGCAGGCACCTTTGCGCCATCCGACCCGGCCTTCGACAGGCTGGCCGCCGATATCCCCGAGCTCGCCGGCTATTACGTGATCGTTCGCGAGGCGCTGGTCGAGTCCGGCGAGGAATAACCGAGCAGAACGCAGTCAACGCAAATCGATACTTCCCAGGCGGCGCGCTTCCAGCGGCGCATCCCGCCTGAACCCCTCGAAATAACGGCCGCCATGCAAGGCAAGCTCCCGGTCGGCCAAAGCCAGGAATCGCGCGCCGTCGCCTGCTGCCGCCAGTCTGAACGCCGCGTCGAATTCGGCTGCCAATTGCATATCGAGCTTCTTCATGAGGCGCGGCGCCCACTTGCCGCGACCACTCCATGCGCCACGTCCGAGCAGAATCAGGTCGGCCAGCTTCTGGTAGAGGAGTGCGGCGATGGCGGCGATCTCTTCGGACGGGCGCGTTCCGCGCAGATCGTCGACCAAATCGCTGACCTGATAGCGCAGCATGTCGTAGTCTGCCCCGGCAAGAAGTTTCGGTCCTGCCGCCAGCATACTTTCCGCCTTTGCCTGGATGACGTGCGCGCTGTCGATATCCGATCCCACTATACAGCCCGTCGCGACCATGTTGGCCATGATGGAATAGCCGCTGTCTACATCCTGATGGAGGTAATGCGCCAGCGTCTGCGGATCGTGGACAAAGGCTTCCATCGGAAACCCATCCGCGCTGAACGACTCCCGCCAGGCTCTTTGGAGCGACGGGAACACCACGACCAAATCGATATCCGAAAAGGTGGTGCCTTCGCCGCGCATGATGGAGCCGGCGACATAGGCGAATGCGGCCCCGGCATAGCGGCTGGCGATGCAGTGGCGGGCGACGGCCAGCGCCCGCTCCGCAAGAACATGTTTCTGGATATCGTCCACGATCTCGTCCTCGAATACGGGGCACAGGCGGGAACAAAAAACCCGCTCGTTTCCGGCGGGTTGGTTTCAGCAGCAATGAACGGAATTCAGTTCACGCGTCTACCACCCACCGCGGCGCGGTGGTCGTGGACGTCATCGAAACTGCAAATATCCTGCTCATGGCTAAGGTTAACCCGCGGCCGCGACAGCGTCAATGCGCCGAAGCCGGAGGCCGAGGACGGCTTTCCCGGCGCGATGTTTTGCGTCTAAGATGCATCAAGACTCGAAACAGGAAGAGCCCGCCAATGTCCGATCCCGCCACCGTCATCCCGCTTCCGCAACCGGTGTTGTTGCCGGTCGAAAGCAGCGCCGAACGTTTTCCGGTGCGCCGCGTCTATTGCGTCGGCCGCAACTATGCCGACCATGCGATCGAGATGGGCCATGATCCCAGCCGTGAGCCGCCCTTCTTCTTCCAGAAGAATGCCGACAACCTGCTGCCGGCGGGCAATGCCTTTCCTTATCCCTCGCTGTCGAACGACGTGCATTACGAGGTGGAATGCGTGCTGGCGCTGAAATCAGGCGGCGCAAACATCGAGGCCGCGGACGCGCTCGACTGCGTCTACGGCTATGCCGTCGGCATCGATTTCACCCGCCGCGACCTCCAGGGCGAGGCAAAAAAGCTTGGTCGTCCCTGGGAGGTCGGCAAGGCCTTCGAACATTCCGCCCCTATCTCCCCAATCGTTCCGGCCAGCCGCCTCGGCCACCCCGCAGAAGGCAGGATCTGGCTGGAACAGAACGGCAAGCGCGTGCAGGACGGCGATCTCAACCAGATGATCTGGAAGGTGCCGGAGATCATCGCCGAACTGTCGAAGCTCTTCACTCTCGCAGCCGGCGATATCATCATGACCGGCACGCCCGCCGGCGTCGGCGCGGTGGCCAAGGGCGATCGCATCAATTGCGGCATCGACGGCGTCGCCACGCTATCGGTCGAGGTCGTCTGAGGAGAGAGCCATGCCCGTCTACGCACTTGGCGGATCGACGCCGAAACTGCCCGCCGCCGGCCTCTATTGGATCGCACCGGATGCCAACATCATCGGCCAGATCGAACTCGGCGAGAATGTCGGCATCTGGTTCGGCGCCGTGCTGCGTGGCGATAACGAGCCGATCACCGTCGGCGAAGGCACCAATATCCAGGAAGGCGTGATGGCGCATACGGACATCGGCTTCCCGCTGACAACAGGTAAAGACTGCACCATCGGCCACCACGCCATCCTCCACGGCTGCACCATCGGCAACAACACGCTGATCGGCATGGGCGCCACCATCCTGAATGGTGCGAAGATCGGCAACAACTGCCTCGTTGGCGCCAATGCGCTGGTGACCGAAGGCAAGGAATTCCCCGACAACTCCCTGATCGTCGGAGCACCCGCCCGCGCAGTGCGCGTGCTCGACGAGGCGGCAATCGAAGCCATCCGTCGCTCGGCAGAAAACTACGTCGCCAACTGGCAACGCTTCGCCCGCGATCTCAAACAGATCGGGTGATTGGGCAACGTGGACGCCTCGCTTGCGCTTACTGCATTTGCGATTTTGCCGCTCATCCCCCTCATCCGACCCTTCGGGCCACCTTCTCCCCGCTGGGGAGAAGAGGGAGCAAGTTGCCTTCGCTCGTTTCCACAAACGGCGCTTTCAGGAGGGGCCAGACGCCGCCACGATTCCGCTTCTCCCCAGCGGGGAGAAGATGCCGGCAGGCAGATGAGGGGGTGAGCGGCAAAGCCGCGAATGCACTAAGCGCAAGCGAAGGGCAGACCCGCCGAGCCGCTCACCACACGCCCGGAATCCACCGCCAGCGCACACGCGCCATATAGTCCGCATAACCCTCGAGGCCCTTGCGCAGTTCGGCTTCCTCGCCGAGCGTGCGGCCGAAGAGGACGACGACGAGCAGGCCGGCGGGGATCAGCGCGTAGAGCGATCCAAGCGACAGCGCCATGCCGGCGCTGAGCACGATGGCGGTTGCGTATCCGGGATGGCGGATTACGGCGTAGGGTCCGGTGTCGATCACCTTGTGGTCGCGGTTGGTCTGAATGCGCACCGTTGGCTCGAAATGCCGGTTGACCGATTGCGCCCAGGTCAGGCCGAGATAACCTGATGTCATCAGGAGATAGCCGATAAAGACGACCCAATCGGGCTGCGGCGCCCAGTGGAAACGTCCGTCATCGAATGCGCCGACCGGAAGAATGGCAGCAAAGAGAATGATCGTCAGCGTCGCCACCACGGCGTCCCAGGATTTGGTACCCTTCTGGTATCGGCTGCGCGCCGCAAACAGCTCCGGATTCGTCCGCCAGATCCAGATGATTGCGACAGCAGTCAGCACAAGGAACAGGCCGAGAAAAATCCAGCCGCGCGGCCAGTCGAGCGTGCCGGCCGGCCAGAACAGTGCTACAAACATCACGGCAATGGTGATGGCGAGCGATCCGAGCGATGGCGCCGCGGCGAATGATTGACCGGGCCGAGTGTCCCGCTGCGTCATGATCGCTCTCCGTTCCATTACAGCGCCGAGCGTCCTTTTAGACGCGCAGAAGGACGCTGCGCATGGCGGATTTCATTGAAAAAATCGCCTTACTCGGCGGCTTCGAGAAACTGGCTGTTTCGTGAGGATGAGGCAAGAGCCTGAACCCTGGCTTCGGCCTTGGCGATCAGCTGATAGAATTCGTCCTGCGCTTCGACATCCAGCTGAATGACGGCATTGACGTCATCAGGCGTATCGCAAACGCAGGCGACCGCAGAAATCGGACAGATGCCGCCGGGATAACGCCTGCCGGCGCCCGTATAGGCGCGACGTCCCCAACGCTCGGAATAGACCGTCTCTTCCCGCTCAAGCTGCAGGATCGTTCCCTTGCAGGCGGTCACGATAGCCGCCTTGCCGTAGGCGAACCAGTGATAGTTCAGCCTCCGGAGAATATATTTGCCGGTGATATCTTCGCCAGCCAGTTCGGCAGGGTTTTCAATCATTCTAATCATGACGGCTTCCTCAACGTTTAAACAATATCCGTCATGTCTTCGCGCGCAGCAAGTCAAAAAACGCAGCTTTTGGAGACACTTAGTCACAAAGTGTTTCCGATTCTTACATTAACCACGCGCCGAGCACCCCCTTGTGCACACAATTCTTCGTCGAATTTCCCGCAACCTGCTACCGATTTCGTCATTGTCCGAGGTGGCAGTCACGTCAATGTCCCCTTGTGTTTTTCGGCGCGGGCTCGATATGTCTGCCTGATTGGCCCGAAGACCGCGCCGTTTTCATCCCGGGAAGCGGGCGGCTGGTTCGCCGGTTCGCCATGAGCATGATGCCGAAAAGTGTAAGCGGTTTTCGGATGACATCACGATCTAACTCTTTAATTTAGAACAGGATTCAGGTTTTAGGCCGACCGGACCTAAAATGATCCTGTTCCAGCAGGAGAGCATCATGGTCGACGCGATCAACCCCATCTCCGCCACCGCCCCGTCCGAACCCACCAAGGTCGGCACCAGCACCTCGATCGGCTCAGAACCCGACAATGCCTGGGTCGCCGCCCGCCAGTCGCAGATCACCGCCGATCAACTGGCAGCGAAGAAGGCCGTGGAGAAAGAAGCCGCAAGTGGTCTCATCCCGCACGCGGATCTGATCGTCGAAAACGAGGAGCATCCGCAAAAGCGGCACGGGCATGCGGCATCGGACGACGGGGAAGAGGCCGGTGAACAGGCGGAACAGCCGGCCTTGTCAGGCGAAAGCGATCGGATCGGCACCCGCAATTTCGACGACGACACACCCTTCGGCGAGCGCGTCGTCATCATATGATCGAAACGCAGACAGGAAACCGTCCGCGCGGTCAATTCGAGCCTGCAAGCTGGGCTTCGATCGCCGCCTTATCGATGACCGACCAGACCTCAGTGATCTTGCCGCCGCGAAATTCGTAGATGACGTTCTCGGTGAAGGAAAGGCGTCTGCCGTTCACATCGAGGCCGAGGAATTTTGCCTTCGGCCTGCAATCGAAGCTGAGCCTGCAGGCGATATATGGCGGATCGCAAAGCAGCATCAGCACCGTGAAATAAAGATCGGGAATCTCATCGAAGTCCCGCTCGAGCATGGCGACGTAACCCGGGAGCCCGAGCCGCCGGCCGTTATGAACCGCATCGTCCCCGACAAACTGCCCGAGATTGGGCCAGTCCTGCCTGTTCAGGCAAGCGATGTAGCCGCTGTATATCTCCGCGAGTTCGGTTTTCGTCACGCGATCGCCCCTGGCTTGGTTTCTCAGGCAAAGATGGCCCCGGGATCAGCACTTGCCAGCGGCGAACGCGCCGCCTCGAGAGTTTCACTTCAAGAGAACTCGCCTGCACGGGGACCAGCAAGCGTCACGCGCCAGCCCGTTCGCGATTGGAAATCCTGGGTGGCCAGAAACGTATAGCCTGTCGTGCGCCAGAGCCTCACGGCGCTGGTCAAATTGTCAAGCACATAATCGCCGCTGTCCGTCCGGGCAATGAGAACGACATGGTTTTGATCCTGCGGTCCAATCACCACGGAAAGCGCCAACCTGTTCGATGGAAAGCCAGCGTCGATCAGGTCCTTCATTTTCTGGAGAGCGTAGTCCTCACAGTCGCCCCGGCCTGCAACCGGCAGAGACCAAACATCCTTATTTCGGGAAGACGGGCGATCTTCCGCGGGAATGATACGTCCATTTACGGCACGATTGACCTTTTGAAGAAGCGCTATTCCTGCCTGATCGTTCAGCTGTTGCGCCGCCATCCTGCCGCACAGCCACTTGTACTTGGCGCAGGCTGCGGCGAATCCCACGGGTGCGCCGATGCTTCGCGTCACAGGAAGTGATGATCCCGCAACAGCTTGAAAATGCAGAAGAATGAATAAAAAGGCAGCGAGCGAAAAGAGACGCTTCATAGCCGATTCCTTTTCCTTATTGAGAGACGATAACACAGGCAGGATAAAAATTTAGTAAAATTTTATACTTTGGAATTTAACCGTATTAAACGAATTGGACAGATTAACCATTATCTATTCTTCATGTTAATTAATCGTTAGTGTAATAGTTCTCCCAGTTAACATTTAGTTAACCTTGGGAGACGATTGAAATGATCAGCAGAGCCGCGAAATTCAGCATCGCCGTTGCTTCCCTTCTGGCAAGCAGCAGCTTGGCAACGGCAGCCCCGGCAGTCGTTAATTGCAAGGCCGCAGTTCGCGGCACACTCGAATACAGACTATGCATGCCGACCAAAGCAATTCGTGCCGATAACAAGTTTAGTCCGAACGATAAGGATCGCGGCGGCCGAGGCATTGGCGGCGGCCAGAAGACGTCCAGCAGCACCGGCTCCGTCGCCAGCAATGGGAATGACGGTAATGGCAACGGGAATAGCGGCGGCGGCAATGGTGGCGGCAATGGTGGCGGCAATGGTGGCGACCATGGCGGCGGCAAGGGGCGGCACGGCGGCGGCAATGGCGGCGACAACGGCGGCGGCAATGGTGGCGGCAACGGCGGCGGCAATGGTGGCGGCAATGGCGGCGGCAACGGCGGCGGCAATGGCGGCGGCAACGGCGGCGGCAATGGTGGCGGCAATGGCGGCGGCAACGGCGGCGGCAACGGCGGCGGCAACGGCGGCGGCAATGGCGGCGGCAACGGCGGCGGCAATGGTGGCGGCAATGGTGGCGGCAACGGCGGCGGCAACGGCGGCGGCAATGGCGGCGGCAACGGTGGCGGCAACGGTGGCGGCAATGGTGGCGGCAACGGCGGCGGCCATGGTGGCGGCAACGGTGGCGGCAATGGCGGCGGCAATGGCGGCGGCCATGGTGGCGGCAATGGCGGCGGCAATGGTGGCGGCCATGGTGGCGGCAATGGTGGCGGCAATGGCGGCGGCAATGGTGGCGGCAATGGCGGCGGCAATGGTGGCGGCAATGGCGGCGGCAACGGCGGCGGCAATGGTGGCGGCAACGGTGGCGGCAATGGTGGCGGCAATGGCGGCGGCAACGGCGGCGACAATGGCGGCGGCGATGGCGGCGGCGATGGTGGCGACAACGGCGGCGGCAATGGTGGCAATAACGGTTCGGGCAAGGGCGGGTCTAAATCTAAACCGAACTAACTTGATCGGCGACATGAAAATGGACGTGAGGCCGGGTAACCGGCCTCACCTTTTTGATCGCCGCTTTGTGTATCAATGGGCGTCTAATACGGTCCGGGATCCCTGCGGGCTCAGCCATCGCGGTCGCCCATGTGGGCTATAGCATCGCTTCCAGCGAGCACCTTGGCAGCTCATGTCCCAACAGATATGGCCGTCGACGCCGAGCGGCATCCGTGAAAACGGAATGCGATACCGTAAGAATGCAAAGAAGCCGGCGAAAGGGGGAACGACCAAATCCGCGCCCGCGACTTTGATGACGACGACCCCTTTAGTGAGCGCGAGGCGATCGTCTAGCGAATGCGAAGAAGCTTACGCCGCGCAGGCCTCGCACAATCCGCGGATCTCGATCGTCGTCTTTTCAGGCTTGAACTTCTGCCCGCGCACCCATTCCATCAGTCGGTGGTCGACCTCGTGGTCGTGGAACTCCGTCACCTGGCCGCAGCTTTCGCAAATGGCGAAGGCGACGATGCCGTGGCTGTGGCAGTCGTCGCCCGGATGGGCGCAGGCGACGAAAGAGTTGATGCTTTCGAGCCGGTGCACCACGCCATATTCGAGCAGCTTCTCCAGCGCCCGGTAGACCTGCAGCGGCGCGCGAAAACCGTGGTCGCGCAGCTTGTCGAGGATGGTGTAGGCGCTGAGCGGCCCTTCGGCCTTTTCGAGCACGTCGAAGACCAGCGACTGGTTCTTGGTCAATTGCGGTGTCGTCATGAGCCTTGTCCTTGCATGACCTCGCGGTGTCGCCTGACGGGAAGCAGGCTGAGCATGAAGAGGATCAGCGCCGCGACCACGATCGAGGGGCCGGAGGGCGTATCGTAGGTGAGCGAGCCGAACAGACCGCCAACGACGGCCGCCGCCCCGATCAGCGAGGCGAGCACTGCCATGATCTCCGGCGTCGGCGAGAAGCGCCGCGCCGCAGCCGCCGGAATGATCAGCAGCGAGGTGATCAGCATGATGCCGACGATCTTCATGGCGATGGCGATGACGACGGCCATCAGCAGCATGAAGAACAGCCGCGCCCGCTCCGGCTTCAGCCCCTCGGCCTCGGCAAGCTCGGCATTGACGGTCGCAGCCAAGAGCGGTCGCCAGAGCCAGGCCATTGCCACGAGCACGAACAGCCCGCCGCCCCAGATCAGCGCGATGTCGGTGGTGGAAACGGCAAGGATATCGCCGAACAGGAAGGCGATGAGATCGATCCGCACCCAGCTCATGAAGGCGACCATGACGAGGCCGATCGCAAGGGTCGCATGCGAGAGGATGCCGAGCAGCGCATCGGCCGACAGCGCCTGGCGCTTCTGCAGGAAGAGCAGCAGCACCGACACGAGGGCGGCGACGGCAAAGACAGCCAGCGTCAAGTTGAGTTCGAAAAGCAGTGACAGTGCGACGCCGAGCAGCGCTGAATGGGCAATCGTATCGCCGAAATAAGCCATGCGCCGCCAGATGATGAAGCAGCCGAGCGGCCCTGTCGTCAGCGCCAGACCAACGCCGGCAAGAATGGCGCGCACGAAGAAGTCGTCAAGCATGGCGGTCCTCCGTGGCATGGGAATGCGGATGGTCATGTTCGTGGTGGTGCCCATCATGACCATGGTCGTGCTCATGACTGTGGTCATGCGCGTGATGGCCGTCATCGGGATGGCAATGGTCGGTCACCGTGCCGTCGGCATGTTGCACGCGGCCGTCCGGCAGATGCGTATGATCGTGGTGATGGCTATAGACGGCGAGCGTCTGCGCCGCCCGGCTGCCGAACAGCTGCACATATTCCGGGCTGCGACTGACCGACTCTGGCGTGCCGCGGCAGCAGACATGACCGTTGAGGCAGATGACCGTGTCGGTTTCGGCCATGACGACATGCAGGTCGTGCGAGATCAGCAGGATGCCGCAGCCCGTCGCATTGCGGATCGACTTGATGAGGTCGTAGAGGGCGATCTCGCCGGAAAAATCGACCCCCTGCACCGGCTCGTCGAGGACCAGCAGATCGGGCTTGCGGGCGATCGCCCGGGCCATCAGCGCCCGCTGGAATTCGCCGCCGGAGAGGTGCTGGACCTCGGCTTCGAGCATATGGGCGATGCCGGCGGATTCGAGCGCCGAGAGCATATCGCGCTCCGGCAGCGGTCCTGTCAGCGTCATCAGCCGGCGCACCGAAAGCGGCAGTGTCCAGTCGATCGAAAGCTTCTGCGGGACATAGCCGACCTTGAGGCCGGCTTTGCGCTCCACCCTGCCCTCATCAGGCTTTAACACACCGATCGCCGCCTTGGCGCTGGTCGACTTGCCCGAGCCGTTCGGCCCAATCAGCGTGACGATCTCGCCGCGCGAGACGGAAAAATCGACACCGCGCACCAGCCAGCGGCCGTTGCGCAGAATGCCGACATCTTCAAGCGAAACCAGCGGTTCGGCCCTGATACCGGCGGGGGTCTTTGCGGGAGAGAGCATCAAATTTTCCGAAAGTGCTGTTGCGTCCTGCTATTGCACACGTTATAGCATAACGCAATTGATGTAATAACATAACAATCGCAATTCAAGCGGAGCATATGATGAAACGTGCGAAGGGGCTTGTCCTTAAAATGCCGGCCTCCGTAATCCCGATGGCGGCGATCCCGGCGCTGGCAATCCCGGCCCTGCTCTTTGCCGGAACCATGCGGGCGGCCGATGCGCCTGTCGTCGTCACCTCGATCAAGCCGATCCATTCGCTGGTCGCGGCGATCATGCAGGGTGTGGGCGAACCGGAGCTGATCGTCGACGGCTCCGCCTCCCCGCATACCTATAGTCTGAAGCCCTCCAATGCCCGCGCGCTACAGGATGCCAAGGTGATCTTCTGGGTCGGCCCTGGCCTCGAGGCTTTTCTCGAAAAGCCGCTGCAGGCGTTGGGTTCGGATGCCAGCATCGCCGCCCTCGACGACGCCCCCGGCCTGGTCAAGCTGCCCTTCCGAGAAGGCGGCGCCTTCGAAGCGCATGATGATGATGCCCCGGAGCACGATAGTGCTTCCCCGGAGCACAATAGTGCTTCCGCTCATCATGAGGCCGAAGCCGCGCATGCCGAAGCTGATCATGACCATGGGCACGACGATCACGACCACGGCGCATTCGACACCCATCTCTGGCTCGACCCTGTGAATGCCAAAGCCATGGCGAGCGAGATCACCACGACGCTGGTCGCCGCCGATCCCGCCAATGCGCTGACCTATCAGGCGAACGCCAAGGCGCTGGACGATAGGCTGACGGCGCTCGACAAGGAGATCGCCGCCACCGTTGCCCCCGTCAGGGACAAGCCCTTCATCGTTTTCCACGACGCCTACCAGTATTTCGAGCACCGCTACGGCATCCGGGTCGCCGGCTCGATCACCGTCAGTCCGGAAACCATTCCCGGCGCCGAGCGCGTCTCGGAAATCCACCGCAAGGTCGGCGAACTCGGCGCCACCTGCGTCTTTGCCGAACCGCAATTCGAGCCGCGCCTCATCGATGTCGTCATAGAAGGCACGCGCGCCAAGTCAGGCGTGCTCGATCCGGAGGCCGCCACGCTGAAGGCCGGCCCCGATCTCTACTTCACCCTCATGCGCGGCATCGCCCGCAGCATGAGGGATTGCCTCTCCGGCGCATGACCCCGAAAAATCGAAATCGATTTTCGGAAAAGGATTATGCGCCACTGATGGAGCGTCCTTAACGCGTCCTCGGACGCGCGGCGCTCCTCGGAGAGCTGAGGCGGAAACAGGCGGATGACCCCGTTCCGCCTTTTTTCGGCCAATCGTATGTAATGATATAACATTAATGAGGTGACGCGATGAATATCAGGCAGAAAGACAATAGGCTCCCGGTCACGGTGCTGTCCGGCTTCCTCGGCGCCGGCAAGACGACGCTGCTCAACCATGTGCTGACCAATCGCGAAGGCTTACGCGTCGCCGTCATCGTCAACGACATGAGCGAGGTGAATATCGACGCCGCGCTGGTGCGCGACGGCGGCGCCAATCTCTCGCGCACCGAGGAACAGCTTGTCGAGATGACCAATGGCTGCATCTGCTGCACGCTGCGCGACGATCTGCTGAAGGAGGTGCGCCAGCTCGCCGACCAGGGCCGCTTCGATTACCTCCTGATCGAATCGACCGGCATCGCCGAGCCCCTGCCCGTCGCCACCACCTTCGAATTTCGCGACGAGAATGGCCAAAGCCTTTCCGACGTCGCAAGGCTCGACACCATGGTGACCGTCGTCGACGCCGCCAATCTGCTTGCCGATTATGCCTCGGCCGATTTCCTCGCCGACCGCGGAGAAACGGCCGGCGACGGCGACAACAGAACCATCGTCGACCTGCTGGTCGAGCAGATCGAGTTCGCCGACGTCGTGGTGCTGAACAAGATCGGCACGGCAACCAAGGAAGAGCGCGACGCCGCGCGCAAGATCGTCACCGGTCTCAACCCGGATGCGAAGCTGATCGAGGTGGATTTCGGCAAGATCGTCCTGAAAGACGTGCTCGGCACTGGCCGCTTCGATATCGACAAGGCCGAGACCCATCCGCTCTGGTACAAGGAACTGCACGGTTTCCGCGATCACGTGCCGGAGACCGAGGAATATGGCATTCGCTCCTTCGTCTATCGCGAGAAGCGGCCCTTCCATCCGGCAAAGCTGCAGGCCTTCCTCGATCGGACATGGCCAGGCGTGGTGCGCGCCAAGGGCTTCTTCTGGCTGGCGACGCGCCCGCACCATGTCGGCGAGATCAGCCAGGCGGGCTCGATCGTGCGCACCGGCAAGATGGGTCTCTGGTGGGCGGCCGTACCCCGCGAACAATGGCCTGAGGAACCGGCCTTCATGCGCGCCATCGGCCCCTATCTCGACCCCGTCTGGGGCGACCGGCGCCAGGAAATCGTCTTCATCGGCGCAGATCCGATGGACGAAGCCTGGATCAGGAAGGAACTCGACGCCTGTCTGGTCGACAGCACGGTGTTTGCGCCGGAGCGCTGGCGCAACCTGCCCGACCCCTTCGCCAGCTGGAACAGGCAGGCGGCATGACGGCGAAGGCAATCAAACGCACTCTCTGCGTCTGTACCGAATGCGAACCGCTGCCGCCGATTGAAGGGCTTCATCCGCTTGCGCATGAGGAGGATACCGACGCTGAAGTCGGAAGACCAAGAGGTTTTCTCGGTTTCATTGCTGAACGGGTGATAGCTTTGCGTCGGCAGGACTAAGTGATCATAACCGACACCGCGAGTCTGGCGTGAACGTCCCCTCACCCTCCCTCATTCCTGTGCTCGTCACAGGAATCCAGTGCGCCCAAGTCCTTGGGCGCGGGAGACCACTTCGTTCAGAGGAAACATTCACGGCGCAGACGCGCCGTGGCTGGATTCCTGTGACGAGCACAGGAATGAGGGAGGACAGAGAGCGACGATCTTATCCGAGACGGAGGAGCTTGCCGCCCCAGAGTCAAAAAGGCGGCCGAAGCCGCCCCTTCTTGACTTATCGACCGATCAGCGACCGGCAATAATGCTGGAGATGATGCCGCTCGTGACGCCGATCAGCAGGTAATCATTATCGGCCCGCACCCAGCGATAACCGCGGGGCGGAGGCGCCAGCCGATAGCGGCGGTAGTCGTTGACATCGGAGAACCGGCGACGCTCGCTGGCATTGACGCGGTATCCCCTCTTCCAATGCGACCGGACGACCGTCTTCTTGACGACCACCTTCTTCTGCACGACGACAGGCGGACGGCGATGATCGTCGGCGCTGGCCTGGGAAACAACCATCGGGGCAAGAAGGAAGGAAGCGGAAAGAAGAGCTGCAAAAATCTTTTTCATGTGGAGTTCCTCATGTTGGGCACGTGACCAAACTAGGGTCGAAAAGATGAACCGAAACTGAAATAAAAATTAAACTTCTGTAATGAAATCCAATAGCTAGGGACAAAAGCTTATATTTTAGATTAAACTAATACGCTGTGACGAATATTCTGTCGCCATAGACGAGGCATCGGTGCCGCCGGCCAGTTTCATCCTTTGGCAGCACCTCAAGGCATGACCGAAGAAAAGATATTTGCGGAGCATCTGAAGATGAGGCTGGGCGACGCCCCCGGTGCTCATCGCCTGGAAGGCGCCGCCGTGGAGGGATGTCCTGCTGCTGGCGGCGGCAGGTGCTCAGCGATTTGGCATAACGAGATGCAAAAAAACTTGAAACGGGCGCATAATCGAGTTTCGAAGCGACGTATTTTGGGCACAGCAGAATTCTGCATATCCGGTGAGGGGACGATCAGATCAAGACAACGAAGACCACAATGGAGGAGAACATGCCCGGTATCAGCATGCGCTATATCGTCGACGACGTCGACGCCGCGGTGGAATTCTACACGAGACATCTCGGCTTCTCGGTTGCGCTTCGCCCCGCGCCGAGTTTCGCAATCCTGACAAAGGACGGTTTTCGTCTGTTCGTCAGCGGCATGACGGGACCGGGCGGAGCATCTCAAGCAATGCCCGACGGACGAAAGCCGGAGCCCGGCGGATGGAATCGCATCCAGATCGAGGTCGGAGATCTGGAGGCGAAAGTCACCGCACTGCGCCAAGCCGGTGCGCGCTTCCGCAACGAGATCGTGCAGGGCATCGGCGGCAAGCAGATCCTGCTCGATGATCCGGCCGGAAACCCTATCGAACTCTTCGAAGCGCCCAAGAGGTGAATGGGGCGACGTCGGTCATGCGGTTCACCACGCGTTTTACGCTTCGTATCGGTGAACCGCACGCATGATCCCGGTCATGCGGTTTGCCACGCATTTTGCGGCCAGCATCGCAAACCGACGCAGTATTTCGATTACGGCAGCCCGGCTTCGGCATCTCTGGCCCCAGGACTAGCCGGAACGCCTTGCCACCGGTGTGCGAGCGTGTAGTTTCGGATTCCCATCAATTCGAAGGCAGGGAAAACATGTCCGATTCCGCCGGCGGGCTCTCCGACTATATCGGGATACTAGCCGTGTTTCTTCTTGTCGCCGCCAATGGCTTCTTCGTTGCCGCCGAATTCGCCCTGGTGTCGGTCAGGCGTAGCCGCGTCGCCGAACTCGCTGCGGCAGGCCGCATGAACGCATCGGCACTTCAGCGCGCCGTCGACAATCTCGACTCCAACCTTGCAGCCACCCAGCTCGGCATCACCATCTCGTCGCTCGCCCTCGGCTGGGTTGGAGAACCGGCGCTTGCCCACCTGATCGAGCCGCTGTTATCATGGCTGCCTGGGCAATGGGCGACGGCGGGCGCGCATACTGTTGCCGTCGTCATCGCCTTCGTCATTATCACAGCACTTCATATCGTGCTCGGCGAGCTCGCGCCGAAGAGCCTGGCGCTTCAGCGCAGCGAGGCCACTTCGCTTGCCGTGGTGCGCCCGCTCGGTCTGTTCCTGGTGCTGTTCAAGCCGGCGATCTTTGTCCTGAACGGCATGGGCAACATGGTGCTGCGGGGCGTCGGTCTTCGCGCCGGAACCGGGGAATCGTCGTTCCATTCGCCGCAGGAGCTCAAGCTGCTGGTTGCCGAGAGCCAGGAGGCCGGCCTTCTCAACCACGTGCAGCAGCAGCTCGTCGAGCGGGTTTTCAACATCGGCGACAGGCCGATTTCCGACATCATGACGCCGCGTCTCGACATCGAATGGTTCGACGCCGACGACAGCGAGGCCGAAATCCTGAAGACCATCCGCGAATGCAGCCACGAGCAATTGCTGGTCGCCCGCGGCTCGATCGACGAGCCGATCGGCATGGTGTTGAAGAAGGACCTTCTCGATCAGGTTCTCGACGGCGGCAAGGTCCGGCCGATGGAGGTGATCAAACAGCCGCTGGTGCTGCATGAGGGCACCTCGGTCGTCCGCGTGCTCGACAGCTTCAAGGCCTCACCCGTTCGCCTCGCCATCGTCATCGACGAATATGGCAGCCTCGAAGGCATCGTCACCCAGACCGACCTGCTCGAAGCCATCGCCGGCGACCTGCCGGGATCGAACGAAGAGCCCGACATCGTCGTCCGGGAAGACGGGTCGCTCTTGATCGATGCGATGATGCCGGCCTTCGACGCCTTCGAACGGCTCGGCCTGCGCGATCGTCCGGATGCCGATTTCCATACGCTGGCGGGCTTCGCGCTGCATCAGCTCCAGCACATCCCCGAAGCCGGCGAAACCTTCGTCTTCGACAACTGGCGCTTCGAAGTGCTCGACATGGACGGCATGCGTATCGACAAGATGCTCGCGACGCGCATCCCCGCGGATGGGGCGGAGGCCTAATTCACCGCCAGCGTCCAGAGCATTCCCGCGGCTGCGCAGGCTAGCAGCGTCGCGATGACGGAAGCCTTGAAGCGGAAGATCGCTATCGCCGCGGCGGCAGACAGCGCCATTGCCGCCGGCACGGCCGATTGCAGCACGGGAATATCGAGCCGCAAGCCGCCAAGCTGGACGGTCGCAACCTCGGCAAACAGAGTGTGCAGGGCAAACCAGATAGCGAGGTTGAGGATAACCCCGACCACCGCCGCTGTTATGGCCGACATCGCGCCGGCGAGTGCGATGTTGCCGCGCAGTTTTTCGATGAACGGCGCACCGAGGAAGATCCAGAGAAAACAGGGCACGAAGGTGACCCACGTCGTCAGCATCGCCGCCAGCGTGGCGGCTAGCATGGGATCCAGCGATCCGGGATCGCGGTAGGCGCCCATGAAGCCGACGAATTGGACGACCATGATCAGCGGCCCCGGCGTCGTCTCGGCCATGCCGAGACCATCGAGCATCTCGCCGGGTTTCAGCCAGCCGAAATGCTGCACGGCCTCCTGTGCGACATAGGCAAGCACGGCATAGGCCCCGCCGAAGGTGACGACGGCCATCTTGCTGAAGAACAGACCGATTTCGGCAAAGACGCTGTCCGGCCCGACGAATGCATAGAGCCCGGCGACCGGGACGAGCCAGAGGGCAAGCAACACGCTCGACATGCGCAACGACCAAGCGAGGTTTGGACGAGCATGCGCCGGTATGTCCTCGCCCAGCGCTGAATCGGCATCCGACAACACCGCCCCGCTGCCCGTCTTGTGTCCGCCACCAGTCCTGAAGGCGGCGATCCCGGCCCGGCCGCCGAAAAAACCGATAATGCCGGCGGCAAGCACGATCAGCGGGAACGGGACATGGAGAAAGAAGATGGCGATGAAGGCCGCGGCCGCGATACCGACCATGACGCGATTCTTGAGCGCGCGGCTGCCGATGCGAATGACGGCCTGCACGACGACGGCAAGCACCGCGGCCTTCAGCCCGAAGAATAGGCCGGCGACGATGGCGACGTTGCCAAAGGCGGCATAGATGTAGCTGAGACCGAGAATCGACAGAAATCCCGGCAGCACGAACAGAATGCCGGCAACGAGACCACCCACAGTCCGGTGCATCAACCAGCCGATATAGATGGCGAGCTGCTGCGCCTCGGGGCCGGGAAGCAGCATGCAATAGTTCAGCGCGTGCAGGAAACGATGCTCACCGATCCATCGCTTCTCGTCGACGATGATGCGGTGCATGACGGCAATCTGGCCGGCCGGGCCGCCGAAGCTCAAGGCAGCGATCCGCAGCCAGACCCGGAAAGCCTCGCCAAATGAGACGCCGTGATTATGTTCCTTGCCTGTGTCTTTTTCCACCATCTCGCCGGCGGACGCATTTCCTGTCATCTCGACCATCTCATGCCCTCTTCTTTGGAGCGGGCCAGTTGTGGGTTTCCTCGGTTGCGTCGCGGCACCAGCGGAAGAAAGCGTCGTAGAGAAGCATCCCCGCCTCGAGTTGCTCCAGATCGTCGGAATACATTCTGGAGAGGCCGAGCGACGCCGCAAGCAGGCCCGCTGCCTCGGGGGCAAGATCGAGCCTTGCGGTATCCGCCGCCCTGACGATCCGCGCCAGGCGCAGAAGCGGTTCCGACGCTAGCCCGAGCTCTTCGATCATGACGTCGAAAGTGCATAATTCGCCGCGATGGCTCCAGAACACGTCTTCGATATCGAAGGGCGTCGCCGCGAAGCGCTCGCTGACGGCTAAAACGTCAGGCGCCGGCACGAACAGGAACACGGCGTTCGGATCGACGAAGCGCCGGATCAACCAAGGACAAGCGATACGATCGATCTTCGGCCGCGCGCGCGTCACCCAGACGGTGCGCTCTTCAGCGTCGCGTTGCGGCAGCTTTGCATCGGGCACGGCCGGTCCGCCCGCGATCCACGCCTCGAAGCCACCTTCGAGGCTTTCCGCGTCGATCCCGGCATGGCGGAGATAGGCGGCAACACCATGACTGAGCTTGCCGCCTCTCTGGCATACCACGACCACGGCTTCGGCATCGACACTGCCAACCCAAGACGCGACGCCGGCATGGGCGCGCCGGATCGAGCCCGGCACCAGGCGTGGATCGAGCGCGAAGTCCTCCTCCGTGCGCACGTCGATAATGCAAGGCGCACCGGGGGTTCCAATGAGGCGGTTGAGCTTGTCGGGAGAAATTTCGAGAAATGACGGCATGACGCGTCCCTCCGTTGATCGGTTTTACTGGACGCGATTCTTCAGCATGACGCCTCGTGGGGTGATCGCGACCCCATGCAGAAATCATTCGCAAACAGACCCCGTGGTGTCAAGCGCATTGCGCCCAGGCGGCTGCCGTCCGCACCGGCGGGCCGCCATCCACCAACGCACCCGATCAGCCGGCAGCTCTACCGCCGGGTCCCTGCTGGTCGCCCCAAGCAGATGAGGGGTGTGAGCGGCAAAGCCCGCGAATGCACGGAGCGCCAGTAAAGCAAGAAAAGTGAGTACGAAAACCAATCAGCACAAGCGCTTCGGCCCAGAACGGAACAAAATGCCCACTTCGGCATTCTTCTGTCACCGAAAGAGGAGAAAGTACCATGACGTACGACCCCAATAATGCCAACGACCCGAACCGCCCGCTGAACCCAAATCTGGATCTGCGCACCACGCCGAGCGCGCGCAGCACTAATACCTGGGTTGTCTGGGTCGCTGCATTGGCCGTGATCGCTGTCGCTGCATTCGCCTATTCGCAGTGGAGCACCCCCGGCACATCCCCGGACACGACAGCCTCCACGACCCAATCAGAGCCGGCGCCGGCCAAGCCGATCGCTCCGACCGACAACAGCGCAACGCCTGCACCGGCACCAGCACCGGCCACTCCGCCGGCTGCCCCTGCACAGCAGTAATCGCTGCCCGGTCAGAAGAAGCCGGCCCAGTGCCGGCTTCCTCTCGGCTGCGAGCTCTTGAAGATTTTTAAGCAACCCCTATTTAAGGGATACTAAATCTGTCTCTGACGGCTGACCACGGAGGTACTGGCAGCCGTTATCGAGACTGATCGAGGAAGGTCGGTGCGAGTTTCGCCCGGCCTTTTTTCTTGACCTCGTCATCCATGGCGACAGGCTACTGGCAACGCCTGGATCGGGTATTATTTGGGAATCCTGTTATAGAAGGACTGCGGATCGTACACGCACTCGTAGTCGAGGAGGCAAAGCTTGCCATTGGCATCCCTCACCCTTGCGGTGTCGTACTTGTCGCCGAGATTGCACCTGGCCGGCGGATAACGGAAGCTGCGGCCGCCAAAGCCCATGCGCACAAAAACAGCCTTGTCCTTGCGGATGATCTGCGCAAGCTCTTCGCAATTGTGATCCCTGGCATTGACCTCCACCGCCTCGACGGCGAGGGCTACGGACGGAAACAACAGTGCGACGGCCAGAACAACGCTTTTCATGGAAACTCCTGAATGTGAGAGAGCGAAGGTAGGGCATCGCACCGCGTGCCGCCAGTGCGGGAACCGCCGCAATTATACACTGAGCACAGCTCTGCCTTTTTACCTCCCGCCACGCTTTAGAAATCAGCTTCGCACCGGCTCTTTGAAGGCAAAAAAGGCCCAGGTGAACGGGCACTCCTTCGCTACTGCTCCTGCGGGGACATCGCTACATCCCGATCCACTAAGATGTTTGGTCTACGCTGCCGGCCATGAAACCGATGTTTGGGCGCAGACACCTTGCATTGCCAGAGCCGGAGCGGACAAGGACCATTCCAGCACAGAAGGTCGATGCGTCCTCCGCCGGATGCGTCGATTGGCCGAAAACCAGGCGTTACGCCAAAAATGCGACCCTGGCCCTCTTGATCGCCACAAAACTCGCGGTTGCGATTATTTACGCCCTCAGACTCAGCGCCTCGCATTCCTTCCAGGAACACGCACCGCCGATAGCAATGATGGCGACACTGTCGTCTTTCATCGTCGCAGGCCTCTGGCTCGCAGGCATGAAACTGAGCGGCGGCGATTGAGGGACACACAAAGAACGATTTTCGGAAAGCGCGATGCGCTAGGGAAAGTTATAGGGCGATGCGGGGTCGAAGACGCAGGAATAATCAAGGACGCATTGCTTTCCCCCTGCATCGCGCAAACTGGTCGTGGTGCGCTTATCGCCCATGCTGCATTGGGCGGGCGGATAGCGGAAACTGCGACCGCCGAAACCGACCCGGACAAAGACCTTTTTGTTCTGGCGGATGATCTGCGTAAGTTCGCTGCAGCTATGCTCGCTTGCTTTGACGTTTATCGCCCCGGCGGCAAAGGTCGGCAACGGCAGAGACAAGGCGGCGGCGAAAATGACGGTTCTCATGGACCCCTCCCGATTTGTAAGACGGAAGGTAGCGCGCGCGGATCACTGCGGTATAGGCAATCGACGTTTTTGCTATGGGTCGCGCGGGGAAAGATGCGGTCGCCGTTTTCCTGATTGGTGTTCCCACTGCAAGCACGTTTGGCGGCGAGAAGGAAGGCCAAGTTGCCGTCGCAAAGGGCAAAGTGCAGGGCGGGGTCATAGGGCTAGCGGGTCACGTGCACGTCTCGATTAGCGCGGCAATGCCGATGATCCTTACCAACCATCGATGAGGTGTGAGGAAGCAAAGGTGCTGCAATGCCCGTTGCCGGATGGGCGCGCTGATCGTCCCGCCGAAGGAGCAGAAGGTGGTGTGAGCGACGAGAAGTGACTCTGGGCCAAGATTCG
The DNA here is from genome assembly GCF_012276115.1 of Rhizobium leguminosarum bv. viciae. Taxonomy (GTDB): domain Bacteria; phylum Pseudomonadota; class Alphaproteobacteria; order Rhizobiales; family Rhizobiaceae; genus Rhizobium; species Rhizobium leguminosarum_T. Next base: position 113,449 of record NZ_WIEU01000004.1, on the reverse strand, counting down.
AACTGGCATCCCCTCGAAGGTATCTTACATTAGAAGACCAGAATCAAATATACCAAGACACATTGTTCACGAAATTTCAACAACAACTTGATTTGCTACAGGATTGCCTTCCCCAAACTCAAACCTATAAGGATGATGCCAAGCAATTTTCTCGCTTGTATTTGACCACCGCTTTTGCCACGCGGATTGAGGGTCTTTCCATTTGTCGGCACGCTCGGAAAGCATTGCTAACGTTCTGGACTTTTCCTCCTGCGAAGACGACACGTCGTTAACGACTTTCTCAACCTGATCGACAAGCGCCAACAACTCTTCGCGCCTGTCGCGGCGCCTCAGCAGCCCTGCATAGAGATCGAGCGTTCTGAAATCCAATGTAGCCGCGGTGTACCGGGTCTCTTCGAACTCGCCCAATACACGTCGAGCGGACGCGCCAAGCAACCGCAACGCCCCATTGAAGTTCCCCTTCTCGATCCTCGCCAACGCAACGGCCTCCACCTGAGTAATCCTCACACTACTTATGCGTTTTGAGATGAGACCCTGAATGAGTGCGTCGTCACTCAACTGCGCAACTCGACGCAATCCCCCATTCGCCGCCGAAAATAGACGAACTTTTCCATCTTGATCGGCGAAATGTACCGGCGCTCCACTCGCACGATTACCTTTGGGGCCGTTACTGATGAACATTCGATTATTTCCCCCATTCAGCGTAACCGTCACTCGATAGTTTGCTAGCCGCTCCTCTTTCTTATCCACACTCAGGAATCTCGGCTTCCTCTCAGGTTCGCCAAAACCGGAACTTAGTCTACGAATTGACCCGCCATAGCTCATGATGATTGCGGGGAGCGCAGACACACCAAAAAGCAAGGCCATGCGCCGCGAACTGTCAATCGAGTCATCCCACTGAATGGCAACACGTGGCCAACCAGCCAATATGAGAGACGATGCGCAAAATCCAAACAGCAAAACTGCTAACGCCCGACCAGGCCAACTGTCCGGGGTAAAGTCGTAAAGGCGAGCATATTCGCTTGATAGTTCGATGCTAATATATAGAATACGTATAGCAATAATGAGACATGCCAAGACGAAGGAAATTAAAGCTACTCTGTAGAGTCCTTCGAGTTGCGCCGGCATTTCCACCAGATCCAAAATATCACGCTTAGTTGCTTCCTTTCTTTCAGCAGAACCATACTTGCATATTATTTTGGCAGGAAGGGACGACAGTATAAACCCGCTCACATCCAACGATGTTGTCTCCCGCTGAGGAGCAGGTATGGCACAATGCAAAAATGCAAGATTTTTATAAATTTTCTGGCGAGATCCGGTAAAATATAGCGCCCAGCAACCCATGGCCAAGAACCAAAGTGATGGTGCTAAATATAACTGAGACCCGAGACTGGTGCCTATTAAAGAAAAAGATATCGCCTGCTCCCTTAATTCATCCATCTTGTCTTGTGTTTTTTTGTTTTGTTCATTTAGTAATTTTATCGTTTCATTTCTAGCATCAATATTAGACTTCAATTCTGAAATGTCATTTCTGGTTAATTGCGTGGACGCCAACTCTCTCTCTGCATTCCTATTTTGAAGCTGGAGGATGACTACACGCCGACTGTTTGACTCGAATTTCGCGAGTTGCTCATAGCGCGCAAAACTTCCCTCTATTGCAAGATAGAAAGCAAATATAGCGACAAGTACTAGCAAAGACCGTTGAATTGCCCCCTCAGTTTTCGCTATACGAGCTTCATACCGTCCCGGCTCGAGCAAGCGAAAACCGACGGCGCTTTCTATATCGGATTTGTCGGTATCGCTCATGTTACAATGGGTGTTGTGCGCGATCTCATATATCTAGTAGAAATTGTATACCGCTTACACCGTAAATACAACCTAATATACTCACAGCAAACCCACTTATGCGGCCGATAGCTGAAAGCGAAAAAAGCGCCCCTCTGTTAAGAAGAGGGCGCTTGAGTTAGTATGTCGAAATGTACTGAATGTTCCGTGCCCCCTTTACCATCCGCCACCAAAGATGAGTTGAGCATATATGCTTGATCCGAATGCCACTCTTCGATGAAGTCCAAGAAGCGCAAATGATTTGCCGGTATCGCCCGCTGCTGCCCCATGCCGGAGATCCCCAATGCAATCACGCCATCGACCAGATATTGGACAGCAGGCGCCTCACCTACGAAGCGATCAACCGTCATTCAAAGATGGATAGGGCTGAACAACAGGCGTTGTCATTGGCCGCCACGGCGACGAGTTGGCGGCGAATACCGTGGATCCCATTTTCGTGGTAGAGGGAAGGACGCTGATAGGTTAGCGTCGCTCGTCTATCTAGCGACGACCGGCCAGAACGGCTCTTGGCCAGAGGATATCCCAGTGCTCTCCCGTCGCATGGGTTAGTCCTGGTCGGCAACGACGCGACCGGCGACAGAAGGGCGGTCGCGACCATTGATCGTCTCTTGGGTATCGAGACCGCCTATCGCATTGACCTGACAGACCTGCCGCTAAAGGGCGACATCAGCGATTGGATCGATGCAGGGCACTCCCAATATGAGAGGACTTGTGCCTGTTTGCGACCGCCAGAAGCCTTAAAACTCTAAATCATAAACAGAATGGGTAAGGAAAAATGGTGGGTGATGTAGGGCTCGAACCTACGACCCGCTGATTAAGAGTCAGCTGCTCTACCAACTGAGCTAATCACCCGTTCGCGCTTGGCTGCGCGGTGTGACGGGGCGTATAAACAGGATCGGCAGCCTTGTCCAGCGCATAGCCGAAATTTCTTTGGTTAATCGCGAAGATTTTTCGGTTTGGCTGAAACGCAGCCCATAACCCCGAAAATCGGAATCGATTTTCTGAAAGGATTATGCGCAGATTCAAAGTGATAGAGCGTCCCTTAGCGCGTCCTTGGGCGCGGCGCTCCAATGCATGTCGCCCAAAAGTGCGCAGCGGTTTTGGGATAACGACTTGCATAAAACAAAGACTTAAAGCGCGTCGCATGAATCCGGATTGACGCGACGCGCTTTAACGAAATCAAAGGTCGAGCGTGCCGCTGGCCAGCCGCACTGCCTGGCCGCCGATCCGCGCGTTGGAGATCGCCCCGCCGTCGACATCGATATGCAGGTGGATGAAGGACGGCCGGCCCATCTCGACGCCCTGCTCGATCATGATCGGGTGATGCCCGTCCGTCAGCCGGTCGAAATGGTGGATCGCGCCGGAGAGTGCGGCCGCCGCCGAGCCGGTGGCCGGATCTTCGGTGATGCCCATGCCGCTTGCGAACATACGCGCATGGAACTTCGCCACGTGGTTGACGCCGCCGCGGCAATAGACATAGGCCGAGGCAAGCGCGCCATCGACGAAGGGCACGATTTTTTCCCAGAGTTGCGGATCGAATTCCACCCGCTGCGTGGCTCCGACATCGTGCACCGGAATGAGCAGGAAGGGAACGCCGGCGCTCCAGACGGAGGGCACATGATTTTCGAAGCCGATCTCGGTCACCTTCAGCGATAGCGCATCGGCGATGCCGAGCTTGTCGAGCGGCATGATGGCCGGCTGCGATTTGCGCGGCAGGTCGAATTCGGCAAAGCTCGCCTCCCCCTCTCTCAGCCGAACCGCGCAGCGCACCGGCCCGACATTTTCCTCAAGCACCGAGACGAGATCGCGCGTAGCAGCACCATGTGCCCGTTCGGCCAGCGCCACCGCCGTACCGACCGTCGGATGGCCGGCAAAGGGCAGTTCGCGCCCCGGCGTGAAGATCCTGAGCTTCGCCGCATAGGCGGGATTGGTCGAAGGCTGCACGAAGACCGTCTCGGAGAGATTGATCTCCCGGGTGATCGCCTGCATCGCCTCGTCGCTGAGATCGTCTCCGTCGAAGATCACCGCCAGCGGATTGCCCGCAAGCTTTCGATCGGTGAACACGTCATAGACGCTGTAGCTTCGCGCCACATCGGCCTCCTTGAATCGTCATCGCGCCGCCAACCTGCCCGACCACGCGAGCGAGTGCAAGGCGCTAAAACGCGTCACGTCAACCGGATTCACACGACGCGCTTTCGATCTTTACGTGATGCGTGTCGTTATCCCGAAACGCTACATGGCTTTGGGCGGCATACATCAACTCCGCTCGGCCTTACCGAAATACCAGTCGATCACAGGCAACATGGCGATGTTATAGGCATGGGCGGAGGGATCGGCCGAGCGGATCGCCACCGCACCCGCGATCTCCTGATCCTCGGCGACGAGCATATGCCGCTCGATCCGCTCGATCATCTCGTCCGCCGTCATGTCGAAGCGGAATAGCCGCAGCAGCGTCACCGTGCGCTTGTTATGGGTGGCGAACAGCCCCTCACCCGCGACGGATTCGGCAAGATCGAGCCCGGTCTCCTCGTGGACTTCGCGGCGCATGTTCGCCTCGATGTCGCAGCGCCCGTCGACGATATCCTCCCGCTCCAGCGAGCCGGCGGCGAAATAGACCTGGCCGGGATTGGCGGTATGGGCGCCCATGCGGATCGCCACCAGTGCGCCGTCGGAGGTCTCGAGCACTGGATAGGCGAAGATGTGAATGCCGCCCTGGCGCTGCGGCTGCCGGCGCCACCACATGAAAGCGGAAAAGGGAATGACGTGGCCCTCGCCGGCAATCCCGTCTTCACCGAGCGATACCAACCGCTGGAACACCATGCGCCCGTCGAACAGCGCCGGATTGGCAGCAGTCTCCCTGCCCCAGTTCTCCCGGATCGCCGCCTCTTCGGCGGCGACGAAGGGATGGGGACCGGGCAGAATGCGCAGATCCACGCCGGCAATCGGAAAGACCGTCGCCTCCGGTGGCCAGCCGGCGAAATCATCGGAAAAATTGATGTTGGTGAAATTCGCGTTCAAATTTGCATTCATGGGAGATCCAGTGTCATGACGACGGGGCAGTGATCGGACGCCTTCGGCCTGTCCCAGCCGGTGCGCGGATAACGCTCCACTTCCTGCCCCGGCGGGAAGACGGTGCGGTAGGGCTGGCCGCTGCGGATGATTTCGGGCAGGCGGCCGGCATTATGGGCGGCAAGTGCTGGCGAAAGCCAGAGATAGTCGAGTTGGCAAAGCCACTGCTCCTGTGGCCCGCGAGCGTGATAGAGCGTCCAGCGGTCGAGGGGGTCGCGGCGGCGCACGACATTTTCGGCAAAGCCGTCGCGACTGAAAACGTCGAGCGCGCTTTCGGTCTCGTTGTGATGTTCGAAGCGATAACCGCTGCCCCGGCGGCCGATGACATCGACACGCTCCTGATAATCGTTCATGTCTCCGCAGATGGCGAAGCTGTTCGTGCCGGCTTGCTCCGCACCGAAGCGATCCTCGATGATGCGGCGCACGGCGCGCGCCTCGGCGCGGCGGACCGGCATCGTCGATTGCCGCCCGTCCAGCCCGTCGCGCGGATTGCCCATCGACTTGAAATGCACGACGTAGAGCGAAAACGGCCGGCCGCCGATCAGAAGATCAAGCTCCAGGCAGTCCCGCTTGAAGATCTTGTCGTCAATGCGGTTGGTGAGCGCCAGTTCCTCGTCGAAGAGATCGAGATCGCGATAGGTCGTCATCGCATGGCTTCTAATGTCCTTGAGCTCGATCTTCTGGCCATCGCGCGTTTCCTCGCGCATGAGGACGGCAACATCGATGCCGCGGCTGTCATTGCCCTCGACAAGGAATTTCTGCCGGTAGCCGTTTCCGACCATGCGGAAGAGATAGCCGTATTCGAAGGCCTGAAGTGCAGCCATGTTGTCGATTTCCTGCAGGCAGAGGATATCGGCGTCAGCATCGGCGATCGCAAGGGCCGACATCTGCCGCGTGTCGTCGGTCGCAGCGATCACCCGCGCCTGCTCGAGCTGCTGGTACACACCCTCGCTCGACACCTGGAAAAGCTTGATGACCCGGTCCTGGCGCAGCTGGTTGCGGAAGCCGGTGAAATCGAAACGGGTCAGGAGATTTTCGACGTTGAAGGTGGCGAGGCGAAGCGACATGGCAGGAGTCCGGTTGCGGGCAGTACCTTAACCGGCAATGGCCGCAGGAAAAGACGGCAGACCAAGAAAAATGCGGACAAGTGCCGTCTGCGCCCTAGATACGGCTGGGCGGGCTTGAAGTGGCGCTGTCATGAGGTTGGCTGTGCCCGCCATCAGGACTGCTCGACGAGCTCCTATTGCTCGAACCGCGGTATATGTCACTTGGGCTAAATGTCTGGGTTCGTTTGCCCCGCTCCAAAGATGGGCATCCCTGGAGAACGCTCGCAGCGCTTAGAAGAGCCGCCGAAAGCACGAAAACGGATCGAATACGCTTTACTGGAATTGGCATATTAATATGTCCTTTCAATTAGTCGATTATCGCGCGAGTTTTACTCATCCCATGCGATTCTGTTAATTCAGTCCGTTGCTCGGCTCCACGAAGCCGGAAGAACTATTCAACTTTATGGTGATTCGAAAGAAGATTTGGGTAATTTTCAACTTCTATTGTCGAGCTTCCATTGCTTTCGTAGACGCCGACTCTCGACCTATCAAAGCCGCCAGCCCGCGCGGATGACGGCGCGCACCGTCTCGCCCGCCTCGACGATCCCGCGGCTGTATGCGCGTAGCGTCTGGCCATTGCCGAGGATCAGTTTCACGGCGTAGCGCTCGCCCTCGAACAGCACGGATTCGACGATTGCCGGAGCCCCCTCGCCGCCGATGACCACATCCTCCGGCCGCACAAGGATATCAGCGCCATTGGTATGGGCAGCATGAAGCGCATCCTGCAGTTCATCCCATTCCAGGTGGCGTTCACGGTTCACAACCGGCAGCGTGAGAATGGCCCCCCGTCCGATGAGCCCGCCGACGATGCGCCCTTCAGGCCGCGCGTAGATCTCGGCGGGCGGCGCCACCTGCAGCAGCCGCCCTTCCGACATGACGGCGATGTCGGTCGCCAGTGCCATCGCCTCGCTCTGGTCGTGGGTGACGTAGATCATCGTCGCGCCCGAGCGCTGGTGGAACTCGCGAAAAGTCTCCTCCATCTCCTGTTTCAGGTGCCGGTCGAGATTGGCAAGCGGCTCGTCGAGCAGCACGACGTCCGGCGATGTCACCAGGCAGCGGGCGAGCGCCACGCGCTGTCGCTGGCCGCCGGAAAGATCGGCCGGACGCCGTTCGGCGTAGTCGGCGAGCCGGACGGTGCAGAGCGCATCGCGCACCTTCGCCCGGTAGGCTTCGCCTGATATGCCGCGCACCTTGAGGGGATAACCGACATTGTCGGCGACGCTCATATGCGGCCACAGCGCGTAGGACTGAAACACCATCGCCATGTTGCGCTTTTCCGGCGGCAGCGACTGCGCGGCATCGGCAAGCAATCTCTCCCCGAGATGGATCGAGCCGTCGCTCGGCGTCTCGAAACCGGCGATCATCCGCAGCACTGTCGTCTTGCCGCAACCGGAAGGCCCGAGCAACGCCAGGAAGCCGCCCTCGCGCACATCGAGCGAAAAGCCGCTGACGGCGGCGCGACCGGTGCCGAAATCCTTGCCGAGCTGGTTGAGGATCAACCTCGCCATGGGACCACTCCTTTCGGCAGGCGTTTCGCCAGAAGTTCGAGCAGCAGCATCAGCACGACGACCATGAGGACGACGAGCACCGAGAGCGCCGAAGCAAGGTCCGAGCTGCCGCTGTCGTCGAGATTGTAGATGGCGACGCCGAGCGTCTGTGTGCCGGCAGACCAGAGCAGCGCCGAGATCGTCAGCTCGTTGCAGGCAATCAGAAAGACAAGAATAACGGAGGCGCCGGCGGCCGGCGCAATCAGCGGCACGATGATATCGGCAAGCCGGCGGAAGAAGCCGGCGCCGGAAAGCCGCGCCGCCTCTTCCAGAGCCGGATCGAGCTGGTGGAAGGCGCTGACCACGGGTTTCAGGCTGACGGCGAAGAACGAGGAGAAATAGGCGATCAGGATGATCCAGATGGTGCCGTAGAGCGAGACGTGGAGGATCGGGATCGGTACTGCGAACACCAGGATGAAGCAGACCGCCATGACGATGCCGGGCAGCGAATAGGGTATCTCGATCAGGCTGGAGACGATGCGGGAAGCCGCATCCTTGCGCCGCGTCAGCGTGTAGGCTGCGAGCACCGTCACCACGAGGAGGCAAAGCGCGGTCGCGCCGGCGAGCGACAGCGAATTGATAAAGGCGGTGCGCGTCACCGCCTGCCGGAACAGGATCTCCTCAAAGGCATGCATCGACATCGTCTTGAACGTGAGCGGCACGCCATAGGCCGGCACCAGCGCGCCGGCGACAAGCGCGAAGAAGGGTGCTGCCAGCATGAAGAACAGGATCGCCCAGATGAGCGGCGTGAAGGCAAACCGCCAGGCGCCGAGTTCGAAGGCCGCACTCGCCCCGGATAACCCGATGACGCGGTAGTCGCGGCCGCGCAACGCCCGGTCCTGGATCATCAGCCCGACGACCGAGATGATGGCGATGATCGCCGAGAGCACGGCGACATCACCGAAGGTGCGGCTGGTGAAAGCGGAGAACTTGGTGAATATCAACGTTGGCAACGTGAAGATCGAGGCCGGAATGCCGAGAATGGCGGGAATGCCGAAATTGCCGGTGCAGGAGACGAAGGAGATCGCCGCACCCGCGACGATGCCGGGCAGCGATAGTGGCAGGATGATATCGCGGAACACCCGCAAGCTGGAAGCGCCGGAAAGCCGTGCGGCTTCGACCCCATCGCGCGGCAGCGTCATTAACCCGGCTCGGAGCGCCAGGTAGATCAGCGGCGCATGCTGCACGCCATAGAGCAGCGCGATGCCACCCACCGAATAGAGCGGCTGCGGCGAGCCGAGCGGCGGCGCGATGGAGAGCGCCTTCAACAGCGGGCTGGAGGGGCCTGACATCTGCACCCAGGCAAGCGCCGTCACCTGCGGCGGGATCATCATCGGCAGCACGAAGAAGAAGCTGAGCAGCCCCTTGGCGCGGATATCGGTCAGCGTCAGCAGGAAGGCAAAGAGGCAGCCGATGGCGAGCGAGATGATCGTGCCCAAAATGGCGGTGACAATGGTGTAATAGGTCGCCGACCACAGCGACGCTTCGCTCAAAACATCAATCACGCCGCCACCGGCAAAGGCCGCTATTCCGACCATGGCGAGGCGGGCGAGCGGCAGCACGCTGAGGATCAGGACGACGATGACGACAAAAGGAAACAGCCAGGCGGGCTGGCTGTTTCCGGTTTTGATGTATCCGTGCATGAAAGGATCAGTTCGAGCCGTAGATGCCCGAGAAGGTCTTCAGATCCTGGTCGGTATTCTTCAATGCTTCGGCCGCCTTGATCGGCAGGACCTTGATGGTGTCGCGCGCCGGAAAGCCGTCCGGCAGCTTCATGCCATTGCGGGCCGGGATGTAGCCGAGCTTCAGGAAACCCTCCTGGCCCTTTTCGGAGAGCACGTAATCGACGAATTTCTTGGCGGCATCGGCATTTTTGGTGCTGGCAAGGATGCCGACCGGCTCGGTGACGGCCGAAACGCCTTCGCTCGGGAAGACGAACTCGACAGGCGCGCCCTTGGCCTTCTCGCGGATCGGCATGTAGTCAACGACCATGCCATAGGCCTTTTCGCCCGAGGCGACCGACTTCAGCACGGCGCCGTTGCCACCGGCTGCAATCGCGCCGTTTTCCGCAAGCGACTTGTAGAAATCCCAGCCGAGGCCGGGAACGGCGGCGAGCGTCTGGGCGTGGATGAGGGCCGCACCCGAGGCAAGCGGGCTCGGCATGGTGACGAGACCCTTGGCTTCCGGCTTTGTCAGGTCCTTCCAGCTCGCAGGCTTCATCGCGGCCGAAGTGTTGTACATGATGCCGGTGGTGATCAGCTTGGTCGAATAGTAATAGCCGTCAGCGTCATAAAGGGCGGCATCGTACCCTGCGGCTTCCGGCGACTTGTAGGCCAAGAGCTTGCCGTCTTCCTTGAGGCGCTCCAGCGTCACCATGTCGGCAATGAGGAGAATGTCGGCGACCGGGTTGCCGGCCTGGATCTCGGCCTGGAGTTTCGCCATGATCTTCGGTGTGCCGTCGCGTACCCAGTCGACCTTGATATCGGGATTGGCGGCCATGAAGCCATCGACCGTCGCCTGCGCGTCTTCGTTCGGCTGGCTGGTGTAGAGAACCAGGTTTGCGGCCGAAGCCGGAATGGCAAAGAGGCTCGCGGCGAGAAGGGCTGCGGCGGAAACGATCGTTTTCATGGGGAGGGGTCCTCGGAATTGCGTCACCCTCCCTTATTAGGGATCGTTGACAGAGATGTGACAGGGCGCGTCGGTTGGTCCACGCCCTGCACCACTACTTTGTCATCGAGCAGTCGTAACCTATCCAGGGCTGCTGTGTCGGCATCGAATGGAACGGGCTGAGCCCGGCTTTAACGACGGCGGCATTTTCAAGCCGAATGATCAGGCTCACAGCATTCGGCCACGGCGCTCACGCGCCGTGGCCGCTCGGATCGAATACTACTTTGCGGCCTCTTCGATCAGTTCCGCCACCTTCTCGGGATGCGACACCATCACGACGTGGGAGGCGCCATCGACCACGACGGTCCTCTTCGAGCCTGCCCGCTCGGCCATGAAGCCAAGGGCTGCAGCGGGGATGTTCTTGTCGCCGGTGCCGTAGACAAACCACGACGGCAGCTTCTTCCAGGCGGGCTCGCCGGATTTGTCGGTCAGGGCGGCCTCGGTGACCGGACGTTGGGCAGCCGCCATCAGGGCCGCCTGCCCGGCCGGCACGTCGCTGGCGAACTGATCATGGAACTTCGCTTGGTCGATATAGAGATCGACACCGCCGGTGCTGAGCTTTACCGGGGCCGCCAGCGCTCCGCTCAGCGTGCCGCCCGGAAACTTGCCGGCAAGATCTGCGACGGATTCTCCGGCATCCGGCGCGAATGCCGCGACATAGACCAGCGACCTGACATTGTCGTGGCCGTTGGCCGCGGTCGAAATGACCTGGCCGCCATAGGAATGGCCGACGAGGACCACGGGGCCGGCGATGCTGCCGACCACGTCGGAGACATAGGCAGCGTCATTCGCAACGCTACGCAGCGGATTGGCGGCTGCCACGACAGAAAAGCCATCCTTGCGCAGGATTTCGACGACGCCGTTCCAGCTGGATGAATCGGCAAAGGCACCATGGACGAGGACGACGGTCGGCTTGGCCGGCTGGGCAACGGCAGCACCGGAAAGAAGAGCGCCGGCCAGGGCGACGGCAGCAGCAAACTTGAACATTGGTCATTCCTTTCTTCGGTTGGATATCGCAAGAGCCGAAGCGGAGTTGACGTGCTTTCCGGCTCTTAAGTTCGTCGTTTAATTTGTAAGAGATTTCTTTGTGCGCAATCTATCTAGATCATCTCTTCTGGCGCGTCAATAGCTTGCAAACAGATCGCGCACAAATTATATTGAAGCCAGAGGAGAGCGTGATGACAGACACCACATCGAATGATCTCGCCGACGTGCCCAAGATCGATGAAATGCTGTGCTTCTCGATCTATTCGGCAAGTCACGCCTTTAACCAGCTTTACCGTCCCCTGCTCGACGAACTGGAACTCACCTATCCGCAATTCCTTGTCATGACCGCCTTGTGGGCGCGCGACGACCGCACGGTGAAGGATCTCGGCGAGACGCTTTTTCTCGACTCCAGCACCCTCACGCCGCTGCTGAAGCGGCTGGAAAATGTCGGCCTTGTCACCCGCAACCGAAATCCCGCCGATGAGCGCCAGGTGCTCTTGCGCCTGACGAAGAAGGGACTGGCTCTCAAGAGCCGTGCCACCCATGTGTTCGACTGCATCGGCAAGGCCGTCGGTCTCGACGCCGAGACTGTCAACAAGATTCGGGACACGATTGCTTCGCTTCGCGACAATATTCACAACAAGGACAAGCACGAGAGCTGATGCGGCCTCCAGCGCGTCGACTGCGCCAAGACGATTTCCGTCGACAAGCCGATGACATATTGTACGATCTGCCGCCCGGCTCGTGATCGGCCATAGCCGCCACATGACCGGAAGATGCCGGCGCTCAGGAATCTTTACCTAAGGCTCGCGAACACGCCGCCATTGCCATCTCGGAGCGTTGAGGTACGTCAGTCTCGTTTAAAGGAGGAGTTCCAATGGAATATCGTTTGCTTGGCCGTTCGGGCCTGAAGATTTCCACATTGACCATGGGCACGATGACCTTCGGCGGCGTCGGTTGGGCGAAGATGGTCGGCGATCTCGGCATCTCCGAGGCGAAAAAGATGATCGATATGTGCATCGATGCCGGCATCAACCTGATCGACACCGCCAACGCCTATTCATCAGGCGAATGCGAAAACATCATCGGTGACGTGCTCTCCGGCAAGCGGCCGCAAGGCGTGTTGCTCGCCACCAAGGCCCGCTTCAGCATGGGCGACGGCCCGAACGACCAGGGTCTGTCGCGCTACCACCTGATCCGCGAATGCGAGGCGAGCCTCAAGCGCCTGAAGACCGATGTCATCGACCTTTACCAAGTGCATGAATGGGATGGTCAGACGCCGCTTGAAGAGACGATGGAAGCCCTCGACACCCTGATCCGGCAGGGCAAGGTGCGTTATGTCGGCTGCTCGAATTATTCCGGCTGGCACATCATGAAGGCGCTCGGCATCGCCAACGAGCACAGGTACCAGCGCTTCGTCAGCCAGCAAATCCACTATACGCTGGAAGCCCGCGACGCCGAATACGAGCTGCTGCCGATCTCGATCGATCAGGGCCTCGGCGTGCTGGTCTGGAGCCCGCTCGCCGGCGGCCTCCTCTCCGGCAAACATCGCCGCAACCAGGCAGCGCCCGAAGGTACGCGCCAGTTCGCCGGCTGGACCGAACCGCCGATCCGCGACGAGAACCGCCTCTGGAACATCGTTGAGACTCTGGTCGCGATCGGTGAGGAACGCGGCGTTTCCGCCGCTCAAGTTGCGCTCGCCTGGCTGATCGGCCGCAAGGCGGTGACCTCGGTCATCATCGGCGGCCGCACCGAAGCCCAGTTCCGCGACAACATCGCAGCCGCCGAGCTGAAGCTCACGGACGAGGAGCGCAAGCGCCTCGACGCGGTCAGCCTGCCGCCGGTGATCTATCCTTACTGGCACCAGCTGAACACGGTGAGCGACAGGCTTGGTGAAGCCGATCTCGAGCTTTTCGGCCCGCATCTTCAGCAATAGCGTCGGCGCTCCTCCCATGCACGGTGAAAGATATGCGTCACAAAAGATGCACTTTCACCGTGCTACCATGAGATCCCGCCACCGCAGCGAGGGTTTCCATGCTGAAGAACTACAAGGTCCTGAAGGGTACGGCGAGCGCACTCGCCCTTGATGACGACAACGATCCCCATATCGAGATCCGCATCGAGGCGGACGGCGTCAGCTACCGCATCGCGCTGAACGTCCGCTCGAAGATGTCACCGCACGACCTCCTCTACGCCAATATCGTCGATTTCAAGCATCCGGCACTGACGGACGCGCTCGAAGCCCTGCCGATGGGCCTGACCGATATCCGCAAGGACCGTCCGGAGCTTGCGATCGACTATGTCCGTGGCGGAATGATCGAGCGCGAGGACATGGATGTCGCGCCCTTCCAGCTCTCCGGCCCGAAGAACGATCTCAGGGAATTCATCGAGCCGATCGTCGAGGAAGGCATTGCCGATCCCGACATCCATTTCTATGCCTTCGGCGAGGCCTGGGGCCCCGAGCACAACAAGCCCGACCAATATTTCGATTTCGAGCCGGGCAACGGCATCCACGACATCCACATGAATCAGGGCGACGGCGGTAGCTTCAAGGCCACCAACGGCCCGAACCAGGACGGGGCGCTGCTCGTCCATTTCACCGATACCGACGAATGGGCGGCAATCTTCCTCTGCTTCCAGTCTCAGAACTGGAACACCGACGCGGCGACCGGCCATCCCGTTTCGGAGAACCGCGGCGGCCAGGGCCGCGGCGAAGGCACGCGGCGGCCGCAGCCGGTCGTCGCCTCGTCGCTGCGCATCATCGCCGCGCTGATCAATCCGGTGAACGGCGCAGGCGGCACCGAGGCCGAAACGGTGACGATCATCAACCGCTCCGACATGGAGGCATCGCTCGAAGGCTGGAAGCTGGAGGACGAAAACGGCAGAACCCAGACGCTGTCGGGATCGCTCGCCGCAGGTGAGCTGCGCACCATCGCGCTCGATGCCGCAGCCGGCGGCCCGCAGCTTGCCAATCGGGGCGGCGACATCATCCTGCGCAATGCCGACGGCGCCGTTGCCGATCGGGTCGGCTACGGCAAGAGCGAGACGGCGAACGAAGGCTGGACGACGATCTTCTGATCGGCGTTCTGGCTGGCTGGTGCCGAAACATGCATTGGAAGGATTAATCGCTTACCCCTCCCTCTGAGAAAAAAGGCGGAAGCACTTCCCTCTCCTCCCTCATTCCTGTGCTCGTCACAGGAATCCAGCGTGCCCAAGTCCTTGGGCACGAGAGAGGCTTTCACAAGTAAGAGTCAATCACGGCGCAGACGCGCCTTGGCTGGATTCCTGTGACGAGCACAGGAATGAGGGACGGCAGTGAATGTCGCTGCGCCTTCTCATCTCGCAAGCAATCACTCGCCGATCTCGGCCGAGATCAGCGCGCTCAGGCGGCCGATGCCGTCCTCGATCATCTGCTCGTTGGCGCAGGAGAAGCTGAGGCGGAAGGTGTTGGCGCCGGAACCATCGGCGAAGAACGCCTTGCCGGGCACGAACGCGACCTTGGCGGTTTCGAGCGATTTCGCCAGCAACTTGGCGCCGTCCATGCCCTCCGGCAGTGTGATCCAGATGAACATGCCGCCCTCCGGCTTCGTCCAGCTGGTGCCTTCCGGCATGTATTTCTCAAGTGCGGCCAGCATGCAGTCGCGGCGTTGGCTATAGGCGGCCTTGATCTTGGCGACCTGCGCATCGAAGCCGCGCTCGGCGACATCTGATATCGCCATCTGGTTGATCGTCGAAGAATGCAGGTCGGCCGCCTGCTTCATCAGCACCAGCTTGCGGATCACGGGCGCATTGGCGACGATGAAGCCGACGCGAAGGCCGGGCGCCAGCGTCTTCGAGAAGCTGCCGCAATAGATCGTGCGCGTATCGTTGATATGGCCCTTCTCGGCGATCTCCAGCGCCAGGATCGGCGGGATCGGATCGCCGTCGTAACGCAGCGACTGGTAGGCCGCATCCTCGATGACGGCGATGTCGAGATCTTCCGCCAGCGCCAGCACCTTCTTGCGGCCGTCAAGATCGACGGTCTCGCCGGTCGGATTGGAGAAGTCGGTGGAGAGATAGGCGAATTTTACCTTGCCGCCGGCAGCGGAAGCGGACGCGCGGTAGGACTCGGGGGTCCGGTTGCCGTTCGGCGTCAGCTGGTCGTAGGCCGGTTCATAGGCATTGAAGGCCTGCAGCGCGCCGAGATAGGTCGGCCATGTCACCAGCGCGGTGTCATCAGGCGACAGGAAGAGCTTGCCGAGATAGTCGAGGCCCTGCTGCGAACCGGACACGATGAAAACGTTGTCGAGTTCGCAGGGGATGTCGAGAGCCGCCATCTGCCCGACCAGCCATTCGCGCAGCGGCTTGTAGCCCTCGCTGACCGAATATTGCAGCGCTGAGTTGACGGCGGCGCCGTCGAAGATATCGGCATAGGCCTGCTTGAATTCCTGATCGGGAAAGAGCGCCGAATCCGGAATGCCGCCGGCAAATGAGATGATGTCCGGCCGGTCGAGAAGCTTCAAGAGCTCGCGGATCTCGGATGCGCGCATGCGCGACGAGCGCGACGCAAACATGGTGTCCCAGTTCAGCATGGAGTTTCCTCATATTTTCTATACCGCCGACAAACCATGCCACCGGAATTATGTCAATAATACTGACCTATTTTCTTGTCATGGTGACAAGAAAGCGATGATTCCTCTGATCGATGCCGAAACCGGCTGATTCAGGCCTTTCCAAGACCAGCCCGGCGGCGGTAGTGTCGCCGCCACTATTCAATGTACTATCAAGGTGCCAGCAATGACCGCGACGACGACCTCTCCCGAAATCAAAATCGAACTCCACAAGTCTCCCGTCTCGGACGCCGATCGCATCCAGGCACTGGAGACGCCCGGCTTCGGCAAGGTCTTCACGGATCATATGGTCCTGGCACGGTGGACTGCCGACAAGGGTTGGCACGATGCCAAGGTTACGCCGAGGCGTCCTCTGGAGCTCGATCCTGCGAGCGCCGTGCTGCACTATGCTCAGGAAATTTTCGAAGGCATGAAAGCCTACAAGGCAGACGATGGCCGGATTCTACTCTTTCGGCCCGAAGAAAACGCCCGCCGCTTCGCGCAATCGGCGATCCGCATGGCTATGCCTCCTGTGCCCGAAGAACTCTTTCTGAAGGCAGTCGAAGAACTGGTCCGCGTTGACAAGGCCTGGATTCCATCCGGCGACGCCAGCCTCTACCTTCGCCCCTTCATGTTCGCCAACGAGGCGTTCCTGGGCGTTCGTCCGGCTCAGGAATATGTCTTCTGCATCATCGCCTCTCCGGTCGGCGCCTACTTCAAAGGCGGAGCGAAGGCGGTCTCCCTATGGGTCGAGACCGAATACACCCGTGCTGCCGCCGGCGGCACCGGCGCTGCAAAATGCGGCGGAAACTACGCAGCCAGCCTCGTGGCGCAAGCCGAAGCAGCGAAGAAGGATTGCGATCAGGTCGTCTTCCTGGACGCCGCAGAGCATCGCTGGGTCGAAGAACTCGGCGGCATGAACGTCTTCTTCGTGATGAATGATGGGTCTGTGGTGACCCCGCCCCTCGGCGGCACGATCCTGCCGGGCATCACCCGAGCCTCCGTGATCGTACTCGCCGAAGAAAAGGGCTTGCGCGTCGAGCAGCGTCCCTACTCCTTCGAAGAATGGCAGCAGGACGCAACCAGCGGCAAGCTCGTCGAAGCCTTCGCTTGCGGCACTGCCGCGGTCCTGGCGGGCATCGGACTGGTTCGACATGCCGGCGGCGAGTTTCTGGTCGGAGACGGACAGACCGGCAAGTTGACCAGCGAACTGCGCCAGCAACTCGTCAGTCTGCAGAAGGGCGTAACCAACGATGAGCGCGGCTGGACGCGCCTTGTTCCGGCCTGAACTCCAGACGCTTCACGCGAATGGCGGCGTCAACACCGACTTGGTGGACACCGCTTCCGCCTCGCCCGGAAAAGCTGTCGGGCTGGCGATCTATTCCGCCCTCGTCGGAGTTCGTTTCGATCTGCAAGATACGATGTTCTTCGAGCCGACAGCCATTGAGCAATCCGCGGATCGCTTTCGAAAACGGACGCCGCCCGTTTTTAGTGGCCGAGTCAGCCGGGAAAAACCGTCGTCAACTTCCCATTTGGCGACCGAAATAGCACCAACGCCAAAAACGGTTCGCCATTGACCGACGCCAAGTGAATTCTTACTATTACCAATCGATAGAGGAAAGGTAAGAATGGCAACTGCAACCCTCTCTACAAAATTCCAGATCTCCATTCCCAAGGAAGTGCGCGAACAACAGCACTGGTCAGCGGGACAGGAATTCGTGTTCATACCCAAAGGCAAAGGCGTATTGCTGATGCCGGTCCCGACGCTTGCCGATCTTCGCGGCATCGCCGAAGGCGCAGACAAGGCAAACTACCGCGACCGGAACGACCGTTTCTGATGCGCGTGATCGACAGTTCCGCATGGATAGAATGGCTGACGAAAAGTGCTGCCGGAACCCGGCTGCAGGCCGAAATCCCGGAACGCGATCAATGCATCGTTCCGACGATCGTGCAACTCGAGCTTTCCAAATGGCTGGCACGAGAAAAGGACGAGGAAGCCGTCGACAGCTTCATCGCCTATACCGCGACATGCATGGTTGTTTCTCTCGACACGACGCTTGCCCGCCGTGCTGCCGAAATATCGGCAGCACATAAACTCGCCACCGCCGATGCGATCATTTATGCGACCGCGGAGTGCCACGATGCCGATATCCTGACCTGCGACGCCCATTTCAAGGATCTCGATCGCGTCATCTATATCGATAAAAAAGACTGATCTGCATGTGACCCAAGCCCTCGACGGCGCGGCACAACGCTTCTATCACAAACTGGGAAATGATAATCTGGCATCTGGAATGGCTGATAACCGGCATGTGCAGGCGGCACCGAATCCAATGGCGAAAATGACGATCTCGCTTCCGGATAATCTGGCGGAATACCTCGAAAACCGTGTCGCAAGCGGCAGATACAGCAGTGCCGACGCATTCCTGGCAGAGCTTATTCTGAAGGATCAGCTCCATCACAAGCTTGACGACGAAGAACTGCGCAACATTCTGAGACAGGCTGAGGAAAGCGGCCCGAGCGAGCGACGCATTCCCGACATCCTGTCGGAAACGAAGGCAAAGCTGCGTGACAACCACCTATAGGCTGACCCGAACCGCGTACTCCGTGCTATCAGGCATCGACGAATATGCTTGCCTCAATTTCGGCGAGGCGCAGGCAGACGCCTATCTTCTCGACTGGGACAGGATTTTCGTGCTTCTTTCGCATGCTCCCTCCATGGGAGAAGAGTGCGACGAACTCGGCGCGGGCCTTCGCCGCCTCCTCCACATGCGCCACGTCGCCTTCTACCGGGTGACATCGGAAGGGATTGTCGTCATTGACATCATCGACGCCGACCGGCTTCCTGAAAGACATCTTCAATCCAATCGACGCCCGCGATCGGCCGAACAGCATGCCTCTTGACCGCACCTCCGCCTTCTATGAGGAAAATGCCGAGACATACGCCAAGCGGGCGCGCAGCTTGCCGAAGCAGCAGCTCGATGCCTTCCTCGCCGGGCTTGCGCCGGGTGCGGCAATCCTCGAACTCGGCTGCGGCGGCGGGCAGGACAGCGCCTACATGCTGTCGCAGGGTTTCGACGTGACGCCGACGGATGGCTCGACCGAGCTTGCAAGACAAGCGGAGGCGTTGATCGGCAGGCCGGTCACGGTCATGCTGTTCCAGGAGCTCGACGCCGACAGCGCCTTCAACGGCGTCTGGGCGCATGCAAGCCTTCTCCATGTTCCAAGACCTGAGCTGCCCGACGTCTTCGCCCGCATCCGGCGCGCGCTGAGGACGGGCGGCATCATTCATGCGACCTTCAAGGGAGGGGGAGCGGAGGGCCATGACGGCTTCGGCCGTTATTACAACTATCCCTCCGCCGACGGACTGTCGGCGCTTCTGACAAAAGGCGGCTGGCATGACATCACCATCGAGGAAAACGACGGCGGCGGTTATGACGGTAAGCCGACGCGGTGGATCACGGTGATGGCGCATCGGTAGAGGCTGCTTGCTTTCCGGGCTGAGCGTCCATTCCCGGTTGAGATCATGATCTTATTGGCAGAGGCGGATTTCTCTGCAGTTGACGGAGATCGGTCTATGTCTCGCTTTGCCCCGCCAATTTTTGCGGCTGCTATCTGAAATCCAAACCGTGCTTCAAGAAACCCTGCATCCATAGCAGGCTACTTCTCAATGGGTCGGGATGGCCTTGAGTTTCCCCACCGATACGACGGCCACGCCCGTGCTCAAAATGAGAGCTGCATAACGCACATACGGACGCGGCGACAGGCGGCCGGAAGATGGGCTCATCCCCGGCCGCCAAAGGGCATTTACAGCGAGGTGGCAGCCTCCGCGTTCAACCGTCAGACGGCAATCTTACCGCCGCCGGCCTTGGTGATCGCAACGACCGCAGGACGTACCGGCATATCAGGCTTGAAGTCCGGCCAGCGGGTGGAAAGATCCTCGTAATAGGACGGGCGGCCATGGCCTGGCCAGTCCTCGCCGCCATCGCCAGGATGCTGCACGGCGACGAAGGCGGTTTCGTCATCCGGTGTGAAGAGCGGGCCGCACATTTCGGCGCCGACCGGCACGCGGAAGAACAGCTTCGAAGTGGCGCGCGCCGCCCCTTCCGTATCGACGGCCCACAGACCGTCGGTGCGGCCGGTGGCCTTGTTGTTGTTGCCGTCGGTCGAAACCCAGAGGCGGCCGGCAGCATCGACGGCGCAGTTATCGGGCATGCCGAACCAGCCGTTCTTGGTCGTCTCGGTTGAAAAGGTCGCACCGACGGCCGCAATCGAGGGATCGCCGCACTTCAGCAGCACTTCCCACTTGCCCGATGTGGCAGTGAAATCGCCGTCGTTTTCAGAGATCTCGATGATGTGGCCGAAGGCGTTTTCCGCGCGCGGATTTGCGGCATCCACCTGGTCGGCCTTGCGGCGGGTGTTGTTGGTCAGCATGACATAGACCTTGCCGTTGACGCCGTTCGGCTGGACGTCTTCCGGGCGGTCCATCTTGGTGGCGCCGAGCGCGTCGCCGGCGCGACGACATTCGATCAGCACGTCGGCCTGGCTGGTGAAGCCGTTTTCCGCCGTCAGCGGGCCTTGGCCGAAGACCATCGGCAGCCATTGCATGGTGCCGTCCTCGTTGAACTTGGCGACATGGAGCGTGCCGCTGTCGAGCAGGTTCATATTGGCGTCGCGATCATTCGGGTTGAACGCTGCTGATGTCACGAACTTGTAGACATAGTCGAAGCGCTCGTCGTCGCCGAGATAGAAGACGACCTTGCCGTTCTTGGCGACGATCGACTCGGCGCCCTCGTGTTTGGTGCGGCCGAGCGCGGTTCGCTTCTTCGGCGCCGACGTCGGGTCCATGACGTCGATCTCGACGATCCAGCCGAAACGGTTCGGCTCGTTCGGCTCCTTGGAAAGATCGAAGCGATCGTAGAAATTGGCCCACTCGTAGGCGCCTTCCGGAACGCCGTAACGCTTATAGTTCGGGGCTTCCTTGTGACCTTCCGGCAGCGCGCCGGAGAAATAGCCGTGGAAGTTCTCTTCCGCCATGATGTAGGTGCCCCAGGGCGTGACGCCGCCGGCGCAGTTGTTGATCGTGCCGATGGCGCGGGTGCCGGTCGCGTCGGCACTGGTCTTCAGGCGGTCGTTTCCGGCGGCGGGGCCGGTAATTTCCATCGGCGTGTTGGCGGTGATGCGGCGATTGTACTTGCCGTCGGCGATGACCTGCCACTTGCCACCCGTCTTGCGGATCTCGACGATGGTGCCGCCGTGGGCCGCCATCTCGACATCCACCTGCTCCTTGCTGAGCGCGCCCTGCTTGATCTTGCCGTCGATCACCTGCACGAGCCCGGCAAACATCAGGTGCGGGTTCGTGTATTCATGATTGACGACGAGTAGGCCATGTTCGGACGAACCGTCGAGCGGAATGAAGCCGACATAATCGTTGTTGTAGCCGAACTGCTTGTTCTGTGCATCGGCCGTCTGCTTCGCCGGATCGAATTGCGGGGCACCCGGCAGCACGGCATCGCCCCAGCGCAGCAGAATTTCGGCATCATAACCTTCAGCGACATGATGCTTGTCGTCGACGCCGGCCGCCACTTCGGAGAAGTTGAAGGCAGAGCCTTTATTGTCTGCAGCGCGCGCCTCGTCCGCGCTCATCAGCACGATCGGGCTTACCGTCGCTGCAATGGCGGAAACGGCAAGCGAGCCCTGCAGAAAATTGCGGCGTGAAAAACGCTTGCCGATGATTTCACCCATCGTCGGATTGGCGCTGGTGTTGTGGCCGTCACCATCCGCGTCTTCGAGCTGTGTCGTCGGGAAAAGCTTCTGGGAAAGATGCTCGTTCATCCAATGCCTCCACGGTTGAAAACTAGTGTCAAATTGTCTTGTTTTAGATCCATTCTAAAGCTAAAGGCGCGATATTACGGTTTTGCGACAGGAACGTCTTAGGGATGCTGTTCTCTCTCTCAGGCAGGAGCGACACGGCTCAGTGAAGGCCAAGACCGGACATTGCCGTAGTCGGCACGTTGCCTCCGCCCTATGATTCTTGCGTCATGAAGATGAGACAATGGATCGCTCGATGAGCTCTCCGACACGAATGAGGCTTTCGAGCGCGCCTTGACCGGCCCCTATGCCGGGGTCTGCGACGCCTCAGGTCCACCAGATGCTTGGCCATGCCACGATCCAGGGAGGCCTCTCGTGTTGCGGAGAGGCCTCAAGCCTAGCCGCCTCGCAAGGCTTTGGCGACCTGGACGACCTGGACGGCTGGATTGTTCTCGCACGGCTGCGCGCCGGCTCGGCAACGGGTCGCGTCTTTTGGGACGCCTGCGATCTCGTCATCATGGCTCCGGCCGCTGACGTTGCAGCCGGACGCTTCGACCGTCGCGTGCTCTTGTCCGGCTAGTCCGACGCAAGCGGAAAGCCGCTACCGATGGCAACGGCTTGGCAGGACGACATGCACGGAGGATAACCGCAAAGCGCGCCGCATGAACCAGGTTCGATGCGGCGCGGAAAGTCGCTTAGTTGACCGACTTGTCGACCAGCTTGTTCTTGCCGATCCAGGGCATCATGCCGCGCAGCTTGGCGCCGACTTCTTCGATCGGGTGGCTGTCGTTCAGGCGGCGAATGCCCTTGAAGCGCGAGCCGCCGGCGCGGTATTCCTGCATCCAATCGGACGTGAACTTGCCGGTCTGGATGTCCTTGAGGACGCGCTTCATCTCGGCCTTCGTCTCGGCAGTGATGATGCGCGGACCGGAGACATATTCGCCCCACTCGGCCGTGTTGGAGATCGAGTAGTTCATGTTGGCGATGCCGCCTTCATAAATCAGGTCGACGATCAGCTTCACTTCGTGCAGGCACTCGAAATAGGCCATCTCAGGCGCGTAACCGGCCTCGGTGAGCGTTTCGAAACCAGCGCGGATGAGCTCGACGAGACCACCGCAGAGAACGACCTGTTCGCCGAAGAGGTCGGTTTCGCACTCTTCGCGGAAGTTGGTTTCGATGATGCCCGAACGGCCACCACCGACGCCGCAGGCGTAGGAGAGAGCGAGTTCAAGCGCATTGCCGGAAGCGTTCTGGTGAACGGCAACGAGGCAGGGAACGCCGCCGCCCTTCTGGTATTCGCCGCGAACCGTGTGGCCCGGGCCCTTCGGTGCGATCATGACGACGTCGACTGAAGCCTTCGGCTCGATGAGACCGAAATGAACGTTGAGGCCGTGAGCGAAGGCGATGGCTGCGCCATCGCGGATGTTGCCGGCGATGTCGGCCTTGTAGATGTCGGCCTGCAATTCGTCCGGTGTCGCCATCATCATCAGGTCCGCCCAGGCGGCAGCTTCGGCAACCGTCATGACCTTGAAGCCATCGGCTTCGGCCTTCTTGACGGTCGGCGAACCGGCCTTGAGTGCGATGACGACGTTCTGAGCGCCGCTGTCCTTGAGGTTCAACGCATGGGCACGGCCCTGCGAACCATAGCCGATGACGGCGACCTTCTTGGCCTTGATGAGGTTGAGATCGGCATCACGATCGTAATAGACGCGCATTTGAAGTTCCTTCCCTTTGCTTGTCTTGTTGACTGTCATTAAAGCGGAATCAGCCGAGAACCGGCATCTCCGCCAGAACCTTGTCCGTGCCATAAAGCCTGAGGAAGGCGGTCACCGCCCTCTCCGCCTGGCGTGCGGTATCCTTGAGGCCTGGTTCGCCGAGCAGCATGCGCACATGCAGGTCGGAGACAACAAGGCCGTAAAGCGTGTGATAAGCCTCGTCGGCATCGGCAAAACGCAGGAGCCCTGCCCTTTTGCCGGCATCGATCAGCGCCATGGCGCGCCGGTCGATCTGGCGACGGCCGCGCTCGAGCAGCAACTTGCCGAGTTTCGAGCCGTCGCGGTTCGACTGCCCGATCGCCAGCCGGTTCAGCGCCAGCGAGACGTCGCCGGCAAGCACCTCCAGCAGGTCACGCGCAAAAATGACGACATGGTCGTGCAGGCTCGCCGCCGTCAGCCGCTCGCCGTTGCGCTCGAAGGTGCGCACCTTGCTGGCCTGATAGGCGATCATCGCCGACAGCAGCCCGTCGCGATCGCCGAACCACTTATAGAGACTTTCCTTCGAGCAATTGGCGGCTCGCGCCACACCCGAGGTCGTCAGCGCCTTCTCGCCGCCGTCCACGAGCAACTGCAGCGCCTGCTCCAGAACGGCGTTCTGGCGCGGCGAAAATTCGCTCGGCTCTGCGGTATCGACGGACACGATCATGGCTCCCATATACGTACCGTACGGTACGGTTCGTGAGGTTTATGCGATAAACCGATCAGGTCGTCAAGAAGCCTGGATAGATTTTTTTAATACGGGAAACCGCGATGAAACACCAGAATTGGATAGGCGCGAATCCTCGGCGATCGCATAATGTCGCGCTACGCCATTTGCCCGGAGGCTTCGATGTCACGCCTTTCTGCAGCTCTTCTCCTGCTCGGAGCAATTCTCCTTGTCGGCTCAAGCGCTCTCGCGCAGTCCGACAGCGACGTCTATAACCGCATCGAGGAACTGCACGGCGATGCCGCAAGCTTCGACCGGCCGCTGCGCCAACTCGTTCGGGCGATGCGCTCAGGCGACGCCGGGACCATCGCCGGCCTTGCCGAATACCCGCTGACGGTCAAGGCCAACGGCGAGAGCTACGACGTCGAGAGCGCTGAGGATTTCATCGACAATTTCGACGATCTCGTGACGCCGGAAACGCGCCGCGCCGTCGGACGCCAGCAATACGAGGACCTTTTCGTCAACAGCGACGGCGTCATGCTGGCCGGCGGCGCCGTCTGGATGGGCGCGGTCTGCGACGACAACGCTTGCGAGGCGAGCCATTGGGCGATCATCGCGATCAACAACTGATATTTGTCGTGGGGAAAAGGCAATGAGATACTGGATAGCCGCCGCGGTCATGACCACAGCTCTCGCCATCGCAGCAAACGCACAGGCGGCCGAAACGCGCTGCGGCTGGATCGAGAATCCGACGCCCGCCAATTGGTGGCTGGAGGACGCGGAGAATACCTGGACAATCATGACCCAGGGCGACGATGCCGGCGAGGTCGAAGGCATGGAGCTGATCTCCGACATCTCCGAACATGATTATGTCAAAACCAACGGCAATTACGGCTATGCCTGCGCCTGCATGAGTGTGGAAACGGATGGCAAGGATCGCATCACCCGCATCCTCTCCTTCCGTCAGCTAAAGCTCGCCAAATGCCGTGCCGACAAGGCGCTGAAATTTCCCGGCTGATCCGCGAAGAGCAGTAGCTTATGACGCCGTAACGCAACCTGCGGGAATCAAGAGAGTATCCGCTGGAATCGTCTTCTCGATCGCATAGAGCTTTGCGAAACCCGCATCTTCGACCAGCGTCAGGCCCGCCGGCATCAAGGTGCCGACATAGCGGTCGGGTATATCGGCATTGGCGACAAGGACGAAATCGAAATGTCTGCGCCAATCCGACAGGTAAGGCGTAAAGTTTCTATATTCCTGCATCATTGCCGGGCATGAAAGCACGCCGATCGACAGCAGATTGCCCTCGGGAACTGCGATCTCAGACCATGGCGGCAGAACGGAGAGCGGCTGCTTGCCTTTTGCCGTGAAGAGCGTCGGCACGAAAGCATGCGACAAGGGCACGGCAAGCGTCGGCAGGTGCCGGAAAGTATCCAACCCCCAGGCAAAATGCCGGTTCGAGTGGGCAAGACCGCTCACTGTCTCGGGTTCATGTCCCAGAGGCAGCACGGTTGCACCGGCCGGCACCCTTTTAAGCACAGTCTCGACGGCAGCAACATCCTTCTGTGCCAGCCACCAGTTCCAGCCGACCCAGCCGGTGCGACCGAAGACTGCGAGATTGATGATGAGCGCCAGCAACAGCGCTTGCCGGCGCGTCAGATTGGCGAAGGGGCACACCATCGCCATGGCGACGAGCGCCGTCATGATCGGAAAGCGCCAACTGATCCACCCGGTGCCGAGCATGTGGCGAGGCGAAACACAGGACAGAAGCAGTAGGCCGCAGGCGGCGACGGCAAGCCCCGCATGGACGCGGATGTCGCCCGAGCGGACGGCACGCGTGCAGATGAGGATCAGCGGCAGAACCAGCACGACATCCACCACCGGGACATAGGTCGTGATGGCGGAGAGCAGATTAAGGACGATCAGGACGATGCCATCGTTCCAGGCAAGGCCAAGGCCATCGCCGCCGGCGCTGGGCAAAGCCGCCGTATGGAGATAGAGCGCGAGCGGCGGCAGGGCGCAGGCGCCGAGCGCCAGCGCCAACCGGCCGGCGAGCCTCATCAGACCCGCCTTAGATCGCACTATATCGGTGCGCCAGGAAAATTCGAGGCCGCAGACGATCGCCATATAGAAGCCAAGCGCGAAGAGATGCATCACCGTCAGCAGCAGCGCGGCGGCGAGCCGCCATGCAAAAACCAGGGCGGGATTTCTGCGCTGCAGCCGCAGATCGACGCAGGCGAAGAACAAGGCCATGCCGAGGCCGATCTGGAAGTTGATGAAGCCGCCGATCATGGTGGCGCACCAGCCGAGCGACAGCATGGCGGTCTGCCAGTGGTGCCGACCGCCGAACAGCGCGCGGTGCAGGCCGATCGCGCCCAGTGGCGGCAGCACGATCGCCAGGAAAAGCAAAGCCCGCGCAAGCCTGTCTGCACCGACAAGCGGCCCCAGCCAGGTGGCTAGAACGTCGATCCCGACATTGGTGAAGGTGCGGTTCCAATCGACGGCATAGATCTCAGGAAACGGCTGCTCGCCGATCCCGCCCGAAAGGAGCCAGATACGGGCGTAGTGATTGGCGTAATCGAGAACCGGCGGAAAGGGAAACAGGAGGACCAAAGCCGCCGTAAGTCCGACGAATGCGACGATCGCAACGGTGGAATCCTGCCTGGCGATCGATTCCTCAGGCCCGGCTGCGGCCACAGCAGGCGCGGCAATCCGGTCCATTATCCGATCCGGCTGTTCTTTTGCGAGCGCGGCGGCTCTTCGGATGCAAAGGCCGCATCCAGCGCGGCGCGTTTGTCGCTGGCGCTCATCTCCGAGAAAGCGATCGACAATTCTGCGTGTTCACTGCCGCGCACGATCGTCTCGACCATGAACATCGGCCGCTTCTTGCTCTCTTGTACCAGACGGCCGAGATACTCGCCGATGATGCCGATGCAGATCAGCTGGATGGCGCTGAAGGCGCTGACCGCGGCCATGATCGACGACCAGCCGGTCACCGTCTCGCCCTGCAGCCAGCGAACGAAGGTGTAGACGAGCAACGCGATCGCGACGCCCGCGCTCATCATGCCAAGCCAAGTGCTGATGCGCAGCGGCGTCGTCGAAAAGCTGGTGATCGCATCGAGAGCGAAATTGATCATCTTTCGCAGAGGATATTTCGTCGTGCCGGCAAAACGGGCGTCGCGCTCGTAAGGCAGCGCCACCTGCCTGCCGCCGATCCAGCTGACCATGCCGCGGATGAAGCGATCGCGCTCCGGCATCGCCAGCAGGATATCGACGACACGTCGGCGCATCAGCCGGAAATCACCGGTATCGCGCGGAATGGTCACGGAAGCGAGCTTGGACAAAGCGCGATAGAAAAGCGAAGCGGAGGCCAGTTTGAACCAGCTTTCGCCCTGACGGCGCGTGCGCTGGCCGTAAACGACGTCGGCGCCGCGCTCCATGATCGGCATCATCATCAAAAGCAGCTCTGGGGGATCCTGAAGATCGGCATCGATCAAAAGCACGCGCTCGCCGCGCGACGCGGAAAGACCCGCCGTCGATGCCAACTGGTGGCCGTGATTCCGCAGAAGACGAACACCGAGCAGCTGTGGCACATCTGCCGCCAGATCCGAAATGATCTCCCACGTGCGGTCGGACGAGCCGTCATCGACGAGAATGAGCTCGAAGCCATCGCCGGCAACACTATGCGCGGCAGCAGCGGCGCGGCGGCAGAATTCGCGCAAGCCCTCTTCCTCGTTGTGACAAGGAGCGACGATGGAGAGAAACGGTGCTTGCGTCATGCGGACATCTGGGCCTGCTTGATATCTGCCGCAAGACTAGTCGGAAACGTCAAACAATCCTTTAATGATCCCACCGCACTTTGGCACGTTCTTGCTGGGCGCGGTACTCTATTCCGCCGCCATGACCTCGCGGGCGCCGTCGACATCGCGGGCCGGTGAAGCGCCGTAGAGGCGGCTGTATTCGCGGCTGAACTGCGATGGGCTTTGATAGCCGACGCGGTGACCGGCCGTGCCCGCATCGAGCCGCTCCACGAGCATCAGACGGCGCGCCTCGTGCAGGCGAAGCTGCTTCTGATACTGCACCGGCGTCATTGCCGTGACCGACTTGAAGTGATGATGGAAGGACGACACGCTCATGCTGACGCGGTCGGCAAGGTCTTCGATGCGCAATGGCCGCGCGAAATTCTCCTTCAGCCATGCAACGGCGCGCGCAATCCTGTTGCTGTGGCTGTCTGCAGTGGCGATGTTGATCAGCCGCGCACCATCCGGCCCGGTCAGCACCCGGTAGAGGATTTCCTGCTCGATCAGCGGCGCCATGGCAGGAATGTCGCCTGGACGATCGAGCAAGCGCAGCAGGCGAACGGCAGCATCCAGGAGCTCCGGCGGAGCGACGTTCACCGCCATCCCGCGCTGCCCGTCGGTATGGGCGGCCGGGCTCGGAATATCGATGCGACTGAGCAACTCCAGCAGCTTTTCGGAATCGATTGCCAGCCCCAGGCAGAGATGCGGAACCTCGGGGCTCGCCTCGGTGACGCGCCAGGCGACCGGCAGGTCGAGCGAGGTCAGCAGATAGTCGCCGGTCCCGTAGCTGATAAGTTCCGTGCCGAGGCGCAGGCTCTTGGCCCCCTGCAGTACAAAGGCGAAACAGGGCCGATAGCTGCTGTGCAGCGGATCGCTGGGCCTGGACCGGCGGCTGACATGAAGATTGCCAATATTAGTTGAGAACTCGCCGTCACCAGGCGCGAAGCGCATCGCAATGTCGACGATCTCCCGATAGGGGTTGAAAGGCAAAGTCATGGGGCAACTCTTTCTGTCAACTGTCTGACGCCGGCTATACCGCCCTATCTAAAGTGTCTTGGCCATTTCGCAAACAGGCAGGCGTCTCACTTTTGCAGGATCGTGCAAAAAGCTGAGAGGATCGCTCTAACCCTCTGCCGCAGTTCCAGGCAATAGTCCGCCATCCCGTTCAACCCCTCCCACAATCGAAAAGGAAGGTTCCCATGCCTATTGCAAGAGGCTACGCCGCGACCGACGCTTCCAAGCCACTGGCCCCTTTCACCTTCGAACGCCGCAATCCGAACCCCGATGACGTCGTTATCGACATCAAATTTGCCGGCATCTGCCATTCGGATATCCACACTGTCCGCAACGAATGGAAGAACGCCGTTTATCCGATCGTACCGGGCCATGAGATCGCCGGCATCGTCTCGGCTGTCGGTTCCGATGTGACCAAATTCAAGGTCGGCGATCGCGTCGGCGTCGGCTGCTTCGTCGATTCCTGCATCGGCTGCGCCGAGCGCGACCTCGATCGGGAACAGTATATGCCTGGACTCGCCGGCACCTACAACGACTTCGAAGCCGACCGCAAGACACGGACCCAGGGCGGCTATTCCGACTCGATCGTCGTCAGGGAAGGCTATGTCATGTCCATTCCGGACAATCTGCCGCTCGATGCCTCCGCGCCGCTGCTTTGCGCCGGCATCACGCTCTACTCGCCGCTGCGCCACTGGAATGCCGGCCCCGGCAAGAAGGTCGCGATCGTCGGCATGGGCGGTCTCGGCCATATGGGCGTCAAGCTCGGCGCCGCCATGGGCGCCGATATCACCGTTCTCTCCCAGAGCCTTTCCAAGAAGGAAGATGGGCTGAAGCTCGGCGCCAAGGAATATTACGCCACCAACGACCCGGAAACCTTCACGAAGCTCGCCGGCACTTTCGACCTGATCATCTGCACCGTCAGCGCCGAGATCGACTGGAATGCCTATCTCGGCCTGCTGAAGGTGGATGGTTCCTTCGTGGTGGTCGGCGCCCCGGAAAACCCAATCCCCGTGCATGCCTTCGCGATCATCCCCGGCCGCAAGAGCATATCAGGCTCGATGATCGGTTCGATCAAGGAAACCCAGGAAATGCTCGACTTCTGCGGCGAGCACAACATCGTCTCCGAGATCGAGAAGATCAACATCCAGCAGGTCAACGAAGCCTATGAACGCGTCCTGAAAAGCGACGTCCGCTACCGCTTCGTCATCGACATCGCCTCGCTGGCAGCTTGAAAAACGAGAGGCGGCTCGCGAGAGCCGCCTTTTTGATAACGGCATCCTCCATCCGTCCTCATGCTGAGGCGCGTAGCCCTTAGGGCGAAGCCTCGAAGCATCACCCGCAAACACCACTCCTGCCCGCCACGTCGGAGCGCCCGCCCCGTGCTTCGAGGCTTCGGCCTCCGCACCTCAGCATGAGGCTCTCGTGGACTGCAGCCGCAGCAGATATTCGACTGGTTTGAACGGATCGGGGCCTGAACGCTGGCGCGAACGTGGCGGGCCGGCCATCGGGGCATAATGGTCGAAAGAGGTTTCCATGGTCCCCACCCCGCTCGTCAGACCCGGCAATTGCTGCTGGACGCTCTGGATCATCGCGGACGCCATGGTGCCTTCCAGCCGGGCCATGCCGTCGGCAATCACGGAATCCGTCATCGTCGCAGCAGATTTCGCAAGCAAAGTGAGCACACCGCTCAGGCTCTCCGCGGGCGCTTCGAGATGAAAGCGGTCGATCGGCTCGCATATCACGGTCTGGGCGGCCGATAGCGCCGTTGCCAGCACCCATGGCGTTAGTTGCCGGAAATCGGCGGCGGTGCTTGCAGGCGAGCTGTGCCGGGCTGCCGTCATCGCCACGTGGCAATCGATGACCTGCCAGCCGAAAACGCCCTGCTTCAGCGTTTCGAATACGGTTTCTTCGACTGCCCTGTAAAAGCTGGCGGGCATCTGGCCCACGTCCACATCAAGTGCAAAGCTGTTGCCTGCCCCTTCTGGTCGCGGTTCGACGCGCAGACCGACGGTGGCGAGAAATGGATTGGGCTCCTTGAAGAGGATCTGCAGGCCTTCCCCTGTTCCTGCAAGCCTTTCCACTAAGATGACCGTGCTTTCCTCGAACCCGGCATCGAGACCGAAATCCGTCAGCAGGGTCGATTGGACGACCTCCTTCTGCACCTCGCCATAGAGCGATACGAAGATGTCGTCGGCATCATCGTTCCGGCGCAGATTGATCAACGGGTCCTGCTCCGCCATCTGGTTTAGCGCCAGCCAGAGGGCCGCCTTGTCGGAGGGCCGCCGGGCAAGGACGCGGGTTTCGAGGCTGGGCGGGGCAAACTGCGGCGGCCCACCCGCGAGCAGGTCGCCGCCCACCGCATCCCCGATACGGGCGCCGGCAAGGCCGCTGATGCGCGCGATCTGCCCGGCGCGGAAGCTTGCGGCGCCATGAACCCGGCCGGCCTCGAAAACCTCGATTGCGCTCACCCTATCCGGGCCTTTGGGCAAATCTAGATGTTGCCGGAGCCGGACCGTGCCTGACCTCAGGTACATATAGGCCAGCTTTTCACCGCCCCAGCCGCGTTCGATCTTGAAGATTTTTCCGGCGATCGGCCCGTCCGGATCGAGGCGCCGGCCGGGCAATATCGTCGCGATGGCCGATGTCAGGGCCGGCACGCCGACGCCAGTCGTTGCCGCACCTGCGAAGACAGGATGCACCAGACCGCTCGCGACCTGATCGGTCAGGCAGCGTCCAAGCCTATCCGCCGTCAGGCGATCGGGCGCCAAGACGTAATCGTCCAGCAGCGCCTCGTCATTCTCCGCGAGTGCTTCGCAGAGCGGCGTGAAAAGCGGTTCGCATCCGGGAGCCAACGCCTCCACCCGAGCAAGCCTGCTGCCGGCATCAACGACGGAAGACATGGCGATGGGGCGAACGAGCAATTGGCTGGCAAGAGCCTTCAGGACATCCTCATATTGCGCGCCGAGACGATCGACCTTGTTGACGAAGAAGACGAAGGGAACGCCAAGCCGCCGCAGCGCCCGCACCAGCACCCGTGTCCGGGCCTGAACGCCTTCGACCGCCGAAACGACAACGACAGCAGCATCCAGCAATCCGAGCACCCGCTCGACCTCGGCGATGAAATCCGGATGACCGGGCGTGTCGATGAGATTGACGATCCTGTCGCCGACCGTGAACGACACCACCGCGGCTCTGATCGTGATGCCGCGTTGCCGTTCGAGCTCGAGAGTGTCCGTCTGTGTATTGCCGGTATCGACGCTGCCGAGCTTGTCGATGACGCCGGCGTCAAAAAGCAGTCTTTCGGTAAGGCTAGTCTTGCCTGCATCCACATGGGCGAGGATGCCCAGATTCAAAGTGCGCATGAACCACCAACTTCTCAGAATTTCGAATGTGATTTTCGTGAGAAGTGAATCGGCGCATTGGAACCTCTACCTGGTGATGGCGACGGCTGGATGTGTAACCGCTGGTGGTTTTCGGAAGACGCGGGCGGAATGCTAGAGGCGTGTCGGGAGATATGTCAAGCTTGAGCGTATCACGTTCACGCGTGGCTGGTTGCCTGGACCAGCGTGCCGTGGCCGCCCCCCTCTGCCCTGCCGGGCATCTCCCCCACAGGTGGGGACATTGGCTGGGCGCAACGGCTTCCCCAAACAATCAGCGATTCAGCTCGGCTTGACGTTCAGGATGCGGGAAGGTCATGCCACTTGTGATCTCCCCACCTGTGGGGGAGATGCCCGGCAGGGCAGAGGGGGTGCCCCGCGGCATGCCTTCTCCTGCTGTCCCCAACTTGACCCGAAGAAGGGGCTTTACCCCTCCTCCCGCATCGTCTCCCGCTGGGTGATCAACCGGGCGCTGTGCTGGCCGCTCAGATAGATCCACAGCCAGCTCCAGGCGACGGAGAAGCGCGAGCGGGTGCCGATCAGGAAGTAGATATGGGCAAGGCCCCAGATCCACCAGGCGAGCCAGCCTTTCAGCTTGATCCGGCCGAAATCGATGATTGCCGCACTCTTGCCGATCGTCGCAAGGCTGCCCTGATGCCAGTAGCGGAAGGGCGCCGGCGCCGGTTTGCCGGATATGCGGGCGCGGATGACCTTGGCGACGTAACCGCCCTGCTGCTTGGCGGCAGGCGCAATGCCCGGCACCGGCTTGCCGTCCTCGCGCATGACCGAGGCGGTATCGCCGACGACGAAGACGTCGGGCAAACCAGGCGCGCTCAGATCCTTCTCGACCACGACGCGCCCTGCCCGATCCGCCGGCACGCCGAGCCATTGCGCCGCCGGCGAGGCGGTGACGCCGGCGGCCCAGACGATCGTCCTGCTGGCGACGAAAATCTCGCCGATCTTCACGCCGTCGGCGTTGCACTCCGTCACCGGCTTGCCGAGATGGATCTCGACCCCGAGTTTCTCCAGCGCTTTCTGCGCATAGGCCGAGAGTTCCTCGGCAAAGGTCGGCAGCACCCGCGGGCCTGCTTCGACCAGAACGACGCGGGTCTTGCGCGTGTCGATGTTGCGGAATTCCTTGGGCAGCGTGAAATGCGCGAGTTCGGCGATGATGCCGGCCAGTTCGACGCCGGTTGGCCCCGCCCCGACGATGGTGAATGTCAACAGCGCATCGCGTGCGGCAGGATCGGCCTCCATCTCCGCCTTCTCGAAGGCAAGCAGCACGCGCCGGCGGATCGTCGTCGCATCCTCAAGGGTCTTCAAGCCGGGCGCCACCGGCTCCCATTCGTCGTGGCCGAAATAGGCATGCGTCGCCCCAGTCGCCAGCACGAGTGTATCGTAACCAAGAGTCATGCCGTTGCTTAAGGAAACCGTCTTCGCACCGCTGTCGACGCCGGTGACCTCTCCGAGCAGCACCGTCACGTCAGGCCGGTCGGCATAGAGGCGGCGGATCGGCCAGGCGATCTCCGAGGTGGAGAGAATGGTGGTCGCCACCTGATAGAGCAGCGGCTGGAAGAGATGGTGATTGCGCCGATCGACCAGCGTGATTCTGACACCGGTGCCTTTCAAGCCATTGACGAGTTGCAGCCCGCCGAAACCGCCGCCGACAACGACGACATGATGATCGCTCATGACCTACCCCTTTTGCGCCATTTCGCTCAAAGCCAATGTGGCCTTCGCCGCGATGGTTGCAACTGCCGTTTCGGCATAGCTCCCCTGCAGGAGCTGGCTCAATCGGCATATCCTACGGGAATCGCCGTGCCGCCCTTCAGAAGCTCCATCGAGATCGAGGCCGAGACGTCGAAGAGCTCGATCTTGCGCACGATCTGCTTGTAGATCACATCGTAATGCTCGACGCGCGGCAGCACGATCTTCAGGATGTAGTCGTGATTGCCAGTCAGCCGGTGCGCTTCGACGATTTCGGGAATGTCGCTGATGATCCGGCGGAAGGTCTCCGTCCATTCGTCGGAATGGTGCGCCGTCTTGACCAGCGCGAAGACCGTCGTCGGCACGCCCATCTTTTCCCGGTCGAGCACGACGATGCGCCGGGCGATATGGCCGCTCTCCTCCAGCCGCTGGATGCGCCGTGAGCAGGCCGATATCGAAAGCGCCACGCGCTCGGCAAGATCGGTCACGGATATGCCCGCATCCTTTTGCAGCATGTCCAGAATGCGCCTGTCGCGATCATCAAGCATGTGTCGAACATATACCTCTCGCGTCTTTTTTGCAGAATTTCATAAAATGACGCAAAATCCTATCACATATCTGATTCAAGGGACAAACAAAGCAAACACATCGCGCCGGGATTGCGGCATCATTTTCTAAAGTTCAGAAGCATGGAGAGCATGAAGAAATGGAAACGATCGGCCTTATCGGCGGCATGAGTTTCGAAAGTTCGGCGGTCTATTACCGCCTCGTCAACGAGATGGTGCGTGACCGCAAGGGTGGCCTCGCCTCGGCCGAACTCATCCTGCATTCTGTCAATTTCGAGGAGATCGTCGCGCTTCAGAAGGCCAGCGACTGGGATATGGCCGCCCGTCGCCTCGCCGACGTGGCGCTGCG
Organism: Rhizobium leguminosarum bv. viciae; assembly: GCF_012276115.1. Taxonomy (GTDB): domain Bacteria; phylum Pseudomonadota; class Alphaproteobacteria; order Rhizobiales; family Rhizobiaceae; genus Rhizobium; species Rhizobium leguminosarum_T. Next base: position 78,596 of record NZ_WIEU01000004.1, on the reverse strand, counting down.
CCTGCAGATCGCCGGCGCCGGCTGCATCCTCATCTGCACCAACACCATGCATCTGATCGCCGACAAGGTCGCAGAGAAGATCTCCGTGCCACTGATCCACATCATTGACGAGACCGCGAAATCGCTGCATGCGGCCGGCCGCAAGCGACCGCTGCTGCTTGCTACCCGCTACACGATGGAGCACGGCTTCTACAGCGACCGCATGAAGAGCCTTGGTGTTGATATCATAGTGCCAGATGCGAGCGACCGCACGACCGTGCACGATATCATCTTCAACGAACTCTGCGCCGGCAAGGTGCTCGACAGCTCTCGCGACAAGCTCATGGCAGTGATTGCACGCGCCATCGACAACGGCGCCGACAGCATCATCCTCGGCTGCACCGAGATCTGCCTGATCCTCGATCCCGACCATTTGCCGCTGCCGGGCTTTGACACCACCGCGATCCATGCGCGGGCGGCGGTCGATTTTGCGCTCGGCGCAGACGAAGCGACAGAAGAGGAAGCCGCCTGAGATCACACGGACAATTTAGTTGACTCAGTCAACTAAATGCACGACAAAGTCTCTGTTTCGGAGATTTTGTCAGTTGCTGACACCTCACTCTCTCCTCGGCGTCATCCTCGGCCTTGTGCCGAGGATCTGCCACGTATCGACCGGAGGCAGATGCTCGGGACAAGCCCGAGCATGACGAAAGAAGAGTTGGCCGACTTTGTCAGCAGTCCGGCAACGATCTCCATCTGGAGATTTTTGCCATGTCCGATATTGCCCTCATCGAAACCGCTCGCGATTTCAACCGCTTCTATACGAACTTCCTCGGCCTGCTGAACAAGGCCTATCTCGACACGCCCTTCACGCTGACCGATGCCCGCATCCTCTTCGAGGTCGGCTCGCATGACGGCGTCAGCGCCGCCGCACTTGTCCGCGACCTGCATCTCGACGCCGCTTATCTCAGCCGCATCCTCAAGCGTTTCCGCGCCGAGGGGTTGATCGAGACCAGCCCCGATCCGGCCGACCTGCGCAGCCAGGTCATCATTGTCACCGACCGGGGACGAGAGCAGTTCGAAGAACTCGGCCGGCGCGCCAATGCGCAGATCGCCGCCCGTTTCGACAATCTCGCCAGCGGCGAGCCGGAGGCCGCGGTCTCCGCCATGCACACGATCCGCACGCTGCTCGACCCGGCGGCAAAGCCCGCACCGGCCATCATCCGCGCCCACCGCGCCGGCGATATCGGCTGGATCGTTCAGAGCCAGGGCCGTTTCTATGCCGAGGAATATGGCTGGGACCTGCGCTTCGAGGCGCTGGTGGCCGACGTCGCCGGAAAATTCCTCGCCAATTTCGATCCGGCCAAGGAATATTGCTGGATCGCCGAACGCGGCGGCGTCAATATCGGCTCCGTCCTCGTCACCAATAGCGGCGACGGCATCGCCAAGCTCCGCCTGCTCTATGTCGACAAATCAGCCCGCGGCCTCGGGCTCGGCAAACTGCTGGTCGACGAATGCATCCGCTTCTCCAGGCAGAAAGGCTACCGCGAACTCTCGCTCTGGACCAACGAGATGCTGGAGACCGCCCGCGCCATCTACGTCAAGGCGGGCTTCCGCCTTGTCTCCGAGGAGAGACATCGCATGTTCGGCCCCGAGGCGAACGGCCAGAACTGGGTGCTCGATCTCTGAATTTGCTGCGCCGCAGAAATTTCACTTGATTTGGAAACGACCATTCCCTAATTAAGGCGCCATGACCGACGCCATCCTCACGTCAGAAGCAAAGACCCGCAGCCGTGGCCGTCCGCGCGAGTTCGATATGGACGCAGCGCTCGATGCGGCGCTGCGCGTCTTTTCCGAACGCGGCTACCACGCCGCCTCCATCAGCGAATTGACCGAAGCAATGGGCCTTGCTTCGGGGAGCATCTACAAGGCATTCAAGGACAAGCGCGGTATCTTCCTCGCTGCTTTCGCCCATTATCGAAAGCTCGGCCGACGGCGGCTGGAAGCGATGATCGCGTCTGCGAAGACCGGTCGCGAGAAGGTCTTCCAGATGGTGACGTATTATACCGAGCTCTCCTATGGCGAGGCCGGCCGTAAAGGCTGTCTCGTCGTTGGCGGCGCCAACGACTTCGCCCTGCTTGACGAGGAAGCCGCTGCCCACGTCGTGACTGCCTTTGCCGCAGACGAAAAGCTGATGGCCGATCTCATCCGCATCGGCCAGGCAGACGGCAGCATTCCGAAGACGGTGGACCCGGATGCCGCCGCCCTCGCCTTCCTCTGCTTTACCAAGGGCCTGCGCGTCATCGGCAAAACAGGACGCAGCAGGGAAGAGATGATGTCTGCGGCCGAGGCCGCGATGAAGCTCGTGACCTGATCTGCCCGCACTGTGGACGAGAGAAATACCGGCATTCGATCAAGGATCGGGTGGCTGCAGCCAACAATTTTCATTCAAGCCTTACAATCTTTGAATACCGGAGTTTCTGATGAGCATTTCAGCCACCACACCGGATAAGGCCATTCCCCGGGCGTTATCCCCCTGGCTCACCTTCCTCTTCGCCGCCGCCTGTGGGCTGGTGGCCGCCAATCTCTATTACGGCCAGCCGCTCGCCGGCCCGATCAGCGCCGATCTCGGCTTCACGCCAGCCGCCACCGGCCTGATCGTCACGTTGACGCAGATCGGCTACGGCCTCGGCCTGCTGCTGATCGTGCCGCTCGGCGATCTCACCGAAAACCGCCGTCTGGTGCTGATGCTGATCGCCGTCTCCGCCGTTGCGCTCATCGCCGCGGCGCTGTCTTCGACGCCCACAACCTTCCTCGTCGCCTCGCTCTCTATCGGTCTTTCATCGGTCGCAGTTCAAGTCCTGGTTCCCTTTGCCGCCAACATGGCGCCTGATGCCACCCGTGGCCAGGTCGTCGGCAACGTCATGGGCGGCCTGCTCTGCGGCATCATGCTGGCGCGCCCCTTCGCAAGCTTTGTCGCCGAGGCCTCGTCCTGGCATGTGGTCTACTACGTCACTGCTGGCGTCATGCTCGTGCTCACCGTCGTGCTCCGCGCCAACCTGCCGGTCCGCCGTCCGACGACCAGGCTACGCTACGGCGAGTTGCTCGCCTCCATGGGCCATTTGGCGCTCACCTCGCGGGTGCTGCAGCGCCGGGCGCTCTATCAGGCCGGCATGTTCGGCGCCTTCAGCCTGTTCTGGACGACGACGCCGCTGCTGCTCGCAAGTCCCGCCTTCGGCCTGACACAGAACGGCATCGCCCTCTTCGCCCTCGCAGGTGCTGCCGGCGCCATCGCCTCGCCGATTGCCGGCCGGCTTGCCGATCGCGGTATGACGAAGATCGCCTCGACGCTTGCCATGCTGCTCGGCATGGCTGCCTTCCTGATTGGCCATTTCGCTAGCGACGGCTCGCTTGGCGCTTTGCTGCTCTTGACGGCAGCGGCGATCCTTCTCGATTTCGGCGTGACGACCAATCTCGTCTGCGGCCAGCGCGCCATCTATGCGCTGAACCCGGAACACCGCAGCCGGCTCAACGGCCTGTTCATGGCGACCTTCTTTGCCGGCGGCGCGCTGGGCTCAGCACTCGGCGGCTGGGCCTATGCGACCGGCGGCTGGACGATGACGACCTGGATCGGTTTCTGCTTCCCGGCGCTGGCCTTCCTGCTGTTCCTGACGGAAGGACGCGGCAAGTAAGGCACCATCAGAATCCAGGATCGAACATCTAAAATCTTGACAGAGCCGACTTATAGATGCCCACATCCAGGAAGCAGCGTATGCAGCCGTTTGAGAGCTGCAGAATTTTCGCCTTTATGCATGGGATTCCGACATGGAGATAGACGAAGAGAAAATCGACGATGCTGTGCTCGCATTGTTATGGCTGACGCTGCATGACGGAGATCGTGCCTGGAAGGGTTTTGACTGGGGCGTGATGGACCGTTTGCATCAGAAAGGTCTGATTGCAAATCCCGCGGGCAAGGCCAAGTCTGTCGTTCTGAGTGACGAAGGTTTGCGACGATCGGAGGAATTGTTCCGCGCTCTGTTCATGCGGCCAACCAAATGATCGCTGTTCCCGTTTCCAGAAACGCGGAATTCGCTTTTATCAACGGTACTAGCCGCTGACGGAATCGAAATGCGAACGGGCGGCGCGAACGGCATCATGGTTCGCTTCCGCCCAGTTCAGAAGCTGCGACAGCGGCTGGTAGAGCGAACGTCCAAGTTCGGTCATCGAATATTCGACGCTCGGCGGCTTGGTTGGGAATACCTCGCGGTCGATATAACCATCCCTCTGCAGGTCGCGCAGCGTCTGCGTCAGCATGCGCTGCGAAATATCGGGGATCATCCGCCGCAGCTCGCCGAAGCGATAAGGCCGATCCGCCAGCACCTCGAGCAGCAGCGTCGACCATTTGCCGCCGATCTGCTGCATCATGTCCCTGACCGGGCAATTGCCGAAATCGAGGCCGGCGAGATCGATCTCGCGCCGCACCCCCGGCGTCCTGTTCTTCAGACTGACGACCGCACCGCTCATCTGCTGGTTCCCTTTTGGTAACGTAGAGCCGAAAAACTGCCTCCTTTACACCGCCAAGTCAATTCCTATTCTAGCGTTACTCTCTTTTCGAGACCACCGGCGCAACACCGCCAGCACAACACAGAAGGAAACGACGTATGAGCGAAATCATCCTGGTCACCGGCGCTGCCGGGCAGCTCGGCCGGCGTGTCATCCATCACCTCATCGAGACCTACAAAGTCGCCCCCGGCAACATCGTCGCGGCAACCCGCAGCCCGGAAAAACTTTCCGAACTCGAAAAGAAGGGCGTCGTCACCCGCAAGGCCGATTTCGATGACGCGGCAGGTCTGGAGAAGGCTTTCGCCGGCGTCGACCGGCTGCTGATCATCAGCACCGACGCACTGGATACTCCCGGCAAGCGCCTCGCCCAGCACCAGGGTGCCGTCGCGGCAGCAGTCAAATCAGGCGTCAAGCACATCTCCTACACCTCGATGCCGGCGCCGGACAATTCGCTCGTCACCTTCGCGCCCGATCATCTCGGCAGCGAAAACGCCATCAAGGCAAGCGGCATCGCCCATACGATCATCCGCGATGCCTGGTATCACGACAATTACCTGCACGGCATGCCGCACAACCTGCAGGGCGGCAAATGGTACAGCGCCACGGGCGACGGCAAGATCTCGACCATCTCGCGTGATGACTGCGCCCTGGCGATCGCCGCAGCCCTTGCCTCCGGCACCTCGACCAGCGCCACCTATACGCTAACCGGCGCGCAATCGCTGAATAACCGGCAGATTGCCGCCATCGTTTCCGACGTCGCCGGCAAGCCGCTCGAAGTGGTCGACGTCACCGACGAACAGCTCGGCCAGGGTATGCGCGGCGCCGGCCTCCCCGGTTTTGTCGCCGACATGCTGGTTTCTGCCGACGCTAACACCCGCGCCAGCAAGTTCGACATCGTCACCGAAGACTTCACCAAGCTGACCGGCAAACAGCCGCAGCCGCTGAAGGATTTCTTCGTGGAGCACAAGGCGGCCCTGACTGCTTCAGGCAATGCTGCGCATTGAAGCCTTTCGCTCATCCCTGCATTAGTCGCAGGGATGAGCGAACTCCGATTCTGGATCCCTCATCACGTCAGATGAGTCACTCACGGCGCGGACGCGCCGTGGCTGGATTCCTGTGACAGGCACAGGAATGAGGGAGGGTGAATTAAGCGTCTTCGCCAAAATTTCCCGTCGACATTGAGACAACGGTTGATGGGAAGCGCTACCTCTCCTACCCTCATTCCTGTGCCTGTCACAGGAATCCAGCGCGTCCAAGTCCTTGGGCGCAGGAGACTCTTCCTTCACGAGGCACTGTGTGACTCGCAGCTAGAAGCCGTAATAACCCGCTCCTAGTCAAAGCGTTGAAGAAAACGCCCCCCTCAAACCGCCTGACCGCAAGCCCGGCAAAAGCGCCGCACCGTTTCCGCCATGCCGTATTCCAACGCATCGGCCGTCAGCCCGTGACCGATCGAGACCTCGGCAAGAGCGGGAATGCGCTTCACTAGGTCAGGCAGGTTTTCGACCGTCAGATCGTGGCCGGCATTGACGGCGAGGCCGATTGCAAGGGCCGCATCCGCCGTCCGTCCGAGCGCGTCGAGGATTGGAGCCGCCCGCTCCGGAGCGTCGAAGCAACCGCCATAGGGGCCGGTATAGAGTTCGATTCGATCGGCGCCGACCGCCTTGGCGATCTCAACCGCCTGTGCGTCCCCGTCACCGTCGGCAAACAGCGACACCCGGCATCCCATCGTCTTCAGCCGCGCGACGGCATCGGTCAGGAACGCCTGGTGCTTGCGGAAATCCCAGCCGTGATCGGAGGTCGCCTGCGCGGGATCGTCAGGCACCAGCGTCACCTGCTCGGGTGCTGCCCCGGCGCAGAGTTCGAAAAATTCCTCTGTGGGATAACCCTCGATATTGAACTCGGCCTTGGGGAATTCATCGTCGATCAGATTGCGGATGACCGGCAGGTCGGAGAAACGAATGTGCCGCTGATCGGGGCGCGGATGCACCGTCAGGCCGCTGGCGCCGGAGGCAAGCGCGATCCGCCCGAGCGCTTCGACGCTCGGCCAGGGCAGATCGCGCCGGTTGCGCAGCATGGCGATGGCATTGAGGTTCACGGAGAGCTTGGCGGGCATGGCAGATATCCATCGGTCACGGAAACGGGAGGCCCTGCTTTTAAGCCAAGGGCCGTGCGATGGCCAACGAGATTCGCAGATGGGTGCGATGCCGATCGTTGATGCGCATCGCTGTTGGGTGGGCATTCGACCGCACCTGCGTACCGCAAACAGTAATTCTCGTCGCCCGTGAAGACGACCGACCGATACCGCAAAGCAGCGCATGTTTTGCTGCAGCACACTCGAAAACCTCGGCAAAATATGCCGTCAAGTTGCTATCCCATTTAAAAGAGATTATTTTTAGCACTTATAAAAAAGATCGTTCACGCATAACGTGGAGATCGTATCGCGTAGAGTACGCCGTGTACTGCTTCTTTCCCAATGAGAAGAACGCCTAGAGGAAACCCCACTCGCCGCGCATGGGAAGCAACTGGCAAAGCCGCATGAGGTGCAACAACATGCCCCAGGAGGGTTCATGCCAGACGGTTCCAAACGCCTGTTTGCCACCGCCGGTATCGCTTCGGAGGCCCGATCGAAGTATCGGTTCCTGCCTTCGGCCGCGCTACCGCCGGATCTACCTGATGGTCCGGTGCCCATTGCCGACATGGCAAACGCATTCGGCGTCACGCACAGGACACTGCATTTCTATGAAGAGAAAGGGTTGATTTCAGCCAACCGCATCGGCCTGATGCGGGTCTACGGCCAGGATGACGTGATGCGCATGGCCGTTATTACAGTCTGCCGCGAAACCGGCATGCCGATCGCCGTTATCCAGGAACTGATGGACGAACTCCGCAACGCCGATTCGCAGGAAACGGCTGAGGCGATGTTCCGCGAGGCCCTGCAGGTGCGCAAGCGCGAACTGACGGCCGAGATGTCGACGCTGCACCGCCAGCTCCAGCAGGTTGGCGACCTCCTGGATTTCGACGGCGGCGTCGAGTCGCCGCCATTGAACGACAATCAGGACAGTGCAAGCCTGACCGCACAGGAGCGGCGTTGCCTGGAACTGATGGCGGAAGGCTATTCCACCCAACGCATCGCTCGGGCGCTCGACCTGAAGCATGACGAAACCCGTGACCTGGAGGCCGGAATCATCCTGAAATTCCGCGCCAACAACCGCTTCCAGGCCATTGCCAAGGCAGTTCTGCTCGGCATCGTGCAGGCTTAGTACCATCCGCCTGAGACACGGCCGCCACCGTTTCTTCCTCGCCAGTCCAGATCGGCAATGCGACCTGGTCGTAGATGCGACTGGGATCACGGGTGCGATCGGGATTAGCGGACGATCGTCAGCGTCTCCGCCGCGCGCGTGATCGCGGTATAGAGCCAGCGTTCCCGGGTATCGCGAAATGCCCAGCTCTCGTCGAAGAGCACGACATCGTTCCATTGCGAACCCTGAGCCTTGTGAACGGTGAGCGCATAGCCATAGTCGAACTCGTCGTAGCGTTTGCGGGTGTTCCAGGGAATCTCGCCCTCGACATCCTCGAAGGCCTGCTTCAGCAGCTTGATCTTGGCCGCTCCTCGGTCCATGTCGTCATCCTCTGGCCGGACGAGCAGATTGATACCGGGCTTCGTCGTTTCCTTTGACGAGGTCATCACCTGCCAGAGCGAGCCGTTGAGCAGTCCCTTGGCCGGATCGTTCCGCAGGCAGACGAGCTTGTCGCCGGTCTGCGGATAATCGGCATTGAAGCCTTTCAACTCACGCAGGCGCTGATTGTAGCGCCGCCGCGTGCGGTTGGTGCCGACGAGCACCTGATCGGCATCGAGCACCAGCTGTTGCGTCACCTCGTTCTTCGAGATCACCTTGGCCGTGCCGTAATCGCCGTACATCACCTCATTGCCTTCGCGCACCTGCATGGCGAGCTTGATGATCGGATTGTCGCGCGCCTGCCGGTGGATATCGGTGAGCAGGTAGTCCGGATCCTGATTGGTAAAGTAGCCGCCGCCTGTGACCGGCGGCAACTGGCCGGGATCGCCGAGCACCAGGATCGGCGTGCCGAAGCTCATCAGATCCTTGCCGAGCGCCTCGTCCACCATCGAACATTCGTCGACGATGATCAGCGCCGCCTTGGCGACCGGGCTTTGCCGGTTGATCGAAAACATCGGCGCGATCGAGGTCTTGCCTGTTTCCTCGTCTTCCACGGCCTCCTCGCCGCGCGGCCGATAGATCAGCGAATGGATCGTCCGGGCGTTGGAGGCGCCGCGCGAGCGCAGCACCTGCGCCGCCTTGCCGGTGAAGGCGGCAAACAGCACGTCGCCATCGACATTTTCGGCGAAATGCTTGGCAAGCGTCGTCTTTCCCGTTCCGGCATAGCCGAACAGGCGAAAGAGCGGCGAGCGCCCTTCCTTCAGCCATTTCGAAACAGCCTTCAGGGCTTCATCTTGTTGCGGCGCAAATTGCATGATCGCAGGACTTGGCAGGATTCGCGGGATTTAGGCAAGGCGGAAAACGGCAAATCGCCCGGCCGGACGATCATCAGTTCCACTGCCGGTCCGCGCCGCTGGCGCACATCGACGGGTCCTGGCCCATAGCGTCGGTGAGAAAATCCAGAACCGTCTTGACGCGCAACGGCATGTTGCGCCGCGAGGGATAGACGACGGTAACCGGCAGCCGGCTCGGCTGGAAATCCTTCATGACGGGGACCAGTCGGCCGGCGGCGATATCGGGTATCGCGATGATGTGCGAAAGCACCGCAAGACCCGCTCCAGCAAGGGCTGCCCGGTGAATGGCGACGGCATTGCAGGCGGTCAGCCGCGGTGAGATCCGCACCGATATGTCTTCCGAACCATTCGAGAAGGACCAGCTATTGGCCTCGCCTGCCCTGTTGTAGCACAGGCATTCATGGTCCTTGATCTCCTTCGGTGCGCGGGGAGCCGCCCTGCGCGCGAGATAGGCGGGAGACGCAACGAGGAAGGCGGTCGTCCAGCCGATCCGCCGGCAGACGAGGCTGCTGTCGGCGACCGGGCCCAAGCGCACTTCGAGATCCAGGCGCTCCTCGATCATATCCGAGCCCTGCTCCCTGAAGATGAGTTCGACCGAGAGCTTCGGATGGGCGGCGAGAAGATCGCCGAGCCGCTCGCTGAGATAGAGACCGAGTGGTGCTGGAACGCTGAGCCTGACCTTTCCCGAGGCCATGGCTCCGTCCGATCCGGCCGCATCGCCAAGCTCCTCAACCGCTTCGAGAATCCGCAGCGCCATCGGCAACATCCGCTCCCCCTCTGCCGTCAGCGACAGGCCGCTCGTCGTGCGATGGAGGAGGCGGGTGTTGAAATGGCCTTCGAGGGCTGCGACCTGTCGCGAGACCGCTGGCTGCGTCACGTCAAGATCATGCGCCGCCGCCGAAAATGAACCCGTCTCCACGACGCGCTGAAAGGTCCGCAATGCCGAAACGATATCCATCCCCTGCCCCTCATACTTTTGCGCATAGGCTTTATGCAGCCAGACTAAGCGAGAATGGCTTTACAGTCCAGCAATTAAGGATATCTTATATCCATAAGGATATCTAGTATCCTTAATTAAAGGAGAGACACATGACCCAGCGACTGAACTACGCCCAACAGTCCCCCGAGCTTTTCAAGAAATTCATGGAATTCAGCATGGCGCTGAAAAGCAGCGTGATCGATGAGAAGCTGCAGGCCCTCGTCGAGATCCGCGCCTCGCAGATCAATGGATGCGGCTTCTGCCTCGATATGCATGTGAAGCAGGCCAAGATCCATGGCGAGACCGAACTGCGGCTCTACCACGTCGCCATCTGGCGGGAATCGAACCTGTTCATCCCCCGCGAGCGCGCAGCCCTTGCCTGGACCGAAGCACTGACCAAGCTTCCCGAAGGCGGCGTTCCCGACGAGATTTACGAACGGGTGCGCGGCCAGCTTTCCGAGAAGGAAATCTCGGATCTGACTTTCGTCGTCATGGCGATCAACGCCTGGAACCGCGTCAATGTCGGCTTCAAGACCGTGCCCGGCACGGCCGACAAGGCCTACGGTCTCGATAAGGCTGGCCTGAACTAAACCGCGCAATTCATTGAGAAGATTCACCTTTGACGCTGCCGCACCACGACAGCGAACGGAGATCCATTATGAAAATCGTTGTCATCGGCGGAACCGGCCTCATCGGTTCGAAGACTGTCGAACGCCTGCGCAAACGCGGCCATGACGTGATTGCCGCCTCGCCGAACTCCGGCGTCAACACGATCACGGGAGAAGGACTGGCAGAGGCGCTCTCGGGCACCGAAGTCGTGCTCGACCTCGCCAATTCGCCGTCCTTCGAGGATAAGGCCGTGCTCGAATTTTTCGAGACCTCGGGCCGCAATCTTCTCGCCGCCGAAAAACTCGCCGGCGTCAAGCACCATATCGCCCTCTCCGTCGTCGGCACCGAGCGTCTGCAGGAAAGCGGCTATTTCCGCGGCAAGCTTGCCCAGGAAAAACTGATCAAGGCATCGGGAATTCCCTACACCATCGTGCATTCGACGCAGTTCATGGAATTCCTCGGCGGCATCGCCCAATCGGGAACGGTCGGCCAGACGGTCCACCTGTCGCCGGCCTATGTGCAGCCGATTGCTTCCGACGACGTGGCAGACGCCATGGCGGACGTGGCCCTCTCTGCTCCCGCCAATGCGACGATCGAGATCGCTGGTCCGGAACGGGCGCGCCTCAGCGAGCTCGTCGCCCGCTATCTGAAGGCCATGAAAGACCCGCGCACCACCGAGGCTGACGTCGAGGCGAGATATTTCGGCGCAAGACTGAACGACCAGTCGCTCGTTTCCGACGACAATCCGCGGCTTGGTTCAATCACCTTCGAGCAGTGGTTCGCAAAGTCCACCCAGCCGACATGATTGACATGCCCTCAAGACGCGACCGCTCGGGCGCGTCTTCCCCCGACCCAGCAACCATGGAGATTCCGATGATCAAAACATTTTTCCTCGCCGCCGCCCTCGCCTTTCCGGCTGCCACCGGCGTCAGCGCCTATGACAGCAGCGAGTCTGCGAAGGTGACACTCGTCTATGAGCACGAGCTTCCGAACGTGCCGGGTAAGAGCATCAAAGGCGTGCTGGTCGAATACGGCCCGGGCGGCTTCTCCGAAGGCCACACTCATCCCGACACCGCCTTCATCTACGCCACCGTGCTTGAAGGAGCAATCCGCAGCCAGGTCAATGACGGCCCGGTCAAGGTCTATCAGGCCGGAGAAAGCTTCTCCGAAATGCCGGGCGACCGCCACGGCGTCAGCGCCAACGACAGCGAGATCAAGCCCGCCCGCCTGCTCGCCGTCTTCGTCGTCGACACCAACCAGAAAGAGCTGACCTATCCGCTCAAGAAGTGACGATCGCATTACAGCGCCGCGCGTCTTTCAGACGCGCAAAGGACGCTGTAACACTTTGAATCTACGCATCGTGCTTTCCGAAAATCGGTTCCGATTTTCGGGCCGATGCGATGCTGCCCGGGCGGGCCTGATGCTTGCGCGGGCGGCCGAGATGCTGAATCATGTATAGCACGCACCCCGGAGACAAAGAGATGATTGACGACGCCCTCTTCGGCAAACCTCTGATATCCCTGATAACAGTCGGATTCGCCGGGATCGTCGTCTGGCATCTGCTCTCCCGCCAGCGGCCGACGACGCGGCTGGTGGTGCAGATCCTCTTCTTTGCAGTGATGACGCTGATCCTCGTCGGCAGCGGCATCGAACCCCACCGGTTTCAAGGATATGAGTCCGAGGATCCGCGGGCCCTGCTGGTCATCGTCGCAAAAACGCTCTGGTGGATCCATCTGGCATGGGCCGTCATCGGTTTCATCAGGCTCTATCTGGTGCTGGAGGGCAGTCCGCGAGAGGCTCGCCTGCTCCAGGATCTGGTCATCGGCGTCGTCTATATCGGCATGGCCCTGTCGGTTCTGGCCTTCGTCTTCGGCGTGCCGATCGGAACCCTCGTCGCGACCTCGGGCGTGGTCGCCATCATTCTCGGCCTGGCGCTGCAGAACACGCTCGCTGACGTCTTCTCCGGCATCGCCCTGACACTCGGCCGGCCGTACATCATCGGCGACTGGATCCTTCTCAGCGACGGCACGGAGGGGCGCGTCGTCGAAAGCAATTGGCGCGCGACACACATCCTGACCAGCGCCAACAATGTCGTCGTACTGCCCAACAGTTTTCTGGCAAAGCTCGGCCTGACGAATGTCAGCCGGCCTGACGAGAGCCATCTCCTGATCCTCACCATCCGCATCGCCCCGACGCGCATGCCGGCATCGGTCCGCCACGTCATGGCAACGGCACTTGCGAGCTGCAATTCGATCGTGCGCGAACCGCCGCCGGTCGTCGCGCTGAAAGGGCTGGATGCCACGGCACTTGAGGTCGAGTTGCAGTTTCGGGTGACAAGCCCGAGCCAGCGGGTGCCGGCGCGCAACGAAGTGCTCGATCTCGTCTATCGCCATTGCAAATCCGCCGGCCTGCTGCTGGCCATTCCGCCGTCGGCGACGGTGCTGACCGCTGATCTGCCGACGGAAGAAAGCGCAAAGCCGCCGAGCATAACGCCGCTTGCCCTGATCGAGGCCATTCCGGTCTTTACGACGCTGACATCAGATGAAAAGCGCAGGCTCGCCGAAACCACCACTGTCCGGGAGTTCCGCAAGGGCGATGTGATCGTGCGGGAGGACGAAATGCTGCCCTCACTGATGATGGTGCGCGCCGGCATCATCGCGGCGCGGAACGCAGGCGAGGAACGCGGACGGCTCGCGCCGGGTGACTTTTTTGGCGAGACCGGACTGCTCGCCGGCATGCAGGAAGTCTGCACCCTGGAGGCTCTGACCGCCGTGACCGCCTATGAGATCGATCAGGAGGCCTTCGCGCCGCTCTTAAGCGAACGCCCGGCGCTGGCGGAAGAAATCGCCGACCACCTCGCCAGCCGCGCCGAGCGTTTCCGCAATGGCGCCTCCTTGCCCCCGGAACATGCCCACAGCGCCCATGCCATTCTGAAGACCATCAAAACCATCTTCAAGGCATAGAGATCGGCACCCCGCTCAGCCGGCGCGCTTGAGCACCCATTCGAACGTGCTCCGCCAAATGTCGGCCGGCACTTCCTCGGACAAGGTGCCGACCAGATCGGAAAGCCGGACGCGCCTCAGCGCATCCCGCCAGGCCTCGTCGGCCTCCCACATGATGCGTGCCACCGCGCATGGCTTGCTGTCGCAATAACCGGCCGGCCGGCAGGGATTGTTCTCCCGGATGTTCGTGCAGGTGAAGCTGCGGGCCTTCCCCTCGACTGCCTCGACGATCTCGAGAAAGTTGATATCCGAGGGGGTCTTGGCAAGCCGGTAGCCGCCACTCGGACCGAGCGTGGTCTCGACCAGCGACGCCTGCGAAAGGCTCTGCAACGCCTTGGAGAGATATTCCTTCGGCAGACCATGAAGCTCGGCGAGCGCCTTGGTGGAAAGATACCTGCCCTCTGGCAGGCCCGCGAGAATGGCGCAGCAGTGAAGCGCCCATTCGACCTGGCTTTTCAGGATCATTCAGCAACTCGTGTGATGGCTGGCTCTGCAATGTAATTAAGGACATATCTTATCCGAAAAGCCACGCGATGTAAATGAGCTGCGAAGCAGCGTGTTGGTGCCTGAACGGCGATGCGGGCTCCGATCTCCCCTCAGCCCTCGTTCTCGTCCTCTCCCCTCGCCTGCTCATTTTCAATTCCGGCGATCAGCTTGCGCAGCAGCACGGCGAGCGCCTCGCGCTCCTTTCCGTCAAGAGCCTGCAGAAAAAAAGCTTCGCTCGCCATGTCGGTGCGGAAGGCCTTTTCGGCGAGTGCCGCACCCGCCTCGGTCAAAGCCACCAGCACGCTGCGCCCATCACGCGGCGATTTCTCCCGGCGGATCAGTCCCGCCTTCTCCAGCCGGTCAAGCCTGTGAGTCAGGCCTCCGGACGAGATCATCAGCGCCGAATACATCTCCGTCGGGGTCATCAGGTAAGGCGGCCCGGAACGGCGAAGCGTTGCGATCACATCGAATTCGCCGCGGTCGAGGCCGAAATCGGCGAAAGTCGCCTCGATGCTGGGGCGCACTAGGTTGGATAATCGAAAGGCTCGCCCCAGGATCGCCATCGGCTCCGTGTCGAGGTCGGGCAGTTCCACCGCCCATTGCCGGCGCAGCCGGTCGACATGATCCTCGCAGGAGTCGTCTCCTTTAGATCCATTCGTCATCTTCTGCCTCATATCACCACAAGCGAGACATACACCTTCTATCCGAGTTACGGAAGATATCTTGACAGGAAGATAGTTTTAGGAATATATCTTCTCGCGAAGATAGTTTTGTTCATAGACAGCACCAGCAGGAGGCACGTGATGTTCAGGATTCTTCGCCACCAGGAACCGCGACCCGATCAGAGTCGCACTGTCCGTTTCGAAGGCCGCGACCATGGCGGCGAGATATCGCTTTTCCTGGTCGACAATGAGCCCGGCCAAGGGCCTGACCTGCATGTCCACCCCTATTCCGAAACGTGGGCTGTCAGGAAAGGCGAAGCGGAATTCACGGTGGGCGACGCCAAGACCCGCGCCTTTCCCGGCGATATCGTCGTCGTGGCCGCCAACATTCCCCACCGCTTCGAGAATGTCGGCACCGGACGGCTCGAAATCGTCTGCATTCATGCCAGCGACACCATCGTGCAGGAATTTGTGTGAGGCAAAGCCCTCGCCTTTAAGACAAAGCCTGGAGACAAAAGAAGGAGAGAACTGCAATGCCCAAGATGATATTCGTGAACCTGCCGGTGAAAGACCTTGCCGCTGCGACCCGCTTCTATGAAGCGATCGGCTGCAGCAAGAACGAACAGTTCAGCGATCACCAGGCGTCGAACATGGTTTGGACCGACGCCATTTTCTTCCATCTGCTGACGCGCGATTTTTTCGCGAGTTTCACGCCCAAACCCGTTGCCGAAGCGCAAAAGGCGAGCGAAGTGCTGATCGCGCTGACGATGGACAGCCGCGAAGAGGTGGACGCCATCGTCGAGGCAGCCGCAGCCGCCGGGGGCAAAGCCGATCCGCGCGCGCCGACGGACATGGGTTGGCTCTACAACCGTGCCTTCGAAGATCCCGATGGCCATATATTCGAGGCGGTGTGGGTCGACATGGCGGCGGCGACCGCCACCGGAGAATAGCCGGCAAGGCGCCCGACGCGCCATGCGCGGGCGAAACGGGCTTCGGCCCTCCTCGCCCGCCATGAAAACTTTTACTGCGCCTGGAATAAAACCACCGCGCCTCGTGTCTCATCTCAGGTAGCGCAAGATTGCGTGCCCAATCTGAGGAGAGACATCATGAAATCCGTGAAATTCCTGTCCGTCGTGGCGGCCGCCATCCTTGCCGCGACCGCTGCTTTCGCCGCCGCTCCTGTCACGACCGTGGAATCCGCCAAGGGCAAGGTGCTTGCCGGCGAAAACGGCATGACGCTCTACACCTTCAAGAAGGACGTCAAGGGCGTTTCCAACTGCTACGACGATTGCGCCAAGAACTGGCCGCCGCTGATGGCGGCTTCCGATGCCAAGGCTGATGGTGCATATTCGATCATCGACCGTAAGGATGGCACGAAGCAATGGGCCAAGGACGGCATGCCGCTCTATTATTGGGTCAAGGACAAGAAGACGGGCGACATCACCGGCGACGGCGTCGGCGGCAACTGGGATCTCGCCAAACCTTGATAGTCGGACCCTGATGCCAAGAGAGCCGGCATGAAGATACCCGCACCCGAAACCTTCGAGGGCCAGATTCTGGCCCTCCTCCCCTCGCTCAGGCGCTATTCGCGCAGCCTGACGCGCTCGGATGCCGATGGCGAGGACCTGCTCCAGGATTGCGTCGAAAAAGTTCTCACGCGCCGCGGCCAATGGCGCGGCCTCAACCTGCGCGGCTGGGTCCTGACCATCATGACCAATCTCTACCGCAACGGCCGGCGCGGCAAGACGCGCGACGGCCTTGTCGAGCTCGATGCCGCAGACAATCTGGCCGCGCCCGAACCGCCGGCCGATCCGCTGGAACGTGCCCGGCTGGACGATGCGCTGAACAGCCTTTCGGAAGAACACCGCGCCGTGCTGATGCTCGTGGTCATCGAGGGATACACCTATGGCGAGGTCGCAGCCGCGCTCGATATCCCGATCGGCACCGTCATGTCGCGACTGTCGCGCGCCCGCCGGCGCGTCGCCGAACGGCTGAAGGCCGACAACATCATCACGCTTCGGAGACCGAAATGAACGAGACCAATCCGAGCGTCACCGAAGCCGACCTTCACGCCTATGCCGACGGCCAGCTGCCGGAAACGGCGCGCGCCCGCATCGAGGCCTTCCTGGCCGACAATCCCGACGAGGCGGCGATGGTCGCCGAATGGCAGGCGCAGAATTCGGGCGTCCGATCGCTGTTTGCCGGTTATGAGAAGGCGAAGGACACCGATCCTCTGCTCGTCGTCCCCCCGCGCGCCGTTTCATCGGGACCGAAACGCTGGGCGATCGCCGCATCAGCCCTCCTCGTCTTCACGCTCGGCGCCGCCAGCGGCCATTATGGCCCCGCACTTCTGGAAAAGCCGGAGTTGCAGCTTGCCGGCTCCGAAGCCCTGCCGAAACAGGCCCAGACCGCTTTCATGGTCTATGCCGCCGAGGTTCGCCACCCCGTCGAGGTCTTCGCAAACGAGGAGGTCCACCTCGCCACCTGGCTCGGCAAGCGCCTGGCAATTCAGAACCTCAAGATCCCGAACCTGCAGCCGCTCGGGTTCAAGCTGGTCGGCGGCCGCTTGCTGCCGGTCGACGGTAGGCCGGGCGCCCTGTTCATGTATGAGAACCAGCCCGGCGAGCGCCTGACTGTCATGGTCGGCCGCAACACGGAAAATCGCACGACGAGCTTCCGCTTCGCCTCATCGGGCAATCTCGAAACCTTTTACTGGATCGATGGCGAACTCGGTTATGCCGTCACCGGCGAAATCTCACGCGAGACGCTGCGGGAGATAGCCGAGGAGTGCTACAAGCAGTTCCCGTCCTAGAGCAATTCCAGGAAAGGCAAAGCGGTTTTCCGCCCGGAATTGCCTCAAGAAACAAAAGGTTAGAGCGGTTTTGCGCTTCGACAGCTGAACCGATCTAAGGATCAGCGCGAGGGATCGTTGCTAAGCTCGATCGGCCGTCCGTGCGGCGTCGCTTCCGCCGCCCGCTGCCAGCTCTGCTGCAGTGCCAGGATCGTTTCCGCATCGGCGATGCCGCGGCTGACGAGAAGGTCGCAGAGTGCCGCCACCCAGCAGTCGAAATAGTCGCTGCCATCTTCGGCCCGGCCAGGCTTGTGCAATTGCGCGGAAAGCGTTTCAGCCCATTCGCTCCAGCTGAACAGGCCTTTTGCGTTGAGGTGCACGGTTATGGCAAAGGCTTCGGCCGCCCACGGCTCGGGAAAAACCGGCTCGCCCTCCGGCGATCTCGGCAGCCCGGACGATAGCGTCAGCGGCGATATCTCATGCCGGCTCAAGATAGCTCTCCCAGGCATCGATCGACACCGTCAGCGTGGGATCGGCATCCTCGCCCCAGATCTCCGCACCATCGAAGACAACCGTATAGAGCCATTGCGGGTTCTCGCCCTTGCCGTGTGCATTGTCGTCAGGAAAAACGAACGAACCCTGCACCGCCTCGACCACACCGGTTCTGGCCCTGGCATAACGCGGCAGGCGCGTATGCGTCGCCGGATTAAAGTTCTTCGTCCTTACCGTTTCACCGACCACGAAGAGCGGCGCTGCCTCGACAGGACGATCGCAAGGCCCACCCTTGGCCAGCACCGCTGGCACCATGTCCGCCTTCAGCACCCGCTTCGGCACAGCGCCGTCCTGCAGCTTCCGCCCAGAAAGCAGCTCCTCACGCGTCGCGAAGCCGTGTCGTTCGAGCAGCTTGTCGAT
Organism: Rhizobium leguminosarum bv. viciae; assembly: GCF_012276115.1. Classification (GTDB taxonomy): domain Bacteria; phylum Pseudomonadota; class Alphaproteobacteria; order Rhizobiales; family Rhizobiaceae; genus Rhizobium; species Rhizobium leguminosarum_T. The sequence continues at coordinate 60,082 of NZ_WIEU01000004.1, read as the reverse complement.
GCCGCGGATCCAGATCTCGTAGTAGCTGGCGGCGAGGTAATCGGCCGGCGGAATATTCTCGCGCGCATGCCGGCTTTCGTCGATTGTCCATGCGCCGAAAGCGCCGCAGGAAAGCGTGATGCCGAGCGCCCGCTTTTCCCATTCGGCATGGAAATAAGGCTCGTCCTGTTCGGGCGCGACGGGACCGAAGCCCATCTGCCCGCCGAGATCGTGCGGTCCGTTCATGTGGAGCTCTCCGGCTTGCGGGCAACGGCCGTGCCGATCATCGCATCGCGGCTGACGAGGCCGGCGAGCGACTGCTCGTCCATTTCCTCTGCACCTTCTGGCCGCTCGGGGATGACGAGATAACGCAGCTCCGCCGTCGAATCCCAGACGCGCACCTTCTTATCCTCCGGCAGCATCAGGCCGAATTCGGCCAGCACGCCGCGCGGATCGATGACGGCGCGCGAGCGATAGGCCGGCGCCTTGTACCAGACCGGCGGCAGGCCGAGCACCGACCAGGGGTAACAGGAGCAGAGCGTGCAGACGACGAGATTATGGGTATCGGCGGTGTTGAAGACGGCGCGCATGTGCTCGCCCTGCCGGCCAGTGTAACCGAGGCTGGCGATGGCCGCCGTCGCATCGCGCTTCAGCCAGTCGGCGAAATCAGGATCGCTCCAGGCTTTTGCCACGACATGCGCGCCGTTCCTCGGCCCTACCTTTGTCTCGTAGGTCTCGACGATGGCATCAATCGCCGCCGGATCGATCAGCCCCTTCTCCGTCAGCAGCGTTTCCAGCGCCTTCACGCGCGCCTGCATGTCGGAATAATGGTTGTCGTGATCGTGATGATGGTCGTGCAAGGCAATGTCCTCCCGGTACGGCAGAAAGGCGGCTCTCACCCTCTCTGGCGGGTCTGAAAAGTAAGCGAGGTCCGCGGCTTGGTTCCCTCTTCTCCCCAGCGGGGAGAAGGTGGCCCGAAGGGTCGGATGAGGGGGCCGCACGGCACGCCATCCATTGTTGCCCTTCGCTTGCGCTTAGCGCATTCACGGCGTTGCCGCTCACCCCTCATCTGCCTGCCGGCATCTTCTCCCCGCTGGGGAGAAGCGGAATCGTGGCAGCCTGTCGCGTCCCTAAAAACGTCCTCTCTGCTACTTCTATCACACACCGCACGCCCGCCAAGCCCTCCTATACCACTCACGCTTTTCCGCTAATCTCCTGTCATGAACATCCTGATTCTCGGCGCAACCGGCTTCATAGGCTCCGTCATCGCGGCCCGGCTCGTGGCCGATGGCCACGCCGTAACCGGGCTCGGGCGCAATCCAGTGCGTGCGCGCTTGAAGCAGCCTGCGATCGACTGGCGCCAGGCCGATCTCTCGCGCATGACGGAGGCTGACGACTGGGACGATCTCCTCAAAGACCAGCATGTCGTCGTCAATTGCGCCGGCACCCTGCAGGACGGCCTGTCGGATGATCTGTCGGCCACCCAGGCAGAGGCGATGCTGGCGCTCTATTCCGCCGCCAAACGCTCGTCGCGCCCGCTGATCGTGCAGATATCGGCAAGGACGACGGGAGCCGCTGGCGATCTTCCCTTCCTCGCCACCAAGCGGCGGGCCGACGAGGCGCTGGCGGCAAGCGGCCTGCCTTACCTCATCCTGCGCCCTGCCCTCGTTCTTGGCCGCAATGCCCATGGCGGCTCGGCGCTGCTGCGGGCGCTTGCCGCCTTTCCCCTGGTGCTCCCGCTGGTCCATGCCGAAAGTCCGGTCGAAACGCTTTCGCTGGACGATGTGGCGGAAGCCGTGTCGCGGGCGGTCTCCGGCGGCATCTCCGGCGATATCGATCTTGCCGCCGCCGAAGTTCTGACGCTCGCCGATCTCGTCCGCCTTCACCGCCAGTGGCTCGGCCTGGCGCCAGCCCGCGTGTTCGCTCTCCCTCGCTGGCTTGCCAGCCCGGTCACGTGGCTGGCCGATCTATCAGGACTGCTCGGTTGGCGTTCGCCGCTGCGCTCCACGGCGATGACCATCATGTCGGAAGGTGTGCGGAGCTTGAAAGCGGAGAGCGGTCTTGCCACGACACCCGCGGCAGCGACGCTCTCGGCCAATCCGTCCGGCGTACAGGATCTCTGGTTTGCCAGGCTCTATCTTCTGAAGCCGCTCGTCATATCGGGCCTATCCGCTTTCTGGCTGCTCTCAGGTTTGATCCCGCTGCTGACGCTGGAGAAGACATCCGCTCACTTCCTGCCGTTCATGCCGGAGACCGCAGCCACGGCGCTGACGCTTGCAACCTGCCTGATCGACATCGCTCTCGGCGCCGCCGTCCTCCTTCGCCCGCTGGCGAAACGTGCCCTTCTCGGCATGCTGGCCGTGTCATTCGCCTATCTTGCCGGCGCCAGCCTGCTCGAACCCGCCCTCTGGCTCGATCCGCTCGGTCCCCTCGTCAAGGTGCTGCCATCGATCCTGCTGACGCTCACCGCACTTTCCACGCTGGATGAACGCTGATGCTTGAGGAATGGCTGCTGCTTGCCCATGTCATCGGCGCGACCGTGCTCTTCGGCACCGGCGCCGGCATCGCCTTCTTCATGGTGATGGCACACCGGACACGCGATCCCCGTCTGATCGCCCATGTCGCCAGCACGGTTGTCATCGCCGACACCCTCTTCACCGCCACCGCAGCCATTCTCCAGCCGGTGACCGGCTATCTGCTGGCCCGGTCGATCGGTTGGGACCTGTCGGAGGGATGGATTGCGCTGTCGCTGCTGCTTTATGTCGTGACCGGCCTGTTCTGGCTGCCGGTCGTCTGGATCCAGATCCGCTTGCGCGATCATGCCCGCGCCGCAGCAGCGGCGGGAAAAGCACTGCCGCCAGCCTATTTCAGCCTCTACCGCATCTGGTTCGCCTGCGGTTTTCCGGCCTTCTCAGCCGTCATCGGCATTCTCTGGCTGATGCTGACGAAGCCGTCGATCGCTCTATTTTAGCATCGGCCAGAGGCTTAGCACCAGCAGCACCGCCATGCTGATATTGAACCATTTCAGCCGCACCGGATCGGAAAGCCATTCCCTCAGCGCCGAGCCGAAGCCGGCCCAGGTCGAAACACTGGGCACATTGACCGCCGCAAAAGCGAGCCCGACGATCAGCACGCTCACCAGGTAGAGTTGCGGATTGGTGTAGGTCGCCATCGCGGTGACCGCCATCACCCAAGCTTTTGGATTGACCCACTGGAAGGCCGCCGCCGCGAAGAAGGACATCGGCTGGACGCCGCTCCTGCCTTCGCTCAGCGAGCGCGACGAGGCGATCTTGCAGGCGATCCAGACGAGATAGGCGCCGCCTGCAAATTTCAGCGCCGTGTAGACCATAGGCACCGCATGCAGCAGCGCGCCGAGCCCGAGGCCGACGCCGATCAGCAGCGAGAAGAAACCGACGCCGATGCCGAACATATGCGGGATCGTCCTGCGGAAGCCGAAATTTACGCCCGACGCGAAGAGCATCATATTGTTCGGCCCCGGTGTGATCGAGGTCGTGAAGGCGAAGAGAACGAGGGCGAGAAATGTATCCAGCGGCATGCGACCTCCCGAAGCCAGCTTTCTGCGGCCTATTTATTTAGGTCAGCATAACTGTCCTAAATGGCCGATACCATTACATCATTGTCATGGTGACAGGATTACTTGAAAGATGGCGACCCGGCCCAATCTTCTGTCAAAGGGACAGAAAACCATGCAGGACGACCCGATTCCATCGATCACATTCCCTGATGGCACTGAGGTGCCGGCGCTCGGCCAGGGCACCTGGGCCATGGGCGAGGATGCCGGCCATGCCAAGGCAGAGATCGAAAGCCTCAAGGCCGGCATCGATCTCGGCATGACGCTGATCGACACCGCCGAAATGTACGGCGACGGTGGCGCCGAGGAGATCGTCGGCCAGGCGATCAGGGGTCGGCGCGACGAGGTCTTCATCGTCAGCAAGGTCTATCCCTGGAATGCCAGCCTGCATGGTACGATCGAAGCCTGCGAGCATAGTCTCGAACGCCTTGGCACCGATCGCATCGATCTCTATCTGCTGCACTGGCGCGGCAATTATCCGCTCACAGAGACCGTCGCGGCCTTCGAAACGTTGAAGGCATCCGGCAAGATCGGCGCCTGGGGCGTCTCCAATTTCGACACCGACGACATGGAGGAACTGCTTGGAGTGCCCGACGGCGCCAACGTCGCCGCCAACCAAGTGCTCTATAACCTTTCCCGCCGCGGCATCGAATTCGATCTGCTACCCTGGTGCCAGAGCCGCGGCATTCCCATCATGGCCTATTCGCCGATCGACCAGGGAAGCATCCTGCACCATCCCGAACTGATCCGCATCGCCAAGGCCTATCAGGCAACGCCCGCCCAGCTGGCGCTCGCCTTCCTGCTGGAACGCGACGGCGTCATCGTCATTCCGAAGACGGCAAATGCCGAACGCGCAGCGGAAAACCGCGACTGCGTCTCGCTCGACATCACCGACGATGACTGGGATGCCCTCGACGCCGCCTTTCCGCCGCCCACAAAGAAAAAGCCGCTGGAGATGCTCTGACCTTCAGCGACTCGAACTGCTGACAAAGCCTGCCGACTCCTCTTTCGTCATGCTCGGGCTTGTCCCGAGCATCTGCGCCGCTCGATACGTGGGCAGATCCTCGGCACAAGGCCGAGGATGACGCCGAGGAAAGTATGAAGCTTGTGCCTTACATGCCCTGCACGCCGCGGTTCATCGCCGCAATGCCGGTACGGCACACCTCAATGAGGCCGAGCGGCTTCATGATCGCCACGAACTGATCGATCTTCGACGATTTGCCGGTGATCTCCAGAATGAAGTGACCGACCGTCGCATCCACCACCTTGGCATGGAAGGCATCGGCAAGGCGCAGGGTCTCGGCGCGCATCTCGCCCTCGCCGATCACCTTGACCAGCGCCACTTCGCGCTCGATCGGCCGATCCTGGCCAAGCTCGCGGGCGCGCACCGTCAGATCGACGACGCGGTGCACCGGCACGATGCGTTCCAGTTGCGCTTTGATCTGCTCCAGCACCTGCGGCGTGCCGCGAGTGACGACCGTGATGCGGGAAAGATGCGCCTGATGCTCGGTCTCGGAGACCGTCAGACTCTCGATATTGTAGCCGCGGCCGGAAAACAGGCCGATGACCCGGGCAAGAACGCCCGGTTCGTTGTCGACGAGAACCGAAAGCGTGTGGCTTTCGACCGCCGCCGTTTCCGGCGAGATGAAATAGGCGGAGCCCGTGGGCTGTAGGTGTGCGTTCATTGTTCTGGTTCCTTCCCTGATCAGACGAGCGCGCGGCCCTTGGCGTCGATCGCATTGGCGACAGCTTCGTCGGTGGCTTCGTCCGGCAACAGCATTTCGTTATGGGCCTTGCCCGAGGGGATCATCGGGAAGCAATTGGCGAGATTGGCGACGCGGCAATCGAAGATGACAGGCTTTCTGACCTCGATCATCTCCAGAATGGTGTCATCCAGCGCATCCGGCTTTTCGCAGCGCAGGCCGACAGCGCCATAGGCCTCCGCCAGCTTGACGAAATCGGGCATTGCTTCGGTATAGGAATTGGAGAGACGGTTGCCGTGCAGCAGCTGCTGCCACTGGCGCACCATGCCCATATACTGGTTGTTCATGATGAAGATCTTGATTGGCGCATCGTGCTGGATCGCCGCCGACATTTCCTGGATACACATCTGGATCGAAGCGTCACCGGCAATGTCGATGACGAGGCTGTCGGGATGGGCGATCTGCACGCCGAGTGCTGCCGGCAGGCCGTAGCCCATCGTGCCGAGGCCGCCCGAGGTCATCCAGCGGTTCGGCTGCTCGAAACCGAAGAACTGTGCCGCCCACATCTGGTGCTGGCCGACTTCGGTGGTGATGTAGGTATCGCGGTCCTTGGTGTGGGCAAAGAGCCGCTCCAGCGCATACTGCGGCATGATGACATCATTGCTCTTCGTATAGGCGAAGGAGTTGCGCGCCCGCCAGCGGGTGATATCGGTCCACCAGTCGTCCAGGCGGCCCTTTTCCGGCTTCTTGGGCAGCGCCCGCCACAGGCGGACCATGTCCTCGAGGACATGGCCGACATCGCCGCGGATGCCGATATCGACACGGACGTTCTTGTTGATCGAGGATGGGTCGATATCGATATGGATCTTCTTCGAGTTCGGCGAAAAGGCATTGAGACGGCCGGTGATGCGGTCGTCGAAACGGGCGCCGATGCAGACCATGACGTCGCAGTCGTGCATCGCCATATTGGCCTCATAGGAGCCGTGCATGCCGAGCATCTTCAGCCAGTTCTTGCCCGAAGCAGGATAGGCGCCGAGGCCCATCAACGTCGAGGTGATCGGGAAATCGGTGAGCTCGACCAGCTCACGCAGCAGCTTGGAAGCCTCGGGGCCGGAATTGACGACGCCGCCGCCGGAATAGATGATCGGACGGCGCGCATTCGCCATCAGCTCGATCGCCGCATGAATCTGGTTGAGATCGCCCTGGATCTTCGGCTGGTAGCTCTTCTGGATCGCGTAATCGGCGGGCGGCGTGTAGGTGCCGGTCGCAAACTGCACGTCTTTCGGAATATCGACGACGACGGGGCCCGGACGGCCGGACTGGGCGATGCGGAAGGCCTCGTGAATGACGGCGGCGAGCTGGTTGACATCCTTGACCAGCCAGTTGTGCTTGGTGCAGGGCCGGGTAATGCCGACCGTATCGCATTCCTGGAAGGCGTCGGAGCCGATCAGTGGGGTCGGAACCTGACCGGTTAGGCAGACGAGCGGGATCGAATCCATCAGCGCATCTTGCAGCGGCGTGACGGCGTTGGTAGCGCCCGGACCGGAGGTCACCAGCATGACACCGACCTTGCCGGTGGAGCGGGCGTAACCTTCGGCCGCATGGCCGGCGCCCTGCTCGTGGCGGACGAGGATGTGCTTGACATCCTCCTGCTGGAAGATCTCGTCATAGATCGGCAGGACCGCGCCGCCGGGATAGCCGAAGATATGTTCGACGCCATTGTCCTTCAGCGCCTTGAGAACGATCTCCGCCCCCGTCATCCGATTGCCTGCCGCCTGATTGTCCGTGCTCATCTGTCTGTTCCGTTTGATGCTGGGATTGCGTTTGTGGCCGGAAGCCCGAATTTCGGGCATAAAAAAAGGCCCCTGAGGAGCCTGTCATCTAGCGCATGGGTGGCTATCGCCGGATGGTTACACCATCCTGCCCATGCGCTTTCCCACCACGATAAGAGCCGTTGCGATTTTCATGGTCGGAAGTGATAGACAGAAAATTTCGCAGCGTCAACGCATGCCGCAATAAAAAACTCCCCCCGCCTGCATCCCCGAAAATCGATAGGATGAAGGATTTGTTAAAGGATCGACTTTATTCTTCTACGCTACCGCAGGGAGTAGCCCTTTGCTCAACAACGACTTGCGCATGTCTGGCAAGGCAGGCGAGCATGATCGCCGCGATGGCCATGCGCCGGGGAATCGCTTTCTCGGCCGCGTCGTCGCATGCAGCGGTTCGCGGGCGACGATTGCCGCCGTCGCCGAACAGGGCGGCACCGATCTGACCGAACTCTGGTCCGTGGGCCGGCTGATTTCGATCAGCGTCGGCCGCAACCGCGTCGTCGCGCTCGTCTATCAGATGAACACCGGCAGCCATGCCTGGGGCGAAGGCGAAGACAATATCTTCAAGATCGAGACCGAACTGCTCGGCGAAGTCCGTGTCGACGAGGACGGGCGCGAGGAATTCTCGACCGGCATCTCGCGTTATCCCTATCTCGGCGCCATCGCGCACCGCATCCGATCGGCCGACCTGATGCGCATCTACGATGCCGGCGAAGGTACGACCGCCGTCATCGGCAAGCTGACGCAGGACGAAAGCATCGATGCGGCGATCCATATCCCCTCGATGCTCTCCAAGCATTTCGCCGTCGTCGGCTCGACCGGCGTCGGCAAGTCGACGGCCGTGTCGCTGCTCCTGCACAAGGCGATCGCGGCGGACCCGAAGCTGCGCGTCCTGATCCTCGATCCGCATAACGAATTCGCCGCCGCCTTTCCCGAGCACTCCGTCACCATCGATACCGATACGCTTGATCTGCCCTTCTGGCTGATGCGGCTTGAGGAGTTCGCCGAAGTCGTCTTTCGGGGCCGCCCGCCGGTGCCCGAAGAGCTCGACATGCTGCGCGATATCCTGCCGGAAGCCAAGCGCGCCTTCCGCGGCAGCGACAACTCGCTGGTGCGCCGCACGACGGAAAAAAGCTCGATCACCGCCGATACGCCGGTTCCCTACCGCATGGCTGATCTGCTGGCGCTGATCGACGAGCGCATCGGCCGCCTGGAAGGCCGCTCGGAAAAGCCCTTCCTGCGGTCGCTGAAGATGCGCCTCATCGCTGCGATCAACGATCCGCGCTATCACTTCATGTTCTCCAACAACACGATCAGCGACACGATCACCGAAACCATCGCGCAGATCTTCCGCATCCCCGGCGAGAACCGGCCGATCTGCACTTTCCAGCTTGCCGGCATCCCCTCCGAGGTCGTCAATTCGGTCGCCTCCGTACTCTGCCGCATGGCCTTCGAGGTGGCGCTGTGGAGCGACGGCGCCATCCACATGCTCGTCGTCTGCGAGGAAGCTCACCGTTATATCCCCTCCGATCCGAGCCTCGGCTTCGTGCCGACGCGCCAGGCGATCGCCCGCATCGCCAAGGAAGGCCGCAAATACGGCGTCTCGCTCGGCATCATCACCCAGCGGCCGGGCGAGCTCGACCAGACGATCCTGTCGCAGTGTTCGACACTCTTTGCCATGCGCCTTGCCAACGACCGAGACCAGGAAATCATCCGCTCGGCCATCCCGAACTCCTCGATCTCGACGACCAGCTTCATCTCCTCGATCGGTAATGGCGAGGCGATCGCCTTTGGCGAGGCGATCAGCGTGCCGATGCGCATGCGCTTTTCCCGCGTCGACGAAAAGCTCCTGCCGAAGGCGAGCAGCGCCAACAGCAAGAACAGCGAAGAAGATCCGGATACGGTCGATCTGCGCAAGATCGTCACCCGCATGCGGGCGGTGACCGTCGGACCCGACATTTCGAATTTCCAGCAGAACTATGCTGCGTCCGTGGCAGACTTCGACGAGGCTGATCCAGCCGACGAGGATCTCGACGCGAAGCCCTACGCGCCGCCCACCTCTTCCGCCGCGCCGCCCGCCTCCGCACCGCTCGAATCCTACCGCCGCGAACTGCTGCCGCAGACACCGCGGCTGGACCCGGCCACGTCACCCGCGATCGATCCAAGGCTGGACGCGCTTCGCCGCGAGATGCGCCGCGATGAGCCGGTCTTTCCCCGGCCGGCACCGCCGGCGGATCAGCCCGCCGTCTCGCGCCGGGAACCCGGCACGTCACTGCGCGAAAGCATCCTGAAAAAACCGCTGAGCAGCCTCTACAATAAGGATTGAGGCTTCAGCTCGCTCTCCAGGGCGATCAGTGGCTCGACGGCATCGAGCACCCGTTGCCGGTCCATCGGCCCGAGCGGCAAGAGAGGGCGTGGGAGCTCTGCCCTGGCGAGTGAAAGAAGGTCGACCAGCGTGTAGACCACACGAAGGCTTCCGAACGCCTTGAACGTTTGCCAGAGCGGCTCGAGAAGACCATCGAGCCGACGCACTTCGCCGCCCTCGCCCGCAATCGCAGCCCTGGTCAGGGCAAGGGCGACGCGCGGAAGCACGCCGCCGATGACGCTGTACCAGGCGTCGGCACCTGAAAGCAGCGCTTCGGCCGCGCCCCAGTCGCCGCTGTAGCCGATCGCAAGCCTGGTCTTGCCTCGCAATGCCGCCAGCTCGCCTGCGAAATCGCCGTCAGCAGGCAGAGGCATCTTCACGGCCCTGATCGTCTGGATATCGGATAGGCGCTGCAGAAGATCCCGGCTGAAGGTGAAGTGGGTCGTGCCGGGATTGTTGTAGATACAAAGCGGCAGCTTCGCCGCCTCGGTGACCGCCAGGAAATGCTCGTAGGCTTCGTCCTCGGTCAGCGGCGTGTAGGACACCGGGGCAAGCAGAAGAGCGTCTGCACCGGCGGCCTCGGCATCCCTCGCCAGGCTCCGGGCATGGTCTGTCCTCAGAGCACCGACACCGACGACGAGAGGAATACGACCACGAACGCACTCGACCGCAGCCTCGACGGCTCGCCGTCGCTCCTCGCGTGTGAGAAAGGCATAGATCCCGGTGCTGCCGAGAAGGCCTATCGAAGCCACGTCTGCATCACACAGGCGTTCCAGCAGGCGGCCGAGGGCTTCCGTGTCGACGCGGCCGTCCCTATCGGCGGGAGTTGGCGGAAAGGCCGAAAGACCATGAAATGGAGAAACGACAGACATGATGCGATCCTGAAAATCCGGTCAATGTGAAAACAGAAGGCGCGATCCGGCGCCAGCGAAGAAGACGGCAAGACTGCCTTCGATCCACCGCCGCGCACGGGCGTAGCCGCGCACCATCGGTGCCGTGGAGAAGAGCACGGCATAGCCGGCAAATATCGAGATCCCTAAGAGCACGCAGCCGCCGAAGGCGGTGACGGCCATCTGCGGCGAAGCGCCCGGCTTGAGGCCGAGCGACATGATCGCCACCCAGGCCAGAACCGCCTTCGGATTGCCGAGATGCATCAGAACGCCGCGACGATAGAGCGCGCCGCGTTGCGCGGCAGGCCGCACGGCCTCGCTTGCCGGCCTATCCGGGGCGGCGGCCGAGCGGGCCGCTCTCCAGGCGAGCCAGAGAAGGTACAATCCGCCTGCGATCTTAAGGAACAGCAGGGCATGGGCATAGCGGACGAGGAGTGTCGAGATGCCGGTGACCGCGATCAGCCCCCAGCATGTCGACATTGTTATAACACCGGCGGCAAGGGCGAGCGCCGGTCGACGCCCTTGCCGCATCGCCACATTCATGATGGCCATATTGCTTGGTCCGGGACTGCCTGCAGCGATTGTGTAGGCAATGTAGACGACGAGAAGATCCTGCATTTACGTTCTTTTCCGGAGTTTGCGCCCGCACGACCCACGAAGACGAAGAATGCTCCGTCGGGAACCGCCAATAAGCTTCCTTTTCTTCCAAAATTGGTTCATTGTGAAGCGCCATTTTGAAGAATTTGTATGGACCATTTTGCGATGTCCAAACGGCGCAGCACCATCGAAATACCATCGCTCGAGGCGATCGATCGAACGGCCAATGTCGGTCGCCAGCTTGCGCAGGCCCTGCGGAACGCAATCGCCCGCGGTGAGCTGAGGTCGGGAGAACGCCTTCCTTCGACGCGTAGCCTTGCGGCTTCGCTGAAAATCGCGCGCGGCACTGTCGTCGAGGTGTTCGATCAGTTGACCGCAGAAGGCTATCTCGAAGCGCGGGTCGGAGCCGGAACCCGCGTTGCCGCTGATCTGATGGACGCGACGCCGGCCCGCCCGCCCGCTCCGGCAGTGCCGTCTACTGCGGATGCTGTCGATCTGCCGTCCCAGGCGGCCCGGCTGATTTCCATCGCCCGTGCGCTCACCCCTCACCCGCCCGTTCCCTTCGCCATCGCCGTCCCGGCCTGCGGTATTGCGCCGGACGACAACTGGCGCCGTCTCGGCAACCGTGTGCGCGCGTCGCGACAGGCCGCCCCCTCGGGTTACCACGATCCTATGGGTTTGCTCGAACTCAGGTTTGCCATTGCCGATCACGTCCGCCGCGCGCGGGCCGTTCATTGTGAGCCCGAACAGGTCATCGTCACGTCAGGCACCCAGCAAGGCCTCTATATGGCAGGCCGGGTGCTTCTCTCGCGTGACGATCCGGTATGGGCCGAGGATCCGGCCTATCCCGGCCTGACGGCGGTGCTCGATGATCTCGGCGTCCAGACGCACCGCCTGCCGGTCGATGCACAGGGAATGAACGTGGAACGCGGCCTCGAGCTATGCCCGCAGGCGCGCGCCGCATTCGTGACCCCGTCGCACCAATATCCGATCGGAATGCCGCTCAGCATGGCTCGGCGCAATTCCCTGATCACCTGGGCCGACCAAAATCGCGCCTGGATCGTCGAAGACGACTACGACAGCGAGCTGCGTTATGCCGGACACCCGTTTCCCTCAATGCAGGGATTGCGTCCCTCACGCGTCATCTATCTCGGCACCTTCAGCAAGGTGCTCTTTCCCTCCCTGCGCCTCGGCTACGTCATCGCCCCTTCGCCACTCGCGGAAGCCTTTGCCGGCGCCCGTGCCATTCTCGACCGGCATTCGCCGACCGCCGAACAGCACGTTCTGGCGGCCTATATGCGGGAAGGCTATTTCGAAGCGCACATCCGACGCATCCGCGGCCTCTATGCCGAGCGCCGCGCTGTTCTGCTTTCGGCGCTCGCCCGGGCATTGCCTGAGGGCTGCCGCGTGCAGCAGAGCGACCAGGGCATGCATATTCTTCTGTGGCTGCCTGAGGAGGTCGACGACGTGCAACTCGCAGCCCGCGCCCTCTCGTCCGGCCTCGCCGTGCGGGCGATCTCCCCAATGTATGCCACACGGCCGGCGCATCCCGGTCTGATGCTAGGCTTCGGCGGATTTCTGCCGGAACAGCTGCAGGCGGCGGTTCGCGAACTCGTCAAACTACTGGGCCAGCAGATGTCTCAACCACAAGGCCCGCAACAAGCTGAAGCCTAAACCGTCAGCCGCTCCCAGCTATCGTCCATCTGGTTGCGGAACCATGTCATTTGCCGCTTGGCGTATTGCCGCGTCGCCGCAGCACCCTTCTCCAGTACCTCGCCGCGCGTCATCTCGCCCGCGAGCATCGCCGCAATCTGCGACACGCCGATTGCTTTCATCACAGGGGCCTCGGCCGGCAGATCGAGCGCAAGCAGCGCCCTCACCTCTTCTTCCGCGCCTTGCTGCAGCATTTTTTCGAAACGGCCGTTGATGCGTTGATGCAGCAGAGCCCGGTCCGGCAGCACGACGATCTTGCGGGCCTCAGCCGCGTCGATGACCTCCGGCCCCGACCGGCCCTGGAAATCGGCGATCGACCGCCCCGTCGCCCTTACCACCTCCAGCGCCCGGACGATGCGCTGTCCGTCCTGACGGTTCAAGCTTGCCGCCATGGCGGGGTCGGCCTCGGCGAGTTCGATATAGAGCCCGTCCGGCCCCTCCTCCAGCAGCCGCGTCCTGAGTTTCTCCCGCAACACCTTCGCTATCTCGGGCATATCGGAGAGACCACCGGTCAGCGCCTTGAAATAAAGTCCGGTGCCGCCGACGAAGACCGGCAGCCGTCCTGCGTCCCTGAGCCCCGGTAATAGTGCCGAGACATCCCGCAGCCAGGCGCCAGTCGAATAGGCCGCGCCTGCCGGCACGTGGCCGTAAAGATGATGCGGCACGCCCTGCATCTCCGCCTCCGACGGGCGCGCCGTCAGCACCCGCAGCGTGTCGTAGACCTGCATGCTATCGGCGTTGACGACCGCGCCGTCATGGCGTCTGGCCAATTCGACGGCGAGCGCGGACTTGCCGCTGGCGGTCGGCCCGGTTATCAGGATCGCGTTCACTGTGCTCAGAAGGTTTTCCATCATGGCCCTCGTTGCCACGCTTGTTGCCAATCCGTCAAATCCCGTGCTGACCCCGGAAATCGCCGAACGGGCGGCCGAGGCCGTGAATGCTTCCGGTCTCTACTGGCTTGCCGATGGCGTTGCCTGCGACATCGCGCTGCGCGACGGCACCGATAGGCAAGCGGCCGAGGCCAATATCCTCGCCGTCATATCAAGCGCGCCCATCGACCTCGTTATCCAGGAGCAGGAGACCCGCCGCAAGAAGCTGCTGATCGCCGATATGGATTCGACGATGATCGGCCAGGAATGCATCGATGAACTCGCTGCTGAAGTCGGCCTGAAGGAGAAGGTGGCGACCATTACTGCCCGCGCCATGAACGGCGAGATCGCTTTCGAGCCTGCCCTGCGTGAGCGTGTCGCCCTGCTGAAGGGGCTGCCGATATCGGTCGTCGACGAGGTCATCGCCAAGCGCATCACGCTCACCCCGGGCGGTCCGGAACTGCTTGCCACCATGAAGTCTAAAGGCCATTACACCGCGCTTGTCTCCGGCGGCTTCACCGTCTTCACCAGCCGCATCGCCGCTACCCTCGGCTTCGACGAGAACCGTGCCAACACGCTGCTCGAAGACGGCGGCATTCTCTCCGGCTTCGTCGCCGAACCGATCCTCGGAAAACAGGCGAAGGTCGATGCGCTGAACGAAATTGCGGCAAGCCTCGGCATTTCGCCGGAAGAAGCGATCGCCGTCGGCGACGGCGCCAACGATCTCGGCATGCTGCAGCTAGCCGGCTCCGGCGTCGCCCTCCACGCCAAGCCCACCGTCGCTGCTCAAGCTCAGATTCAAATCAACCACGGCGACCTGACCGCCCTGCTTTATATCCAGGGTTACCGCAAGACGGATTTCGTGACAGTATGAAGGCGATAGCAGCGATATTCCCGAAATCGGGGCTGATCGCTGGTGGCTCGTACGGAAGGGCAACCTCCGTAAACCCGCCAAATGGCTTGCCATCTCCGGACCGTTACGCCAACGGTCCCGTTTCGAAAGGCCGGCTGGCACATCCTCTCGGCCCTCATTCCTGTGCTCGTCACAGGAATCCAGCCACCGCGCGCCTGCGCGGTGAGTGACTTACATCAGGAGAGAAGAATCTTCTGCGCCCAAAGACTTGGGCGCACTGGATTCCTGTGACAAGCACAGGAATGAGGTAGAGCTGGAAACCGCGGCTAGTTCACTACCCCGTAGCTCCCCTATTCCATCGGCACCGCCACGAACCGCAGATCGCCATTCGCCCCTGCGATCATCAGCTGGGCGTTGCGGCGGCCTTCCTGTTTCAGCGCCTGCACCTTGGCGGCGACCGCATCCGGCGACTTCATGAACTCCTGCGCCACCTCGACGATGACGTCGCCGGGCTTCAGCCCCTTTTCAGCCGAGGCGGAGCCGGGTGTCACTTCCGTCACGACGACACCATCGACGCTCTCGGCGATGCCGAAGGCCTTGCGCGTCTCAGCGCTCAACAGCGACAGCGACAGCCCGAGCACGTTCTTCGGCGTGGCCGCATCCGGCGACACCTGGCCCTTATGCTGGTCGGGTGTATCGGGTGCAGGCTTGGCCTGATCGCCGGAATCCGGCTGGTCCATGTCATTGTTCTCGCCGGGATCCGGGGTGATCACACCGTCGTCCTGCGAGCCATCGGGTGCTGCATCGTCGGATGCAGCCGCCTGATCGCTGTCCTCGAGCCGGCCGAGCTTCACCTTGACGGTCTGCTCCTTGCCGTCGCGCAGCACCACGACGTCGACTTCCTTGCCGACCGTGCTTTCCGCCACGACGCGCGGCAGGTCGCGCATTTCGCTGACGGTCTTGCCGTCAAATTTCAAAATGACGTCGCCAGCCTTGATCGAGCCGTCGTCGACGGGGCCGCCCTTGATGACGCCGGCGACCAGCGCGCCCTTTGCAGTGTCGAGCCCGAGGCTGTCGGCGATATCGTCGGTCACCGGCTGGATGCGCACGCCGAGCCAGCCGCGCCGCGTCTCGCCATATTCGCGCAACTGGTCGACGACGCCGGAAGCAAGCTCCGACGGCACCGAGAAGCCGATACCGATCGAGCCGCCGCTCGGCGAAATGATCGCCGTGTTGATGCCGATCACTTCTCCCTTCATATTGAAGAGCGGGCCGCCGGAATTGCCCTTGTTGATCGCCGCATCGGTCTGGATGAAGTTGTCGTAAGGACCGGCATTGATGTTGCGGCCACGCCCGGAAATGATGCCCACCGTCACCGAACCGCCGAAGCCGAACGGATTGCCGATCGCCATCACCCAGTCGCCGATGCGCATCGTGCTGGAATCGCCGAATTTCACGGATTTCAGCGGCGTCTTCGGCTCGACCTTCAGCACCGAAAGATCGGTCTTCGTGTCGGTGCCGATCAGCTTCGCCTTGAGCTTCGAACCATTGGCGAAATTGATCTCGATATCGTCGGCGCCCTCGATCACGTGGTTGTTTGTGACGATATAACCGGCCGGATCGATGACGAAGCCGGAGCCAAGCGAGCTGACATTGTGGTTGCCGCCCTTGTTGCCCTGCTGCTTATTGAAGAAGTCGTTGAAGAACTCCTGGAAAGGCGAGCCGTCGGGCGCGCGCGGCGCCGGACCCGCGCCCTCATCGTCCTTCACCTTCTGCGAGGTCGAGATGTTGACCACGGCGTCGAGCAGCCCCTCGGCGAGATCGGCGACGGAAGCCGGGCCGTTATTGGGCACGGCGGCCTGGATCGGAGCGGTCTGCTGTGGAGCGCCGGCTGCGGGAGGCGTAGGAGCGGGAGTAGCCGGAGCGGGTGCCGTGATCCCGGGTGCGGTCGTCTCAGGCGCGGTTTGCGCATAGGCAATCCCGCTCACGCCGGCTTGCGCCAGGACTGCGGCGCTGGCCATAAGCGCGAGCGTTCGTCTGAAGGGCGAGCGAATCGTGGGGGCCATCAAGCTTCCTCATAAGGCGTGCATGCGCACATTGAGCATCAGCATAAGGCGGAATGATGGAGGGTGAAATCACCTTTTCGCGAAATCCCCGTGCAATGTGACGTGGCCTCGCAAAAGCCGGATCGTCACAATCATTCCACGAAAAAAGGGCCGGCGCTCGGGCCGGCCCTTCCGAAATTGTCGGTGGTCGCTTCCCTGGCTGTCAGTTCGCCGGGACCGGTGCTGCGGGAGCAGTTGCGCCGGGAACTGCCGGAACTGGCGCAGCCGGATTTGTCGGCTGCAGGGTTCCGGCGGCATTGTCGAAATAGCGGAAGAATTCCGAATTCGGCGACAGCACCAGCGTCGTGTCCTGCGACGACAGAGAGGAGGAATAGGCAGCCATCGAGCGATAGAACTCGAAGAAGGCTGGATCCTTGCTGAAGACTTCTGCGAAGACGCGGTTGCGTTCCGCATCGCCCTGGCCTCGAAGGATTTCCGCATCGCGCTGGGCGCCTGCGGTGAACTCGACGACCTGACGGTCGGCGACGGCCCGGCGCCGCTGGCCTTCCTCATTGCCCTCCGCACGGATACGCTCGGCCTCGGCGAGGCGTTCCGACCGCATGGCATTATAGGTATTCGGCGCAACCTCCGGCGAAAGGTCGGTGCGGCGGATGCGAACGTCGTCTATATGCAGGCCGAGATTTTCGGCATCCGTGCGCAGGTCGTCGCGAATCTCCAGCATCATAGCCACACGCTCTTCCGAGAGCGCGGCATTGTAGTCACGCAGACCGTAGACGCGGCGAAGCGATGAATCGAGCTGCGCTCTCAACCGCGCTTCCGCGGCTTCGCGATCGCCCGATACCGTTTCGCGGAAGCGGCGAACATCCGCGATGTTATAGATCACGAAGGCATCGACGTCGAAGGTCTGGCCATCCTGAACCTGAACGCGAATATTGTCGAGATCGAGCCTCAGCGCCTGCTTTTCGACCAACTGAACGCGGTCGGCATCCATAAAGCCGAAAGGCAGCTTGAAATAAATGCCAGGCTCGGTCTTGACCGACTGGATCTGGCCGAAACGGACGACGATGGCCTGCTCGCGTGCATTCACCACGAAGATGGACGAATAAAGCCCGACCAGCACGATAGCGAGGATGATGAGAATGATGGGAAGTCTGTTCGATGTCATGACTCAACCTCCCTGCTGTGCCGGCTTGCCGAGCTCATTGAGCGGCAGATAGGGCAAGACGCCCTGCTTCTCGTCGATAATGACCTTCCGGGAATTCTTCAGCACCTGCTCCATCGTTTCGAGATACAACCGCTTGCGGGTCACGTCGGGCGCCTTGGAATATTCGTCGTTGATCGCCGTGAACCGCTGCGCTTCACCTTCCGCCTCCTTCACGACACGGTCCTTGTAGGCGGCTGCATCTTCACGGATTCTGGCCGCATCGCCTCGCGCCTGGCCGAGCTTCTGGTTCGTGTAGCGATTGGCCTCTTCGATCGTGCTGTCGCGGTCACGGCCGGCACGCTGCACTTCTTCGAAAGCATCGGCGACTTCCCGCGGCGGCGCCACGTTCTGGATCGTCACGCCGGTCACGGTCACGCCCGCGCCATAGCGGTTCATCGTGTCCTGCACGATGTTGAGCACGTCCACTTCGATCGGCTGACGATTGCTGCGGAAGGCGTCCTGCGCCGGACGTCGGCCAACGATCTCACGCATGGCACTGTCGGATACCTGCTGCAGCGTCTCCGCCGGGTTTTCGACGTTGAAGAGATAGGCCTTGGGATCGCTGACGGTATAGAAGACCGCGAACTGCACGTTGATCACGCTTTTGTCGCTGGACAGCATCAGGCCGTTCGAAGACGATGCCGAAGTCGCCCCGATGTTCAGCTGCTGTACGGTCACCTTGACCGTCTCGACGGTTTCCATCGGCCACAGGTGGAAATGCAGGCCCGGCATGGAAATTTCGTCCTTCGGCTTGCCGAACTGCAGCTCGACGCCGCGCTCGTCCGGCTGCACGACATAAATGCACTGGATCAGCCAGAAGACCGCGACGATCGCCGCGACGATCACTGCCACGCCGCCGTTGAAGCCGCCGGGAATGATGTTGCGCAGCTGGTCCTGGCCGCGCCGGATAATATCTTCCAGATCAGGCGGCCCGCCCTTGCCGCCGCCACCGCGCGGCCGGTTCGGCCCCTGTCCCCATGGTCCCTGATTATTACCGCCGCCGCCGCCCCAAGGGCCGCCGCCGCCATTCTGATTGCTCCAGGGCATCAAAACCTCGTTGTTCGTTAAGTCTCCACGCATCCGAACCGTGGGGGCTGACCGGCGGACGCGTTGGTGACCGTTATAGGTATCGCCGCATCGGCTTTCAACGCAACGTGAGAAACTTGGTCAATTTAATTGGAAAATAGTTCATTTTCAGGCGTGGCGGCGTTCGTAGACGATGAAATGCGTGGGATAACTGTCCTTTTCGCCGGCCGGAACCGCGATTATCTCCCCCGCCTGCCAGATGTCGGGATCGATCGCGGGAAACGACGCGTCTCCGTCGAGATCGGCCTCGACATGCGTGATGCACATCCTGTCGGCAAGACCGATCGCCTGGGCATAGACCTGCCCGCCGCCGAGAATGCAGATCTCGTCGACGCCGGTTTCGAGCGCCAGCCTGTCGGCCGCCGTCATCGCCTCGGACAGCGAATGGGCCATGGAGACATCAGGATGGTCTATCGCCGCTTGCCGCGAAATGACGACGTTTGGCCGTCCCGGCAGCGGCTTGCCGATCGAATCGTAAGTCTTGCGGCCCATCACGACAGGCTTTCCCAATGTCAGCGCCTTGAAGCGCTTCAGATCGCTCGAAAGCCGCCACGGCATATCGCCGTCGCGGCCGATAATGCCGTTGCGGGCAACGGCGGCGATAATGGTCCTGCGAATGTCGGCCATGGAATGTCCCGGATCAGACGGCGATCGGCGCCTTGATGCTGGCATCGGCCTCGTAGCCGATCAGCTCGAAATCGTCGAAGGTGAAGCCGAAAATGTCCTTCACATCAGGCTTGATGCGCATGAAAGGCAGCGGCTTCGGCCGGCGCGCCAGCTGCAGCTTCGCCTGGTCGAAATGGTTGTGATAGAGATGGGCGTCGCCGAGCGTGTGGACGAAATCGCCGGGCTTCAGCCCGGTCACCTGAGCCACCATCATCGTCAGCAGCGCATAGGAGGCGATGTTGAACGGCACGCCGAGGAAGATATCGGCCGAGCGCTGGTAGAGCTGGCAGGAGAGCTTGCCGTCAGCCGCATAGAACTGGAACAGGCAATGGCAGGGCGGCAGCGCCATTTCGTCCACTTCGGCCGGATTCCAGGCTGAGACGATGTGGCGGCGCGAATTCGGATTGTTGACGATGCCTTTGACGAGATTGGCGATCTGGTCGATATGGCCGCCATCGGGCGCTGGCCAGGAACGCCATTGGGCGCCGTAGACCGGCCCGAGATCGCCGTTTTCATCGGCCCATTCGTCCCAGATCGAAACGCCGTTCTCCTTGAGATAGCGGATGTTCGTCTCGCCCTTCAGGAACCAGAGAAGCTCGTGGATGATCGAGCGCAGATGCAGCTTCTTCGTGGTAAGGACGGGGAAGCCTTCTTCGAGGTCGAAGCGCATCTGGTAGCCGAAGACCGAGCGCGTGCCGGTGCCGGTGCGGTCGCCCCGGTCGGAGCCCTTTTCCATCACATGATTCAAGAGATCGAGATATTGCTTCATGTCGCGCTGATTCCCTTTCGGCCAATTTAAGCCTTCGGAGCCGGGAAACCAATCACCGGCCGGTATTTTCCCAATGTTTCTGATGGGGCGCATAACGCTTTTATGACGTTTGCCCTTTCCTTGGGCTGAGGAAACCACTATATCACCCTTGCCGGCTTTCGGGTCGGCTATGGCGATAAATGAGCGGTGTAATAAACCTATTGGACCCGGGGGCGGTACCCGGCGCCTCCACCAAAAACCGGCGGTCTTAGAGGCCGGCTTTTGATGGGGGCGAAACAGGATCGACAAGGGTGTAAAGATCGTCTTTTTGCTCGGCATTGTACCGCCGTTATCGGGCTAAAATTGTAGTTGCAAACGACAACTATGCGGAAGCTCGTCTCGCTGCTTAATCGCGGTGTGACACTTCAATCAAAGTCCTAGTGGTTCGCACCTCTAGGCGGGGTCCGAAGGCACCTGGCAACAGAAGCCTTCACCTTCTCCCTGCCGCCGAAATCATGTATGCTGCTTAAAAACGTGACTCGGCTCCGGTCTTTCCCAAGGCGCCCGGACGTGGCATATAACCTTGTGAAAAGACTTCCGAACCGACGAAAGACAGGAAAAGCATGGGGCAGGATCATATCCGCTACGACATTCTGGCACAGGATGCACTTCGCGGCGTCATCCGCAAGGTTTTGGCGGAAGTCGCAGCGACGGGCCGTCTGCCCGGTGATCATCACTTCTTCATCACCTTCCTCACCGGCGCCACCGGCGTGCGCATCTCCCAGCACCTGAAGTCGAAATACCCCGAGCAGATGACCATCGTCATCCAGCACCAGTTCTGGGACATGAAGATCACCGAGACGCATTTCGAGATCGGCCTTTCCTTCTCGGACGTTCCGGAAAAGCTGGTTATCCCATTCAATGCGATCCGCGGCTTCTACGATCCCTCCGTCAACTTCGAGCTCGAATTCGACGTACCGCTCGCCGATGGCGAGGAATTGCCGTCCGGCGAAATCACCGCCTATCCGGTGGATGCGGCCGGGAAGCCCGTTGACGCCGCAGGCGCAAAACCCGCCGACGGCGAGGAGAAGAAACCGGGCTCTGTCGTCTCGCTCGACTCCTTCCGCAAGAAGCAGTGATCTGGAGGGAGGCCAAGCCTCCCTTTTTCGTGAGGGTCCAGGCAACCGCATGAGCGCCGAAATCATCAATCTGCGCCAGTTCCGCAAGAAGCAGGCTCGCTCCGAAAAGGAGAAGCAGGCCGAACAGAACCGCGTCTCCTTCGGCCGCACCAAGGCCGAGAAACAGCTGACCCGCAGCCTGAACGACAAGGCCGATAAAGCCCATCGCGACGGCCGGATCGAGACGGATGACGACGGCGCGTGACGGTTTCACGCAACGCGTGAAAGCCGGAATGGATTCTGCGATCAGCCACTTGCGCACTTTCCTTGAAGCGATCTGCCAACCCACCCTTAATTTGATGGAGAGTCCTGAGCGTGTCGTCTCGGACGCGCTGTGCTCTATCCGGGATGTGAAGGCTCCATGATTCGCAAGCATTCGGCGACATTGCACGGCCATCGCACCAGTTTCTCGCTGGAGGATGAGTTCTGGACCGAGTTGAAGACGATTGCCGGAGCCCGTTCGATACCGCTCGCCGCGCTGATCTCCGAAATCGACGACCACCGCCCACCCGACAGCAATCTGTCCTCGGCGCTGCGCTTGCATGTGCTTTCCTGGCTGAAGGCCACCAGCCTTGATGCATGTTGCTCAAAATCGCATAGCGATTTGAGACGACATCAATGAAAACAAAGACCTGAAGCGTCTTGCATGAATCAAATTCTATGCGCTTTCACTGCGCCTGAACGCCCGGCAACTGGTCGAAATTGAGCGGACCGGGCTGCGCCTGCCCGCTGCGCCGTGCTGCTTCCGCCTCGGCCGCCGCCCTCGCCTGCGCATCCGCATCCGCCTTCGCTTTGGCTTCCGCCGCGCGTGCGGCCTCCGCCTCGGCAGCAGCTTTCTCAGCGGCGGCTTTCCGCGCCAGCGCGCGCAGCCGCTCTTCCTCCGCCCGCCGTTGCTGCTCGATCTCGGCCGCCTTGATGCGCTCGGCGTCGTTGAACCGGTAGAGCGCCACCTCGCGGCGCAGCCGCTGCTTTTCGAGCACGATCGCCTGCAGCCGCTCGACACGCCGGCGCTCGCGCTCGAAGGCGCGCAGCGACAGATAGCTGGTAATATCGGTCACATCCATCGTCTTGCCGGGCGACGGCAGCATGCCGGAAAAATTCAGCCGGAGCGCCGGCTCGGCGCCGGAAAGCGCTTCCGTGCCAGGATTGAACCCGACACCCAGCGTCGCGCTGATGCGCTCTTCCGGCAGCGCGATCTGCGCATCGGCGGTGATGCGGGCGAGATCGTTGGCGACGGTGACATTCTGCACCCTCAGCGTCCCGTCGGCGATATTGAAAGGGATGCCGAGCGGCGGCAGCTTCGCCTCGCCGTTGCTGAGCAGCGTCTCGATGATCGGATGCACCTTGCCGGCATTGATCTGCTCCTGCATCGTATCGGTCGCGGCAAGCAGCGGCGGAAGGATGGCAAGGTTCAACCCGCGTATGCTGGTATCGCCGAGCCTCAGTTCGCCCGAACCATTGAGCGAGCTGGCGATCTCGCCGATCGTCTTGCCCGAGGCCTCCATCGACAGCGACAATCCGAACTTGCCGTTGGCGATCGGTGCGCCATCGCGCAGCCAGACGACGCCGGAAAGATCGGAATCGGCAAGCGCAAGCTTCGTCTGCAGGAAACCTGTGCCGCTGGCATTGGTGAAGAGCAGATTGCCGGAGAGCTTTCCGCCGTCCCAGTTCCCGGCCATGTCGTTGAGCTGCAGCTCGTCGCCCTTGTAGGCAACATCGCTGGTGAAGTCCGACACCGCCGTTTCCGGCAGGCCGGGCCAGAACTCCTTGGCCGCCAGCTTCACGTTGACGTCGAGATCCTTGAAGATGGGCAGCCCCAGCGGCGCCGTCGTCAGCTGACCGTTGGCGGGATCGACGATCTGGCCGAATACCGCCTCGCCGAGCCAGCCGGCATCGGCCTTGGCGAGTGTCAGCCCGCCGCTCGCGGTCGTCTTCGCAGCCTTCCGGTCGAAGGTCAGCGCACCGGAAAATTCGTTGTCGGCCGCATGTCCCTTGAGATCCGAAAAGACGATCTTGTCGCTGTCGACGGCAGTATTGACCTGCAGGCCGAACGGCAGCCCGGTTCCGGTCTGCGGCAAGGCTATGCCGTTCATGATGAGATAGGGGTCGATATCAGCGCTGTCGAGCGAAAGCGCGATCTGGCCGTTCATGAAGGTCTCCGGCCGGACGTCGACCTTGCCGTTGGCCATGAACGAGGTCCGGTCGGTCGCAAAGGTCAGCGCCGCGTCGGCGGGATCGTTGCCCGATGCCTTCACCTTCAGCGTCAGTCGGCCATTGGCGCCGACATCGACCGGCAGCGGGTCGAGCCCGGCCTGGCCAAACAGGACTGATGGCACTGCGTTTTCGAGCGTCGCCTCGAGGCTCGTCGTGCCGTTGCCGGTCAACGCCAGAAGGTCGGACATGCGGTAATCGAGATTGACGCGGCTGCCGTTCGCCACACCGGCAAGCGTCACCGTCAATGCGTCGCCCTCCTCGCCGCCGAGCGTCAGTGCGCCGCGCAATGCCGTATTGCCGTACCAGCCGGCGTTGCGCACCAGCCGGTCGAGCACCGGGTGATGCGGCAGGTGTTCGCGCAGCATGGTGAAGAAGCCGCCGGGATCGGCCGATTTGAAGGTGATTTCGCCCGCACCCTTGTAATCGAGCAGCGAACCTTCCGCCCTGCCCGTCGCCGTCAGCTCGGCGCCGGCGATATTCTTGATCGACAGCCGGTCGACGGCAAGCGCCCCATCGGCGATCGTAAACGTGGTCTCGACATTCTCGGCACTGACGCCGAAGGCGGTGAACTTGTCCGCCTTGAGCTGGGCGGCGATCTTGTGGTCAAGCACGTTGTCGCCGGCATCCTGGCCGGTCATCAGCCCGCTCAGCGCCTGCAGCGCGTCGAGATCGAGCGTATCGCCGTTTAGCGCCACCGACAGCGTCGGCGGCTGGCCGGAGATTGCCTGGCGCTCCAGCCGACCCTTCAGCGTCGCCGGTCCGATGGCGATCTCGAGATTTTCAAAACGCTGCAATTCGTGCGTCAGGCTGACATTGGCGGAAAAGCCCGCCTGCCGCAATTGCCGGATGGCCGGATCGACCGAGCCGGCAAGCCAGGAGGCAAGCCCGGTCGGCTGGCTGGATGCCATCACGATCTGGCCGTTGAATGAAGGTTCGCCCTGAAGCAGGAGCTTGCCCTTGCCTTCCACTTGCGTGCGCCCCGGCAGCGTGCCGGTGGCGCTGTCGATCATCCAGCCGATGCCGGCCGGTTCGAGCTCCAGCTGCACGTCGCGCAGCGTCGTATCGCCGGCGACGATCGCCGGCAGCTTGACGCTCGCCTTGCCCGGCACCTGCGGGATCGGCACCTGCGCGACGATGTCAATCAGCGAATTCAGCCGCTGGCGCGCCGAAACAGCGGGATCCCGCGTCGTCTTGCCAGCCGAGCCCTGATTGCCGATGCGGTTGACGTCGATCTGCTGCCCGACGGCGGTCAGCAGGAATTCCGGCGCATTGCCGGTATCGAGCGTCGCCTCGCCGGTTATGACATAGGGATCGTCCGTCGGGCCGATCTCCATCCGGTATTCGGGGATGCGGATGCGTTCGTTGGTGAGCTCGAAGCGGCCCTTGACGCGCGGCGGCTGCTCTTTCTTGTTGGCGGGCTTGGCGCTGTTGCGGATCTCGATCGCTGCCGAAAGCTGGCCCTGATAGTTCGGCTTGCTGTCGACGAGCTTCAGCTCGCCATCGAGATCGACGCTGACAGGGTGCTTGTCCGGCGAGAGCCTCGTGCGCATGCGCAGCACTCCCTTCTCGTCCGGCTGACTGCTCGAGATCGAGAAGCCGCCGTGCTCGCCATCGAGCGCAGCGTCGCCCTCGATGCGCCAAGGACCGGCCAGCGACTTTGCCGACATTTCCGCGTTGAGGCCGGTGATGCGACGCGAGCGACCCGACTGATCGTCAATGAATTCGACCTCGCCGCCGCTGACATGCACGTTTTCGAGAACGACGGTCCTTGCCGGTATTTCCGCGCGGCTGCCGCGCATCCAGTCGAGCGTGCCGTCCTTGAGCAATCTCAAGCGCACTTTCGGATTGACGACGCGCATGTCGAAGATCAGCGCTTCGCCCGACAGGAAAGGTGCAAGCTCCGCATCCATGGAGAACTGCTCGACCTTGACGATCGGCGTGCCGTCCGCTTCCTGGCCGACGCGCACGTCATGCAGCGTCACCGACGGGAACGGTAGCAGGCGCGCATCCACCGTGCCGTAGACGGTGACCTTCTTACCGATGATGCGGCTTGCCTGATCCTCGAAATTCTTGCGGAAATCCGTCCAGTCGATGAACAGCGGCGCAAGCAGCGCCACAAACAGCACTACGACGATCACTCCCCCCAGAAAGACGAGGAACCGGCCTACCAATGCAAAGCGTCTCCATTCGGGATTCTGTTGCCGACACCAGAGCATGATGCCGAAAAGTGTGAGCGGTTTTCGGACGACATCATGCTCTAACTCTTTAATTGAGAACAGGATTCAGATTTCAAGGCGAGCCGGCCTAACATCATCCTGTTCTAGCGCTATTCATGCCGGGGGCAAGACCCAACTTCATGAGAATGTTCCGTTCTCAGCCATGGTGGAAAATCTTGCCGGGATTGAAGATATCGTCCGGATCGAGCGCCTGTTTCACCTGTCGCATCAGATCCACCGCGCCGCCAAGCTCCTGTTCCAGAAACGCCATCTTGCCCTGTCCGACCCCGTGTTCGCCGGTGCATGTTCCGTCCATTTCGAGCGCCCGCCGGTTGAGCCGTTGCACGAAAGCCTCGGCCACGGCGACGCCTTCGGTGCTCTTGTCATCAAACAACAGCAGCACATGGAAGTTCCCGTCGCCGGCATGGCCGACGATCGGCCCCAGCAGCCCATGCTCCTCGATATCCGCCTGCGTTTCGGAAACACAATCGGCAAGCCTTGATATCGGAACACAAACATCGGTCGAAAGTGCGGCAAGCCCGGGCGCCAGCGCCCTTGCAGCCCAATAGGCGTCATGGCGCGCCTTCCAGAGCTTCGTCCGCTCCTCGGCATTGGCGGTCCATAGGAATTCGCCGCCGCCGCATTCCGCCGCGATCTCGGCAAAGGCTGCCGATTGCAGCGGCACCGTCTCGTCGGTGCCGTGGAATTCGAGGAACAGCGTCGGGCTTTCGGCATAGGAAAGCTTGGAATAGGCGTTGCAGGCCCGCATCTGTACCGTGTCGAGCAGCTCGATGCGCGCCACCGGAATGCCCATCTGGATCGTCATGATGACGGCATCACAAGCGGCCTTGATGCTCGGAAAGGCACAGGCCCCTCCGGCGATCTTCTGCGGAATCGCCTGCAAGCGCAGCGTCACCGAGGTCAGGATACCGAGCGTGCCCTCGGCGCCGACGAAGAGCCGCGTCAGGTCGTAGCCCGCCGAGGATTTGCGGGCGCGCCGGGCCGTGCGGATCTCCTCCCCATTGGCCGTGACCGCGGTGACGGCAAGCACATTGTCCTTCATCGTTCCATAGCGCACGGCATTGGTGCCGGAGGCCCGCGTCGAGGCCATGCCGCCGATCGAGGCGTTGGCGCCGGGATCGATCGGGAAGAACAAGCCGGTATCGCGCAGGTGGATGTTCAGCGCCTCGCGTGTCACACCCGGTTCGACGGTGCAGTCGAGATCTTCGGGATTGACCTCGATCACCCGGTTCATGCGGCTGAAATCGATCGAAATACCGCCATTGGCGGCATTGACCTGGCCCTCCAGCGAGGTGCCGACACCGAAGCCGATCACCGGTACCTTGTGGGTCGCACAGGCTCTGACCGCCGCCTTCACATCCTCAGCGCTCTCGGCAAAGAGCACCCCGTCGGGCAGCTGCGGCGGGATGTAGGTGGTCGTATGGGCATGCTGTTCGCGGAAGGACTGGCCGGTCTGGAAACGCTCGCCGAAGCTCTGCTTGAGAATGCCGAGCACCGCGGCAATTCCCGCCTCGTTGCGTGTGCCCGCCTTCGCGTCCTTCAGCGCCATCCCTTTGATCTCCCTGCCATTCCGCAGAAGCCATATCGTGTTCCGCAGGCTACAGCGCCGCGCGTCTTTTCAGACGAGCAAAGGACGCTGTAGAACTCTAAAATTGCTGCATAATTTCATCCTTAAATCGATTCCGATTTAAGGAATTATGCAGCAGGCTGGGTATGCGGCAAGTCAAAGCGGCTGTCCAGTTAAGATTGGCAGAAGATTTCATTCCCCTTTTGTTATAGGCCGGTTGCTATAGCCAAGTCCGCCGCCCTCGCACCTCAGACAATCGGCGGATTGAGCCGTGCAAACCCCTCCTGTCGCCGATAGGGGAAATAGGGATAGGGCGCCGTCACCGCGCTGATGACGTCGAGACTTTCGATCTGCTCCTTCGACAGGCTCCAGCCGACCGCGCCGAGGTTCTGCCTGAGCTGCTCCTCGTTGCGGGCGCCGATGATGACGCTCGATACCGTCGGCCGGTTAAGCAGCCAGTTGATGGCGATCTGCGGCACCGTCCGGCCGGTCTCGCCTGCGATGGCGTCCAGGACCTCGACGATCTCGAACAGCTTCTCGCCGTCGACGGGCGGGCCGTATTGCGCCGTCTCGTGCAGCCGGCTTGCCTTGGGCAGCGGTTGGCCGCGGCGGATCTTGCCGGTCAGCCGTCCCCAGGCAAGCGGGCTCCAGACGAGAGCTCCCACACCCTGGTCGGCGCCGAGCGGCATCAGCTCCCATTCGTAATCGCGCCCTGCCAGCGAATAGTAGACCTGATGGGCGACGTAACGCGGATGACCGTGGCGATCGGCGGCGGCGAGCGACTTCATCAGTTCCCAGCCGGCAAAATTGGAAACGCCGACATAGCGGATCTTGCCTGCCGCCACGAGCCCGTCGAGCGTCGACAGCACCTCCTCGACCGGCGTCGAGGCATCGAAAGCATGAAGTTGCAGCAGGTCGATATAGTCGGTCCCGAGCCGGCGCAGCGCATCCTCGGTCGCCCGGATCAACCGCGCCCGCGACGTTCCCCAGTCCTGCGGCCCCTCGCCCATCGGCAGCGCCGTCTTCGTTGAGATCAGCACAGCGTCGCGCCGGCCGCGGATGGCCTGGCCGAGCACCTCCTCGGACGCGCCGGCCGAATAGACGTCGGCCGTGTCGAAGAGATTGACACCGGCCTCCAGGCAGATGTCGACGAGCTGCCGCGCTTCCTCGGCATCGGTATTGCCCCAGGCGCCGAACAGCGGCCCGCTGCCGCCGAATGTGCCCGCGCCGAAGCTCAAGACCGGCACTCTGAGGCCGGAGGCGCCGAGATTTCTGTAATCCATGGATCTGTCTCCTGTATTTCCTATGAGATAGACCTCGGGCATTCGATGATATAGATTGCCTATCAGCAAATCATCTGTGACTTGAATTCATCATGAGCCGTCAGGACATCAACCGCTCCGGCGAAATGGAAGTCTTCGTCAGCGTCGTCGAGCGCGGCGGCTTTTCTGCGGCGGCCACGGCCCGGCGCATGACGCCGTCGGCTGTCAGCAAGCTCCTCGCCCGGCTGGAGACACGCCTCGGCGCCCGCCTCGTCAACCGCTCCACCCGCAGGCTGCAGCTGACGCCGGAAGGCTGTGCCTTCTACGAGCGCTGCGTCGCCATCCTTGCCGATATCGCCGAGGCTGAACGCCAGGCCTCGACGGGTGAACAGGCCTCAGGCCGCATCCGCATCAACACCAGCGGCTCTTTCGGCAACCATGTGCTGGCGCCGCTCGTGCCGGCCTTTATGGCGCTTCATCCGGCCGTGACGCTGGATATTTCCCATACCGACAGGATAGTCGACTTGATGGAAGAACGCGCCGATGTCGCAATCCGCGCCGGCCCCCTGAAGAATTCCAGCCTGATCGCCCGCAAGCTTGGCGCCACCGGCAAGATCATCGTCGCATCGCCGGATTATCTCTCGCGTCATGGCAAACCACGCACGATCGCCGATCTCCGCCGCCATTGCCGTATCGGTTTTTCCTACGCCCGCGCCATCGAGGGCTGGCCGCTGCGCGAAGGTGGCGAAACGGTAACGATCCCGATCACCCCGGGCCTGCAGGTGGGAGACGGCGAAGCCATGCGTCACCTCGCTTTGTCAGGCGCCGGCCTTGCCCGGCTCGCCGCCTTCACCCTGCGCACCGATATCGATGCCGGCCGCCTGGTGCCGGTGCTCGAAGAGGCCAATCCCGGCGATCTCGAGGAGTTCTATGCCGTCTATATGGGCCAGGGCGGCCCGCTGCCGGCGCGCGTACGCGCACTGCTCGATTTTCTCGTCAGCCATGTCCGTTTCTGAGGCACCCAGCCCGAAACCGCTCAGCGCTTTTGGAATGATGACATGCATAAAAACAACGACTTGAAGCGGTCGCATGAATCAGTTTCGCATTTCAGGGCGCCGAGAAGCCAGATTTCGCAATTGACCGCCCGCCTCGCGTCCGCCTATACCGAACCCGCGTCAGTCGGTCCTTGCAGCCGGCCTCTCTTCGTCATGCCGGAGCCTCTTCCCATCTTCAGCCCTTAAGGGCTCGCGCCGGTCATGCTCTAACTATTTAATTAGAGCAGGATTCAGATTTTGGCCGCCCCGGCCTAAAATCATCCTGTTCTAGGAAAGATACGGAGATCATGTCATTCAGCGACGCGAGCCGCCTGCTGCGGGATGCCGGTCTGCCGAAATTGGCGCTGCTGCTGGCACTTTCGGCCGCTCTCGTCGTCTTCCTCGAACTCTTCGCGCTGCCGGCCTCGCTGCTGATCGGACCGATGGTCGCGGCGATCGCACTGGCATTGACCGTCGGCAAGGGAAAGCTTCGCGTGCCCTTCTGGCCGCTGCAGTTCGGCCAGGTCCTGGTCGGCCTGATGATGGCGCGCACCATCACCCCTGACATTCTCGGCACCATGGCGAAGGACGCACCGCTCTTTCTGCTGTTCATCTTCTCGGTCATCGCCATCGCCACCGGCCTCGGCTGGCTTTTGACGCGCTGGCAGGTGCTGCCGGGCACGACCGCGGTCTGGGGTTCTTCGCCGGGCGGCGCCTCCGCCATGGTCATCATGTCGGAAGCCTATGGCGCCGATGCCCGTCTCGTCGCCTTCATGCAGTATCTGCGCGTCGTCTTCGTCGCCGTCGGCGCCTCTGTGGTCTCGCGCCTGTGGGTGGCAGCCGACGGCGCCGAGCCGCCGCCGCTCGTCCTTTTTCCCGAGATCGACTGGCCGGCCTTTGCGACGACGATGGCTTTTGCCGCCTTTTGTGCCTATGGCGTCCGGCGCCTGCGCCTCCAGGGCGGCACGATCATCGTGCCGCTCTTTCTCGGCGCCTTGCTGCAGGGCATAGGCCTCCTGAAAATTGAATTACCGATGTGGCTGCTCGCCCTCGCCTATGCGCTGGTCGGCTGGAGCATCGGCCTGCGGTTCACCCGCTCGATCCTCAGCCACGTGGCGCGCGCCCTGCCGAGGGTATCGGCCTGCATCGTGCTGCTGATGGCGCTCTGCGGCTGCATGGCGGTGGCGCTTCACGTCTTCGCAGGCATCGATCCGCTGACCGCCTATCTCGCCACCAGCCCCGGCGGCGCCGATTCCGTCGCCATCATCGCCGCCTCCAGCGATGTCGACGTGCCTTTCGTGATGGCGATGCAGACCGGCCGTTTCCTGGTGATCCTGATGATCGGACCGATGCTCGCCCGTTTCATCGCGCGCCGTTCCGGCCTTGCGGAAAATCCCGCCTGATGCCCTGCCTGGGGTTATGCGCCAGCGCTCCCCATTGGCCGGGCGTCATGCCATAGGCCTTCTTGAAATGGCGGTTGAGATGGCTCTGGTCGGCAAAGCCGGTCGCCGCCGCCACATCGGAAATCCCCTCACCCGCACCGATCATCGCCCGCGCCCGCTGCAGCCGACGCATCAGGAGGTAGCGATGCGGGCTGGTGGCGAAGGCCGCCCGGAAATGCCGCGACAGCGCGAAACGATCGAGCCCCGTCACCGCCTCAAGCTCGCCGGAATTCACTGCCCGGGTCGCATGTGCCTCGAGATAGTCCCGTGCCGTCCGCGCCTGCCGCCAGGCGACGAGGCCGAGCGGCCGGCGCGGTATGCGCGCATGCCGTGACAGCCCGCCCGTCACCTGCGATACGAAATCGTCGACGAAAAGCGCGTCCAGTTCGCGGTCGAGTTCGCCGAGAGCCGCCAGCAGCACGCCCGCCAGCGCCGGATCGCCGATAACGGGTTCATCGACAAAAGGCAGGCCAACGCCATCCGCCTTCAGGCATTCGAGAAGCAGCGACGGTTCCAGATAGAGCATGCGGTACTGCAGACCATCCTCCGT
Source organism: Rhizobium leguminosarum bv. viciae (assembly GCF_012276115.1). Lineage (GTDB taxonomy): Bacteria > Pseudomonadota > Alphaproteobacteria > Rhizobiales > Rhizobiaceae > Rhizobium > Rhizobium leguminosarum_T. The sequence continues at coordinate 28,438 of NZ_WIEU01000004.1, read as the reverse complement.
TCCCGCCCCGCCATCATGCTCTTCGTCGGGATGCAGCACGATCACCTGTCCCGGCAGGCTGAAGCGCCGCTCGCCACGATAGCGGAAGGTCTGAACCCCCTTCAGAGTCACGCCGAGTGCATAGGTGTCGTGCCGGTGCGGCTCGAAGGCATTGCCTGAGAACTGCGCCTCGATGCGCTCGATGCCGGGAAAGGCCGGTGCGGCCAGGATGCCATTGCCGGATGGTCCCGCGCACAAACGTTCAAGACCTTCGAAGACCTGCGGATGTAAGTCCTGGTTCAACGCGCCCGATACTCCATAACCCCTAGATAGGTGAAAGACCGTCCGATGTTTGATACCAAAATTGCCGTCGTCCTGCGAAACAATCTTGCCGGCTGGCAGAAGCTGAACGTCACCGCCTTCCTGATGACGGGCATCGCCGGCCGGCATCCCGAGATCGTCGGTGAAGCCTACAGGGACCGCGCCGGCAATCTCTACAATCCCTTATCGATCCAGCCGATCATCGTGCTCTCCGCCGACGAGGCGACCATATCAGCCGTTCACCGCCGCGCGCTGGAGCGCGATATCACCAGCTCGCTGTTTATCGAGGAGATGTTTGCGACCGGCCACGACGCGGCCAACCGCGCCGTCTTCGCAGAATTTGCGCCCGAAGACGCCAAGGTGGTCGGCATCGCGCTGCGCGCCGAAAAGAAGATCGTCGACAAGATCACCAAGGGCGCAACGATGCAGCACTGACGAAAAAGGCCGGGCGTGACCCGGCCTTTCCGCAAACGGTATGAGCCAGAATCAGCCCTGCGTGATCGGCGCGATCTGGATCTCGACGCGGCGGTTCTGCGCGCGGCCGGCCTCGCTCGCATTGGAGGCAACGGGTTGCGACGGGCCGAAACCGACGGCGGAGACGCGGCGCTGGTCGATGCCCTGGCCGCCAAGATAGTCGGCAACCGAAAGTGCGCGGCGCTGCGACAGGTCCTGATTGTGCTGCAGGCTGCCGGTCGAATCCGTATGGCCGTTGACGTCGATCAGCGTGCGGTTGAATTTGCGCAGTACAATCGCCACCGAATTCAGCGTCGGATAGAAGCCCGGCTTCACCGCGTCCTGATCGACGTCGAAGGTGATGTTCGACGGCATGTTGAGGATGATGTTGTCGCCATTACGGGTCACCGAAATGCCGGTGCCTTCGAGCTGGGCGCGAAGCTCGGATTCCTGCTGGTCCATGTAATTGCCGATCGCGCCGCCTGCGAGAGCGCCGACGCCCGCACCGATCAACGCCGCATTGCGCTTGCCGTGGCCGCCGCCGCCGACAGCCACGCCGACGAGAGCACCACCGAGGGCGCCAAGCGCCGCGCCGCCGGCCGTATTGGAAACCTTCTGTTCACCGGTATAGGGATCGGTCGTCGTGCAGGCGCTGAGATAGCTTGCGGCAATAGCGAGAAGTATGAATTTTTTGATCATGGACAGGACGGTCTCCGTTCGACTGATGCGAGCAAATGGCAAGGATTGCGGCAAGAAAATGAAGATGTTCTCCTGATAGGGCAAATTCGGACGTCGAAACACAGCCATGTTGCGGGAATGCGCTGATATCACCAGTTTTAGCGGATTGATCGCTCCTGCGCCGCAGCAACGCACAACGATCCGCCCGCAGACTTTTGCGCGACATGCTTTAGAAATTCTGGAACAACTGCCGCATGGTGTCGTAAGTGGCGTTGGCGATGTTCAGCGACTGCAGGCCGAGCTGCTGCTGCGTTTGCAACGCCCGCAGTCTGCTCGACTCCTCCTCCATGTCGGCATCGACAAGCCGGCCGATGCCGGCGGTGATGTTGTCGTGCAGTTTCGTGGCGAAGTCGTTCTGGAGGTTGATGCGTTTTTCCAGCGCGCCGAAGGCCGAACCGACCGTCGTCAGCTGCGTCAGCGCGGCATCCACGACGCTGATCATCTGGCCGATCTGGCCCTGCGTCGTGCTTGATGTCACCGAGATCACCACCTGCCCGGTGGTGGTGCCGTTCTTGCTCGTCATCAGCACGTAATTTTGCGCAGCACCGAGTTCGGTGGCGAAATAGGCCGATGTCAGCACCCCGTATTCGCCGGAACCGGTGGCACGGTCGTCGATCAGGTAGCGCGCGTCCTTGGAGGTCGTCGCTCCCACCGGCGTATTGTCGATATGGTAGCTCAGCATGCCGATCGAGATCGTGCCGTCGGCGTTGCGGATGAACGAGGCCGGGATCTGGCGCGGCTGCGTCGGCGTCGCATCATTGGTGAGGACCACCCAGTTGTCGCTGTTGAAGGTCGCCGATTCCGAAACGCTACGCAGTTGCTCCTGCAGCTGTTTGATCTCTTCGTTGATCTTGTTCTTGTCGATGCCGTCCTCGGTTGCGGCAACCAGCTTTGCCTTGATCTCGGAGACGACGTCGATGACGCTCTGAACGCCGGTATAGGCCGTTCCCATCGTCGCTGCGGCCATGCCGAGCGCATCCTGGATGGCCGAAACGGCTTTATTGTCGGTCCGCGCGGTGGTGGCGATCGACCAGTAGACGGCATTGTCGCTGGCTTTTGCGACACGCATACCCGTCGTGATGTGGTTCTGCGTGACCGTCATATTCCGATTGATATCGCGCAGCACATAAAGCGCCGCGTCCACGGAGACGCGCTGATAAATACTCACGGGACTAAACTCCAAAACACAACAGACGCAAACTGAACTAAAAATGAACCGTGCCGCACGGACATTCATGTCCGGGGTCGCTGAAACTCCAGCGCATCGCAGCCTTCAAGAAACGAAGAAGACCAGTCGGTTACTGGTCACAATCATTGCCGTTTATGCTTAACAAACGGCTAAACTTCAGAAGCAATTTAGCTAATTTTGCAAGGTTTCATACACCATAAGAAACGCCGCCGGACGAGGTTGGCCGGCGGCGTTTCGCAATCGGATAAAACCTTATTCGGCGGCCTGCAGCTGCTCGTCATCGGGTGCGGCGCGCGGTCGTGTGGCGACCGACATCTCCTCGTGCAGGCGCGCTTCCTCGTGGGCGTGCGGCTTGGCGAAGCGGGCAAGCAGCAGATAGGCGACCGGCGTGATGAACAGCGTCACCAGCGTCGCGAAACCGAGACCGCCGACGATCACCCAGCCGAGCGCAACGCGTGCTTCGGCACCGGCGCCATGGGCAAAGACCAGTGGCACGCCGCCGAGGATGGTGGCGATCATCGTCATCATCACGGGGCGAAGACGCAGCGCGCAGGCCTTCTCGATCGAGGACCGCACATCCTCGCCCCGGTCGCGCAGCTGATTGGCGAATTCGACGATCAGGATACCGTTCTTCGCCATGACCCCGACGAGCAGCACCAGGCCGATCTGGCTGTAGATGTTGAGGCTGGAGCCGGTGATGACAAGTGCGAAGACGGCGCAGGCAAGACCAAGCGGCACCGTCGACATGATGATCAGCGAGGACAGCACGCTTTCGAACTGCGCGGCCAGCACCAGGAAAATGATGACGATGGCGAAGCCGAAGGTCAGCGCCATGCCGCTCGAATTCTCTTCGAGCGTCGCCGCCTCGGCGAGCGGCAACAGGCGGGAGCCTGGCGGCAGCAGCGGCTCGGCGAGCGCCGTCACTTGGCTGACGGCATCGCCGAGCGACATGCCGTTCCTGAGGCCGGCGGTGATCGCGACGGAGGCGAGCTGCTGCTCGCGGTTGAGCTGCGGCGCGACCGACCCTTCCTTCATCGTGGCGATAACCGACATCGGTACGATCTTGCCGTCGCCGGTCTTCAGGAACACGTTCTCAAGATCGGTCGGATCGTCGATCGGCCGCGTCGTCGAGGTCAGAAGCACGGGATAGGATTCGCCGTCGACGAAGACGTCGACCACCGATCGCCCTTCGAGCAGCGATTGGATTGCCGTCGAAAGCCCGGTTATGTCGATGCCGAGATCCGAGGCGCGCTCGCGATCGATCGCCACCGATACCTGCGCCTGGCTGGGCTCGTTGGTCAGGCGCGGCGTATCATACTGGCCGGTGGCCTCGAGCGACTGAACCAGCTTGGCGGCCGCCGCCGTCAGCGCCTCGTGATCATTGCCGATCAGCGCCATCTGCAGACCACTGCCGGCGCCGCGGATGCGAAGGCTGTTCGAGGAAATAGCATTGCCGCGCAGGGCCGGCACCCTAGAGGCTGCCTGGTTGATATCGCCGACGATCTCCGTCTGCGTCCTGTCACGCTCTCCCCAGGGGGCGAGCGTCAGCACCATGAAGCCGCTGTTCAGCGAACCGCCCTGCCCGGAGATCGAGAAGACATTGCGAATGTCGCCGCTGTCGACCAGCGGCTGCAGATATTCCTCGACGAGCTGCATCTTGTCGCGGGTATATTCGAGGCTCGATCCCTGCGGCGTCGTCAGCCGCATCATCACCAGCGACCGGTCCTCTTCGGGCGTCAGCTCGCTCTTCACCGTCGAGAAAGCGACGAGTGCCGCACCGGCAAAGATCACCGAGAACAGAATGACGACGAAGGGCGCGTTGAGACAGCCGTGCAGCGCCCATTTGTAGAGATCGGCAAGCGCCCCGCCGAAGCGACCGAGCATGCCGTGATCTTCGAGCATCGGTTTGGTCAGCATGCGCGAGGCAAGCATCGGACACAGCGTCAGCGCCACGATCGACGACAGACCGACCGAGAAGGCGAGCACGAAGCCGAATTCGCGGAAGAGGCCACCGACCTGTCCCGGCAAGAAGGAGAGCGGAATGAACACCGCGGCCAGCGTCGCCGTCGTGGCGATGACGGCGAAGAACACCTCGCGCGTTCCGAGCACGGCAGCAGCGCGCGGCCCCATGCCTTCGGAGCGTCGGCGTACGATATTTTCGAGCACCACGATCGCATCGTCAACGACGAGGCCGGTCGCCAGCACGATCGCGAGCAGCGTCAGGATGTTGATCGAGAAGCCGACCATGTAGATCGCCGCCAGCGTGCCGATCAGCGCCACCGGCATGCTGACCGCCGGGATCAGCGTCGCCCGCCAGTCGCGCAGGAAGAGGTAGATGACGGCGGTGACGATCACGGCGGCAAGCACCAGCGCCAGCACCACTTCGTGGATCGCACCCTGGATGAAGACGGCGTCGTCGCTGGTGATGGCGATCGTCGTGCCCTCGGGCAGCGTCTTCGACAATTGGTCGACGGCCGCCTTGATGCCGGTCGATATGTTCAGCGTATTCGACTGCGCCTGGCGGATGATGCCGAGGCCAATGCCCGGCTTGCCGTTGGAGCGTAGCGCCGTTTCGCCGTCGCGTGGTCCAAGCATCACCGTCGCGACGTCGCCGAGCCTGACGCGGTCCTGCAGGATGACGTTGGAAAAATCCGCCGGGGTCTGCAGGTTGGCGGTGGCGCGCACCACGATATCCTGCGTATTGCTCTTCAGCGAGCCGGCCGGCACGTCGAGTGCGGCATTGTCGAGTGCCTTCGTCAGGTCGCCGATGGTCAGCCCGCGGCTGGCAAGAGCCCCCTGGTCGACATCGACGCGGAAGACCTTCTCCTGGTCGCCATATTCCTCGACGTCGGCAACCCCGTCGACGGAGGCGAGGCGATTGATCACCTCGTTTTCGACGAGCTGGGTCAGATCGTCCATGTTGAGATTGGTGGAGGTGACGGCAAGGCGCATGATCGCCGAGGAATCCGAATCCGCCTTGACGATCTGCGGCGCATCCGCCTCATCAGGCAGGTTCTGGGTGATGCGGCCAATCGCGTCGCGCACGTCGTTGGCGGCGACCGAGAGATCGATCGCATCCGAGAATTCCAGCGTCACCCGGCTCTGACCGAAGGACGAGGTCGACGAAATCGATTTCAGGCCGCTGACGCGCGCCACCGCCCCCTCGATCACCTTGGTCAGTTCCTGGTCGATCGTCTGCGGCGATGCGCCGTCGAAGGTGGTACGCACGGTAACGACGGGACGGTCGACATCGGGCAGTTCGCGCACCTCGACGCCGACATAGGCGGCAAGGCCGGCAACGACCATCAGCGTGTTGAACACCAGCGCCAGGATCGGCCGGCGAACGAAAAGTGCAGTGAAGCTCTGCTTGCCCGACGCCCTGTCCTGATGAATCTCGGTCACGTTCATTGCGTAGCGACCTCCGCAGTCGCGGCGACATCGGCGCTCACACGCACCGCCCCACCCTCACGCACGCGCTGCAGTCCCTGTGTGACGATCACGTCGCCATCCTCGAGATCGGCTTTGACCAGCACGAAATCCGGGTTGCGCTGCACGATGCTGACCCGCACCTTATGCGACTTGTCGTCATTGACCTGCCAGACGAAAGAGCCCTGCGAATCCCACTGCACGGAGACGGGGTCGACAGCCGGATATTTGTCGCCAGGAAATTTCATGCTGACACTGAAGGACATGCCGGCACGCAGCTCATCAGAACTATTGTCGATCCGGGCGCGCAGACGAAGCGTGCGGCTTGCCGCATCGATGCGGTTGTCGACGGCTTCGACCACGCCTGAAAACACCTGCCCCGGCCTCGCCACAGACATCGCCTCGACCGGCTGGCCGACCGACACCGTATTGGCGAAGCGCTCCGGCACCCAGTAGTCGACGAGGATTTCCGAACAGTCATCGAGCGTGACGATCGGGATGCTCGTCGTGACGTTGTCGCCGATATTGACCGGCACGATGCCGACGATGCCGTCGATCGGCGCGGTGATGTTGCGTCGGGCGAGATTGAGCTCGGCGGCCTGCAGCTGCAGCCGCGCGCCCTGCTCGGCGATCTCCGAATCGAACACGTCCATGCGCGACACGCTGGACTTGATGTTGTGATAGAGATTGGACTTCTCAACGGCGGCCTTGACCGCCACATCAGCCTGGCCGCGAGCGATCACCTGTTCCTCACTGTCGAGCTTGGCGAGCACCTGGCCGGCCTTCACCCTGTCGCCCGACTTGATGAGGATTTCGCGGATCGTGCCCGATGCCTGCGGCGTGACCGCGACCGAACGGATCGCATCACCCGTGCCGATAGCGTTCAGCCGGTCGTTGACGATACCCTGGACGACCGCCTGCGTCGCGACGAGAATGGTGTTGTTGCGCCCGCCGCCATTGCGACGGTTCCCTTGTCCCTGCCCCTCACCACGCTGCTGCCCTTGCGCCCGGGCCGGAGCGTCGGCATCGGTCTTCGACGCGATCTTGGAAACGATGCCGTCTGGAATGCCTGCATCGCGCATCGTATCGCCGGCGCCGGGCACGAAGAAAACCCACGCGGCAAAGCCGGCAATAATGACGATGAGCGAAAGTACAAACTGCTTCCAAAAGGCCATTCACGTCTCCGGAGGGACTCGAGGTTGGACCAGGGTCGGTCGAAAGAGGCGCTGCGGGGTCGAGATTCCCGTCTGATGCGACAATATCGCGCGTTTACAGCTTACCGGCAAGCATAAGCAGCCGGCATTACCGATTTGTAATATCAGCAAAGAATGGAAATAACCCGGCCGCTCACTTTTGCTTGAATGAACACTCGCCCGTGTCTTTGATCCCGCCGATTGTCGGGCAAGATACCGTACAAAATCCCTGAGGATGCGGGTTGGATGCCTATCGGCGCATCGACCACCGCACGCCCATCACGGCCGCGATCCCCAGTATCGGCCACATCGCCCAGAACTGCCCCGTCCAGGCGAAGAGGTTGATGCCGGCAAGGCCAAGCGCCAGGATCGCCAGCAAGGTGATCTTGCGGTTGAACAGGATCTGGTCGCGGTTCCAGGCGAGCGCCGCGACGACGGCAAGCGCGAGCACCGGAAAACGCGCCCAGAAGACGCCCTGCCACGAAAGGAGATTGATACCGATCAGCACGGCGGCGATGACGCCGAGCACGCCATACAGCCTCTGTTGTCCGCCCGGTGCTGGGGTTGTCTCGGCCTTTGCTGCCGCCATAACCGGCGCCGGCTGCGGCTGCGGCCGCGCGGGGCCGGATCGTTCGGCAGATGGCGTCTCGTCCCTGGCATCGCCGATCTTCACCGCGTAACTTGGCACGCCTTCGTCGACATTCTTCACCATAAGCGATCCGAGAAACTCGAAACCAACAGCCACCTTGTTGCGGACCTGGTCATAGACGGTGCTCGATATCACGATGCCGCCTGCTGCAGCCGACGTCTGCAGCCGCGCCGCGATATTAACGCCGTCGCCATAGATGTCGTCGCCCTCGACGATCACGTCGCCGAGATTGATGCCGATGCGGAAGAGCATGCGACCGTCGGCCGGGCGGTCGGCATTGAAGCCGGCGAGTTCGTTCTGCGTGTCGACGGCCGCCCGCACCGCCTCGACCACGCTCGGGAAATCGGCGATCAACCCGTCGCCCCAGGTATTGACGACGCGGCCGCCATGGCTTTCGATCAGGCGCCCCATCGCCTCCCGGCAGCGCTTCAGGCTTGCAAGCGTCCCCTCCTCGTCAGCCCCCATCAGCCGCGTATAGTCCTGCACGTCAGCACAGAAGATCGTCGTCAGCTTGCGCCGCGTTTCACTCATGGTCTTTCGTCTCCGCGCTCTCTGCCCCCGGGAAAGCTCGCTGCAAAGGCTGAAACTGGTCGATTGGAGATCATGGGCTATTGCAGCGGCGGTAAGTTACTAAGCCTTTGTGTTCGTTACCACCGATAATTGCCGATCGTCGACCCGCGTTTTCCGGGCATGAGAGGCAGCGTGGGCGATTCAGCTTCCTTCATTCGCCCAGTCATCGACCTTTAAAGGCTCCGAGACGCGGGCAAAAGCCTTGTCGCGCGTGACGAGAGTTGCGGCAGTTGCAACGGCATGGGCGGCAATCATCATATCGAGGGGCGCCAGGGTCACCCCTTTGGCTTCACAGGCAGCGCGCAGCTCGCCGTAAGTTCGCGTGACATCGTGATCCCAAGGGAGAACGTCGACCCGGAGCAGGAATTGGCGGATCCGTTCCGACAGCACCTTCGGATAGCCTCGCTTGGCAAGACCGTAGAACAGCTCCCCTTCCGTGATCGATGAGATGACGATGTCCTCCATCGGAAGCGCGGCCAACCTGTCGATGATCTCCGGCCGATCGCCCTTGATGACATGGCTCACCATATTGGTATCGAGCATCCAGGCCGTCATTCCTTCCAACCCTCGAACGGATCACGGTCATGCGAAGGCTGGTGGCGATCATCTGGCCCCAGGAAATCGTCCGGAACCCGATCCTTGCCATAAAGCTCAAAGAGACCATCCCACGAATCCGGCTTGCGTGACAGAATGACATCGCCGGTCTTCGGATCACGACGGACGAACACCTCGCTCTCCTCGAAGCGGAACTCCGCAGGGAGCCTGACCGCTTGGCTGCGGCCGGTCGTAAAAATCTTGGCTGTTCTGGTTGCCATGATAGCCTCCATACCTCGATAGCTACCATGGTATATACCGATAGCCGGCAGCGAGCAAGAAGTCCGGCGCCTCAACAAAACCGCTGGATCACTGAATGATCTTGCGCGGGCTCGCCGTGTGTTCTCTCGCCACGATGTTGGAATCATCGATTTCCTGAAGCAGGACGTCGTAGCCCCAGAGATCGGCAAGATGCTGCAGGACGAGTTTCATGTCGGCTTCCTGGAGATAGCAGCCATTCATGACGATGTGCTGCAGAAGCAGGCGGCGGTCGCCGGCGAGGTCGACGTCGACGATATCGATTGCCGGATCGGTCCAGCCGATATCGTATTCGCGGGAGAGCTGGCGGCGGATGCGCAAATATCCGCGCTCGTTGTGGATCGCCGAAACCAGTACCCCCTCGGTCTGCTCCGGATCGTCGTAGAGATGGAACAGCCGCAATTGCCGGATCAGGTTCGGGCTAAGGAACTGGCTGATGAAGCTCTCGTCCCGGTAATTGGCCCAGATGTCGCGCAGGACCGCCATCGCATCGCCTCGTCCGGCGATATCGGGAAACCATGCGCGGTCCTCTTCCGTCGGCGTCGTGACGATCCTCTCTATGTCCTGCATCATCGCAAAGCCAAGCGCATAGGGATTGAAGCCGGAGAATCGCCGGTCGTCATAGCTCGGCTGGAACACGACGTTGGCGTGCGACTTCAGGAATTCGAGGAAGTTTCCGTCGCTGATCTGCCCCCGCTCGTGAAGCCGGTTCATGATCTGGTAGTGGACGAAGGTGGCGGTTCCCTCGTTCATCACCTTGGTCTGCCGCTGGGGATGAAAATATTGCGCGACGTGGCGGACGATGCGAAGGATCTCGCGCTGCCACGGCTGCAGCCGCGGCGCCGACTTTTCCAGAAAGTATAGGATGTTGTCCTGAGGGAGCCCGAGGGCGGCGCGGCGCTTTTCCAGGCCGCTGTCGCCCGCCTTCCGCGCCTTGCCGACGGGAACCGTGCGCCACAGGTCGTTGAACATCTGCTCCTCGTGGGTGCGGCGCTCCTGCTGCCGCTTCTCCTCCTGGCGAAGGTCAATCGTGGTCTTGCCCGCGTATCGATGCACCCCGTGCGACATCAGCGCATGGGCTGCGTCGAGCGTGCGCTCGACGGCCGTCTCGCCGTAACGTTCTTCGCAGCGGGTGATATAACCCTTGGCGAAATCGAGGTAGTCGAGGATGCCCTCCGCATCGGTCCAGAGCTTGAAGAGATAGTTGTTCTTGAAGAAGTGGTTGTGGCCGAAGGCCGCATGCGCGGTGACGAGCGTCTGCATCGTCGCCGTGTTCTCCTCCATCAGATAGGAGATGCAGGGAGAGCTGTTGATGACGATCTCATAGGCAAGGTCGCGCATCCCGCGGCGGTAGAAGGTTTCGTGATGCGCGAAATGCTTGCCGAAGGACCAATGCCGATAGAAGAGCGGCATGCCGGTCGAGGAATAGGCATCCAGCATCTGCTCCGAGGTGATGACTTCGATCTGGTTCGGATAGACGTCGAGGCCGAGTTCGCCGAGCGCGATCTTCTCGCAGGCGTCGTGGATGCGCTGGAGCGTTGCGAAATCCCAGTCGGCCCCCTCGAATAATAGCCGCTCTCGTGGCCTCATCGTCATAGTCATGGCGTCACCTTCGACTGTGCGTCACGTTTCTGGAAGAGATCGTGGAAAACAGGGAATATTTCGTTTCGCCGGCAGACCTTGCGCATCGAAAGCGGCTGCAGCTCGGAACGGATCCCGTCATAGAGCATCCAAAGCGGCGAGCGGGATACCGAGGAGTCACCGCCTTCTTCGCCGACCTCGATATAGGCGAAATATTGGCACTGTGGCAAAATCTCGCGCAGCAGCTGTCCGCTCAGGTTCCCGTCCGAATGGGCGTTGTCGCCGTCCGAGGCCTGGGCGCCATAGATATTCCATTCCGCCGGATCGAAACGCGCCGCGATGATCGCCCGCATTGCCGCTAGCGCACTTGAGACCAGCGTACCGCCGGTTGCCGGGCCATAGAAGAAGGTTTCCTCGTCGACTTCCTCGGCCTTGTCGGTATGGCGGATGAAGACGATCTCCACTTTCTTGTAGCGCTTCGACAGGAAAAGGTAGAGCAGCAGGTAGAACCGCTTCGCCAGGTCCTTCATGTGTTCCGACATGGAGCCGGAAACGTCCATCAAGCAGAACATCACGGCCTTCGCCACAGGCTTCGGCTCGTTTTCGAAGCGGCGATACCGCACGTCGAGCGGATCGATATAGGGAATGCGCCGGCTTTTTTCCGTCAGAGATTTGAGTTTTGCCTCAAGCGCCAGCCGGCTCTCGTCGTCCTCGCATTCCTCGATCTGCCGCCGCAGGGCTTCGATTTCTTCGCGGCGCGGACGGTGAAGCGCGACACGGCGCATCATCGCGAGCCTGGTCGTGCGACCGACGGCGATGTTGGACGGCGATCCCGACACGGAATAACCGGCACGGAACGGAGTTTCCTCCTCGGTTTCGGCCAGGCGCCGCTTGGCAAGGTCGGGCAGTTCCAGATCGTCCAGGAACACATCCAGGAATTCCTCGCGCGTCAGCACGAAGCGGAAGCCGTCCTCGCCGTCGCCCTCACCCGCATCCTTGGGTTTTCCGCCCCTGCTCCCCGGCGGGCGCGGAAGAATGTCGCCTTCGACGAAGGCCCTGTTTCCAGGCAGGATATGGTCGCGGATGCCGCCGTCGCCCCTTCTCAAGTTCGGCTCGGCCATTCCATCGATCGGCAGGCTGATTTCCCCGCCGTCGAGTACATCACGAATGTTCCGGTTTTGCAGAGAACGCTTTACCGCCTGCTGCACGGCGCCTTTCATGCGCCGAAGAAACCGTTGCCGATTTTCCAGACTTTTACCGCGCGGATTTAGCCGACGGTCGACAATGTGCATATTGGCTCCACATTAACTTGCCTGTTTGACGCGCATGTACCATTCGACGAGGCGCCGAACCTGCCTCTCCGTGTAACCCCGCGCGGCCATGCGCGAGACGAATTCGCTGTGCTTCTTTTCCGTTTCGGAATCCTTCTTCGATCCGAAGGAAATAACCGGCAAAAGATCTTCGACCTGCGAGAACATTCGCTTTTCGATGACTTCCCGGATTTTCTCGTAACTCGTCCATGACGGATTCTTTCCGCCGTTGGCTGCCCGCGATCTCAAGCAGAACTTGACGATTTCGTTGCGGAAATCCTTCGGATTGGCGATTCCCGCCGGCTTTTCGATTTTCGTCAGTTCCTGGTTGAGGAGCTCGCGGTCGAGAAGCTGGCCGGTATCGGGATCCTTGAAGTCCACGTCTTCGATCCAGGCATCGGCATAGTCCACGTAGCGGTCGAACAGATTCTGTCCGTAATCCGCATAGGATTCAAGATAGGCCTTCTGGATTTCATTTCCAATGAACTCTGCGTAACGCGGCGCAAGATCGGCCTTGATGAATTCCAGATATCGCTTCTCGACATCGTCGGAAAACTGCTCGCGCCGGATCGACTGCTCCAGCACATACATCAGATGAACGGGATCGGCGCCGATATCCGTGGTGTCGTGATTGAAAGTGGAAGCGAGCACCTTGAAGGCGAAGCGGGTCGATATGCCGTCCATGCCCTCGTCGATGCCGGCGGCATCCCGATATTCCTGGACACTGCGGGCACGCGGATCCGTCTCCTTCAGGCTTTCGCCGTCATAGGTGCGCATCTTCGAGAAGTATGTCGAATTCTCATGCTTGCGCAGGCGTGAAAGCACGGAGAAGCGGGCCAGCATTTCGAGCGTTGCCGGGGCGCATGGCGCATCGGCGAGTTCCGATCCCTCGATCAGCTTCTCGTAGATCTTCTGCTCTTCCGTCACGCGCAGGCAATAGGGCACCTTGATCACGCAAATACGGTCGATGAACGCTTCGTTGTTCTTGTTGGCCTTGAAGGTCTGCCATTCCGCCTCGTTCGAATGCGCAAGGACGATGCCGGAGAAGGGTATGGCACCGATATTCTCGGAGCCGATATAGTTCCCCTCCTGCGTCGCCGTCAGCAGCGGATGCAGCATCTTGATCGGCGCCTTGAACATCTCGACGAATTCGAGCACGCCCTGATTGGCGCGGTTGAGGCCGCCCGAATAGCTGTAGGCATCCGGATCGTTCTGGGAATAGGTCTCCAGCTTTCGGATATCGACCTTGCCGACCAAGGACGAGATATCCTGATTGTTCTCGTCCCCAGGCTCGGTCTTGGCGATGGCGATCTGGCGCAACCGCGAAGGCTGTACTCTGACGACGCGGAAGCGGGAAATATCGCCTCCGAAGTCGTCGAGCCGCTTCAGGCACCACGGGCTCATCAGTCCGCTCAGGCGCCGCAGGGGAATGCCGTATTGCTCCTGCAGGAGCGATCCCATCGTGTCCGGGTCGAAGAGGTTGAGCGGACTTTCGAAAACGGGGCTGATCTCGTCACCGGCCTTCAGCACGTAGATCGGATGAACCTCCATCAGCAGCTTCAGCCGCTCCGCCAGCGATGACTTGCCGCCGCCGACCGGGCCGAGCAGATAGAGGATCTGCTTGCGCTCCTCGAGCCCCTGCGCCGCGTGCCGGAAGAAGGAAACGATGCGTTCGATTGTCTCTTCCATGCCGTGGAAGCCGACAAAGGCCGGATAGATCCGGATGGTCCGGTTCATGAAGATCCGGCCGAGGCGGGTGTCCCTGGCAGTGTCGACCATCTGCGCTTCGCCTATCGCGGCGAGCAGCCGCTCGGTCGCATTGGCATAGGCAAGCGGTTCCTTTTTGCAAAGATCGAGATACTCCGAGATCGACATATCGGTCTCGCGACGCGCATCATAGCTGCGGGTGAACGCATCAAATACGGATTCGCTCAGCATGGGCCCTCCATTCAAGGTTAATGCCACAGGCTTCAGGTGTCCCTATAACCATCGAGATGGCCATGACGTTCCTGAGAATCAATAGTTTCGTCGGTTATTCCACGCTCACCGGCCGTTTCTAGCAATGCACGAAATTGTGCATCCACCGGTTCTTTAATTACTGTACGAAACTGTTGGTGAGTATAGTTCAGAAAGACGCCATCGCGGTATCAGCACATTTCACGACGTGACAGAAAGATGAAAAAGGTGTGCAATACCGCCCGTGATTCGAGATCCCGAAAATCAGCGATCGGCAGGCGGCGAGCCCGTTCGATCGGCGAATATCGATTTGCGACGGGCCATATGACGCTGGAAAGTTCGGGATATTCTTAGAAACAGAATATTCTTAGAGAAATGGGCGCATGACGATCATGCGCCGGATATTGCGATCATGTCTCCGCAGGGCTTCAGCCGTTGAACGCATCCTCGAGCGCAGCGACGTCGATCTTGACCATGCCGAGCATCACTTCGGTCACCCGCCTCGCGCGCTCACGGTCGCTGTCGGCGACCATCTCGGAGAGCACGCGCGGCACGATCTGCCAGGAAAGGCCCCAGCGGTCCTTCAGCCAGCCGCACGCCTCCGGCGTGCCGCCATTGGCGAGGAATGCCTCCCATATCCGATCGATCTCGGCCTGGCTTTCCACGAGAATCGCGATCGAGAAGGAATGGTTGAAACTATCGAGCGGGCCGGCCTTCATGGCCAGGAAGGCCTGGTCGGCAAGCGTGAACTCGATCAGTTCGACGCTGCCGGGAGGCCCGCTCGGTGTTTCGGCCGGCAATATGGTGGTGCGGCCGATCCGGGAATCCGGGATAACAGACACATAGAATTCGACGGCTTCGCGCGCTTCCTCGGCGAACCAGAGATTTGAAACGACCTTCGGCATGAAACGATCTCCTTGGTTGACGGATGTTGATCCGGACTCCCGTCCGATGCTCCAAGGACGCGCAGCGGGCGCGGGTTCCGACATGCTGTGCCTGCAATATTTCCGTCGTGTCGCCGCCGTCGCGCCGGCGGGCGCTGTCGCTGAGAGCCAACTGCTTGGGATAGCGGGTGGCTCGGGAATGAAAGCAGAACATCTTTTCTGGTCTTTCCTTCCCGAATCACTACATTACGCGCCATGAGCAATAGTTTCGACGATATGCCCTTCTTCGACGAAGAGCCGGGCGAGATGGCGCGCAAGCCGCAGCCGCCTGCCGCCCCCGCCGAAAGGGCGCCCGTCGCCGGTGGCGGCATCGCGGCGCGCGCCATGGCAGCACGCGACGGCGGCAAGCGGCCGGATTACCTCGCCGGGCTGAACCCCGAACAGACCGAAGCTGTCGAAACGCTGGAAGGCCCGGTCCTCGTGCTCGCCGGCGCCGGCACCGGCAAGACCCGCGTGCTGACGACCCGCATTGCCCATATCCTCAATACCGGCCGCGCCTTTCCCTCGCAGATCCTCGCCGTCACCTTCACCAACAAGGCGGCCCGCGAGATGAAGGAGCGTATCGCGCTGCTCGTCGGCGGCGCCGTCGAAGGCATGCCCTGGCTCGGCACCTTCCATTCGATCGGCGTCAAACTTCTGCGCCGCCACGGGGAGCTCGTCGGCCTGCGTTCCGATTTCACTATTCTCGATACCGACGACGTCATCCGCCTGATCAAGCAGATCATCCAGGCCGAAGGCCTCGACGACAAGCGCTGGCCGGCCAAGCAGTTCGCCGGCATGATCGACACCTGGAAGAACAAAGGCCTCGGCCCCGCCGATATCCCCGAGGGCGACGCCCGCGCCTTTGCCAATGGCCGCGGCCGCGATCTCTATTTTGCGTATCAGGCGCGGCTGACGACGCTGAACGCCTGCGACTTCGGCGACCTGCTGATGCATCCGATCGCGATCTTCCGCAAGAACCCGGATCTCTTGAAGGAATATCACGGCCGCTTCCGCTATATCCTCGTCGACGAGTACCAGGATACCAACACCGCCCAGTACATGTGGCTCAGGCTTCTCGCTCAGCGCCCCAAGGGCGAGCCGCAGAACGTCTGCTGCGTCGGCGACGACGACCAGTCGATCTATGGCTGGCGCGGCGCGGAGGTCGACAATATCCTGCGCTTCGAAAAGGATTTCCCCGGCGCCAAGGTGATCAAGCTCGAGCGCAACTACCGCTCGACCGAACATATCCTCGGGGCCGCCGCCCATCTGATCGCCCATAATGAGGGCCGCCTCGGCAAGACGCTGTTCACCGACCGCTCCGATCCGGACGACGTCAAGGTGCAGGTGCACGCTTCCTGGGATTCGGAAGAGGAGGCGCGCGCCATCGGCGAGGAGATCGAGCAGCTCCAGCGCGGCAAGCATCTCTTGAACGACATGGCGATCCTCGTGCGCGCCTCCTTCCAGATGCGCGAATTCGAAGACCGCTTCGTCACTCTCGGCCTCAACTATCGCGTCATCGGCGGCCCGCGCTTCTACGAGCGCCTCGAGATCCGCGATGCCATGGCCTATTTCCGCCTGGTTGCTCAGGCCGCCGATGACCTCGCCTTCGAGCGCATCGTCAACACCCCGAAGCGCGGCCTCGGCGATACGACGGTGCGCGCGCTGCACGACTATGCGCGTGCCCGCGATATCCCGATGCTTGCGGCAGCCGCCGACATCATCGAGACCGACGAGCTGAAGCCGAAGGCGCGAAAAGCGCTCTTCGACGTGATTCAATCTTTCCGCCGATGGCAGGAACTGCTTGAAAACACGCCGCATACCGAACTTGCCGAGCAGATCCTCGAAGAGTCCGGCTATACCGACATGTGGAAGAACGACAAGAGCGCTGAAGCCCCCGGCCGCCTCGAAAACCTCAAGGAACTGATCCGCTCGATGGAAAGCTTCGAGTCGATGCGCGGCTTCCTCGAACACGTCTCCCTGGTGATGGATGCTGAGACCAACGAGAACCTCGACGCCGTCTCGATCATGACGCTGCACTCGGCCAAGGGCCTGGAATTCGACACCGTCTTCCTGCCGGGCTGGGAGGAAGGCCTCTTCCCGCACCAGCGCTCGCTGGATGAGAGCGGCCGCGCCGGCCTGGAGGAGGAACGCCGCCTCGCCTATGTCGGCATCACCCGCGCCAAGCACCGCTGCCACGTCTGGTTCGTCTCCAACCGCCGCATCCATGGCCTCTGGCAGTCGACCCTCCCCTCGCGCTTCCTCGACGAACTGCCGGAAACCCATGTCGAGGTCGCCGCAATGGAGCAGAGCTACGGCGGGTATGGCCGCGGCGGCTACGGCCAGTCCCGCTTCGACAAGGCCGAACCCTTCGCCAACTCGTATTCCACTCCTGGCTGGAAACGCGCCCAGGCCAACAAGACCGACGCTACGCGCGATAATTGGGGCACCCGCTCCGGCCACGCCGTCGAACGCATCGGCTACGGCGAAAGCGGCCCGAAGGGGCGTACCATCGAAGGCGAGTTGGTGGCGAAATCGACCTCGTCGGAACCATCGAGATTCACCCTCGGCGATCGCGTATTCCACCTGAAATTCGGCAACGGCAACATCACTGGCATCGAGGGCAACAAGCTGACGATCGAGTTCGACCGGGCCGGACAGAAACGGGTGCTGGACGGATTCGTCGATCGCGTGTGACTCAGAGCAATTCCAGGAAAAGTGCGAAGCGGTTTTCCGTCCGGAATTGCGTAAAATAAAAGATTGGAGCGGTTCTGCGCTCCCATGAAAAGCTGAACCGATCCAAGTCAGCACGACGCGAAAACGCTCACCCGAGCATCCGCATCCTTCCAAGCCCGAGAATATCGTTGACGAGGGCGATGCCCATGCCCGCGGCGACGATTCCCAACCCGATCAGAAAGAGCCGGCGCGACCGATCATAATTGGTGGCGACGAGGGAGTTCCGCGCCAGCAAATCGGCAAAGACCTTCACCTGGACGGCGATGCCCACGGTCAGGAACAGCATCGGCAGAATATCGATGCGGCTCCAGTCATTGGGATTAGAAACCCAGACACTGATGAAATTGAGCGAGAAGCCAAGGATGATTCCAGCCGCCGTCAGCGACCCGTTGCGAAACGTCGCATCGATCTTTTCGTCGGGATCCGGCTCTGACATGGTTTCGCTTCCGGCTTGCTTCCAAGGGTAAGAAAGGCAGAAATCATGACCCGGAGCAAGGTCGGTTGACGTCGCCTCTCGCGGAAAGCAGACGAAATGCCGTAGCCGCGCAAACCCGGGCACTCCGCCCATAGCTCTTCCGCACTGCGTTACGGCATTTCGGGCCAACACCGGCATGGATTTAATCGCGCTCAGACACCGATCGCCCCGTCAACTCTCGCAATGATCGTATTAGAGCATTCTGTTTCGACGACTTACGACCGCTAGTGCCAGAATTAACACTTGCGCGTCCGCGCCTGGAAATCCACTAGTTGATCCATTCAGTGCGCTTGGCGTCTTGCACTGCAATAGAGCGAAGGGATTGGCCTTGATGAAAGCGCTGCTGCTCGTCGATATTCAGAACGGCTTCTGTCCGGGCGGCAATCTGCCGGTGCCGGAGGGCGACAAGGTTGTTCCCGTCGCAAACAGACTGATCGACAGCGGCAAATACGATCTGATCGTCGCTTCGCAGGACTGGCATCCGCCGGGCCACGGCAGCTTCGCCTCCGCCCATCCCGGTGCCGCCCCCTTCGAGATGGGAGAACTGTCGGGCAAGCCACAGATGATGTGGCCCGATCACTGCATTCAGGGTACGCTCGATGCCGAACTGCACCCCGAGCTCAAATCCGAAGAGATCGACCTGATCCAGCAGAAGGGCGAGGATCCTGCTATCGACAGCTATTCGGCCTTCCGCGACAATGACCGCGATGCCTCGACCGGCCTTTCCGATTTCCTCGAGGATCAGGGCGTCACCGACCTCGACGTCTGCGGGCTGGCGACCGATTATTGCGTCAAGTTCTCCGCGCTCGATGCGCTGGAGATGATGCCTGACGTTCGCGTGCGCTTCATCGAGGATGCAAGCCGCGGCATCACGCCCGAAGGCGTCGCCGCCGCCATCGAAGAAATGCGGACACATGGCATCGCGATCATCGACAGCGCCAAGGTCCTGGCCGGCTGATTGAGATCAGCGACAAAAGACAGTGTGGCGGATGTCGGATCGGCACCCGCCCATCCGTCCTTGGCTCTGAACGCACCAATCATGGGAGTTGAGAGATGAGAAAGCTTGTTACCGCAGCCTTCGTGAGCTTGGATGGCGTCATGCAGGCGCCGGGCACGCCGCAGGAGGATCCGACCGGCGGCTTCACCCTTGGCGGCTGGACCGTCAATTACTGGGACGAGCCGATGGGCGGTTTCATGGACCGGATTTTTACCGACCCCTTCGCGCTGTTGCTCGGCCGCAAGACCTACGAGATCTTCGCAGCGCACTGGCCCTTCGTCGGCAAAGACGATCCCATCGGAAGAGCCTTCAATTCCGCGACCAAATATGTCGCAACCACTTCCGCCGAGCCGCTCACCTGGGAAAATTCTGTTGCGCTGCGCGGCGATGCCGCCGCCGAAATCGCCCGCTTGAAGCAGGAGGACGGTCCGGACCTCCTGACGCAGGGCAGCAGCGGCCTGCTGCAAACCCTGCTGGTGCACGACCTGATCGACGAACTCCGGCTCCTGACCTTCCCGCTCATCCTTGGCCCCGGCAAGCGCCTGTTCGGCAAGGGCACCAAGCCGGCGGCGCTGAAGCTCACCGCCAGCTCGGTATCGACGACAGGCGTCATCATGAGCGTCTACGAGCGCGCCGGCAAAGTCGACACCGGCAGCTTCGCGATGGCCGAGCCCTCGCAGGCGAGCGCGAGGGCTGAGAAAGCGCGGGCGAGCGAAAGAGCGGAAGTTAGGCAGGCAGCTGTCTGGCTTCTTATTTCAAGACATAGGCGTCGTAGGTCTCATCGCTTCCGGCAACCGCACCGAAGCTTTTGACGAGCTCTGTCGCGCTTTGGAAAGCCGAAATCTCCTCTGGCGTCAGAGACAGCCGCCATACGTAGCTTTCACGCAAGGAGACGGGAGCAGTGATCCGATCGAGCCGCTGCGAGAGAAGAATGATGACAGGCACCCCCTCACTCTGCTGCAATCGGCGTGCTGATTGGAGGATATCGGCAAGGCTGAGCGAAAGCCGCGCGTTGCGGGTATATCGCACAATGGCGCCGAACCGCTCCTCCCGCAGGAGATAGGTGCGATTGGAGACGTAATAGGGCAAGGCTTCCACGAGATAGTCGGGATCCGCTATGATGACCGCGTCCTTGAGATCAGGGCGCGATTGCATGAACGCGCCGAAATCCTTGCTTCGGCTCAGGGGTATTTCGGCTATGAAGGCCTGATTGATCTTTTCGATACCGGACACGACCTGTAGCGCCAGCAATATCAGGAAGCACAGACGCCCGAACCTTACGATCCCGCCAGCAGCCTCGATGCTGGCAGCGCCCGCCCCCTCGCGCTGAGTATGTCTGGTCAAGGCGGTGATCGCGATCATGAAAACCAGCCAGAGCACCTGATGTCTGTATCCGCCCGGATAGACAAGCGTAAAAAGCAGCGAAAGCCCCAAGAGAACCACTCCGGCTGCGATCATCGCCGGCCGCCGGTTCGCCAGTGCCAACAGGCTGGCGTAGATGAGCACGGACATCAACGCTGCGAAAATATGGGAGGCCAACGGATATGCCACGACCAGTTCAAGGACGCGGTTGGGATAGAATTCCATAAAATGGGAACTGGGCACGGCAAGCGCACCAAGGGCAAACAAAGCGAAATTCTTGCCGCTGAGATCGTTCTGCCCCGTATCATTGAAGGTCGGATAGACCGTTACGAAACATAGAACAACTCCAACCGCGGCAATGGCAGCGGCTGTCGCAAAGGCCCGATATTCCGTCAGAGGAGGCCTTGGTCGCGCCAGAAGCAAATCGAAAAACCAATAGGCAAGGAAGCCGCCGACGAGCACGACCGAATGGACATTGGTATTTGCAAGCAAGGCAAACAACAGGCCGAGCAATATGCCGTTGCGTGCTCCTCTCTCCCAATTCAGGACGATAAGAAAAATCACCAGCATGCTGATGCCGTAATTTCGCGACATCGCGGCATATTCGAAAATCGAAAAGCTGCTGAACAACGACAGCAGCATGATGGAAAGCGGCAGTTTCAGCCTGAAAACCAGAAGATAGGCCGCCGCGGCCGCAACCGTCAGGGCGACGACCTTCAGGACGACAGGCGAGCCGACCACGACATAGGCGGCGCGCAGCAGAATATACCAAAGACCAGGATGACCCTCGCCATGCATCCGGCGAAGCATATCGATGAAATTATCCCCCTGGAGGGCGAGTGACAAAGCACGAACCTCGTCACGCCAGACCGTTTCGGACCAGCAAAGCGCAGACGCCAGCGTAAGCCAGACCGTGAAGATCAACGCTTTGCCGAGCTTGGCGGATCGAGGTTCATCGATAACAGAGACAATCACGGCCAAATAACACGCAACCCGGTGAACGAAAGCGTCACGACCATATCGGTGCAGAAATAATTTGGCGTTAAGTGAAGGCTCTGGTTTGATTCTAAGGCGCTAGAATTTTTTCCTCCCTCTCAAGCAGATGGATATCTTCGGCCATGTCTTCCATTCGCTTCAACAGGGCTGCCTGCGCATCTCTCAGCCCTCGATTGTAGACGTACGGGCCGATCTCCTCGACGAAGAAGTCAAGCAGGAATTCAGCCGGCAAAGCGCCGATGGGATCCAGCTCCCGGTCGAAATAAGCGCGGATGCGCGAAACGATCTCAGCCTTTTCTTCCTTCGAAAATTCGATCTTCTTCATGGTTGCCTCTTTACCGAATGCGATCGGGAGTTTGATGGTTCAGCGAAATCGATTGGTCAATCAATGAAATTCAATTGCCGTTGCAAGCAGTAGACCATAAGGGAAAACCTGAATTCCAACAGGAAAGATCCCATGAATCGCGCCGACTTTGTTGAAGGTTTGCGGGGCGGCTCCGCCGTCGCGCTGGCATCGGCGCCCTTTGGCGCCCTGTTCGGAGCGCTCGCGGTCGAAAACGGCATGTCGCTCTCCGAAGCCGCCTTCATGAGTGCCACGGTCTATGCCGGCGCCAGCCAGATGGTCGGCATCGAACTCTTCGGCCACAATGTCCACGCCTGGCTGATCGTGCTGTCGATCCTCGCCGTCAATTTCCGCCACGTGCTCTATTCGGCGGCGCTGGCGCGCTACATCGGCCATTTCACGCCGGTGCAGAAATTCTTCACCTTCTTCCTGCTCGTCGATCCGCAATTCGCCGAAGCGGTAAAGCGCGGCGAGGCCGGCCGACAACTCACCTTCGCCTGGTATTTCGGCTTCGCCATCATCATCTACATCCCATGGGTGCTGATCAGCGTCGCCGGCGGCATGCTCGGCGGCTTCATTGGCGATCCTAAGGCCATCGGCCTCGACATCCTGCTGCCGGCCTACTTCCTCGGCATCGTCCTCGGCTTCCGCAAGCGAGACAATTTCCTGCCCGTGGCGCTCGTCAGCGCGGTGGCTTCCGTACTCGCCTACCGCTATGTCGGCTCGCCCTGGCATGTCAGCCTCGGTGCTGCCGTTGGCATCCTACTCGCCGCCGTGCTGCCTTTGCCGCCGCAAGAGGCTGATCTCGAAGCCGACGCCCTTAAATCCGAAGTGCACGAGGTCTAAGCCATGGAATTTGATCTTCACATGGCGCTCGTCATCCTCGCTGCAGCCGCCGCCACCTTCGCCACCCGCATCGGCGGGTATATCCTCATCACCCGAATGAAGAGCATTCCCCCGCGCATGGAGGCGGCGCTGAATGCCGTGCCGGCCGCCGTGCTGACGACGCTGGTCGCACCCGCCTTCTTCATCGGCGGCTGGGAATCGAAGCTGGCGCTGATCACCGCCCTCTTCATCGGCCTGCGCTTCACCCATACATGGATGCTGGTCGCCGCCTGGATCGTCGTGATGACCTGGCGCCACACGATCGGCGCCTGAGCACCGGCCCGACAGCCGGCGCAGAAATTCAAGGCATCCCGTTTTCTCAATATTCCAGCGGCAGCGTCGCGTTTTCGAGCCACGCCCTGACATCGTGATCATGGATGAGCGGCATCAGCGCCTCACATGTGCGGCGATGATAGTCGTTGAACCAGTGCAGCTCGTCATGGGTCAGAAGCTCGGGAATGACGAGACTGCGGTCGATCGGGCAGAAGGTCAGCGTCTCGAATCCGAGCATCGGCGCATCGCCGCCCTCGATCTCTTCGGCCCCGCGCACATAGATCAGGTTCTCGATGCGGATGCCGAAGCTGCCGGGCCGGTAATAGCCAGGCTCGTTCGAAAGGATCATGCCGGGCAGCAGTTCCTGCGTCGACAGCCTGGAGATGCGCTGCGGCCCCTCATGCACCGAGAGATAGGAGCCGACGCCGTGGCCTGTGCCATGGGCGAAATCGGCGCCGGCCCGCCACAGCGCGATGCGCGCCAGCGGATCGAGATCGCAGCCGCGCGTGCCCTTCGGGAAACGCGCTGTGCTGATCTCTATCATCCCCTTCAGCACCAGCGTGAAGAAGCGCCGATGCTCTTCCGATACCGTACCGATTCCGACCGTGCGGGTGATGTCGGTCGTGCCGTTGATATATTGCGCGCCCGAATCGATCAGGAAGAGTTCGCCGGCTTCGATCACCCGGTTGGTCTCGGTCGTCACGCGGTAATGCATGATCGCCGCATGTTCGCCGGCACCTGAAATCGTATCGAAGGAAATGTCCTTCAGCGGGTTCTGCATGCTCTGGCCGACGCGGGCGCGCGCCGCTTCGAGATGTTCGGCAGCAGCGATCTCGCTCACCGTGCCGGGCTTCGTCTGCGACAGCCAATAAAGGAATTCCACCATCGCCGCCCCGTCCTGTAGATGGGCGGCGGCCGAACCGTTGATCTCGACGTCGTTCTTCACTGCGCGCGGCAACTTGGCGGGATCGGCGCCCTCCACCACTTCGCCGCCCGCCTTGCGGATGATCTCCGCCAGCGCATAGGCCGCGATGTCAGGATCGATCAGCACGCGGCCGCCATCCCTGGAAACGGCGGTGAGCTTTTCTTCCAGCGCCGATGGCGGCAGCTGCGTGCAGATCTGCGCGAGATATGCCTCCGGCTCGATGCCGGTCTTGCGCTTGTCGAGGAAGATCTCGGCCCGGCCGTCGGCATGGACGATGGCGCGCGCCAGCGGATGCGGCGTGTGCGGCACATCGGCGCCGCGAATATTGAAAGTCCAGGCGACCGAAGAGGGATCGGCGATCAACACCGCCGCAAGGTTCTTCTTCGAAAGATCCGCGGCGATCGTCGCGATCTTCTCTCTCGCCAGCACGCCGGCCTGCGCGACGTTCTGGATGCTGACCGCGCCAAGCGGCTCGGCCGGCCGGTCGGCCCAAAGCCTGTCGAGCGGATTGTGCGGCAGGAAGACCAGCGTGCCGCCGATCTCCGACAGCGCCCTTTCCAGACGGCGTACCTCGGCCCCGGCATGCAGCCAGGGGTCGATGCCGAGCCGCAGGCCCTTGGCTCCGTTTGCGGCGAGCCAGACATGCGGCGGCTCGTTGACGAGATCGCCGCCCGAAAAGACCGAACCGTCGACCTGTTCGGCAAGCTGCGTCACATAACGTCCGTCGACGAAGACGATCGCCTGCGTGCGCAGGATCAGCGCAATGCCGGCCGAGCCGGTAAAGCCCGTCAGCCACGCCAAGCGCTCCGAACATGCGGGAACATATTCGCCGTTGAATTCATCGGCGCGCGGCACGAGGAAGGCGTCGACGCCAAGCGAATCGAAACTGGCGCGTAGTGCGGAAACCCGATCCCTGCCGAATTGCGGCGTAGAGGTAACCTCGAAAGACTGGAACATGCTGGAAACCTGAATGATTGAGACGAATCCGGTTAATGGGATGCCGGCCATGTTAGCGAAATTTCAATCGATGGGGAGAAAAAGCGTCAAAACGAGTCGAACCCCTGGGACCGCTCAACATTTTGACAGAACTGTGACGCCAAAAGTTAATTTGGCACGCTTTATGCATTGGCCGCATGGCTCCCATGAGCGAAACCCCCTGCCTCCGCATTTCAGAATAGCTATATAGGCGTCATCGAACGGTTCGCGATGAACCTGTAAACAAAGGAATTCTTGAAATGACCGCCTCTCTCTCGCGCTTCGCATATAGCTGCCCGGTGCAGGCTGGCGAACGCCAGACCGTGCGTCACGTGATCGGCGCCCGCCGTCCGCAGAACGAGGACAGCCTCAAGCTGCTCGGCGCCGGCCAGCGGGCCACGCGCCACAAGGGCGCCCCCAGCTACGCGTTCTAAGCCTGAAAGCCAGTCCGTCTCCTCCCTCCCGGACCGGCCTATTGGAATGCAGTAGAGCCCGCTCGAGCGCTCCTCCCCTTGAGCTCGCGGGCATTGACCGGATAGACCGGTCCAAGGCGGTGCCATCGGCACCGCCTTTTTCTTATCTTCAACAAGGCTCACAGAGCGGTTCCGTTTCGATAAGGCGGTGCGGCACCCGCCACCGCCCTCATCCCTGTGCTTGTCACAGGGATCCAGTGCGCCCAAGTCCTTGGGCGCGGGAAAACTCTCTTCAAGCTCGTATGAAGTCATTCACCGCGCAGACGCGCGGTGGCTGGATCCCTGTGACGGGCACAGGGATGAGGGTGGGGAGGAGGCGCGTTGCCTTAAACAAGGCATGCGTTGCAGGAGAAATCACCTGCTCACAACCTTGAAAGCTCAGGGCCGATCGAGATGAATAGTCACCCAGCCGTTGCGCCAGATGGTTCTGACATGGCGAAGCCTCGCGCCACTATAGGCAGCAATCACCTTCCAGCGCTGCCCGGCAAGGATGCCGGAGAGAATGACCGATCCGCCAGGCGCAAGATGCGTCGCAAGCTTCGGCGCCATGCGGATCAGCGGCCGGGCGAGAATGTTGGCGATGATGAGATCGAAGGGGCCATGCTCGGAAAAGGCCGTCGAATGAAAGCCCGGCGCGGTCCTGGTAACGATGCCCGAGGCGATGCCGTTGCGGCGCACGTTCTCGGCCGCCACCTTCGTCGCGATCGGATCGATGTCGGTCGCCAGCACCGGTATGTTCCTGAGCTTGCGCACCGCAATCGCCAGTACGCCGCTACCGGTGCCGAGATCGAGCGCGTTGCGGACCGAGCGCGAACGCACCACGCTATCGATCACCTCGAGGCAGCCGGCCGTCGTGCCGTGATGGCCGGTGCCGAAGGCCTGGCCGGCATCGATCTCGATGGCGATGTCGCCGGGGCGGATCTTGTCGCGGTCATGCGAGCCATGTACCAGGAAACGCCCCGCCCGGACGGGCTTCAGCCCCTCCAGCGATTTCACCACCCAGTCGATCTCGGGGATGACTTCCCGCTCCAGCCGGGCATCGGGGAAAGAAGCCTTTAATGCGTCCTCGACGCGGGATTGCACCTCAGCCTCGTCCTCGGCCATCATATAGATCGAGGCTTCCCAGATATCCTTCTTCTCATCGATCTCGGTGGTGCCGATGGCAAAGTCTTCTTCACCGAAGACTGCGCTCAGAAGGTCGAGGATCTCCTCGGCCTTGGCTTCGGTCGTCGTCACATAAAGGCGGATTTCACTCACAATAGGCGGTCTTTCCCGTTTCCGTTGCCCGCCGCCGATCGAGCCAACGCCCCATCACGCTGAAGCTGTCACCCCTTGCTGACGAGATTCTCCAGCTTCTTTACCGCCGTGTCCGGGTTTTCGCCATAGGCGATCGTTCCGGAAAACCGCCCGGCCGAATCGAGCAGGAAGACCGAGGCGGTGTGATCCATCGTATAGTCGCCGTTCGGATCCTTCTCATCGACCGGCACTTTCTTGGCGTAGACGCGGAACCCCTTGACCACCTCGGCGATCTTGTCGGGCGCGCCCGAAATGCCGGTGATGCGCTTGGAAACATTGGAGACGTATTCGTTCATGATCTCGGGCGTGTCGCGCTCCGGATCGACGGTCACGAAATAGGCCTGCAGCTTATCGCCCTTCGGATCGACCTTCTCCAACCAGCCGTTCAGCTCGAAAAGCGTCGTCGGGCAGACTTCCGGGCAATGGGTGAAGCCGAAGAACAGCGCCGTCGGCTTGCCGCGCAGCGCCTCCTCGGTGATCGGCTGTCCGCTTTGGGAGACCAGCGTGAAGGGCACGCCGAAGGGCGGTTCTGCCACCATGTCCCTCGACTTCGTCATGTTGAGCGTGTACGCGCCAAGAAACCCGGCAAGTATCAGGACACCGACCCAGACGGCGATGCGGAATGTCTTCATTGGCATGATCCTCGATCCGGGCGGAGACGCACGGTCCGCCCCTGCCCCGCGTGATTATAGCCTCGATCGGACGCGCGCAATTCAAGAATATGTTTCTGACCGGTGATTAATTGTCTCACCGATAGAAACTGCAACGGCAACGAAATCCGACCTTAGGAATCGGCACGGATCAAAAATGGCATGTTTGTGAATAGCTTGCCGTTTGAGCGGCGGGTAATCGGAAAATACATATCGTTAGGAAAGACTTAAGCCGTCACATCTATATTTAACAGCGGTTCTGCATCGCCTCTCCCGCTGGGGACAACTGGGAAGAATTCTGACCATGAACAACAACAACGCCATCAAGCAGTCGGGCGCTTATCTTGAAATCGTTTCGTTCCATCTGGGCGATCAGGAATTCTGTATCGACATCATGGCTATCCGCGAAATTCGCGGCTGGGCGCCGGTGACGCCGATGCCGCACACCCCGCCCTACGTCTTGGGTCTCATTAACCTGCGCGGTGCGGTGATCCCCGTCATCGACATGGCCTGCCGCCTCGGCATGAAGATGACCGAGCCATCTGAGCGCTCGGCGATCATCGTCACCGACATCGCCGGCAAGCTGGTCGGCCTGCTGGTCGAGCAGGTTTCCGACATGATGACCATCAAAAGCGAAGACCTGCAGCCGCCGCCGGAAATCATCCCGGAAGCCCAGCGCGCCTTCTGCCGCGGCATCGTCGCGCTCGAAAAGACCATGGTCTGCTTCTTGAACCTCGACACGGTCATTGCCGACGAGCTGACGCAGGCCGCCTGAGGAATACTTATATCTGGAATTCGAAGGCCCGGCTCGTCCGGGCCTTTTTAGTTTCGGGTGGAGAATAAAGCCGGCATCGGATCAGTTTTTAGGAAAACCCCTCCCCAACCCCTCCCCACAAGGGGGAGGGACTAAGC
>NZ_WIEU01000049.1:0-1632 GCF_012276115.1 Rhizobium leguminosarum bv. viciae | reverse complement strand
CCCGAATCTCTCAAAGTAAGGGGTGCATCGGGGCCGCGAATCTGAGAAACTGCTTTTGCGACAAAGGCTTACCAGATTCGTAACGGAGCCCCGATGCAAACAGACTGTATCTCCGCGCAGTTGGAATTTAAAGGCTTCGACGGCCACAAAGTCGTTGCTGGTTTCGACGGCGGCGCGATCACCTCGGATGCCGGTGCGCTGCTGCTTCGCCACGTCGATGCGGCCATCGGGCTGTTCGACCGGGTGGCCGCCTGCTTCGTTGATGGCCGCGATCGCAAGTGCACGGTCCACAGCATGCGCACGCTGGTCGGGCAGCGCATTGCGGCGATCGCACTGGGCTACGAGGATGTCGATGATCACGACACGCTGCGCCACGACCCGGTGCTTGCGCTGCTGTCGGAGCGGCTGACGCCGAAGCGGCAAGACTGTGCAGTGCTTGCCGGCAAATCCACCTTGAACCGGCTGGAGCACGGCCGCCCCGGCGCGCCAACGCGCTATCACAAGATCGCCTATGACGCCGGGGCTCTGGAAGCGCTGTTCGTGGAGCTGTTCGTGGACGCCCACGACAGGCTGCCAGAGGAGATCGTGCTCGACCTCGACGCCACCGATGATCCGCTGCATGGCCATCAGGAAGGGCGGTTCTTCCACGGCTATTATGACGGCTATTGCTATCTGCCGCTCTACATCTTTTGCGGCCGACATCTGCTTTCGGCCAAGCTGCGGCGCTCCAACATCGACGCCAGCGCGGTCGAGGAGGTCGGACGGATCGTCAAGCAAATCCGCAGGCGCTGGCCTGGCGTGCGCATCGTTCTACGCGCCGATTCCGGCTTTGCCCGCGACGAACTGATGGACTGGTGCGAGACCAGCAACGTCGACTATGTCTTCGGTCTTGCCCGCAACAAGCGGCTGGAAAAGGAGATCGCCGAGGCCCTGGAGGAAGCGCGCCTGGAGGCCGGGACAAGCGGCCAGGCGGCCCGCGTCTTCCGCGACTTCCTGTGGTCGACGAAGGACAGCTGGTCACGGCGACGGCGGGTCGTCGCCAAAGCCGAATGGACGATGGCGGCCCCCAATCCGCGCTTCGTCGTCACCTCGCTGGAACCGGAATGCTGGGCGGCACAACCGCTTTACGAGAAACTTTACTGCGCGCGCGGCGACATGGAGAACCGCATCAAAGAATGCCAGCTCGATCTCTATGCCGACCGCACCAGCGCCCACACCATGCGCGCCAATCAGTTGCGGCTCTGGTTTGCGTCGTTGGCCTATGTATTGATCGGTGCGCTACGCCGCCTCGGCCTCGCTCATACCCGGCTTGCCGATGCCACCTGCGGCACGATCCGATTGAAGCTGTTGAAGATCGGCGCGCAGGTCCGCGTCTCAGTCCGCCGCATCAAGGTGGCGATGGCTTCGGCCTGCCCCTATGCCGAGGAGTTTGCTCTGGCTCACGCCCGAATATGCGCTGCGGCCCGATGATGCCGCCGGACCTGAACCCACCCACCAACGAAAAAGGATACATCACCGGCCCAGACAAAACGCCCCACATCGCGGCGACGACCGCGCGCGTCTTCGCTGTGGACGCCACGCCAGCCGACAGCGCTCAATCAATAACAGAGGCGCTGTGAGAAAAGCGGGCTA
>NZ_WIEU01000048.1:0-4238 GCF_012276115.1 Rhizobium leguminosarum bv. viciae | reverse complement strand
TGCTGCAACTGTCAAAGCTAAAGCCAATGGGTGCGTCTCATCCGCCCCCTCCCTTCCCTTGCAACCCGGCCCAGCCGGTCCGGTCGGGGGCTTGCCTCAGCGCAAGTGGACATGCCGAGTGTCGCATTTCTAAATGGCTGAAGACACACCCAAAGTGACACTTCTACTTTGCACACAAACGGACATTCCAACCCTGCCGCCACAAATGCTGTAGCCGCAAAGTTGAAGTG
This sequence comes from Rhizobium leguminosarum bv. viciae, assembly GCF_012276115.1. GTDB lineage: Bacteria > Pseudomonadota > Alphaproteobacteria > Rhizobiales > Rhizobiaceae > Rhizobium > Rhizobium leguminosarum_T. The sequence goes on along the minus strand of NZ_WIEU01000048.1, from coordinate 4,008 downwards.
TCCTGTTTCTGCAAAGTTAGAATGTCACTCTGCCCGCGTTTTGAGGACGTGGGAGATTGCCGATGGGACTGATAGCGATGAGCGAGCGTGATGTGCAGCGGATCGAAGTTTTGTCGAAGGTTGTTGATGGGCGGATGACGCTGGTGTCGGCGGCGCGTGTTTTGGCGCTGAGCGAGCGCCAGGTGCGCCGGCTGTTGGAGCGGATCCGGACGAGCGGCGCGGCATCGATCCGGCACAAGGCCATCGGCCGTCCGTCGAACAACCGGATCATCCCGGGCGTGCGCGATTATGCTTTGGCTCTCATTCGAGCGCGCTATGCCGATTTCGGTCCAACCTTGGCAGCCGAGAAGCTTGCCGAGCGCGATGGGCTGACGGTGTCGCGCGAGACGTTGCGGCAATGGATGACGGAAGCCGGCATCTGGTTGTCGCGCAAGCAGCGCCGGACGTTTCATCAGCCACGGTTGCGGCGGGAAGCCTATGGCGAGCTGGTGCAGATCGACGGATCCGCGCATCGCTGGTTCGAGGATCGCGGTGATCCGTGTTCGCTACTGGTATTCGTCGACGATCATGGGTCAAGCCGGCTGCCGCGGCAGCGAGACCGGAAATCCCGGCTATCCTTCCGTTCAGCAGAAGGTAGAGGCCTGCCGACAGGCTAATCAGGAGGCCGCCTGCCAGGGGCCAGAGATAATATATTTCAGTCATTGCGCTCACACTGCGTTTTCGGTTCGGGCGTCGATCTTCACCACGGATCGGCTAAGGTTATTTCGACTTTATATACGCGACGAGATCGGCAATCTCGGTACGTGTCAGGGACAGATTGGGCATCCGGGAGTGATGAGGCGCAGCCAAGAAGACCGAAAGGCTCGCTTCGTCAAACTGCTCCGATTCACCGATCTGGGCGAACGTCGGGACAGTATCAGATCCGTGAACTTGTCCGGGTGCAACGACGTGACACTCGCTGCACCAGCGTTGGGCGATGCTGCGGCCGCGGAGTCGATCGGCCGCAGCGCTCTCGCCAATGACCATCAGAAGGAGAGCAACGGTAATAGCGCGCTGCAGGCCATGTGTTCGCTTCATTGCAGCCGGGTCCTATAGGGTTCATAGGCAACTCGCGTTCGGTCACTGGCTAGCGTTGCCTTCGATCCATTTCGAGCCGCGTCCAGATGATGAGCTTTCCAAGCAGACACATCAGTCGCGGTTACTGCCACGCGACCATCGGACGTGAGTTCCTTGGCATCGAATTTGCGGGACGCGATATCGCTGAAGTCTGAGACAGATTCCTGCAGTCGACACTCGTTGCAGAGCGGCGGATCGGCGATATCGAGAAGGGCTTCCTTCGTGACAAGAACGATCTCGTCGCCTCCGACGTCTCTTTCCATGATCAGAAGCGCCTCGTCTCCCGATGCCTTTATCATTCCACTGAGCAGCTTCAAGGGCATTTTCGTCCTCCCGGCACGAGTGCGAGTCGAGCCAACCAAACGGCGTTCACGCAGGCATTATGCTTCGCGCGCCCGGAAACTCCTTGATCAAGCTCAAAGTGGGATCTCCAATCGCGATCCGTTGGAGATTAAATCAGCAGGCCCGTCTGCCGTAATCGCGCATCTCATCGATCCAGCGAGAGCGCTTCTTCTCATCGGCAAACGAGAGGCCGTAGAAGCTCTCGCGAATAGGCTTGATTCCGGCGAAGCCCAGCATGCTGCGCTCGAAACTGCGCACGCCATATGCGCCGAAATACCATCGATAAAGCAGCACCGGCATTCCCATGGTGACGATTATGCGGGCGGAGCGCCCGGCAAGCAGCCGTTTGGGAAAGCCGCCCTTCCTGTATTCCATCGCAAAGCCCGGCCTGAAGGTGTGCTCGAGAAAGCCCTTGAGCAGGGCCGGCATCGTTCCATGCCAAAGGGGGAACAGAAAGACCCAGTGCTCTGCCCAGCGCATGTCCTCCCGCGACTGCTCCAGGCCCGGTGGCAATGCCCCGGTCTCGAAATCCTCCTGGGTTCGCAACAGCGGGAACTCGAGCTTGGCCACCTCTATGCGGCGCATCTGGTGTCCCGCTGCCGTGGCAGCATCAGCATAAGCGTCAGCCATGGCGTGCAGGAGGTGCTGCCCGGCCGGATCCGGATGGCCCTGGACAATTGTGATGCGCCTGGTCATTCGCTGCGCTCCGTAAAATCCTGAGGCATGCCATTGCATGCCTTGTTAGCTGTCTCCCTCATGACCGCGTCGCGACGGTGCGGGCGAATTTGGCCAACCAGACGGCCCGCCACGGGATCGGGAAGGTTGCTTTGCGCCTTCTGAGCAAGGAAGTCGCTGACCGCCTTCTTAACCTTCTCCCCATGTCCAACGAGCAGATGCCCGCCGGTGTCGTAGACGACCAACTTCGCGCCCGGAATGCTTTCGGCTGCGAATTTGGCTGCGGGGAGCGTGTTGAACAGATCGTCCTTGGCGGAGACGACCAAGGTGGGAGCGGCGATCTTCTCGAGAGGCAGCCGGTGGAGATCGGGCGCACTATCGATGTTAATGCCGGGGAAGCGCCGCGAAAGCGGTTCGACGCTGCGGATAATGGCCATCACGCGATTTCGGTCCTTTTCGGGGGCCGCTTCAACCAACTCGGGCGGCACGCCGAGGAGGCGGATGAGAACCGATGGAGCAACCTTTTCGGTCGCCCACCAAGCGAAGTCCGCGCCGGCGTTGACCAGCCAGAAGACAAACGCGCTGCCACGACTTCCCTCGATCATCACAGGGCTTTCGGGCGAGTAGGTTCCAGGGACGATCAGAATGAGCGCAGAGACCCCATCCGGATAGCGAAGCGCCTGCTCGACTGCCGAGCGCGCCCCAGCCGAGACACCGACGACGACGGCCCTTTCGACTTTGAGCCAAGAGAGAAGCGCCATATGCGCATCGGCTTGGGCGGCGGGTGAAGCATCAGACGGAATCGGTGTCTCCAGATACCCGAAGCGCGACGGAGCGATGACGCGAAAGTCGTTTCCGACAAGATCGGCAACGTTGGTCAGCCCCTGATCCCACCCGCCACCTGCACCGTGGATGGACAGGAGCGGCGTGCCTTCTCCTCGCTCGGCATATTCGATCAGACCTGCGGCCGTATTCGCAACTCGCGCGCCACTGGCGACCGCGGAACGCGCGCGGTCGATGTCATTGCTGTAGGACAGGAAAACCAGCCCGCCTGTGACCACGACAGCGATAGAGACCGCTGATAACACCCACCCGATCCGACCCATGGCCGCCATCCTCGGAATTCAAACCTTACGGATATTCTAGTCGGGTCGAGCCCGGAGTACTTTGATGTCCCTCAAACGGATCGATGAGATGCACAGCGATCGACCGATTTCGATCCCTTTTTGCAGCAGTGCACCCTGAACCGGTGTCAGGTCGCCGAAGGCAGCCGCAAACATTTGCGCGTTGCGGATGGCGCTGACGAGGCGATCGAGCCTGTCCACCAGGATCACGACGTCCGCCGCTTCCGAGGCAGCCACACCTGCCCGATCTGACGATCTGCATCGGCCGGTGAACCTGTCGTTGGACCGGCTCAAGGGCATTCTGTGCAAGTGTGAGCAGCGGTGTATGTCGGGGCGCAATTGACGTTCTCGTTCCAGCGTCAGCGGATCATGCTGGAAGAGACCGATATCACGCGTGGGCTGGTCGGCCGTTATGTCGAGACCTATGCCTTTGCCGATGGCCGGCTGGACGTGCGCTGGAAAGGCCATTCGCTGCCGTATCGGGTGTTCGACAAGGACCAGCGGGTGAACGCATGCGGCGATTACCGAGAACAAGCGGCTTTCCGACGTGAACAGCAGGATCAGCGATTGCCGCCGAAGGTGAAGACCAACAGCGAGAAGAACGGTTACACGCCACGGGGGCCGCAAGCCGGGACGTAACAGGGATTTCATGAACGACCCCGCCCGACGGCGACAAGCGCTCTCACCTCGATGCGGCGGAATGACTGGCTGCTCCAACGGTCAAAGCTAAAGCCGAAAGCTACCCCTCACC
>NZ_WIEU01000047.1:0-5914 GCF_012276115.1 Rhizobium leguminosarum bv. viciae | reverse complement strand
TTTATGTCGGCATCGATGTCTGTAAAGAGTGGCTGGACATTCATCTGCATCCTCTCGGCCGCAGTTTTCGGGTGACCAACGACACGGCCGGCCTGCGCCGCCTCAAGCGGGAGCTCGATGCGCTTGGCCAGATGCCGCGCTCGGCGCTGCGTATCGTCATGGAAGCGACCGGCAAGTGGCATCGCGCCGTCCAGCGCTCGTTGCATGCCGATGGCTTTTACGTGTCGGTCGTCGATCCGCTGCGCGCCCGGCTGTTTGCCAAAGCCTGCGGCTTTCTCGCCAAGACCGATCGGCTCGATGCGCGGTTTTTGGCCATCATGGGAGAAGCCCTCAAGCCCGTACAGACCCCACCGCCGGACCAAGCGCTGGAAGCCTTGCAGGAACTGGTCAATGCCCGATCTGCCGCCAACGGCGAACGCACCGCCCTGTCCAACCGGATGAAGACGGCCGTGACCGCCTTCCTGCGCAAGGAACTGACGCGCCGGCTTGCCGCGCTCGACACCCATATCGCAAGACTGGACGCCGAGATCCAGCGCAGCATCTGCGCCGATCCCGAGATGCGCCGCCGCCTCGACATCCTCATCTCCATTCCCGGCATCGGAGCCGTCACCGCCGCAAGCCTGATCGCTGGCCTTTGCGAACTTGGCGCCTGCTCCGGCAAGCAGGCCGCCATGCTGACCGGCCTTGCGCCGCTCGCCTGCGAAAGTGGCGAGCGGGCCGGACATCGCGCCATCAGGGGCGGACGCCCCGCACCCAGGAACGCCATCTACATGGCCGCCCTGTCCGCCTCCCGTCACAACCCAGACCTCGCGCGCTTCGCCGAAAGACTGAAGAAAGTCGGAAAACCCAATAAGGTCGTCCTCGTCGCCGTCATGCGAAAGCTCATCGTCCTGGCAAATACCCTCATCACCAAAAACCGCATCTGGACACCAAATCCACCTTGACACCAAACACAGATGCTCATCCGCCTGCCGGCACCTTCTCCCCGCTGGGGAGAAGAGATTCGTTGCGCCGCCTTTCTCGTCATTTCCAACGGGGCATAGATGAGCCGTGGCCACTACAGTTACTTCTCGCTGTCCATATGCTGCAGCATATGCTCGGGATAACGCCCACCCGCGGCCGCATCCTTCGGCACGGCGCGTTCGATAGCTTCGAAATCTTCTGGTGACAGGTCGACGGCGCGTGAGCCGAGCGCCTCGGTCAGCCGGTCGCGGCGGCGGGCGCCGATGATCGGGACGATGTCCTTGCCCTTGGCGGCGACCCAGGCGATGGCGATCTGGGCGACAGAGACGCTCTTTGCCTCGGCAATCTCGCGCAGCTTCTCCACCAGCGCGAGGTTCTGCTCGATATTGCCTTCCTGAAAGCGCGGGCTGTAGGCGCGGAAATCGCCGGCCGTTCCGCCCTGGCCCTTCTGCCAGTGGCCGCTGATCAGGCCGCGCGAGAGCACGCCGTAGGCGGTGATCGAGATGCCGAGTTCGCGTGTCGTCGGCAGGATCTTCTCCTCGATGCCGCGCGAGATCAGCGAATATTCGATCTGCAGGTCGACGATCGGGGCGACAGCGGCGGCGCGGCGGATCGTGTCGGCGCTCACTTCCGACAGGCCGATATGCCTGACATAACCTGCCTTGACCATGTCGGCGATAGCGCCGACCGTGTCTTCCATCGGCACGTTCGGATCGAGGCGGGCGGGACGATAGATGTCGATATAGTCGACGCCGAGGCGCTGCAGCGTATAGCTGAGGAAGTTCTTCACGGCGACCGGGCGGGCGTCAATGCCGTTCCAGCCGCCGACGGGATCGCGCAATCCGCCGAACTTGACGCTGATGACGGCGTTTTCGCGCCTGCGGCCCTTCAATGCCTCGCCGATCAGCATTTCGTTATGGCCCATGCCATAGAAATCGCCGGTGTCGAGCAGGTTAATGCCGGCATCGAGGGCGGCATGGATCGTCGCAATGCTTTCTGCGCGATCGGACGGGCCGTACATGCCCGACATGCCCATGCAGCCGAGGCCGATGGCCGAGACATTGGGTCCGGTCTTTCCCAAACGATAGGTCTGCATTGTCTTCTCCTTCTTCTGCGCCGCGGCGCGATCGCACATCCGCGCCGGGCGTCGTCATCGATGCTGCCGTTCTACCGCTTTCGCATTCGGGCGATAATCGGAGAGTATCAAACAGGCTGTGCGGGGGAATGCACAATGACCGGTCTCTCTTGTGATCTGGATGCCGTCGCGGCGATTGCAAGAGAACGCATTGCCTGACGATCCGCTGGGCGGCTCTTGATTATCTGAAGCTGGAACGGCAACGCCCCCATTGGTTGAGGTCTCTCATAAATTTCCCGTTGCGCATTATCAAAAACTTTGAAATGTTCACGGATTGTTTCGGGTTCTTTTCTGAGCTATGTCACTTTCTCGGCGACGAGATCGTCTTTTCAGGACCAACCGCTGTAGAGATGCCTCATGCTTGACCCGAAATTCGTTCGCCGCGGCCTTTTCCTGGTCTTCATCATCCTCTTCCTCGACATTATCGGCATCGCCATCATCATGCCGGTGCTGCCCGCCTATCTGGAGCAGCTGACCGGCGGCAGCGTCAGCGATGCGGCGATCGACGGCGGCTGGCTGATGCTCGTCTATGCCGGCATGCAATTCCTGTTCGCGCCGCTGCTCGGAAATCTCTCCGACCGTTTCGGCCGCCGGCCGATCCTTCTTCTATCGGTGCTGACCTTCGCGATCGACAATTTCATCTGCGGCATCGCCACCAGCTTCTGGATGCTGTTCGTCGGCCGCGTGCTTGCCGGCATCAGCGGCGGCAGCTTCGCCACCTGCTCGGCCTATATCGCCGATATCAGCACGGAGGAGAACCGCGCGAAGAATTTCGGGCTGATCGGCATCGCCTTCGGCGTCGGCTTCACCATCGGCCCCGTCGTTGGCGGTGTCCTCGGCGAATTCGGCCCGCGTGTGCCCTTCCTCGGCGCGGCTGCGCTGTCGCTTCTCAATTTCATCGCCGCCTGCTTCCTGCTGCCGGAAACGCTGGAGGCGAAGAACCGCCGCCGGTTCGAGTGGAAACGCGCCAATCCACTCGGCGCGTTGCGCCAGATGCGCCATTATCCCGGCATCGGCTGGGTCAGCCTCGTCATGTTCCTGTTCTTCCTGGCGCATGCCGTCTATCCCTCGGTCTGGGCGTTCGTCTCGACCTATCGCTATGGCTGGAGCGAGGGACAGATCGGTCTGTCGCTCGGCATTTACGGCATCGGTGCTGCGCTCGTCATGGGACTGGTTCTGCCGCGGATCGTGCCGGTGCTCGGCGAATGGAAGACCGCGCTTCTCGGCCTCTGCTTTTCAGCTGCAGGACTGACCGGCTATGCCTTCGCCTGGGAGGGCTGGGTGGTTTACGTCGTCATCGTCGCGACGGTCATCGAAAACGTCGCCGACCCGCCGCTGCGCAGCATCGCTGCCGGCAAGGTGCCGCCGTCGGCGCAGGGCGAGCTGCAGGGCGCGCTGACCAGCCTCAGCAGCATCACCACAATTGTCGGGCCACTGATCTTCACGCAGATGTTTTCCTATTTCACCCGGCCTGAGGCGCCCGTCACTTTTGCCGGCGCGCCGTATCTCACGGCCGCCGTGCTCATCCTTCTGGCCGCCGGGGTATTCCTCACAAGGGTTCGGGTGAGGGAGCCGGCCGAGGCGCTGGAAGCCACGGGCTGATCGATCAGAAACGCTGATGCGATGATGAATTTTTCATCATCTGCCTCATTTGGGGTAGTTCTTTGCAGGGCTTTGATCTAAGCCCGGATGATATTTCGCCGCAAGCTGCGGCGACGCATATTTCAATCACAGGACTGGTGTCATGGACACGCCGATCGACGCGCGCAGGCTTGCGCCGACAACCGATAATCGTTGGGGTGCACATTTCCGTGCCACGCTGGCGCTCGGCATTCCGCTGATCGGCGCCCAGCTCGCTCAGCTCGGCATCCACACCACCGATGTGATGATCGTCGGACGTCTCGGCGCCGAGCAGCTGGCGGCGATGGTGCTATCGGCCCAGTTCCTCTTCACGATCCTCATCTTCGGTTCGGGCTTTGCCATCGCCGTCATTCCGCTGGTAGCGCAGGCCTATGGCCGCGGCGACCTCGTCTCGGTGCGCCGGTCGCTGCGCATGGGCCTGTGGGTGGTGATCGCATACTGGGTCATCATGCAGCCGGCCTTCTTCAATGCGGAACAGATCCTGCTTTTTGCGCAGCAGAAGCCCGAGGTGGCCAAGCTCGCCCACGGCTATATCATGATCGGTCAGTTCGGCGTACTGCCGGCGCTGCTCTTCAACGTCATGCGCTCGCTTGTCAGTGCCATCGGCAAGGCAGGCGTCATCCTCAACGTCACCATCGTCACGCTGGTGATGAATGCGATCTTCGCCTATATGCTCGTGCTCGGCCATTTCGGCTTTCCGGCAATGGGGCTCGAAGGGGCGGCGATCGTTTCGGTCGTCGTGCAGACAGCCGGCTTCCTCTTCATTCTGGCTTTCGTGCAGCGGCGGGAAGAGACGCGGCGCTACGAGATCTTCGTGCGATTCTGGAAACCCGACTGGCACGCGCTGCTGGAGGTCATCCGGCTCGGTTTCCCGATCAGCGTCACCATCCTCGCCGAGGTCAGTCTGTTCACGGTGGCCTCGCTGCTGATGGGCTATATCGGCACCATCGAGCTCGCCGCCCACGGCATAGCCCTGCAATGGGCCTCGATCGCCTTCATGATCCCACTCGGCCTCAGCCAGGCGGCAACGGTGCGCGTCGGCGTCGCGCATGGGCAGGGCGATTACCAAGGGCTGGTGCGCGGTTCGATCACCGTGCTCGTTCTCGCCTGCGCCATTTCGGCGGTGGGCTCGGTGCTCTTTGCCACCATGCCGCAATTCCTCGGTAGCTGGTTCCTCGACGTCAACTCGCCCGAGGCGCCCGAGGTGCTTGCCTATGCCGGACCGCTGATCGTCGTTGCCGGGCTTTTCCAGTTGGTCGATGGGCTGCAGGTGATTGCCAATGGATTGCTGCGCGGCCTCAAGGACGCACGCGTGCCGATGATCATGGCGTTGATCGCCTACTGGCCGATCGGCTTCTTTCTTGCATGGGCCTTCGCCTTCCCGCTGGGCTTCGGCGGCATCGGCATCTGGTTCGGCTTCCTCGTCGGTCTGGCAGCGGCTGCGGCCATGCTCTGCGCGCGCTTCTACCTTCTCCTTCGCCGGGAGGCGGAACTGGCCCACGCCTGAGCCGGCCGCCTTCGCCGTCAGGCTGCGACAGGCTTGTAGCTGGCAATGTCGGCACGAATGCCGAGACGCGCAAACATTTCCTGCGGATCGAAATTAGCGGCCTTGTGGGCCGCTGCGACGGCGGCCTGTGCACGCTCGACGACTTCGGTATTTTCCCATTCGGCAATCGTGACGAAATTGAATTCGCCCGGACCGGCGACCTGCTCCAGCACCCTGTGATCGATGAAACCGTCCTGCGCCTCCAGCAGCTTGTGGGTCATCATCACGTTGACGAGAAATTCTTCTCGCGCCGCCGCCGGCGCGATAAACTTGTCGACTCGAAGGAAAGCTCCGCTCATCCATTCTCTCCTGCATCAGATGTTTGTAGGCAGATCTGTAATTCCTCAAGTTAAGCTGAGGTCAATAGGCGGATAAAGAAAAAGGCCCGCCTGGGCGAACCTTTGGGCTACTGATAAAGCCGGCCAACTCCTCTTTCGTCATGCTCGGGCTTGTCCCGAGCATCTGCCTTTCGATCAATATGTGGCAGATCCTCGGCACAGGGCCACTGCTGTCCGGTTTAAATTTTGTCACCATTGGAGGCTCATTTGGCCGAGATTTCCGGGGGGACTGTGGCTTGGTTTTAGCAGGCGGTCGATCCTTTTGCGGTGCATGAGGTTAGCGCGCACCAG
>NZ_WIEU01000046.1:2500-5943 GCF_012276115.1 Rhizobium leguminosarum bv. viciae | reverse complement strand
GATGAGCATAGTCAATGAGAACGATCAAGCCGATCGAGCTATTAGTACCGGTAAGCTTCATGCGTTGCCGCACTTCCACACCCGGCCTATCAACGTGGTCGTCTTCCACGGCTCTGATAGGGAATACTCGTTTTCAGGTGGGTTTCCCGCTTAGATGCCTTCAGCGGTTATCCCGTCCATATGTAGCTACCCTGCTATGCCCTTGGCAGGACAACAGGTCCACCAGAGATATGTCCATCCCGGTCCTCTCGTACTAGGGACAGATCCTGTCAATATTCCTACACCCACGGCAGATAGGGACCGAACTGTCTCACGACGTTCTGAACCCAGCTCACGTACCGCTTTAATTGGCGAACAGCCAAACCCTTGGGACCTGCTCCAGCCCCAGGATGCGATGAGCCGACATCGAGGTGCCAAACAACCCCGTCGATATGGACTCTTGGGGGTCATCAGCCTGTTATCCCCGGCGTACCTTTTATCCGTTGAGCGATGGCCCTTCCACACGGGACCACCGGATCACTATGACCGACTTTCGTCTCTGCTCGACTTGTCAGTCTCGCAGTCAGGCGGGCTTATGCCATTGCACTCGACGACCGATTTCCGACCGGTCTGAGCCCACCATCGCGCGCCTCCGTTACTCTTTCGGAGGCGACCGCCCCAGTCAAACTACCCACCATACACTGTCCCGGACCCGGATGACGGGCCGCGGTTAGACATCCATGACGATAAGGGTGGTATTTCAAGGATGGCTCCACGGAAACTGGCGTCCCCGCTTCAAAGCCTACCACCTATCCTACACATGCCGACACGAATGCCAGTGTAAAGCTATAGTAAAGGTGCACGGGGTCTTTCCGTCTGACCGCAGGAACCCCGCATCTTCACGGGGAATTCAATTTCACTGAGTCTATGTTGGAGACAGCGGGGAAGTCGTTACGCCATTCGTGCAGGTCGGAACTTACCCGACAAGGAATTTCGCTACCTTAGGACCGTTATAGTTACGGCCGCCGTTTACTGGGGCTTCGATTCAAAGCTTGCACCTCTCCTCTTAACCTTCCAGCACCGGGCAGGCGTCAGACCCTATACGTCGTCTTGCGACTTCGCAGAGCCCTGTGTTTTTGATAAACAGTCGCTACCCCCTGGTCTGTGCCACCCCATCATACTTGCGTAAAATGGGGTCACGCTTCTTCCGAAGTTACGCGTGCAATTTGCCGAGTTCCTTCAACATAGTTCTCTCAAGCGCCTTGGTATACTCTACCTGACCACCTGTGTCGGTTTCGGGTACGGTCTATACGGTGGAGCTATTTCCTGGAACCGCTCCGCTGCCCATCCAATCCAATAAGAATGAACAACTTGTGCAATCCGTCACTACCACCAGGCCCACGAATATTAACGTGGTTCCCATCGACTACGCATTTCTGCCTCGCCTTAGGGGCCGGCTAACCCTGCTCAGATTAACTTTAAGCAGGAACCCTTGGTCTTTCGGCGAGAGGGTCTCTCACCCTCTTTATCGTTACTCATGTCAACATTCGCACTTCCGATACCTCCAGGAGCCCTCACAGGTCTCCCTTCATCAGCTTACGGAACGCTCCGCTACCACGTGTATTGCTACACATCCTCAGCTTCGGTGCATGGCTTCAGCCCCGTTACATTTTCGGCGCAAAGACCCTTATTTAGACCAGTGAGCTGTTACGCTTTCTTTAAATGATGGCTGCTTCTAAGCCAACATCCTGGTTGTTTTGGGATCCTCACATCCTTTCCCACTTAGCCATGACTTGGGGACCTTAGCTGGAGGTTAGGGTTGTTGCCCTTTTCACGACGGACGTTAGCACCCGCCGTGTGTCTGCCGAGTAGTACTCCCCGGTATTCGGAGTTTGGTTAGGATCAGTAAGACGGTGAGTCCCCATAGCCCATCCAGTGCTCTACCCCCGGGGGTATTCGCTCGACGCTCTACCTAAATAGATTTCGCGGAGAACCAGCTATTTCCGAGTTTGATTGGCCTTTCACCCCTAGCCACAAGTCATCCCAATCTATTGCAACAGATGCGGGTTCGGTCCTCCAGTTGGTGTTACCCAACCTTCAACCTGCTCATGGCTAGATCACTCGGTTTCGGGTCTAATGCAACAAACTATATCGCCCTATTCAGACTCGCTTTCGCTTCGCCTACACCTACCGGCTTAAGCTTGCTTGTTACACTAAGTCGTTGACCCATTATACAAAAGGTACGCCGTCACCCTTGCGGGCTCCGACTGTTTGTAGGCATCCGGTTTCAGGTTCTATTTCACTCCCCTTGTCGGGGTGCTTTTCACCTTTCCCTCACGGTACTTGTTCGCTATCGGTCATGCACGAGTACTTAGGCTTGGAGAGTGGTCTCCCCATGTTCAGACAGGATTTCTCGTGTCCCGCCCTACTCTAGGACAATCATGATATCTACGCGTACGGGGCTGTCACCCACTACGGCCGCACTTTCCAGAGCGTTCCACTTTAATCACAATTGCCACTGGCCTGGTCCGCGTTCGCTCGCCACTACTTGCGGAGTCTCGGTTGATGTCCTTTCCTGCAGGTACTTAGATGTTTCAGTTCCCTGCGTTCGCTTCTTACACCCTATGTATTCAGGTGCAGATACCTTATCACAATGCTTGGAACCTGGCGTCGCCTTGCGACGCAGCGAATAGTTGTTAGCGAATAGCGAATAGAATTTAAAAACTATTCGCTACTCACTATTCGCTATTCGCGGCGCCTGCGGCGCCAGATTCCCAAGCATTTAAGGTGGGTTGCCCCATTCGGAGATCCATGGATCAAAGCTCATTCGCAGCTCCCCACGGCTTTTCGCAGCGTATCACGTCCTTCATCGCCTGTGCATGCCAAGGCATCCACCAAATGCCCTTACGACACTTAATCGTTCTCATTGCCAATGCTCATCGTCTTTTGTTTGATTTGGCAGACCTTGTCCGCTTCGCTTGCGCCTCGCGGGGTGCCAAATCCGACCATACCGACAACCTTGCGATTGCCGAACCGGTCGGGCCAAACATGCGTGATTACCTTTTACAATCACGCTTTCTAACAATGCCATTAACGTGTTCGACAGGTCTGCTTTATTGGAGCTACGCCGAGCAGCTCGCTTGCAGCCTGTCTTAAGACCAGCTTCTCGAGATATGATCCGATACCGCGCGGTCAGGCAACGGTAATCCGATCGTCCGTCAGACGAAGCCCGAAGGCTACGAACAACACGCGATAAACCGCTATGCGGTTTACGCTGACGATCCAGAGTGACAAGCTTCCTTCCACCCTCCAGTCCTTCACCCATATCCGGCCGGCTAGGCCATCCATGGGATCATCAGAACTGGGCTCGGACGCCTTGGGCAGAACCCAAAACACCTGGAAGCCTCCAGATCAATCTTCTCTTCACAATGTATGCAGAACACGCATCAGCCATAAGCCGATGC
>NZ_WIEU01000045.1:0-6853 GCF_012276115.1 Rhizobium leguminosarum bv. viciae | reverse complement strand
TTGCTGTTCGGCTAGCGGTTCCCATCACCAGGGCCCGCAGAGGACTCTCACCTCCAAGTCATCGGCCGGATACCACCCCGGCCAAACGGTGTTCTCACACCACGCGCCATGCCTGGCGCACAAACAAAAACCGCGGTTGCTGGGGGCAACCGCGGTTCAGAAGTTCATCCCGGTCTTTTGATCAGGCGGCGGGGGCAACGATCGCGGGTTTGCGATAGGCCGGCTCGCCGGTAATTCCGAGAAGGAAGTTGATCTGCGGACGCGCCTTGACGAGGTCGTCAATGGAGTATTCCGAAAGCACGGCGAAGAAGGCGTTGAGCGCCTTGCGCAGCGCCGAATTCAAACCGCAGCTGTCGACCAGCGGGCATTCGACCTCACCGTCATCCTCGAAGCATTCGGCCATGGCGAAGTTGTCTTCCGTCACCCGAACGACGTCGAAAAGACTAATGTCGGCGGCCGGTTTGCCCAAGCGCACGCCGCCATTGCGACCTCGCACCGTTTCGACCAGGCCCGCCTTGTTGAGCGGCTGGAGGATCTTGAAAAGAAAGAGCTCGGAAACGCCATAGGCCTTGGCGATTTCCGGAATCCGGCTCAAGTGCCCGTCGTTGGCAGCACAATACATCAACATGCGAACCGCATAGTTGGTCTGCTTCGTCAACCGCATGCCATTCTCCTGACTCGTCTGTTCAGACCTATATAGGCGGTTTGCTAGTTTTGAACAATTCCAAAATATGAAATTCGCATTCAGCTTATGAGGCCATTTGCCGCGACGTCAATCCCGCCTCGGGATGTCGACGTAATCGAGGATCGCCTGCTTGCACTCGGGCGTGCCTTTGCGCACCAGTTTGACCTCGGCACTGGGGAAAAGCAGATGGTGAGCAGACCTTGTCTCCGGACATCCTCGACGCCGGGCCGATATCGCCGGCAATCACCATCACGAGGAAAAATTCGGGAGCCAAAAGGCCCCCGAATTACAGATAGCAGATTGGACTGTCGTGAAGATTACTTCATCGTCGGCATGACGAATTCGGCGCCGCTCTTGATGCCGGAGGGCCAGCGGGCGGTGACGGTCTTGGTCTTCGTCCAGAACTTGATCGAATCCGTGCCGTGCTGATTGAGGTCACCGAAGCTCGATGCCTTCCAGCCGCCGAAGGAGTGGTAGGCGAGTGGAACCGGGATCGGAACGTTGATGCCGATCATGCCGATATTGATGCGCGAGGCGAAATCGCGGGCGGCATCGCCGTCGCGGGTGTAGATCGCAACGCCGTTGCCATATTCGTGCTTCATCGGCAGAGACAGCGCCTCCTCATAGTTCTGGGCACGAACGACGGAGAGAACAGGCCCGAAGATCTCGGTCTTGTAGATATCCATCTCCGGCGTGACGTGATCGAACAGGCAGCCGCCGACGAAATAGCCGTCCTCATAGCCCTGGAGTTTGAAATCGCGGCCGTCGACGACGAGCTTGGCGCCTTCCTCGATGCCGCGGTCGATCAAGCCGCGAACACGGGTATAGGCTTCCTTGGTGACGAGCGGGCCCATGTCGGCCTTGTCGTCGGTATAGGGGCCGATGCGCAGGGATTCGATCTTCGGCGTCAGCTTCTCGACGAGGCGGTTGGCGGTCTCCTCGCCGACCGGAACGGCAACAGAGATCGCCATGCAGCGCTCGCCGGCCGAACCGTAGCCTGCGCCCATCAGCGCGTTGACGGCCTGATCCAGGTCCGCATCGGGCATGATGATCATGTGGTTCTTGGCGCCGCCGAAGCACTGGGCGCGTTTGCCGTTCATCGCCGCCGTGCCATAGACGTAGCGGGCAATCGGCGTCGAGCCGACGAAGGAGACGGCGCCGATATCGGGATCGGTAAGGATCGCGTCGACCGCACCCTTGTCACCATTGACGACGTTGAGGATGCCGGCAGGCAGACCGGCCTCGATCATCAGTTCGGCGAGGCGGATCGGCAGGGAAGGATCGCGCTCGGAGGGCTTCAGGATAAAGGCGTTGCCGCAGGCGATCGCCGGCGCAAACATCCACATCGGGATCATGCCCGGGAAATTGAAGGGGGTGATGCCGGCGCCGATGCCGACCGGCTGGCGGATCGAATACATGTCGATCGCCGGCCCGGCGCCTTCGGTGAACTCGCCCTTGGCGAGATGGGGAATGCCGCAGACGAATTCGCAGACTTCGAGGCCGCGGATAACGTCGCCCTTGGCATCCTCGATCGTCTTGCCGTGCTCCTTGGAGAGGATTTCGGCAAGCTCGTCCATGTGCTTGTTCAGGAGTTCGACGAATTTGAAGAAGACCCGGGCGCGGCGCTGCGGATTGGTGGCGGCCCACTTCGGCTGCGCAGCCTTGGCGTTTTCGACAGCGGCGCGCAGTTCCTCGACGCTTGCGAGCGCGACCGTCGCCTGAACTTCGCCGGTTGCCGGATTGTAGACGTTGCTTACGCGGCCGCTGGTGCCGGCAACCTGTTTGCCGCCGATGAAATGACCGATCTCACGCATGGGTGTTCCTCCTGTTTTTGGATGGCCGACAATCGCACTTCAATTTGCACAAATCAATGCGCTGATATAAGCAACCGTTGTGCGTAAATTATAGCTCTATCGTTGCATCAGGCGCTGCGGCTGCTTTCAAACTTGGTACGGCACGCCAACAAGTCAAACGCCGACAAGTCAAACCCTGGGGGAGGTCAAACCGATGAGCCGGAAACCCGTCGTCAGAATGGCGGAGCTGGAGATCGATCCGGACACGCTTGAAACCTATCGCGCATTGCTCACGGAAGAAATCGAAGCATCCGTCGCGCTGGAAGACGGCGTGCTTTCCCTGAGCGCTGTTTCCATTAGGGACAACCCAAATCGGATCCGTATCCTTGAAGTCTACGCCGACCAGGAAGCATACGAGGCCCATCTGCGGACACCGCATTTCCTTAAGTACAAGAACCAGACGGCGCACATGGTGACATCGCTGGCGCTTATCGAGGTCGATCCGATCGCAATGCGTGCCAAGCCATGAACTGGGACGATGTTCGTATTTTCCTCGCCGTCGCCCGCACCGGGCAGATCCTTGCCGCCTCGAAGCGGCTGGGGCTCAATCACGCCACGCTCTCACGTCGACTGACTTCGCTCGAAGAGGCGCTGAAGACGCGGCTTTTCATCCGTCGGACGAATGGTTGCGAGCTGACGGCCGAAGGCGAAGTGTTCCTGGCATCCGCAGAGCGGATGGAAACGGAAATGCTCGCAGCACAGGCCAGCCTCGGTCACACAGATACGGCAATTGCCGGGACTGTGCGCGTCGGCGCGCCCGACGGCTTCGGTGTTTCTTTCCTTGCGCCGCGCATGGGCAGGTTGATCGAGCGCCATCCGGAACTGAAGATCCAGCTCGTACCGGTTCCGCGCTCTTTCTCGCTCTCGCAACGCGAGGCCGATATCGCCATCACGCTCGAGCGACCGGACCAAGGGCGGCTCGTTTCCTCGAAGCTGACGGATTACACGCTCGGCCTTTATGCCTCGCGAAATTATCTGGCGTCACAGGGAGCACCTGCCGATATCGACGCGCTCAAGGCGCATCGCCGCATCGGCTATGTCGAAGACCTGATCTTCACCGCGTCCCTGAATTTTTCCGGCGCAGTCATGCGGAGTTGGGATGCAGGCTTCGAGATTTCGACGGCGATCGGACAGACGGAGGCGGTGCGAACAGGCGCCGGCATCGGCATCCTGCATGACTATATCGCCCGGCAATATCCGGAACTCCAGCGCATTCTGCCGGAGGTTTCGATCCGGCGCGCCTACTGGACGACCTATCACGAAACCGCGCGCGACCTGCTACGCGTCAGGAGCGTCGCCGATTTTCTTCAGGAACTCGTCAGCGCCGAACGGCACATCTTTCTCTAAGGCTCGAAAGTGTGTTTTGCCGGTTCGTCGTTCTCGTCGGGATTGGGAACCGGCGCTTCGTCGGGCAGCCGGTCAGGCTCCGGTTCCTTGATCGGAGGCTCTGGCTTCCAGCCAGGCCCGGGCATCGGCGGCTGGTCTGGAATGGGTTCGTTGGGCACGGACATGACCGCCTCCCTTTCATGATCTTGGTCTGCTTCGTGATCTTGATTCTCAGCGATATCAGGACAACTTGTCCGGCTTCAGCGATTCGGCAGCGCGCATCGGCATGCTGTCGATGATGGCGAAGAGCTCGCCATCGGTAATCGGCTCGCTGGCCTTGAGCTTCACGGTGCCGTCCTTGCCGAGAAGGAAAGCGGCGAATTCGCCGACCTCCGGCGCCTCGAGATCGCGGCGGATCGCTTCGCCGTCGAGGCCGTCGGCCGCACCGAAGAGCGGACGGACGCCGGCGCCAGAAATCTTCAGCACCACCAGGTCGCGCTCATCGAGGGCCGAGCGATTGGCCAGCAGCTGATTTTCCTGCCGGGCGGCGCGGGAATTATCCCTGTCGGCGAATAGGATAAAGACGCGGTTCTTCCACTGAAACCGGGCGAGGCTTTCGACCGGCGCATAAGCGCTGTTGGTCTCGTCGATTTTGGTCGCACCGTAGAGCAGGGTTTTCGACATGCATATTCTCCCGTTAACATGGAGAACGGTCCGAGATGGCACGGGTTCCATCTAATCGACAGGAACCGTATTTTTGTCCGCGACGATCTTCTTCGTTTCCAGCAGCGGCATCCGGCTCTAATCGGAATTAGTCGTTTGGCATTTTCGCCGGCACGCCCCTTATCGCCCACGCGTCGGGAAAAACGCATTCCGCTCGTCTCAGCTGCGATACCTTCTTTGCCTTCCGTTCGTTTCCCAGCCAGGATGTTGCAACCGGAACACTCCAGCCAGAACTGATCCATTTTGTGGATTCAGATCAACAGAAATGGCCTCTCTCGTTTTGTTTAAAGGCCATTCATATCGATGCCGCGCCCACGGCCGACAGCCCGCTGGCGCCGTTCCGAGACGATCTTGTCGCTGCTCTCCATGCGGACGGTCGTCTGCAGGACCTTCAACCTTTCCTGCATCGCCTCGAAGGCGCGGCGCTGCACCGGTGGGACGCGGTTGATGAGATCCTTCTCATCTCGGAGGATGGCACTACGACCGAAGCGCTCGTCGAGCGCCCTGCTGACTGCGACAAACTCCCGGCGAATGCTGGGATCAAGAGAAGCGGCCGATGCATTCAGCTTGCGACCGTTGTTCTTCGCCCCGGCGGTCAGGCGCAGGAGCGCCCCTTCCGCCGCCTTCGACAGGCCGGGAATGGCGACTGCCATGCGCCGTCGTTCCTCGGCAATTGCCCGGCGTTCGCCATCGAGCACATTGACGTAGGCCGAACCGAGCGCGCGCAAGCGGGCGGCTGCTTCCGATATGGCCTGCACCGCCTCTTTCCGCTCCCGGCCGGAAGCCAGCATCCGGTCCATCAGGCGATCGGAGCCGCGTAGCGCACCATAGGCGGCCGGATCGTTGGTCACGGCAGCCGCGATGCGATCAGCAGCAAAACCTTTGGCAAGCAGCTCCTCGATCTTGTCGACAGCGCCGGCCGGATCGCGCCAGATCATGCTTGCCACGGTCGCCAGCGCGGCGCGCTGCTGGCGATAAAGGGGCGCGGAAAGAACTCGGGATCGCGCCTCCTCGTCGACCGGCGTCTTGAAGTCGGTGACGGCGGCGAGCATTGGGACATTCTCCTTCTCGGGATCGGCACTGGCGCCAGCAATGATCTTCGAATGATCCCGCCGCTCGACGAGATGCTGCTCGTCGGCAAAACGCTTCACGGCTTCAAACAGCCGGGTCAACTTCTCGCGTCTGGTGCTCGCGAGGTCCTCCGGCATACGCTCGACCATGTTGCGTTCGGCAACCGCATCGGCCTTTACTGTGAAGGCGCTCCAACCGAAGCGGGCCGTGAGCGCCTCGCTGACGGCCTTGACTTCCTGGACGAGCGAGCGGTCTTCTGTGGCGAGCGCAAAGGCGGTCTTGTAGGCGTCGTCACCACCCTGCCTGCGCACCGCCTCGATCTCGACGAGACGTGCCATCGCCGCCTTCGAGAGCGCCGGGATCGGCAATGACATGTGCGCGCGGCGCTGTTGCTCACGGAAACCAAACCGCTCAGCATTCCGGCGGAACTCGGTGGCATGGGCGCGGGCCAACGGTATCAGTTCCAGCAATGCCGCGGTCGCGTTGCTGCGCTCGTAGCGTGCCGCACGACCATCGACGATCAGATCGGAACCACGCAGGCTGCCGAACCGATCGGGTGCTGCGGCAAGATCCTCGGCAAGCTTGCGCGGTTCAATCTTCAAATCCGACGCCAGGGCGTTCAGGCCGACAATCGCCGCATCCGGGTCACGATAGATCTTCTCCAATAGCGACCGCAGGATGACCTCCCGCTCCTTCCAGGCCGGCGACGAAAGCTGTGCCAGGCGCGCATCTTCCTCCGCGCTTCTGGCGAATTCCGTGGTGGGTGCGATCAGATACCGCGCACGGCCAGTGTCGGCATCCGAGACAGTTTGCGTTTCAATTCGCGCCTCATTGTAGGAAACACGCCGTTCCCGCTCGATTGCGAAACCGAGCGCCATGCTGGCCCGCTCCCAGAGCTCAGCCACCTGCTCCCTCTTTTCCGCAATCCACGCCCACCGCCGCGAAACCTCCTCCTCCATGCCGGCGGCAGCTTGAGAAAGAGTGTCGAGCCCGCGACGCCGGGCGAAATCGTCGGCATGGGCCTGGTAGCCGGCCTCGCTCTCGAAATCGAGCGTCGACGTCTTGGCGCCGGAGCGCGACAGACGTTCGACGAGCTGCTTGAACAATTCCGGCCGATGGCTTTCCCGCTCGATGCGCTCCAGGCGGGCTTCGGCGGTTTCGATCTGCTTGGCAGTCCAGACATTGCGATCGACTT
>NZ_WIEU01000044.1:0-8680 GCF_012276115.1 Rhizobium leguminosarum bv. viciae | reverse complement strand
AGTCGTTCCAGATATTGGTGAACTGGTAGATCACCGTGACGACGATGATCGGCAGCGAGTTCGGCAGCATGATGCGGCGGAAGATCTGGAAGAAGCTGGCGCCATCGACCTGGGCGGCCCTGACCAGTTCGGTCGGAAAGGCCTCGTAGAAATTGCGGAAGAACAGCGTCGTGAAGCCGAGGCCATAGACGACATGGACGAAGACCAGATTGGCCGTCGGATTGCCGAAGCCGAAGTTCCAGCCCGTGGCATTCTGCAGCACCACGCCGAAGCGGCCGAGGCTGCCGAGGATCGTCGCCATCGGCAACAGCACCGACTGGAACGGGATGAAGCAGGCAAACAGCATCAGCCCGAACACCAGCGTGTGGCCGGGAAAGCGCCACTTGGTCAGCACATAACCGTTCAGCGCCCCCATGATGGTGGAGATCGCCACAGCCGGCACGACCATCTTGATCGAGTTCCAGAAGTAGCCCTTGATGCCGGCGCAGGTCAGCCCGACGCAGGTCTCGCCCCAGGCCTTGATCCAGGGGTCGAAGGTCGGCGATTGCGGCAGCGCCAGCATGTTGCCGTTCTGGATCTCGTCCATGGTCTTGAACGAGGTGGTCAGCATGACGAAGAGCGGCATCAGATAGAGGACGGCGAAGACCAGCAGCAGGCCGTAGATGACGGTGCGGCCGATCCAGCGGGAGTTTGTGCTGTTCTGCGCCCTGTCGGCTGTCGGTGAGATGATCGCACTCATCGCGCCTTCTCCTTCAGTTCGGAATAGAGATAGGGAACGATGATCGCCGAGATCGTCATCAGCATGATGATGGCGCTGGCCGAGCCGACGGCCATCTCGTTGCGCTTGAAGGTGTATTCATACATGAAGTTGGACGGCAGCCAGGCCGAGCCGCCGGGGCCGCCCGAGGTCAGCGCCACCACCAGGTCGTAGGACTTGATCGCCATATGGGCGAGCACGATGAAGGCGGAGAGAAAGATCGGCCGTAAGAGCGGAATGACGATGCGCCGATAGAGCTGGAATGGCGAGGCGCCATCGATCTGGGCTGCCTTCATGATCTCGCCGTCGATGCCGCGCAGGCCCGCCAGGAACATCGCCATGACGAAGCCGGACGCCTGCCAGACACCGGCGATGACGACGGTGTAGATGACGAAGTCCTTGTTCTTGATCCAGTCGAAGTGGAAGCTCGTCCAGCCGAAGTGGTGCAGCGTCTGTTCCAGGCCGAGGCCGGGATCGAGGAACCATTTCCAGGCAACACCTGTGACGATGAAGGAGAGCGCCATCGGATAGAGGAAGATCGGCCGCAACACACTCTCGCCGCGGATCTTCTGGTCGAGCAGGATAGCGAGGAACAGGCCGAGCGCCAGGCAGATACCGACATAGAGGAAACCGAAGATCGCCATGTTGGTGATCGAGGTATACCAGGACGACGGCGGATCGCTCTCGAAGGTCCAGCGCCACAGCCGCTGATAGGCGCGTGCGCCGGTCAGCGCATAGGAGGGAAAGGTCTTGGAATTGGTGAAGGAGAGATAGGCCGTCCAGACGATGAAGCCATAGACGAAGATGATGGTGATGACGAAGCTCGGCGCCAGCACGATCTTCGGCAGCGCATCCTGCAGCCGGCCCCTCAACGAGACCCCCGTCGATTGCCGCGGCGTCAAAACCGGATCGGTGGTCGCAACGGTGCTCATGGAATGTCATCTCCTTCCCGCATTCGGTCCTGCATGATCGGCTCTGCATCATTGTCTGGGCATGATTGTCCGCGCATGATCGGCGCGAAGCCTGAAGCTTCCCCGCAAGCAGGCGGGGAAGCATTTGTTATCGACAGTGGTCTCAGCGGGCGTCGTCGATCGCCTGGACGAGCTGCTTGACGGCTTCGTCGGAGGTCTTGATCTGGCCATGGACGAACTTCGAGACGACGTCCTTATAGGCATTGGCAATCGCCGGAGGCGCGCCGTAGCCTTGCGCCAGCGAGCCGAACAGCGTGCCGCCTTCGTTCGCTGCCTTCAGGTCGGCGATGCCCTTCTTGCCGCAGGCGTCGAAGTCGGTATCGGGAACGTCGGTACGGGCCGGCACCGAACCCTTGACGACGTTGAAGGCCGACTGGAAGCTCTTCGACAGCGTCGCGGTTGCCAGCGCCACCTGGGCCGCCTTGCGGTCATCAGGAACGTTGAACATGCCGAACATGTCGGAGTTGTAGACCACGCTGCCGTCGGTGCCGGGGAAGCGGTAGCACAGGAAGTCGGTATCCGGCGTCTTCTTGGCGGCGACGAATTCGCCCTTGGCCCAGTCGCCCATCACCTGCACCAGCGCATCACCCTTGATGACCATGGCGGTCGCCAGATTCCAGTCGCGGCCCGAGAAGTTCGGGTCGACATATTTGATGATCGTTGCCAGATTGTCGAAGGACTTCTTCATCGTGTCGGACTTCAGCGATTCCTCGTCGAGGTCGTTGAAGGCCTTCTTGTAGAACTCCGGCCCGCCGGTCGACAGCACGATGGAATCGAACATCGTCGCTTCCTGCCAATTCTGGCCGCCAAGCGCCAGCGGGATGACGCCGGCAGCCTTGGCCTTGTCGAGCAGCGCGATCAGATCGTCGAAGGTCTTCGGCTCAGTGCCGCCGATCTTGTCCATCACCGCCTTGTTGATCCACAGCCAGTTGACCGAGTGGACGTTGACCGGGGCTGCGACCCACTTGCCGTCATAGACCGAGAACTTCTGCAGGGCTGCCGGAACCGACTTGTCCCAGCCTTCCTTCTTCGCCGTCTCGGTCAGATCGCCCATGACGCCGGCCTCGGCATAATCGAGCACGGTATAACCGAGCATCTGCGAGGCCGTCGGATAGGTGCCGGCCGCCACCATCGCCTTCAGCGCCGTCATTGCCGCATCGCCGCCACCGCCGGCAACCGGCACGTCCTTCCAGGCAAAACCTTCCTTCGAAAGATCCTCCTTCAGAACGTTCAAAGCCGCTGCCTCCCCGCCTGACGTCCACCAGTGCAGCATCTGCACTTCCTTGACGTCAGCGGCTTGGGCGGACACGCTGACGCTGGCCAGAGCCAATGCGATCATTGCAGTCGTAGTCAGAAACCTATTCATCGAAGAACCTCCCAGTTCCATCTTGGAAGATGCGGGACCTATTCCCGCACCAATCACCCGCCCTCCTCGAGCGTAGTTCGGGCGCCGGCTAAGCCAGCTTTTCCGTCTGCGGCATCCACCAGCTGGTGCGTTTGCCGATATGCATGTTGAGCGTCTTGGTCTCGGTGTAGTCTTCGACCGCATGGCGGCCGAGCTCACGGCCGAGGCCGCTTTGCTTGTAACCGCCGAAGGGAAGTTCCGAAGCACCATCCATAAAGGTGTTCATCCAGACCGTCCCCGCCCGCACCGACCGGCCGATCGTCAGACACGTGTCGAAATCGCGGCTCCAGACACCGGCCGACAGGCCGTAGTCGATGGAATTCGCAATCCTGATCGCTTCGGCTGATGTCTCGAATGTCAGCACCGAAAGCACCGGACCAAAGACTTCCTCACGCGCCACGGCCATATCGTGGGTGACCTCTTCGAGGATCGTCGGCGACATGAACTGCCCCATGCCGAGATCGAGCGTCTCGCCGCCATGTGAGACCCGGGCACCGCTGCTCCTCGCGCCGGCAACGTATCCTGATATCTTCTCCAGGTGCTCAGGCGTGATGATGGCGCCGACCTGCGTCGAAGGATCGAGCGGGTCGCCGACCTTCACTGCTTTCGACAATTCGGCGATCCGCTTGACGACATCGGAAGCGATTGATTTGTGAAGGATCAGCCGCGAGCCGGCATTGCAGCACTCGCCGGCATTGAAGTATGCGCCGAAGACCGCGGCATCGATGAAGCCATCGAGATCGGCATCCGGAAACACGATCTGCGGGTTTTTCCCGCCCAGTTCCAGCGAGACCTTCTTCAGCGTCTGTGCGGCATTCGACATCGTCAGCTTTCCGACGCCGGTCGAGCCGGTGAAGGACACCATGTCGACGTCAGGATGGGACGTCATGACCGCGCCGACCTCTGGTCCCGTACCGGTGACAATGTTGACGACGCCATCCGGCATGCCTGCTTCCTGCAGGATCTCTCCCAGCACCAGCGTCGATCCTGAGGTCAGCTCCGAGGGCTTGACGACGGTCGTGCAGCCAGCGGCCAAGGCGAATGGCAGCTTCTGGCCGACGATCAGGAACGGAAAGTTCCAGGGTGTGATGATCGACACCACCCCGATCGCTTCGCGCAAGACGACACCCAGGGTGCCATCGCCGAGGGTGTTGTAGCTTTCACCATGGAGGTCGCGGGCAAGAGCCGCCGCGTAGCGCCATATGTCAACGGAGCCCGCAATTTCTCCCCGTACCTGCGTGATCGGTTTTCCTGCCTCGATAGCATCGAGAAATGCCAGCTCCTCTGCACGCGCCGCGATCAGATCGGCCGCCTTGAGCAGGATGGCGGAACGTTCGGAAGCCGTCATTCGGGGCCACAGCCCGAGGTCGAACGCCTTGCGTGCCGAAGCGATCGCACGCTCGGCGTCCCTCTTGCTGCCGGTCGGAAAGCGGCTGACCACGACCCCATGGCTCGGTGCGACACGCTCGATCGGATCGGAGCTGCCAGCCTCCCATTTGCCATCGATGAGCATCTTGAAATCACGCGCTTTGTGGTCGCTCAGCGCGGTGGGGTTGACGAGGACCGTCATTACCATTCTCCCTTGAACGTTGCCGGGCGCTTCTCGCTGAATGATGCGACGCCCTCCTTCAGATCGCCGGTCTTCGCAGCGAGGATCGAACCCAGGGCTTCGACCGCGGTTCCATTGTCTTCGCCGTTTGCCGATGCGATCATCAACTTCGCGATCTCGGTCGCAGCCGGCCCCCTTGCGGCAATACGCCCAGCATATTCCCTGGCAGCATTGAGTGCGTTTCCAGTGGGGACGACCGCGTCTACGATCCCGAGCAGGCGGGCCTCCTCGGCGGTGAATATCTCGCCGCCCAAGGCCATGCGCCGGACGGCCTGCGCCCCGAACCGGCGCACAAGACGCTGGCTCCCGGACCAGCCCGGCACCATGCCAAGGCCGGTTTCCGGGAGACCGATCTTGATCTGTTCCTCGGCAAGGCGAATGTCAGCGACTCCTGCAAGTTCAAGCCCTCCCCCGAGGGCATGGCCATTCAGAGCCGCGATCAGCGGCATCCGGAGCGTCGCCAGTCTCTCGAAGATACGGTGGCCATGCCGAACCCAGAGATGACCGAACTCCTGAGGCAGCATTCCGCCCCAGGCCTTGATATCGCCGCCGGCGGAAAAGCCCTTTCCTTCGCCCGTGAGAATGGCAGCGCGCACATTGGCGTTCGCCTCCACCTCGTCGGCCGCGTCTGCCAGCGCTTTCAGCATGTCGAGATCGAGCGCGTTCAGCTTCTCCGGACGAGAAATCGTCAGCGTCGCAACATGTCCATCGACGTCAATTCTGATTGTTCCGCTAGCCATGGAAGCTGCCCTCCAGCGTCCGTGCCCTCTTTTCTGGAAGGGACAGGCCGATGTTTGCCTCCGCGAAGAGTGCCGCGTCCATGACTTTCAGGTCGGGCGCCACGATCAGCGGAAACTCCGACTGATCGAGGATGTGGGATTGGAGATCGACGCCGGGCGCAATCTCGGTGAGGACGACGCCGTCGGGCGTCAGCTTCATCACGCACCGCTCGGTGACATAGGTGATCTCCTGCCCCTGCTCGATCGCGCGCCTGCCGCTGAAGGTGACATGTTCGACCTCGTTCACGAGCTTCTTCAGCTTGCCTTCCCTCTCGATGAGAAGAGCTCCATCGGCGATCGAAAGCTTCGCTCCGGCATTGAACATGCCTGAGAAGACGATCTTCTTCGCGCGCGCAGTGATGTCGACGAAGCCTCCGGCGCCAGCCGTCACATGCGGCCGGAAGGAGAGCTTGGAGACGTTGACCGAACCGTCTTTGCCGATCTCGAGGAAAGACAGCAGCGAGGCATCGAAGCCTGCGCCCTGGAAATAGGTGAACTGATAGGGAGATGGCATGTAGGCGTCGGCGTTGGAGGCGCAGCCAAAGGCGAAATCGAGCAGCGGCACGCCACCGACCGCGCCTTGCTCGATGACCCAGGTGACCGCGCCGTGAAGCCCCTCCTCCAGCAGAATTCGCGGCACGTTGGCCGATATGCCGAAGCCGAGATTAACGCAGCTTCCCGCTTGCAGTTCCTGCGCAACACGACGCGCGATGACCTTCTGAACATTGAACTCCGGAACGCTGAAACTATCGAGCGGGCGGAAGATCTCCCCGGAAATCGCCGGATCATATTGCGTCTGCGTCGTCTGCTTCTGTTCCGGATCGACGATCACATAATCGACCAGCATTCCAGGCACCCGAACGTCATGGGGCTTCAGCGAGCCTTCCTTGGTGATCTGCTTGACCTGCGCGATGACGATGCCGCCGTTGTTGCGCGCGGCCAGCGCCTGATCGAGGCCGCCGAGATAGGCGCCTTCATGTTCGTATGTCAGGTTGCCGCGCTCGTCGGCGGTGGTGGCGCGGATGATGGCGACCTCAGGGACGATCGAGGGAAAGAACAGCCAGTCGTCGCCCTCGAAGCTCACGCGCTTGACCACCGGATGTTCCGACGCCAGGCCGTTCATCGCGCAACCCTGTCGTTTGGGATCGACGAATGTGTCGATGCCGATCTTGGTCAGGACGCCTGGCCGCTTGGCGGCGGCCTCGCGATGAATATCGAAGAGGATACCCGAGGGAATGTTGTAGGCTGGGATTTCGTTGTTGGTGATCATTTGCCAGATCAGCGGCGGCTCTGACGATGACGGACCGGACGGATAGGAACCACCGATGATGCGCTTGAGCAGCCCCTTCTTGGCGATATGGTCGACGCCCTTGATGCCGCTCATGTCGCCGGCGGCGATAGGATGAAGGGTCGTGATATCACGGGGATGGCCGGTCGCATCGAAACGCTCGCCAATCGCCTTCAGCATGAGGTCCGGGCAACCAAGACCGCTCGAGGAAGACACCGTTACAACAGCGCCATCCGGGATGAGCCCGGCTGCTTCGGTTGGGGTGAGATGCTTCTTCATCGGCGTTACTCAGAGTCCTGTTTCGATTTTTACGCTCTTGCGGGCTCCGCAGCTCTCGCGAACGACCAGCCGAACCGCTGTTGTCACCGTCTCCGCCTCGGCCTTGCCCGCATTGATCTGCTTCAGAAGCAGCTGCGCGCCGCGGCGTCCAATGCCCTGCGGATCGACCGAAACCGTCGTGAGCGCGGGAACCGCTGCCTGAGCCTCGATGACGTCGTCGAAACCCACGACCGCGAAGTCGGAGCCGGGCTCCAGACGGCGGGCACGCAATCCGTCGCAAACACCGAAGGCGACGGCATCGTTGAAGCAGACGGCTGCCGTGGGTTTGTCGGCAAGAACGAGTGCTTTTCCGATCGCCTCTCCCCCGCCGGCTCGCGAAGGCGCGGACGAGATGACAAGGTCTTGGTGATAGTCGAGCCCGGCTGCCTCCATGCCGCTTCGGTAACCGGCAAGGCGGTCGTCGAAGACGGCGGTGTCTGGAAAGCCGCCGAGAAAAGCGATGCGCTTGTGACCGAGCTCCGCCAGGTGCATGACCGCGGACATCATGCCAGCCCGGTTGTCGGAGACGACGGACGAAACTTTGGCGCCAGGCAGGTTTCTGACGACGACCACCACCGGAATTCCCGCGGCGACAAGCGGCTTGAAGTCTGCGGCATCGGTGGCGCGCGCCGGCGACACGATGAGCCCCGAAATGCCATGTTCCCGCATCGATGCGACAACCTCGCGCTGCCTGTCGATGCTCTCGCTGGTGTTCGACAGGAATTGCACGAACCCGGCCGACTGAACGACCATATCGACGCCGACTGCCAGCTCCGCGAAGAAGCTGTTCGTCAAGTCGTTGACGACGACCCCGATGATCCTCGACTTGGCACTGGCCTGCCGAAGATTGGCGGCGCCGCGATTGTAGACATAACCCAGCTCGCGCATCACGGCATTGACCTTGGAACGTGTCCCCTCATTCACCAGGGAGGAGCCCTGAAGCACCAGCGAAACCGTCGATTTCGAGACGCCGGCGGCCTTCGCGATGTCGATGACGGTTACCCGCGCCTTGGTCATTTCCCCTCCCGACGCCAACGTCGAATGATCATTAAATATTTGGAACGTTCCAAATATGTCAAGAGAAATTTATGTGAATTGTTATAGCCAAGCTCATTTCTGGCAAACCTTGGCGTTCTCCGAGCGCTGGAATCTCATCTTAGAAATTGGAACGATCTAAAAATTGACCTTGCCTGAGAAGCCTATGTCGACGTTTTTTGACTGCAAAATCGTAGGTGGCGCACGACCGACAGATGCGTTGGCTGCAAAAATGTGGAAGATTCGGGCTCGTCCGTTATTTCCGTCGAAGCGACAAGACCTTCTAAGAAAAGCAGGAAGGGCTTCTGAAGTCCCCTCGCCGCTGCCATTCCAAGAGGATTGAAGGAGTTAGAGCGTCCTTTGTGCGTCCGAAAGAACGGACGGCGCTCTGGGTGTTTAGTCCCGGCATTTGATGGTGCATTATTTTCCTTAGAATGGAGGGAGGCACTATGGGCCAGGTTCTACACGGGAGCGCCACAACGACAGAGGCAATCCGTCGAGCAATACAAAATAGTGAA
>NZ_WIEU01000043.1:0-15880 GCF_012276115.1 Rhizobium leguminosarum bv. viciae | reverse complement strand
CCCAAGCGCGTCGCCCTCACAGCCATCATGCGCAAGATCATCACCATCGCAAACGCCCGCGTCAGAGACGCCGTGCGACACCAAAATGAAATAGGGAAGATCAACGCATAAACTGACTTGGTGAGGGAAGGAGAAGTAGGTGCCTTCAACAATTATCGGTGATAGGGCTCCGAGGAATGATCGGCGGGGGCGGAGTGCCGTCAGCCCCCTCTGCCCTGCCGGGCATCTCCCCCACAGGTGGGGAGATTGGCTGGGCGCACCGGCTTCCCCAAACAACTGGTGTCACAGCACGGCGAAACGGTAGACGGGCACGAAGTTCAAGCCACTTGTGATCTCCCCACCTGTGGGGGAGATGCCCGGCAGGGCAGAGGGGGTATCGCGGCACGCCAACGAAAATTCCAGCGAGAACGCTACTCCAACCTCCCTCATTCCTGTGCTCGTCACAGGAATCCAGTGCGCCCAGGTCCCTGGGCGCGGAAGACTCCTTGCCTGATAAGAATCGTTCACCGCGCCGACGCGCGGTGGCTGGATTCCTGTGACGGGCACAGGAATGAGGGAACGAGAAGTAGGTGCCTTTCAACAATTGTCGATGAAAGCTCCGAGGACAAGGATGACGTACGCCCCTCACTCCACCACCAACCACCCCGTATACCGCACCACCAACCCCGTCAGCCGCCCGCCGATCTCCACATGAAAGTGGAACCGCCCATCGCGCTCCTCCTCGTACGTATCCCCACCAGGCGCCAGAAACAGCGGCAGCGGAACTCCGCAAAACCGCCAGCCGCGCACGACGAGCCGCAGCTTTTCCCTATCCGGCACCAGCGCCATCAGCACCCGGAACGGCCCAAAAACCTCGGCGAGCAGATGCCGGTCGCGGCCCTTTCCCTCGACCTGGATGCTGCGGAAGATTTTGCCGCCGAAATCGCGCGTCCATATCTCCTTGTCGCCATCGGCGGCGAAGCGCACCGTGACCGGCACATCCTCGCCGGCTCTGGGAAAACCGATCACCCCAGCGACGATTCTGGCCAACAGCCCGCCGCCGCGTTCGATCCGCGCCCGGCCGGAGGCGACGCGTGCGCCGCCGGCATGCAGGGCGGCGAGGGCCGGCGGCAGTTGCTCCCAAGCGCTGCCGAGAATCTGTCGGTAGAGCGGCTGGCGAGCTGCCTCGTTTTCCATCCGGATGCCTGAGGTGATCGAAAAACGCCGGAAGGCCGCTTCGAAATCTTCAAGCTGCAATTCGCCTGCCGCCGGCCGCGCGCCGCTCTCTGGCCGTACACCGGTCAGCAGCCGGCGCACCAGCGCGTCGACGCCGATAACAGGAATGAACGGCCCGTCATCACCTTCGGCAATCAGATGCCAGCCGGATGTCAGCCTGCTCCCGGCGTGATCGACGCCGCCCATGCGCACAAACATGCCGCCGCGATGTTCGCCGACCGCGAAAGCGTGGCTGGCGCGCTGCAGCAGCCGCGCAAAGGGCAGCAGCGATGGCAGCAGCCGAAGGTGCACAAGCCTTGCCGCAAGGCTGAGCAAATGCTGCAGCCGCTGCGGCTCCGTGCCGACCCCGGTGAAGCTGGATTTGAGATCGGCAAAGCGCGCCGGCAGCAGCTTGAGATCCGGCGCATCCACCAGCAGGAACTTCCGGCTGCGCAGCGGTGCCGCCCCTGGCGCCGCCACCGTCACCCGCATCGAATCGAGCAGCCCGCGCCCGGCGGCCGGCCGCCCATCGCGCCGAACGATGATCTTCTTGCCGGCATAACTCGCGATCGCCCTCACCACATTGAGCCCGATCCGCACATGCGCCGAGGGCGCAATGCCCGCCGCGACACTGTCGACCCGGGAGAAATGCGGCGCCATCGCCTCGAGTGCTGCGAAGGAGAGGGCGGGCAGGCTGCTGAGCCCTGAGAGCGCGAAGGTGCCCTTGGCCCTGGCGGCCGCATCCAGCCCACCGATGCCGGCGACGAAACCGGTGCTGTCGGCAATATCGGCATAATCGATGCCGAGATCGATGCAGGCCTCGGCGACCTTATAGGCATCCTTGCCGAAGCTCTGGAACGGCCCCGAGGCATCGATAACGAGATGAGGCCTCATCCGCGTCAGCTGTTCGGCGAGATCGCCGTCGCGATCGAAGCGCACCGCCTGCACCAACGCGCCGAGATTGTTGCTTCCCAGGCCCTCGGCGCCATCTTTCGGCGACCGGAGATCGGCAACGAAATCGTCGGCCTTTTCAAGCGACCGCCCCGCAACCAGCAGCCTCAGCCGCGGTTCATCGCCAAGCAGCTGGGCGAGCCGCCCGCCGAAGGTGCCGTAGCCGCCGATGATGAGCAGGCAAAACCGCTCGCCGCTCATGCAATGAACCGGCTGCGCTGCTCCGGCGTCGGCACCATGCAGCTTTGCCGGCCGGCAATCTTCAGCCGGTTGCGGGCGATGAATTCATAGAGCGCATCGGCCGCCCGCCGCGGCAGCAGCCGGAAGATCTTCACCAGCGAATAGGGAAAGCCGAGGCCCGCCACCATGCGGATCGAGCCGTCTGACTTGAAGAAGGCGCGGCCATTTTCGATCAGGATATTGGTCTCGTAGTCGCGCGCATGCAGCCCGTAATGCTGGTATAGCGCGGCGCCGAGCGGCGTCTGCGCCGCGAGAAAGCGGTATCGCTGCCGCTTGTCATGTTTCAGCGCGAACTTCACCCAGCCGGAGCAGAACACGCATTCGCCATCGAAGATGATCAACGGCCGGTCATCGGCAAAATCAGGCACATCAGGATCTTCGCGATAGCTGTAATCGGCTCGAGGCTTCATCGTCATATCCCCGTCCTCACTTCGGTGTCGCCGGCCGGTAGAAGGCGGCAAGCGAAGGCGGCCCATCCGCCGCAATCATACCGCGATCCAGGAGATCCTCGATATGGGCGAGAACCGAAAGGGCCGCCGCCCCATGCAGCTTCGGATCGGTATCGCGATAGATCACTTTCACCATCTCGGCGATGCCACGATCGCCCGCCCGGATGCGCGCCAGCACCGCCTGCTCGCGCTTCAGCCGATGCGCCTTCAGCGCCTTGAGGAAAGTTGCGGGCTCAGTCACCGGCCCGCCATGGCCGGGCAGCAGCAGACCGTCCTCGCGCTCGATCAACCGTTCGAGCGATTCCATGTAATCCGCCATCGAGCCATCCGGGGGTGCGACGATCGAGGTCGACCAGGCCATGACGTGATCGCCGGAGAAGAGGATCTCGCGGCCCTCGAGCGCGAAGGCGGCATGATTGGCCGTGTGCCCCGGCGTCAGCACCGCGCTCAGCGACCAGCCATCGCCCGAGATCGTCTCGCCGTCACTGAGCGCGATATCCGGCACGAAGGATAGATCCGAGCTTTCGGAGAAGGGATTGATCTCGCCGGCCCTCAGCGGCCGCGCCGGCCGGTGCGGCCCTTGCCCCACCGTCACCGCCCCCGTTGCCGCCTGCAGGCGCTTTGCCAGCGGCGAGTGGTCGCGATGCGTGTGGCTGACGACGATATGCGTCACCGCACGGCCGCCAAGCGCTGCCATCAGCGCCTGAAAATGCGCCTCGTCCTCCGGCCCGGGATCGATGACCGCGACCGAGGAGGAGCCGATGATATAGCTGTTGGTGCCGAAAAAGGTGAAAGGGCCGGGATTGTTCACTGTAACCCGCTCGACACCAGGGGCAACCGGCACGGCGCGCCCATAGGCCGGCTCGAAAGCGAGGTCGAATGCGGGACTGTCCATGGAGGAATGATCTCGGGCCGATGACGTCGCCACTTCCTAGCACGACGGCGGGTGCTACGCAGCGCATAAATCTGCGCCGGGTTAAACTTAGTCATTGTGACAGGCGAAGAGCTTTGCTAATCAGGCGTCGATTTGAGCAGGCGGTTTCCGCTCAAGCTCTGGTGGGGCGTCGCCAAGCGGTAAGGCAACGGTTTTTGGTACCGTCATCCCTGGTTCGAATCCAGGCGCCCCAGCCATTTTTGTATTTTTATGCCTTTCTTGCTGATTTGCGCCTCACGACGCAGCGCTGGCCTTATGATCACATCATAAAGATAACTATAGGATTGTATTTATATCTTTATGAGCCCGTCTAAGGCGCCCAGCTTTTCTGGGCCGCCGCTGCAATTCCTCCTCTGTCGTCGGCTATCCGAGTGCAGGCAGCTTGGAAAGCGATCCGCACACGCCTCTTCGGCGTCCGCATCGTTGTAAGGCGAGGCTCCGCCTAACCCCATGCCGCTAATCACACGAGAAAATTTTACCCATAATATCGGTTATTTGATTTGCCGTAAGTTTGTCTTATGAAAACTGAAGAATATATTTCTTATTTGCATTTCGTATAGATTTATCTTGATTTCAAATTTGGCAACCGTCAAACTAAAGGGAGTTAATCAAAACGAAATGAGAACGAAATGACTAACATTTATGCGACGCCTGAAAAGGTTCAATACGCTAAGAGGCTGTTTGAAATCGGTATCGAATATCTTGAGAGGAAAGGCTATGAGATTTCACGTGTTCCGCGCGCCGGGAAAAAGAGCTTGCGCCGCGTGAAGAAGGGTAAGGAAGAATTCAACGTCGCTATTCGAACGTCGCAGGACCAGTGGTTTGCGTTCCCCCGCGATGACAGCACTGGCAAGTGGTTGGGGATGGATGATGTGGATGTCCAACGGGTTATTGTCGTTGCCCTTAATACCCGTGAGGAGGGGAAGGAAAAGATCGCCCTCGTTCACGACTTCACGGCCTCAGAGGTCCGTGACCGCCTGAACAAGAATTATAGGGCACGGCACGCCGCAAATCCGAACATCGATATCTCGCACGGAAACTGGATTTCCCTTTATAATGAGGAGGCGCGTGAACCGACTTCGTTCGTCGGCGCGGGCATTGGATTGGCGTTTCCGCCCTTCGATCGAGTGCCGCTGTTTGGCGTAGCCAGCGATGAAGTCGAAGAAGAGGACCTAGCAGATGCCGATGGGCCGATGCTTGCTGCCCCGGCCCCGGTCATCGATGAACCGCTTACCATCCCCGAAGCAAAGCGCCGTTTGGCGCTTACGTTTGGCGTTGATCCTTCTGCCATTAAGATCCTGGTTGAGGGCTGACCGAAGTCAGGAGCACATGCTCGCTCTACAGCCGGCTGAAGTCGTTGCGTATGCCCACGCAAATTCACTGGCGTGAGCTATAATGCTTGGTTGGTCGATTGAAGTTTCGCTCTGTCTAATGGGTGATGCCGACTGAGGTGGGGTGGCCGGATTTGCTCCGCAGGACAGATGGTGCCGCTCGCGAGGTCTTCGTCGTCCGTTGCGCCGCCGAACAGAGGCCTTGCATCGGGTCTGTTATTCGGCGTCCGGCGTCGTCCTTGTATAGCGCACGCTGGAACGATCGGAGTAACAAGTCGCCTTCAGTACCATTGTCTTAGCCCTTCGCTCGGCATTCTTCGCGCATCTGTTTTAGAGATCGCCAAACCTGCTCGCCGGGGAACCGTGCCTCCCAATAATTCCACCCGTTCAACTGCGTCTTCTTTCCGTCTTTGGTTTCTGCAAGCGCATTTGCCGCGGCAGACAAAGAATCGAAGCTTTTGTTATTCACGACAAGGCGACCGTCCAGAAACTTGCCCTCAAACACCTGCCGGCCGCGCTGGTAACTCATTCGGGCAAGAGAGCCGTGCGGAACGCTCACTCCGTCTTCATGCCACGAAAGCTCTTTTGCACCCGCCGCTATAGCTGTGGCTTCCAGTACAGGGAGTTTCAGCAAGCGCCGGAGTGCGACGTAGGGTGGCTCATCGAAGCCGCGCCGCTCACTTTCAATCATCCGATGAATATCCCAATCGATATCGATCTTTTGGAGCATGTCCAGCCTCCCTGTCACTACTCGTATTCTTGTATCATCTCAAACTACTTTTTCAAGGAGATTTTAGAGTAAACAAAGAAAAGTCAGGCGAACCAAAATCACCGTCGGGTCAAAGTTCATTACCCCACGCACGCCGTCGGTAGAGGAATCGATTTAAGTGGAGAAGTCATGCTCTTCTGATGAAAGTGGATGCTTTCGGAACGATCAGAGCGCGGCGCTTCGATTGTAGGTGTCTGCAAAAACGGTATCCGCAAGCCATCGCCTGAACTCAGGATTGTCACTGAACTGCTTGAAAAGCTCGGTATCGTCTTTCATCAGGCTGATAATCACGCCGGAAAGCGCCTTGTCATGCTCTATTCTAGCGTTCTGTCTGTCAGAATTCTGCTTGGCGTTCTGATAGGAAGCGTTCGCCGCGACCTTGTCCGGAATCTCAGTAGCGATAAGACGCCTGATACGATCTGTGTCCGCCCAAGTGATGTTGCCGAAAAGATCGTTAAAGCTCCGGAGGATGTTCGAAAGCCTATCGAGCTCCGGCTCGGTTTTATGCCCGCCGCCTTCTGTCGGGACAGGATCGATTTCAGCGTTCTGATCCGAAAGCTGCACCCTTTGCATCGCCTGCTTTTCGACGCGGTAACTGTCCATGTCGATGGCTTCAAGAATGCCATTGGACAGGTCTTCCTCACGCGGCGCCGGCAGCTTAGGCAGCAGAAAATTCAAGAAGATCGACAGCTTCTCCCAGTCGGCATTCGTGTAGGGCAGGATTGAGGACAGGAAGGCATAGGTACGTGTAAACGCCTTCGCCCTACCTTTGAAATCAATCTGACGGTCTTCGTTGAGAATTTCGTCATAAGTCGCGACGCACGCATCGAGGATCGGATCGAGGTGTTCGCGACCGGCACCAGAGAGATAAAGGCTGACAAAATTCTCAATTTGGCTGGGATCATAGATTTGATGATCGTCAAGGGCTGCCTTGAGATCATGCAGACGGTTCGGATCGGTTTCGTCGCTCAATATTGTTGTGCGATAGAACCTATCGAACGAAGCGCGGATCGTCTCAGTATCGTTCATGAAATCCAGAACGAATGCATCGTGCTTCAGCGGATGGGCACGGTTTAGTCGCGATAGGGTCTGAACCGCCTTAATGCCCGACAGGGCCTTGTCGACATACATCGAATGAAGAAGCGGTTGATCATAGCCGGTCTGGAACTTGTCAGCGCAGATTAAGAAGCGATACGGATCGGTTTCGATCCGATCGACTATATCCTTGGACGGGAAACCGTTCAGGGTGGTTTCCGTGACCTTCATGCCTCGGAATTCATGCTCGCCCGAAAAAGCTACGATCGCGCGATAAGGGCTCTTTCGTTCAATAAGATACCCGCTGATCGCCTGATAATACTGAATCGCCCGCTCGATGCCCGATGTCACAACCATGGCACGCGCCTGACCGCCGACCTTGTTCAGTGCCAGCACTTGCTCGTGGAAGTGATCGACCATGATCTCAGCTTTGAGACGTATAGCGTGGTCATTGCTCTCGACATAGCGGCGGAGCTTTTTGGTCGCCCGCTTGCTGTCGAACTCCGGATCGGCATCGACCGTCTTTACTAGCCGGTAGTAACTGTTGACGGGGGTGTAATAGCGAAGCACGTCGAGAATGAATCCTTCCTGGACTGCCTGCTTCATCGTGTAGCTATGGAAGGGGCGGTGTTTGACAACATCGCCTTCCGGAAATGGCTCGCCGAATATCTCAAGCGTCTTGTTCTTTGGCGTCGCGGTGAATGCGAAATAGCTCGCATTCGGGAGCATCTTGCGGCTCTCCATGATCGCGTTGATCTTGTCTTCGACAGTCTCGTCCTCTTCGCCGTCTTCCACGCCGCTCAGCGCCGCATTCAAGGCTGCTGCGGCCTTGCCGCCCTGGCTTGAATGCGCTTCATCGATGATGATCCCGAAGCGACGATCCTTATGCTGTTCACCGATGTCATTGAGAATGAACGGAAACTTTTGGACTGTGGTGATGATGATCTTCTTGCCGTCGGCGATGAAGCGGCGCAGATCGCCTGAATGCTCTGCATGGCCGACAGTCGCGCCGACCTGCGCAAACTGCTTGATGGTGTCGCGGATTTGTTGATCCAGAATTCGGCGGTCAGTGACGACGATGACCGAATCGAAGACTTGCCCGGCGGAATAGGCAAGCCGTACGAGCTGGTGCGCCAACCAGGCGATGGAGTTGGACTTACCTGAACCCGCCGAATGCTGGATCAGAATGCGCCGCCCCGCGCCCTTTTCCCTCGCATCGGCAAGAAGCTTACGCACGACATCGAGCTGATGAAAGCGGGGGAACAACTGATCGCGCTTTGTGCGATTGGTCTTCGGGTCTTTGCGTTCGACGACCTGGGCGTAGTTTTCGATGATGTCCGTCAGACTGAGCGGCGTCAGGATATGCTTCCACAGATAGTCAGTCTTGATCCCCGCGGGGTTTGGGGGATTGCCGGCACCATCGTTCCAGCCCTTGTTGAAAGGCAGGAACCACGACGTCTTGCCCTTGAGATGCGTGCAGAACTTTACCTGCGTATCGTCCACGGCGAAATGCACGATGCACCGACCAAACTCGAAGAGTTTTTCGCGAGGATCGCGGTCGCGCTTGTATTGTTCGACGGCATCCTCGACCGTCTGCTTCGTGAGGCTGTTCTTGAGTTCGAAAGTTGCGATCGGCAGTCCATTAATGAACAACGCCAGATCAAGCGCATGGGCGGTGTCGTCGCGGCTGTAGCGAAGCTGGCGGGTGACGGAGAAGCGGTTCAGTGCGAAAAGCTGGGTAGCTTTCAAGTTTCCAGGCGACGGCGTGCCGAAGAAAAAATCCACATCATGCGCGCCATGCTTCACACCGCGCCGCAGAACGTCGATGACACCACGTTTGCCGATCTCGCCTTGAAGCCTGGCGAGGAATTTCTGCCGGGCGGGGCTGTCATTATCAAGATCAAACGCTTCCACCAAGCGCGGCTGCGTCACGCTGATGAAGGCGCGCAGTTGAAAAAGATCAACCGTCCAGGCCCGGTCATAGTCTAGTCGATCGCCGAGCAGCCAGTTATGCAGGCCGACAAACGGTTCGGGTTCATCGGAGAAGCCGTCTCCGGTCAGCGCCCCGGAAGCCGTGATCTGGTGGCCCGTCATGTCAGTGACGATAAGAGCCTCAAGGCCTTTTTCCGAGGTGTCAGTCGTCATGCTGCCGTCAACCACCCCTTGGTATGAAGTGTGTCAAAGGCTATTCCGATCTGGCGCGGGGAAAATCGCCTCTTGCGATCGTTCCATGCATGGACCTTGGCCACAGCGTCATCGGCGCTGACTGCGCCCTCGTGCTTCACAACCCAATGCACCGTCGCGAGAAGTTCCAGCCCGAATGGTGTTTCGAAACCTTCCACCAGCTTGCCTACACTGTCAAAGCGGGTTCTGGTATCTCCGTCATCACTTAGGAATGCCTCTGCTTCCTTGACAGCGCCGGGAACCAGTTCAAGCTGCTTTTCCGGCGCGTCCCCGCCGTCATGATAACCTGAGACAAGATGTCCTTCGATCTTAGTCAGTACGTGCCGAAGATTGTCGGCATAAGGGCCATAATGATGTTTGAGGTAATTGAGTCGAAGCGGCTCGCCAGCCTCTTGCATGAAGTACATCAGCTTTTGCACTTCAATCAGCGTGACGAATGGGTCCATCAGTCCACCGAGATACCGATGCATCAGCACAACGAGCGCTGCGCGCCCCGCAGTCATATTCGGAACCTCGCGCGACTTTGTGGCAACGGGCACACTGTTCGGTTCGTATACGACCACCTGTAGATCGTTGAGGTCTCGCAAGGCGTCGACGATACGCGGGCGCACGTCGGCCCAATTCAACCCGCCAAGACCGCTGCCAAGCGGCGGGATTGCGATTGAACGAATGTTACGGTCCCGGATTTCCCTCACCAGCGCCTTCAAGCCGGAGTCGATATCCTCCATCCGACTCTTGCCACGCCAATGGCGCTTGGTCGGAAAGTTGATGATGAACTTCGGATTGGTCAGCGTCCGGGTTTCAAACACGAACATTTTGCCCGGCTGCACTTCTTCGCGCTCGCAGGCGGCTTCATAAGCTTTAAAGTTCTCCGGGAAGTCATTTTTGAACTGAAGGGCAATACCACGGCCCATGATGCCGACGCAGTTGACCGTGTTGACCAGAGCTTCCACGTCCGCCCGCAGGATGTCACCTGTCTTGTATTCGATCATTGCCATCCTCCTTCAATAGTACCAATCGCTTTTGATTTCGATTGTAGGTCGATGCGCCACACCCTGCATCGAGTTCGAAACGAGCGAGACAATTTCTTGCGAATGAACACCAATGCGCTCGACGAGGTGCCAAGGAAAGGAATGTTCAATCAGAAATTCGGCTTGTTTGCCTTCCTTAACGGATCGCGACACTCCGTTGCCAGACCATTGCCGAGATTGCACTGCTTGCCAATCAATGTCGCCGAGTTTGGCGATATCCGATCGATCTTCGAAATAATACGCGCCGGCATTCGAAAGCGTGAA
Organism: Rhizobium leguminosarum bv. viciae; assembly: GCF_012276115.1. Classification (GTDB taxonomy): domain Bacteria; phylum Pseudomonadota; class Alphaproteobacteria; order Rhizobiales; family Rhizobiaceae; genus Rhizobium; species Rhizobium leguminosarum_T. Next base: position 5,498 of record NZ_WIEU01000043.1, on the reverse strand, counting down.
TGCCCAGCGTCGATTGTTCACTTGCGCCCATGCGATCGTGGCGTGGAGATCAGATTCAAGATGAACAATTGGTCCCTGACCGCCTTTGTATTCCAGTTCGGCGCTCCGAATATAGATTAAATAGAGCATTATTGATCGGGGGCAGAAGTAAAATGGTGTGCAGTGACCCACGCGCAGGCCGGGATGGCATTCCAGACTTAGCTCATTCAGCCGACGGGACTTGATATTACTCATGCCGATGGTGGTGCCAACACCCTGCCTTTGCAGCATAACGGCGTCGGAGCACAGGAAACCATCCGCAATAATCGATGCTAGTCGATCGACATGGACGATGTGGTAGATTTTGGGGTTGACGGGAACAGGCATCGTCAGGCGGCGACCTCCTCGTTCTCGGCGTCGTCTACAGCTTCGCCAAGACCGTGGTCCTCTGCCACTTCGTCGATGGACTCAATCTCGGTGATCTCGGGCAGGTTGGCCGCAAGCGGGCCGACATCAAGCTTGCCGGTGACGACATCGGCGATCAATCGGGCGCGGAATTCCTGAATGAGGGCGATCTCTCGATCAACTGCAATTCGGGAAGCAGCAAGGCCGCTAGTGGCCTTTTCGATATATCGGACAATTGCTTGCTGTTCAGGTCCAGTCGGCAAACAAATAACGATTTGTTTCAGATGTGTTGGACCGAAATGCTCGATGCCGACACCTGATTTCATCGCGTCAAGCTGGCCTTGGAAGGCGGGGGCTTGAATCAGGTATTTCAGGAATGGCATGAACAAGTCGCCATCCAAGGGCCAAAGGCGTATTATTCCCGTATAGGCAATCGCCCCCTCAACCAAGTCACCTGCTTGGCAAATCTTCCCTGTGCTTGCGCTCGAACTTAGCAGGTAGTCGCCAGTTCTTATTGCAAAGTGTGACCAGTGCTTGGCCACCTTGTCTGGATCAAGAAAATTGCACCCATCAAGAGTAGCTTCATCAGAATGAAGACCGGATATCCTCAACAAAGGGATTCCCTCATCGCGAAAATCAACGGCCATAATACCCGGCCCCTCTTGGAAGCCGATACGGCGTTTAAAGGGCACGACCTCCCAGCCCACCGGCACGTCGCCGAGCCAAGGGATGCCAGAGGGCTTGAAGCGGACGTTCGGATCGAGGCCGCGGGTAACGGCCCGGTGGATGATCGCCTGCTTCTGCTCGTTCAGAAGCGCGATGATCTTCTTTTTCGCGCAGATCAGTTTCGCCGTCTGTGCCCCATGCCAGTCCAAAAACCGGACAATCAGCCGCTGCTCGTCGAGCGGCGGCTGTACAAATGGTATGTTGAGAAAGTCTGGCGGATAGAGACGAAGCCTTGATGTCGTAATGCCACGTGAACTTCGAACGTACTCCGCGCGATAGGCCTCTGTCCGCAGGAGATAATCGAGATATCGCGGCTCAAAGAGATTGGTCGAGCGAGGTCTATAAATGCCGTAAGCTGGGCTAACGATACCAACATGCCCGCTGACGCCAATAGCGGCCATCCATGCCCACATCGTATTGACGATAACATCGCCGGGACGACACACCTTATGGCCCTGATAGCTCTCCGCCATGAACATTGTGATGTTTTTCTGGCTGCGCGGTGTAACGCCCGTTTTGTGGGACACGGACAGAAGCTCTTCGTCTCCTTGCTCCGACCGATCATCGATTTCGCGGAATGAGTATTTGGCCCGATGAACCTCCCAGTTCACGGGCAAGTCACCAAGCCACGGCAGGTCGCTTGGCTTCATCTTGGCATAGGGGCGCAAGCCGTCGATCATCGCGCCGCCCCGATGATGGCGGCCATCAGGCCGTCGGTTTCGCGTTCAAGCGCCAGAATCTCGGCGCGAATGGCTTCCAGCGGCCGCAGCGGCTCCGGCTTGTAGAAATAGCGCGTGAAGCTGATTTCATAGCCGATGGTGGTTTTGGCTTCATCAATCCAGGCGTCCGGCGCGTGCGGCAGCACCTCGCGACGGATGAAGGCCTCGATCCCGCCAGGCTCCTTCAGCGGCACAGTTTCAGTGTCGCGCAATTCGCCGTCGGGTTCATATTCAACCACGCAGCGCTTGCCATCGATGGTGAGCGCGAACAGCCCTCGCAAAGGATCGGCCTCAATCTTGCCCGGCTTGTGAATGCGCCGGATAACCGGCACGCCGTCCTCGGCGATGCGGCCTTCTTCCTTCAGCGCCTTGATCTCCTTCGGGGCATAGGCGCGGCGGGCATCGATGCCGCGTGCACGTAGCTGCCGCTCGACCGTGACCTTAGAATAGCCGAACTCCGCATTGTCGAAGATGCGCGATTGCTCGGTTGGCGTGAACGCGGTGAAGGCCTCAAGAATGCAGTCGATGTCGGCGTCAGCCAGTTCGCAATTCTTCTTGCCGAGGTTCTTGCGCAGCGGTCGGAACCACGCCGTCGCGTCGATCAACTGCACCTTGCCGCGTCGATGGCCGGGCTTTCGGTTCGACAGCACCCAGACGTATGTGGCGATGCCAGTGTTGTAGAACATGTTGAGCGGCAGGGCGACGATGGCTTCCAGCCAATCATTCTCGATGATCCAGCGCCGTACATTGCTCTCGCCACTGCCCGCATCACCCGTGAACAGAGACGACCCATTGTGAACCGATGCGATCCGGCTTCCCAGCTGCGTGTTGTGCTTCATCTTCGACAGCAGATTCGCTAGGAACAGCATCTGCCCATCACTCGAACGTGTCACGAGGCTGTATTCCGGATTGCCGGCGTGCTCGATCACGAAACGTGGATCGCGGATGCCTGCCTTGCCGCCCATGCGCTCCTGATCGGATTTCCAGCTCTTTCCATAGGGTGGGTTCGACAACATGAAGTCGAATTCCTTCGACGGGAAGGCGTCGTTTGCGAGCGTGGACCATTCCGGTCCGCCGACAATGTTGTCAGCCTCTTCGCCTTCTCCCTTGATCAGCAGGTCGGCCTTGGCAATGGCGTAGGTCTCGCCGTTGATCTCTTGTCCGAAGAGGTGGGTGGAGACCTGTTTACCCTGCTGTTCAGCCAGTTTCTTCAGCATTTCCTCGGCGACAGTCAGCATGCCGCCGGTGCCGCAGGCACCGTCATAAAGGAGATAAGTACCGGATTGAATCTGCTTGGCGACCGGTACGACGATGAGCTGCGCCATCAGTTTCACGGCATCGCGCGGCGTCCAATGCTCGCCGGCTTCTTCATTGTTGGCCTCGTTGAAGCGGCGGACCAGTTCCTCGAAGATCGTGCCCATGGCATGGTTATCGAGGCCTGGATGCTTCACGGAATCGTCGCCATTTAGTACCGGCTTCGGACCGAGATTGATCGAGCTGTCAAGGAACTTCTCAATCAGCGTCCCGAGCACGTCAGCCTTAGAGAGTTTTGGAACCTGGTTACGGAACTCGAAGTTCTCAAGGATTTCCTGGACATTAGGCGAGAACCCGTCGAGGAAGGCTTCGAAATCGGCCTTCAACTGAGCCTGTGACGCACGGTTGCGAAGATCGCGAAGACTGAAGGTCGACGTGTTGTAGAAGGCCTGTCCCGCAGCCTGACGAAGCGCGGCGTCTTGGTTGGCGATGCCTGCCTTGTCGAGATTCTCCTTCATCGATAGGACGGCAGCCTTGGTCGGCTCCAGCACCGCATCGAGACGGCGCAGCACCATCATCGGCAGGATGACGTCGCGATATTTGCCGCGGACATACAGATCACGCAGAGCGTCATCGGCGATGCCCCATATGAAATTCGTGATCCAGTTAAGATCGCCATTGCTCATGCTTGTTTTGTTTCCTTAAGCAACTCATTGGCGCCGGCACAAAGGCGCTCGTATTCTTCGACGGCCAAAACGACCACCACTGGACGGCCGTGCTTTTCAACCGTCACAGGTCCAGACCTGGCAATGTCGATCAGTCGACCGAAGCCATACTTGGCGTCTTTCGCAGACATGACATGCATCGTGATTCCGCCCCTCGATTCTGCTGCAGTCTGGCTATTTTGGCCATTTTATCAAGGGTTAGGATCCGCATTTCTGCTCTGGTAGCGCTTGTCGCGCGATCACAAAAGTGTAGCACAAGCTTATTAGGTGATAGGGATTTGTTACTGCCTCAAAAACTTGAATGAGGGCCGCAGTTGATGGCCGCCCACCATCCCCCACACCTATCACCGCCGACGCTCCGCCCCGCCGCAATCGTCTGCACCAGCTCATCCACCTCCTTTGCTAGCCGCTCCAGCGGCAACCTCACGAATCGGCGGCCCTCCAGGTGATGCTGACGACGCCATGCACCGCGCCGAAGAGGGTGCCGGCGCGGATGGAGCGGTCTTCGGGGGGCATGTCGGGCTGCTGTTCGGCGATCACGTCCATCAAGGAGAAGTGCTCGTCGAGATGCCATGGCGGCGTCGGGCAGGTTCCCGGCGGGTAGTGGTTGAGCAGCGCCTTCCGGGTCTTACACCCTTACCGCCGCTCCGCGAACAGCCGAACACCAGTCAGTTCAGCAAGCCTCTCCACCAGCGCCTCCTGAAACCCCGCATCACCAACCTCCGCCGAAGCCTCCCGCCGCTGCCGATGATACCAATAACCGCCGCTGACCTTCGCGGCTCCCACATCGCTGGCCGCAAGCCACGTCTGCGTAAGATGCCCCATTTCGAGGTCATCGGGCGCGCCGGCGCCGCCCATCTTTGTCGGCACCCAGCCGGGATCCACTGCGTTGCTCAGAATATCCGGCCAATGGCGGGCGACGGCGGCGGCGAGGGTGGCGATGTAGAGCTTGCTTTCGGAATAGGCCTGGCTTGCGTTCCACGGCCGCCTCTTCCAGTCAATATCGTCAAGGGCGCTGCTGCCGCTGCGGTGCATGCCGCTGCTGAGATAGACCAGACGATCGGGGCGGGTGATCCAGGCGGTGAGCAGATAGGGGGCAAGCACATTCACCGCCAGCGTCTTTGCGTGACCATCAGGCGTTTCGCCCCGGCTCCGCTCGAGGTAGATGCCGGCATTGTGGATGACGGCGTCCATGCGGCCGATGGCGTTGACCTGCTCGGCAATCGATCGCGTTTCCGTGGCGCTGGCGAGATCGCCGATGACGATGCCGATGGCGGTGGGCGAAATCTCGGCGAGGGCGGAGGCGCGCTCGCGGGAGCGGGCATGCAGCACGACGTCATGGCCCTCCTTCATCAGGGTGCGGGCGGCGGCAAGCCCGAGGCCATCGGTGGAACCGGTGATGAAGATGCGGCTCATGGGATTTCCTTTCGCGGTGGCGTGGAGGGCAGTCAAGCAGCTTTCGGCTGGTTGCTCAATGCGGGAGTTGGGGTGTGGGTTCCTGGGGCTTGATCGATATGCAGCCGGTTCGGACCGATCTAAGACCCCTCCCCAACCCCTCCCCACAAGGGGGAGGGGCTAGCCCAGCATCACCGCTTTGCCCGAGATCATCCCGTCGTTTGCCGATCTGGAGTTTTGGGAGATGCGGTGCGGCAGGTTAAGCCCCTCCCCCTTGTGGGGAGGGGTTGGGGAG
>NZ_WIEU01000042.1:0-17109 GCF_012276115.1 Rhizobium leguminosarum bv. viciae | reverse complement strand
CCCCAGACGCCGGAATATTTGTAGAGCAGCGGCACCAGCGAATGCGAATTCTCCCAGACGTTCTCGACCGAGAAATCCGAGACGACATGGGCATAGGTCAGCACGGCGAAGGAGAAGGTGACAAGCGAAAACATCGCCAGCGAGCCGATCGTCGCCACATCCATCATCGCCCGGTCGTGACGACGGGCTCCGATGACCGGCACGATGGAAAGGATGAGCGCCGTGGCCAGCGCCAGCACCAGCGCGTAATGGCCGATCTCGATGATCATTCCTTCGTCTCCCCGTGCTGCCACAGGCCCTGTTCCTTGAGCTTGTCCGCCACTTCCTTCGGAACATAACGCTCGTCGTGCTTGGCTAGAACCGTATCGGCCGAGAAGATCTGGCTCCCGGCTTCGAACGTTCCTTCCGTCACCACTCCCTGTCCCTCCCGGAAGAGGTCTGGAAGGATTCCCGCATACCTGACGTGCACGACCGCCCCGCCCGGATCGGTCACGGAGAACTCGACGGACGTCCCGGAGCCTCGGACGATACTGCGCTCTCCGACCAGACCACCCAGTCGAATCCTTGCTCCCGGACGAACGTCGCCGGAGGCCACGTCAGATGGCATGTAGAAATAGGCGATGGACTGGCTGAAGGCGAACATGACCAGCAGCACGGCGGCCAAGATGAATCCCATGCCGGCGCCAATTACCGCCAGGCGTTTCTGTTTGCGTGTCATTCCGCCTTTTCCTTGCCGATACCGTACTCGCGTGCCACCGCAATCAATTTCCTGCCGCTTTCGCCATCGGCTGCAAAGACTGCCAACGCGCGATCTAGCGCATCGGCTGCACGATCCATTTCGTTCAATACCGCATAGGAGCGCACGAGCCGCATCCATCCCTCGAAATTGTTCGGTTCCTCGCTAAGCTTGGCATCCAGGCTTTCGACCATGCCGCGGATTATCTGCTGCTGGTCGACCGGGGCGAGGCTCTGCGCACCGGCCAGGCTTTCGCCATTCCTCGCGATGTGCTCGTTGACGAGCGGCAGCCACGGCGCATCGGGCGGCGAATCCTTGGCGATGGCTTCGAAGGCGGCCTTCGCCTCGGCGGTGTCGCCTGCTTGTTCGCTGGCGAGCGCCACATAGAATTTCGCACGCGGATTGCGCGGCTGGAGCTCTAGCGACGCTTCGAGCGCCTGACGAGCCGCTGCGGGGACCGTGCCGTTGGAGGAAGCCAGCATCGCTTCGGCAAGCCCGTCCAGTCTGATTGCGCTCGGCCCAAGGAGCCGGATGGCATTTCGATAGGCCCTGTCCGCATCCGCGACGCGATTGGTGCGAAGATAGATCGGAGCGATGACGTCCCATCCCCGGCCGTCGTTCGGAGCCCGCGCAAGATGCTCTTCGGTCTTGCGAATCAGGATGGCGAGGTCCTGTCCCGGCTCGTCAAGCCTTTGTTGCAGAGCCTTCGACGGGAGTTCTGGAGAGCCGACCGCGACGTACGTGGAGATGCTGGCGATGGACAGAAACGCGGCGACGCTCAGCTTCAAGGCGACCGGCGACCGGGAGGAGGACCACTCGACGCGAACGGCATCGGCCTCGCGAAACAGCCTTCTGGCCGTTTCCGCTCTTGCCACTCGATGGTCGTCCGGAGCGATGCGTCCCGCCGCCAGTTCCCTGTCGAGTTCCTCAAGCTGGTCGCGATAGACTCGCGCGCCGTCCTTTGCGCCGTCCGCGACCGCCGACCGGAACGAGGACAGCGGATGAAGGAGCGCGGCCGTGACGACCGCCGTCATGACGGCGAGTGTAATCCAGATGATCATGGTTCAGGTTGCTCTGTTGCGAGGGCAACATAGCGTCTGCGTGGCACGGAACATTGACGCCGATCAATTACCCGTGCGTTAGGCAACGCGCCCGGTGAACACGTAGCCGACGCTCCTCACGGACTGGATCAGGGCCGGAGCCTTGGGATCCGGCTCGATCTTCTTCCGAAGACGCACGATCTGGGCGTCGATCGCCCTGTCGAATGCTTCTAGGTTTCGGTTCCGCGTCAAATCCATGAGAGTGTCTCTGGTAAGGACACGTCCGGCATTCCGCAGAAAGACGACGAGCATGTCGAATTCGCCCGAGGTCAAGGGAATGTCGCCGCCCCCCGGAGACGTCAGTTTCCGCCGGGGGACGTCCAGGACGAAGCCTTCGAAACGAAACGTCTCGTCGGGAACCGCGGCCTGCGTCGTAGGCTGAGCCGCGCCGGCTCGACGCCGGAGGACGGTTCGCAAGCGTGCGAGCAGCTCCCGAAGGTGGAACGGCTTGGCGACATAGTCGTCCGCCCCGAATTCGAGGCCGATGACCTTGTCAGTCACGTCGTCCTGCCCCGTCAGCATGAGCACCGGGACGTCGGAGCCGCTTCGAAGCTCCTTCAGCAAGTCGAATCCGTTCTCGCCTCCCGGCAGCACGAGATCCAGAAAGATTGCGGCAAACGAGCCACGGGAGAGTTCGGATCGCATTCCAGCACCGTTTGCGACGGCAGTCACGCGGTAGCCGTTTTCCTCGAAGTAAAGAGCGAGCATCTGCCTTATCCGGGCGTCGTCGTCGACCACGAGAATGCGATCCGATTCCATCTATCAAGCCCCATTGCATGCCGGCATCAGACATAACGCAGGATTGCGCGGCGCGCCACCGTCGAAGTTGCGCCTTCCTTCACCTCCGACAAGAACCGTCGATTGGGAAACAGTACGGGCAAAGAGGCTGGGCGCCTCAGAAGTCCTCCTACCGGACCGCCAGGGCCGCCGCGATGTCTCCGGTGACACGTACGATAAACCCGCGCTGGAGTAGATTCCGCACATGGTTGTCTGGCTGTCTGGCATGCAATGCCCGACATCTGCACACCAATTCTGGGGATGTCCGTCAGCAAAGCGTCCTGAGAAGGTTGACGTCGTCCACGGTCACCGTCCGCCCCCTGACGTCGACCCCGCGTCCCCCCAAGGTTGCGAAAGCGCGTGACAGCGCTTCCGGCGCGAGCCCCAGCTTTCCCGCCAGGATCCTCTTCTGGTAGGGGAGCCGGAAAGTGAAGCAGCTCGCTTCCGCAGGGCACCGACTCAAAAAGTAGTTGGCGACTCTTTGGGATGCGGTCTGCAGGCGGTCGGCCGCGACGCAGTCCAGCGCGGCAAGAAGGTGCTCGGACACTATGAGGGCCAGATTGGCAAGCAGCGGAGGGTGTCGAAGCGCAAGCTCGCGCAGCCCGGCCAGATCGAACGCTGCGACTTCGGTCGCCTCCGCGGCGAGAGCCGTATGGGGATGGACGCGGCCGCCGACAACGAGATGGTCGGCAAACATCTCTCCCGGTTCCAGCACGCAGATATCGGCTTCGCGACCGCTTAATTCCCTCTTCACGAGACGCACGAGACCGTGCATCAGGTAGAAGACCTCCGCCGCCGCCTGGCCTTCGCGGAATATCGCTTCACCGGCCTGGAACGCCCGAACCTCCACCAGCTCCTGCAGAAGTCCTGCCACCCCCTGGTCCAGCCCACGGAATATTCTCGCATCTCGGACAATCTGATTTCTGGCAAGCATCACGCTTCCTTCCCTCGCTCGAGGTCCGGTCGTTGGGGCTCGTCGTCCGCGATCGCCCGCCATGCGGCCCCCTCAAGATCCTCGTACTGGCCGCTCTTCAACGACCAGAGGAAGGCGGCGAGACCGACGCCTCCCATGAAGAGCGCGATAGGTATCAGGTAGATCAACATGTTCATGCGGGTCGCGCCTCCGTCTGCGGGACGTGGACACCGGCGGCCGGTGCCGGAGCGCGTCTCATCAGGACGTTGAGGCGCAAGGCGTTGGTGACGACGATGATCGACGACGTCGACATCGCGACCGCCGCGACGAGAGGCGTCGCCAGCCCGGCGATGGCTATCGGCACGGCCAGGACGTTGTAACCGACGGCAAGCGCGAAATTCTGTCGGACGAGCGTCGCAGAACGTCGCGCGATTTCGACCGCCTGCGGAACGGCGTCGAGCCGGTCGCCGAAGAACACGAGGTCCGCCGCGTGGCGTCCGATGTCGGAGGCCGTGGCCGGAGCGATCGACACGTGGGCTGCCGCGAGCGCCGGGGCGTCGTTGATGCCGTCGCCGACCATGAGCACCCGGTGGCCGCCCTTGCTCAGCTCCTGGCAGGTCTCGACCTTCTGCTTCGGGGTCAATTCCGCGAGAGCGCTGTCGATGCCCAGCTTGCGGGCCGTTGCCGCCACCACGTTCTCGCGGTCGCCGGAGAGCATTATCGTCTGGAAGCCACCGTCGCGAAGACGTTTCACGGCCTCGGCCGCTCCCGGCCTGATCGTGTCCTCAAAGAAGAAGCGTGCGACGGCCCGGCCGTCCCTCGAGAGTACGACTTCCGAGAGGGTGCCGTCGACCTTCGTCGTCTCGCCGCCGCATGCAAAGGCCGAACTGCCAAGACGATACGCCGCCTCGTCACACGTCGCCTCAAGCCCGCCGCCCGGCACCTCCACCACCCTCTCGAAATGAACGGGAGCGAGAGCTGCGCTTCGGACGAGGGCCTGTGAGAGAGGATGCCTTGAGTGAACCGCCAGCCCGGCCGCGCAGGCAACGTCGGTGTCGTTCTCGGCCTCGAAGGAAACGAGGCGGGGAGTTCCCATCGTCAGCGTGCCGGTCTTATCGAACGCGACGAGGTCGATTTCCGACAGCCTCTCCAGTGCCGAACCGTCCTTGACCATGACGCCTCGGCGGAACAGCTCCCCGGCGGCGACGACCTGCACAACCGGGACGGCCAACCCGAGCGCGCAGGGGCACGTGATGATCAGCACGGCAACGGCGACGAGCATCGCCTGTTTCCAGTCGCCGCCCAGGAAGCCCCATCCCAGGAACGAAACGAGCGCCAGGAGATGGACGACCGGAGAATAGAGCGAAGCCGCGCGGTCGGCTATTCTGCGGTAGCGGGCTCTTCCTCCCTCCGCAGCCTCCATGAGCGCGATGATCTCCGAAAGAAGAGAATTCCTCGCGAGCTTCGTGGCGCGGACCACCAGCGATCCCGTCAGGTTCATTGCGCCGGAGCTCACGCAAGTGCCCCCGTGAACCGAGGCCGGGCTGCTTTCGCCGGTGACGATCGAGAGGTCGACTTCGCTTTCTCCCCTGACGACCACGCCGTCGACGGGGATGCGTTCGCCCGCCGGGATCGCAACTTCGTCGCCTACCACGATATCCTCGACGGCGACGAAACGCCGGGAGCCGTCCGGCTGAACAAGCAGTGCACCGCGGGGCGCGATACGAGCAAGACCATTGATGGCCGCTCTGGCCTTCTCACGCATCATATGATCCAGCGCCCGGCCGATCAGCAGGAAGAACAGCAACGAGACGGTCGCGTCGAACCAGGCGTGCTCGCCGTGATGCATGGTCTCCCAGAGGGATACCGCATAGGAGAGCGTCACCGCGAGCGAAATCGGCACGTCCATGTTGGTCCGGCCATGCTTGAGCGCATTCCACGCCGACTGGAAGAAAAACCGCCCGGCATAGATCAAGGTGGGGGCCGCGATCAGCGCCGAAATCCAGTGGAACATGTCACGCGTCGCAGCATCTGCTCCAGACCAGACGGAAACCGACAGCAGCATGATGTTTGCGGCGGCGAAGCCGGCCACGCCGACTGCGAGGAGTAGCTGGTTGCGGGTACTGTCGTTCTCCGTCGCGACAGGCGTGAACAGATGGGCGCGATAACCCGCGCCGTCGATCGCTTCCAGTATACGCGCCGGATTCGTGTCCTCATTTTTTTCGCGCTCCGAGTAGACGCAGGTGACGCGCCGGGAGGTAAGATTCACCCTGGCCTTCTTCACGAAAGGCAGCGACGTCAGCGCCTTCTCGATCGTCTGGATGCAGACGCCGCAATGGACGTCGGGAACGCTGAGATCGAGCTGGCGCAGTCCTTCTCCGAGCGGGTGGCTTGCCAGCGCGACTTCCTCTGCACTGAAGGCCTTGGAACTCATCGCAAGCACCGCCTCCGCGTTCATCATGCAGCAGGTCATCGAACGAACTCCGCAGTGTCGAATCGCAGGGCCTCATGCTGGATGGTCATCCCGTCGCGCTTAGAAATCAGTTCGACGATCCAGTCGCCTGAAGGCACGTGGTGGTCGACCTCGAAGCGCCCTTCTGCGACCTTCTTCAAAGCGGCGGTGAAGTCCTCATGGTCGCCCACCGGCCTACGGAAAGCAGCGGTCACTTCTTCGGCAGGAGCGGGTGAACCGTCTCGATTGTGGAGGTTGTAGGTGAAGACGTTGCCGCGTAGCGAAATGTCGCCCGAGACTCCGGTCGCCGCCATGGCCTTGATCGCGGATGCTTTTTGGTTGAACTGCTGGCTCGCTACGTAGGTGTTCTCGACCACGAGGCCACTCCAGCTCGCGGAGGCGAACCAGGCCATCGTCACGTTGACGGAGATCACCACGGCGAAGAAGGCGCATATCGTCAGCAGCATGTGCCGGCCCGTGAATCCTTTGTCAGTTCTGCTCATTTTATGTCTCCGGGTGAATTGAAGGCCGCGCGGTAGGTGGCGCGGTCGGAGTGGTCTTCGTCTCCGATCACGAACAGGAACTCGTCCACCGAAGCGCCGGAGGGCCGGCTGGTCACGAAGACCTTGACGGTCGTCGCGACGTCGGGCGCTGCGTCCAGCACGAAGCTGCGCGCGTCCTCCTTGCCCAGTTCAGGGATGCGCATCGTCGCGCCCTCGAGTCCCGATATGGTCAATTCGATCCTTCTGGGCTTGGGCACCATATTGAGGATGCGCAGCGTATAGCCGTTGCGGATCGACCCGTCGCTTTCCAGAACGAACTGCGGATTGCGGTCGTGGACGACGTTGAGCTCAAGCCTGTCCCGCATGGCGAGGTGGACGATCATGCCCGCGCCGATCATGCACCACACCGCCGCATAGAAGACCACGCGCGCTCTGAAGATGATCCTCCAGTCGAAGTGCCTGATGCCGTCGACGAGCGACCCGTCCGGCCCGCGCACCCTGGAGGGCTGGACCGGCGTCCGTCCCCCGTCGGTCGCGATCGCCATGTTGTCCGCATACTCGCTGAGGGTGGCGTAGGCTATGAGACCTCGGGGCTTGCCGATCTTGTCCATGACGCCGTCGCAGGCGTCGATGCAGAGCGCGCAGGTGATGCACTCCATCTGCTGGCCATCGCGAATATCGATTCCCATGGGACAGACGGCGACGCAGGCGTTGCAGTCGACGCAGTCGCCGACAGGCTGTCCCAGGGCCTGAGCCTTTTTGGAATGCCGGGAGCGCTGCTCGCCGCGCCAGTCGTTATAGGTGACGACGAGGGAATTCTCGTCTAGCATCGCACCCTGGATGCGCGGCCACGGGCACATGTACGTGCAGACCTGCTCGCGCATCAGCCCGCCGAGCACGTAGGTCGTCGCAGTGAGCGTCGCCACCGTCGCATAGGCGACCATCGGCGCGTCCCCGCTGAAGAGCGACACGGCGAGGTCTGGAGCGTCTGCGAAATAGAAGATCCATGCGCCGCCGGTCACCACGCCGATCGCCAGCCAGATGGCATGTTTCACAAAACGTTTCCGAACCTTGCCGAACGTCCACTGGGCCGCATCGAGCTTCATCCTAGCGTTGCGGTCGCCCTCGACCCAACGTTCGACGACCAGAAAGAGATCGACCCAGACGGTCTGCGGACAGGCGTAGCCGCACCAGGCGCGACCGACGGCGGAAGTCACCAGAAACAGCCCGAAGCCGGCCATGACGAGAAGACCGGCCACGTAGTAGAATTCCTGTGGCCATATTTCGATGAAGAAGAAGTAGAAACGGCGCGACGCCAAATCGACGAGGATCGCCTGGTCGGGCGCGTATTCGCCCCGGTCCCATCGGATCCAGGGAGCGAGATAGTAGATGCTTAGCGTGACCAGCATCACTAGCCACTTGAACCGGCGGAAGTGGCCTTCGGCACGCTTGGGGAAGATCTTCTTACGTGCAGTGTAGAGCGGCTCCCGGTTCCGGCGGGCGTTGACGGGCTCCGCGTTCACGTGCTCGACATCGTTGGGATCCGGGGCAGTGTAAAGGTTCATTTGCCGCTTCCTTTCCGCCGAGTTCTCCCACCTCTCCGTCAGCTCGTCCTTGATTCAAATCAAGAACGGCGTCTTCAAAAAAACGGCCGCGCCGGAGAGGACGCGGCCGGGCAGGAGCTGTTGGACTGAGTGCGGCCACGCCTCGGAGGGTTTCGAGACGTGGCCGGGAGGAACTGCGGGGGAGATATCCGCTGGGACGTCCTCGATCGAATGTCTACCGGCTGGTCGTCCGATGGTCTTTGAGCGCGGTCAAACTCACCATCGAATTTCCGATTTTCTCGGGTTCTTCTCGCTCGCATTCCGGGGCTACGGGCTTCGCCCGAACGGAGACGCGCGAATGGACCACCGAGCGTGGCAGCCCGTAGAGTGCAAGCAGTGGATCATGATCATGGCCGCTCATGTCGCACTCCTCACGTTCCACCGCCGAGCGAGTGCACGAACACCGTCAGCTCCTTCACGGTCGCCTCTCCGAGGCGGGACGCCCATGCAGGCATGACACCGTGCTTCGGCGCAGCGATCTGGCGGGCGATCGCCTCCTCGCCCTTCGCCTTCAGCCAGATCGCGTCGGCAAGGTCGGGCGCTCCCATGTCCACCTTCCCCTTTCCGTCCTCGCCATGACACGCCGCGCAGTTGTCGAGGAAGAGCTGCCTGCCGGCTTCGGCGAGGGCCGGATCGGAAGGTTTGTTGGTCAGGCCCCAGACATATGCGGCCACCTGCTTCGTCTGCGTTGGGTCAAGCATGTCCGCGAAGGCGGGCATCTCGGAAACGTGGCTGTCCCCGTCGCCGTCGAAGCGGATGCCGTGGGCGATCGTCGTCTGGATCGACGGCAGGTCGCCGCCCCACAACCAGTCGTCGTCGTTGAGGTTCGGAAAGCCTGGACCGCCACTCGCGCCCGAGCCGTGGCACGGCGCGCAATTGACCTTGAACGACGAAGCGCCGCCGGCGATGGCGAACTCGCGCAGGGTTGGATCGGCGTCGATTTCCTCGACTGTCTTCGAGGCGATCATGTCATGGAACTTCATCTGGCCGGCCTTCGCTTGATCGAGATCCTGCTGGAACTCGGCGCGGGTCGAATAGCCCAGGTAGCCCTTTGTTGCGGAAGTGATCATCGGTATGGCGGGATAGGCGATAGCATATCCGATCGCCCAGAGGATCGTGACATAGAAGGTCCACACCCACCAGCGCGGCATCGGATTATTCAGTTCGCGGATGCCATCCCACTCGTGTCCGGTGGTCTCGACGCCGCTGATTTCGTCAATATGCTTTTCCGACATCTCAATCGTCCTTCAGGGGAATGGCAGCGGCCTCGTTGGCCGCCTGCCTGCTGCCGGGGCGGAGCGTGAAGACGACGACGCCAAGGAAGAATGCCGTCATCGCCAGAAGACCCCAACTGTCGGCGAAGTGCCGCATTGCCGTGTACGTTTCCATGTTTCACCTCATCGGTAGCCGGTTGCGTCGTCATAGGTCGAGAAGTCGACCAGCGTGCCGACCATCTGCAGGTAGGCGACCAGAGCGTCCATCTCGGTGAGCTTCTGCGGGTCACCGTCGAAATCGCCGACCTTCGCCTTCGGATAGCGGGCCAGAAGAGCGGTGGTATCGGCGTTCGGGTCGGCCTGCGCCTTGATGTCGGCTTCGGCATTGGCGAGCATGTCGTCGCTGTAGGGCACGCCGACGTCTTCATTGGCTTTCAGATCCATGCCGACGTCCTTGACGGTGACGTCCTGCGTTTTGAGAAAGGCGTATTTCGGCATGATCGATTCCGGCACCACCGCCCGCGGGTCGGAGAGGTGCTGGACGTGCCACTCGTTCGAATAGCGGCCGCCGACGCGGGCAAGATCCGGACCCGTGCGCTTCGAGCCCCATTGGAACGGATGGTCGTACATGGATTCGGCGGCCAGCGAATAATGGCCGTAGCGCTCCACTTCGTCGCGGAACGGACGGATCATCTGGCTGTGGCAGAGATAGCAGCCTTCGCGAATGTAGATGTTGCGGCCGACCAGCTCGAGAGGCGTGTAAGGCCGCATCCCCTCCACCTTCTCGATAGTGTTCTGTAGATAGAAGAGCGGTGCGATTTCGACGATGCCGCCGATGGAAACGACCAGTAGCGAGCCGACGAGAAGCAGCGTCGCGTTCTTCTCGAGGATCTTATGTTTGTCCAGTATCGATGCCATGGTTCACCTCACTCGGCGGGTTGTGCCTGGGGCACGTAAGCGGTCGGAATTGCGGCTTCGTTCCGCTCGCGACCGCGGATGGTCATGAAGACGTTCCAGGCCATCACGAGGCCGCCCATCAGGTATAGCCCACCACCCACGACACGCAGGACGTAGTAGGGGATCATGGCGGAGACGGTTTCGGCGAAGGAGTAGACGAGGAAGCCCTGCGAATTGTACTCGCGCCACATCAGGCCCTGCTGGATACCGGCGACCCAGAGAACGGCGGCGTAGACGACGATGCCGAGGGTGGCGAGCCAGAAGTGCCAGTTGACCATCCTGAGGCTGTAGAGCCGCTCGCGGCCCCAGAGCTTCGGCGTCAGGTAGTAGATCGCACCGAAGGTGATCATCCCGACCCAGCCGAGCGCACCCGAATGCACGTGACCAATGGTCCACTCGGTATAATGGCTGAGCGAATTGACCGTCTTCACCGACATCATCGGGCCTTCGAAGGTCGACATGCCATAGAAGGCGATGGCAATGACCATCATCCGGATGATGGGGTCGGTGCGGATCTTGTCCCATGCGCCTGACAGCGTCATCAGGCCGTTGATCATGCCGCCCCACGACGGCATCCAGAGCATGATCGAGAAGACCATGCCGAGCGTCTGCGCCCAATCGGGAAGCGCCGTGTAATGGAGGTGGTGCGGGCCGGCCCAGATATACATGAAGATCAGGGCCCAGAAGTGGATGATTGACAGGCGGTAGGAATAGATCGGGCGGTTGGCCTGCTTCGGGACGAAGTAGTACATCATTCCCAGGAAGCCCGCCGTCAGGAAGAAACCGACGGCGTTATGGCCGTACCACCACTGCGTCAGTGCGTCCTGGACGCCCGAGAAGGCCGAATAGCTCTTGGTGCCGAGGAACGACGCAGGAACGGCTAGGTTGTTGACGACGTGCAGCATCGCGATCGTGACGATGAAGCCGAGATAGAACCAGTTCGCCACATAGATGTGGGGTTCCCTGCGCTTGAGGATCGTGCCGAGGTAGACGACGAGATAGGCGACCCAGACGATGGTCAGCCAGATGTCGACGTACCACTCCGGCTCGGCATATTCGCGCGCCTGGGTGATGCCGAGAACATAGCCGGTCGCCGCCATGACGATGAAGAGCTGGTAGCCCCAGAAGACGAACCAGGCGAGACTGCCGCCGAAGAGCCGCGCATGACAGGTGCGCTGCACGACGTAGAGGGAGGTCATGATCAGGGCATTGCCGCCGAAGGCGAAGATAACTGCCGAAGTATGGACGGGCCGGAGCCTGCCGAAGTTCAGATAGGGGGCGACGTTCAGATCCGGGAAGGCGAGTTGCGCCGCGACCACCACTCCGACCAGAAAGCCAACCACGCCCCAGAAGACAGTGGCGATCAATCCGTATCGGATGACCTCGTCGAAATAGCCGGAGGGATCGGGCTTCGGCTGCCTTCCTGCCGGCGAGAAGTCGACGCGCCGCAGCAGGATCACCGTTCCGGCAAACAGGCAGAAACTCAGGATGCCCATGTGGACGGCGAAGAGGTGATCGTGAGCGAGTCCCGCGCCCACTAAGGCTAGGAACGCGGCGACAGCGACCACGATGGTTTCCGTTGTATAGTTCATGACGTCTTCCCCAGTGCGCAGCCGGCCACGTCAGGGCCAGCTTTCTCGAACTTTGAAGTACGACTGTCACGAGGACGTCAGCAGCTCCTTGATCTACGTCAATGAACGCGACAAACCCGCCGGGAGGCTCGCCTGTTACAAACCGTCACAACATCGCACCAATTGGCACGATCCGATCATCCACGTGTGACTCGGCCGCTGTCTATTGAGCCCACTCAACGAGGGGAAACGACGATGCTGATGCAGAGCAAGAACGCTTTTGAAAACGCCGAACTCGCAGTCGAGGTGACTCGCGGTCCTTGCCTGTCTTCGGTCTTCCGCGCCAGCTCCACGGAGCTCGTCGAGACCGGACAGGCGATATGCTGGGAAGGCGATGACGCCAAGCATCTGTTCCAGATCGTCGAGGGCGTCGTGCGGCTGCATCGGATTATCGGAGAAGGACGCAGGGTCATCACTGCCTTCCATTTCGCCGGCGACGTCGTCGGCGCCTCGCTGCTCGGGGAATTTCTCTTCACCGCCGAGGCCGTCACGGATTGCAAGATCCGGCGCATCTCCCGCAAGAACTTTCACCAGGAAGTCGCGCGCTGCGATGAACTGCGCCCTGCCTACATCGACCTCTTGTGCCGCGAGAACGCCGCCGCACACGACCAGATGGTGCTGCTGTCGAAGAAGAACGCCGAGGAGCGCCTCTGCACCTTCATCCTTCGGCTGGCTTCGCGACCTGGCGCGAGGCGCCGCGACGTCTTGCGCGTGCCGATGAACCGCCAGGACATCGCCGACTATCTCGGTCTGACGATCGAGACGGTTTCGCGCACCATCACCAAGCTCGCCGCGCGCGACGTCCTCGTCGCGCAGGGCCGGCACGACCTGAAGATCCTGAGCATGGAAAAGCTTGCTCGTTTGTCGGGGGGTGCAGATGATTTTTCCGCAAAAACCTGCCATAGGGTCAGCATCCACTGATCAAAAGGAACAGGCATGCCCCACCGCCTCATATCGCCACGCACGGCGTCGCCGCAGGAACTGGACGCGGTGGTGCATGTGCTTGACGGGGCGGACATCATAATCCATCGCCTGGAAGGCACCATCACCCATTGGTCGATCGGCTGCGAGAACATGTACGGGTGGACGCGGGAGGAAGCTGTCGGAGAGAAAGTGTACGAGCTTCTCGCCACGCGGACCCCCGAACCCTTCGAAGACATCCGGGCGCAACTCCGGTCACGCGGCTTCTGGCAGGGCGAGATCGTCCACCGGCACAAGAGCGGTCACGACATCATCGTCGCAAACAGATGCGTCCTCGTAAACCTCTCCGACGGCGACCTCGCCGTCATACAGGCCAACAGCGACGTCACGGCGCTCAGGAGGGCCGAAGAGACCGTCAGGACGCGCGAGGCGCATCTGTCCTCCATTCTGGAAACCGTTCCCGACGCCATGGTCGTCATCGACCAGAAGGGCATCGTTATGTCGTTCAGCAAGGCCGCGGAAAAGCTGTTCGGGCTGACCTCGGACCAGATCTGCGGCCGCAACGTCAGCAATCTGATGCCGAATCCTTACCGCGACGCCCACGACGGCTACATCGGACATTATCTGGAAACCGGCGAGAAGCGGATCATCGGCTATGGACGCGTGGTCACCGGCCGACGGGCCGACGGCACACACTTCCCGATGGAACTGCACGTCGGCGAGGCCACCGCCAACGGCGAACGCATATTCACGGGCTTCGTGCGCGATTTGACGAGCCGAATGAAGATCGAGGAAGACCTGCGCCATGCGCAGAAGATGGAGGCCGTCGGGCAGCTCACCGGCGGCCTTGCCCATGACTTCAACAACTTGCTGACCGTCATCAGCGGAAATCTCGAGATGATCGAAGACAAGTTGCCACCGGGGCCACTGCGCGACATGCTGCGGGAAGCCCAGGATGCTGCGGCCGACGGCGCGAAGCTGACCGGCCAGTTGCTGGCCTTTGGCAGGCGCCAGCCGCTTTCTCCCAAGCAGTTGGACCTCGGGCGCCTCATTACAAGCTTTTCAGATCTTCTTCGACGGACATTGGGCGAGGACATCAAGCTGTCGACGGTGCTGTCTGGCTCACAGTTCGACGCCCTCGTCGACGGCTCGCAGCTTCAGAACGCCATCCTGAACATCGCCCTCAACGCGCGTGACGCGATGCCGAAGGGCGGCGCCCTGACCCTCGAGGTATCGCGAGTTAGCCTCGATGCCGACTACGCCAAGATGTATCCGGAAGTGCGTAGTGGGAACTTCGTGCTGATCTCCATGACCGATACCGGCGCCGGGATGACCGACGAGGTGAAGAAGCGAGCGATCGAACCGTTCTTCACCACGAAGGAGGTCGGGTCCGGCACGGGCCTCGGCCTCAGCATGGTTTACGGTTTCGTCAAGCAGTCAGGCGGACATCTCCAGATCTACAGCGAGATCGGACGCGGCACCACTATCAGAATCTACCTGCCCGCCCTCACAGGCGGCAACACCGGCGCGGGCGACGCTCCTTCGGAAGGAAGCAGAACGCCGCTTCCCGGTGGGAGCGAACTCGTTCTCGTGGTCGAAGACGACCCACGCGTGCGGAAGGTTGCGGTGGCGAGGCTCTCCGCCATGGGCTACTCGGTCGTTGAGGCGGAAAACGGGGGCCGTGCGCTCGAGGTGCTGGCCGACAACGGCGAAGTTGCCCTGTTGTTCACGGACATCGTCATGCCTGGCGGCATGACCGGCGACGAGCTGGCAGGTGAGGCGCGGCTGCTGCGGCCCGATCTCGCCGTCCTCCTCACGTCCGGATACTCGGAACCGGCACTTGCTTCCAAGGATCTCCCTCCCGGCGCCGAGTGGCTGCGCAAGCCCTATACCGCGAGAGAGCTAGCGGCGAAGGTCCGCGGTCTTCTAGACAAGACGTGATCACTGTACGAATTTGTTACTTACTAGAGGTTGGTTAACCATCCTGCCTCATTTTGGGGTGCTCCCAATCGCGGAATGTCAAGCCTCTGTGGTCGGACGTCGTGATTGCCAACACATCAACGCGATCATCACAATTTCCGCTCAATACCAGTCCGGCCCGCGCGTCATCAAGGGCGGGCAGGCTTAGCGCTCCCTGCACCGTGGTCCAGAACACCTAGGATCAATTCGCGGCGCTGAAGGATTCGACGCTGCGGAAACATCAACTGGTCGATCGACTGCCGAAGGGCCTGTCGCTTGATGCGGAGAGGCTCGCCGCCGACCCATCCATCTCCCCTGAACCAAATCGTCCCTTCGCGCTGTCAATTCCCGCGTCAGCACGCAAGGCCGAGTCCGGCGGACGTCTGGACCGACAGTAACGGCGATCGGTCACCCAGCGGGAAAGAACATCGACAGACTCACTCCTATTTGACGCGGGTCAAAGAGCGGCTTCCGCGCAAGGCATAGAACCTTTCTCGAGGCCAAGATCGGCCCCTTAGAAAAGGAGACATGCAATGCAATTCAAGCTCGGTCTGATCGCTACCACGGCAGCACTGATCGCGTCGGCAGCACCGCTGATGGCCGCCGACCACGAGGTACACATGCTCAACAAGGGCGCCGACGGCGCGATGGTCTTCGAGCCCGGCTTCGTCAAGGTGGCGCCCGGCGACACCGTGACCTTCGTTCCTACGGACAAGAGCCACAATGTCGAAACGTTCAAAGGTCTCATCCCGGACGGCGCCCAGGAATTTAAGTCCAAGGCGAACGAACAATACCAAGCCAAGTTCGACGTACCCGGCGCCTACGTGATCAAGTGCACGCCGCACGTCGGCATGGGCATGGTCGCCTTGATCCAGGTCGGCGACGCGCCTGCGAACCTCGAAGTCATCAAGACGGCCAAAGTGCCGAACATGGTGCGCAAGCGCCTCGACGCCGATTTGGCCCAGCTCACCCAGTAGCCGATCTTTCCGGACCGGCTTGTGACTGACTGGCCCTTCAGGAGAATAGAATGTTGAAACAGCTTTCACTGTCATTCGAGGTTGCAAACGCACATGCCACCCTGGAGCAGTCGCAGGCCACTTCCGGCAAGGTCTACAAGGCCGTCGTCCGCATCGGCCACGGTTGCGAAGGTAAGGCCACGATCAAGGTCCGGATCAAGGTTCCCGAAGGACTCGTCTCGGCCAAGCCGATGCCGCGCTGGACCATCGAGAAGATCAAGGGTTCGTACAAGAATGCGTACGACCTTCATGGCACGTCCGTGAAGGAAGGGACGACCGAGATCGTATTCAGCGGCAGCAGCCTTGCCGACGACGAGTACGATGAATTCGTGGTCCGCGGCACGGTGGCCAAGGAACTCCCGGTCGGCACGCGAGTGTACGTCCCGGTCGTGCAGGAATGCACCGGTGGAGCTGCGGAGCGTTGGATCGAGATCCCCGCCGCCGGAAAGACTTCCGACGACTACGAGGCCCCGGCGCCGTTCTTCGACGTCGTCGAGCAGCCTCGCTCTTAAACGAAGGACGCCGCCCATGTCGACGATCGCGCGCGCATGGGCCGCATTCGCGCAAGCAGCAGCGCTGTTGCTGATCGCATCGGCGCTGTTTTTCCCTTCTGACATCCATGCTCATGCCTTACTGACTGGATCCTCCCCTTCCAGCGGCCAAGTTTTCAAGGCGTCGCCGACCGACGTCCAGCTTCACTTCAACGAACCCGTGCGCGTCGTGCGCGCCACCGTCAGCCTCCCCGACGGTGAAAGCCAGGACCTTGGGTCCTGGGGGGCGGGTGGCAACGTCACGATCGGTCCTCTTCCATCCGTCGACGACGGCACGATCATCGTCAGCTACCGCGTGGTCTCTGAAGACGGCCACCCGGTCGGCGGCACCGTGGTCTTTCATGTCGGCTCGACCTCCGTCTCGGCAGCGGCCATGGGCGCCGAAGCCGACGCAGCGTCGTTCCGACTTCTCGCAGCCGCCATATGGCTGACGCATATAGTCTCGGTGCTGCTCGTCGCGTTCGTCGTCGGAGGCAGGTTCTTCGTCGCGGTATTCGACCGTGGACGGCCGTATCTCGGAAGGCCTTCGGTCGCCCTGATGGCGGCCGCTATCGTGACCTTCGCCGCAATCTATCTCCAAGGACTCGACGAGATCGGGGCTGGACTGTCCTTCGCAGAACTGGCGCCTCTGAAAGCGGGATTGGCTAGCCCGAATCTCTCAAAGTAAGGGGTGCATCGGGGCCGCGAATCTGAGAAACTGCTTTTGCGACAAAGGCTTACCAGATTCGTAACGGAGCCCCGATGCAAACAGACTGTATCTCCGCGCAGTTGGAAT
>NZ_WIEU01000041.1:0-29343 GCF_012276115.1 Rhizobium leguminosarum bv. viciae | reverse complement strand
GCCTGCCTCGTGCTCCTTCAATATGCCGATGATCTGTTCGTCTGTGAAACGATTGCGCTTCATCCTCTGGTCCTCTCAATGGGCCAGAGCTTACTTCAAAATGGATTATTTCAACGGGGCAAGGTCACGGAATTTCGGAAACCTTTCGAAGTTCCCTTAAGCCGCTTCGAAGCATGCTCGATTTCTTGCAAAGCAGGAGCGCTTCGAGATCATCCTGATCCGGACGACAGTACGCAAATAAAAGTCCGGCTTGCGCGGCTATCCCTAAAAAGTCGCGATTGTCTTTTGACGGTGGGGTGGCCGTCACTGACGGCAATTTCCTCTAGAAACCCTCACAGCAGGACGAAACGCCGATACGGCAGAAGGATCGGTGTGTTGATTTTCTGCCTACGCCTGAGCAGGCTAGGAAGCGAGTTCGTGCTGATCGTCGCGTGAGACTGCGACAAGTATGCACCACGGTTGCCAAACCATCGGCTGGTCGAGATTTATTGAGAATGATCGGAAACTTCGCGTTCGTGCAGCGCTTTGCGGATTGATACGCGTATGATCAGCCTGATCGTCGAGCCACCTGCCTTTCGATAGAAGTTGTGGTACTTATTAATGGATGTCGTTGTTCTCGGGAGGAGTAGCAATTCATGGTCGTACACAGGGATATGACTAGCGACGAATGGAAGTGGCTCGTGCGCCTTTGCCAACACGAAGCGGATAGCATTCCTAAGGAAATTGAAGCGCGGTTTACCGAACTTGGTCTGCTCGGGCCGAATGGTCTTTCGGACAATGCCAGGAATTTGGTTCAAAATGAACTGCTGGCAGAGCGGCGAAATAGACTGCAAGGGCTTCACTGAGTGATAACCTTGGACGCCAAGCAGGAGTTCAAGGTGGTGATGTTCATTGCGGCACGGCCCAAGCGGGTAACCGATCTCGGCGGCGGGCGTGTCCTGATCGTCCGTGCAGCTATTAGCACGGCATCATGCCCGATCTGCGCACATTTCTAATAGCTACAAGAACGCCCATCGCTCGGCCTGAACCCACCCCCACACGCCGGATTAAGCGGCTGACGCTCATAATAACCGCCGCCGATCGACGACGTCTGGTCGACGCTTCCGGACGAAGTGCAGCCAGAGATGATCGTGGCAAGGCTGATCAGCGTTCCGGTCGCGACAAATGCGAAAAATCGGTTCATCTGAGCTTCTCCTTCGGAGGGGCATGGTTTTACCCCGAGCGTGCAATCTACCACGCCGCGGCGACCACAGACGAGGATTTATAGCAGCCGACCGCTCTCGGCGGCCCCTTCTAACGCCAATGTGATCACCTTTTAGGCCAGTCCCGCCCAAGCCATGCACCGTCACATAACTGTCATGCAAAATTGCCCATTGTTATGGCAGCCTGGGCAAAATATATGCCGCCGGCTAACAAAAAAAAGAATGAGTGAACTGCCATGAGTGCCATACAGAAACTTTTCCACCGCAATCTCCTCACCCGTTTCGTCGCCGGTCTCGGTGCTGTTCCCCAACGCATTCGCGACGCCCGCGAAGAGCGCAAGCCCGCTATCCATCCATCCTTCATGGACGATTTCGGCGCCTAGTAGGACAATTGGCGAGTCAACAGACTCGTCTGCCCCCCCGCGATTACGTCCTCCAATGTCATTTCAGTTGATATCTGATGGGAAGCCGCCAGCGGCTTCTGATCAAGTTGCGGCGGAAAATTCCTTCCGGAACCAGATCCGGTCAACGGGCCGGTCTCCCGCATGCCCGCTGACCCTGCCGAATTCGACATATCCGAGTTTCGGGTAAAAGTCCGGCGCCTGGGTCGAGAGCGTGTCGACGCAAGCCATGACGGCGGCGCGGCGGCGTCCTTCCTCTTCCGCCGCCGCCATCAGCTTCCTGCCGATGCCGCTGAGCCGCAGCGATTTTTCGACCCACAGATTACCGAAGAAAAGAACAGAGAAGGAAACGGACGCCGTTATTCCGGCGGCAAGCCGTCCGTTTTCCCGCCAGACGATGGCGAAGGCCTCGCGTCTGATCTCAGCGCTCTCATTGAAGGCGTTCAGGCCATCGGAAATCGCGGTGGCGATCTCGGACGGAACGAGATCGAGCGTTTCGAACATTGCTTCCTCGTCGTCGATGATCGGCCATATGATAGCGGGCCGTCGGTTCCGATCCAGCCGTTTCGGCTTTTGACGGTCGGCGGACGTCCTCCGGGTTCAAGCTCCAATGCATGCACCGCTTAGATTTTTCTCTCGCGACGCATGCGCCTGTCTTTTCCGCCGCAATAGCTTCACAATCAACCGACAGAAAGCTGTTCCGGGAAACGACAACCAAGGAATGAAAACATGGCGCCGATCTATACCAAAACTGTCCTGATGACCGCCCTTCTGGCGCTGCCGCTCGCTGCCGCAACGCCCGCCTTCGCGCAGGAGACAAAGCCGCGCGAGCCGGTGATTTCGGTAACCGGCGATGGCGAATCGTCCGTCGCTCCCGATATGGCCGTCGTCAATCTCGCCGTCGTCAAACAGGCGAAAACCGCCCGCGAAGCGCTCGACGAGAATAACAAGGCGATGAACGACGTGCTAGCCGCGCTGAAGAGCGGCGGCATTGCCGAGCGCGACCTGCAGACCTCCGGCTTTTCCATCCAGCCGCAATACAATTATCCGCAGCCGGTCGATGGCCAGCAGCAGCAGCCACAGCTGATCGGCTACCAGACCATCAATTCGGTCACCGTCAGGCTGCGCGATCTCGCCAAGCTCGGCGCGGTGATCGACCAGTCCGTCAGCCTCGGCATCAACCAGGGCGGCGAAATCCAGTTCACCAACGACAAGCCGGACGCCGCCTTCGAAGAGGCACGCAAGGCCGCGGTCGCCGATGCCGTCAAGAGGGCAAAGACGCTGAGCGAAGCCGCCGGCGTCAAGCTCGGCCGCATCCTCGAGATCAACGAGAATGTGCCGCGCGCAATGCCGCAGCCGGTCTATCGCGCCACGATGATGAAGGAGGCCTCCGACGCTGCCGTTCCCGTCCAGGGCGGTGAGAACAATTACAATGTCAGCGTCACCGTGACCTTCGCCATCGAGCAGTAAAATGAAAGCGCCGCGCGTCTTTTCAGATGCGCGGCGCTCAGACTGCTGACAAATTCGGCCAATGACCTTCGTCATCATCCGGCTTGTGCCCCAAGCATCTGCCTCCGGTTGATAGGCAGCAGATCCTCGGCACAAAGGCCGATGCTGTCCGGCTGGCGCCGGCGGCTGCCGCTCACAAAGCAAGACCCCTCCCCAACCCCTCCCCACAAGGGGGAGGGGCAAACATGCCGCCCCCACTTCACATGACCTCCATCGTAGCAATCCGTAGAGCGATAACAGCCAGCGACACGTCTGCTTTTTGGTCCCGCCGGGGCCACGGCTTAGCCCCTCCCCCTTGTGGGGAGGGGTTGGGGAGGGGTCTTGGATTCATACACAAGGCCCGCGATGATGCCGGAGGAAAGAGCGCAGTCAAACTGAGCGCAAAAGAAAACCGCCCCTGCCGATCCGGGGAGACGGGCGAAGGCGGTTCTTAGCCGCCGCATCGGGAGACGGGGCGGCGTCTTCTTCCAACGATTAGCGGCGCAGGGCGGGGCAGCCGCGGACATTGGCGAAGCTCATCTCATCGGGGCCGCGACGCGTCCAGCCCTGGACGATCACGCGGCGTGGCGTGATGTCGACGACGCGTGCACGGCGGAAGCCGTAATCCCGGGCCATATCTTCGGCCAGCCGCGGATTGCAGCCGCGCGACGGCCGGCCGTAGCCCGGAGGCGGACGGCGGTAATCCTGCGGCGGACCACGGTCCGGCTCGCCAATAATGATATTCAACTGGGCGGCAGCCGGGACCACCGTGCCGGCCAAGGTACCGGCTGTCAGCATGACGGCAAGACCCGCCTTTGCCAGAAACTGCATCATCGAAAAACCTTTTCGTTTGAAAGTCGGGCCGGTCGAGCCGCCCTCCCCATTAGTCTGCATTACGCCGAAGCGTCATTTGGGAATCAGTCATACAGGTCAGAGAAGAGACGGCTGAAAGTGTCAGCGTCAAGGCAAAAGCGGACCGGAAGCGCCGCATCGGCGCCTCCGGTCGCAGTCCTCAGCGCCGGATCAGCGGGCAGCCTCGGACATTCGCAAAGGTGATCCTGTCCCAACCACGGCGGTCGCGCCCAGCAACGACGACGACCCGCGGCGACATACGGGTGATATGGGCTCTCTGCAGGCCGAAATCACGCGCCTTGCGCACCGCATGCATCGGCGAGCAGCCGCGGATCGGACGATGATATTGCGCCTCGACGACGAAGTTCGTCTGCGGTCCGGCGGCGGCCGCCGTGGAAACAGTGGCCGGAATAGTGCAGAGGGCGAGCAGAGCGGCAAGCGAAGCCTTGGTCAGGAAATGCGTCATGGGGTGTCTCCGTCGATTGGTATTCCAAAGTCTCCCTTCAGGGATTGTCTCGACAGTAAACGCAGCAAACTGAATGGCGTTCGAACCGGGCATTCAGTTTGCATTCACAAGAATTAACTCTCCTCACGGGCTGAGATGCAGCACGACCTCGCGCCGGTGCGGCCGGTCGCGATGTTCGTAGAGATAGAGGCCCTGCCAAGTGCCGAGCATCAGCCGCCCATCGGCAACGGGAATGCCGATCGAGACCTGGGTCAGCGCCGCTTTGATATGCGCCGGCATGTCGTCCGGCCCCTCGGCCCTATGCACGATCCAGCCCATGTCGGGATCGGAGGCCGGAGGCACGAGGCGGCGGAAGAAGGAGAGAAGATCGGTACGCACGTCGGGATCGGCATTTTCCTGAATGAGCAGCGAACAGGATGTGTGGCGTACAAAGACGGTCAGAAGCGCCTCCTCCCGCCCCGACGCGCTGACGAAGGCCTCCGCCTGGTGCGTGAACTCGTAAAGGCCCTGTCCGCGTGTGGACAAGGTGAGGATCGTCTGAGGCAAGGCGCTCTCCCTCTTCGAGATGACATCTCTCGCGAGTTGGCGCGTTGACTGGCGCAAGTCAAGCTTGCGCGTGCAAGTCAAGCTTGCGCGGGCAAACCACTGACCGCTTCAGAAAGAAGAAAGGATGAAGCGCCGGTTGGCGGCAAGCACCGGCCGGGCATTCATCGGATAGAGCGTCGTGAAGGCGCTTATATCGTTCTCGTCGGCCTCGATCGGCTGCCTGAGCACCATCCAATCGACAATCTCGCTGCAAGGCGGCGTTGTCAGCGACCCCTCATAGGACCAATAGGTGAGCTCTTTCGGTAGCAGCCCGTTCGGGTCGACATCGTCAACCGCAGCTTCGCCGCCAGCCGCTTTCGGAAAGGCGGTCGCCAGCCGCGAGAAGCCGGAATTGGCGGCACCCGGTGTCACGAATACACCAAGCACCCCAAGCGTGCCGGTTTCCTTGTGCCTGTGGACGAAATGCGCCTCCATCGGGAAGCTCCTGCCGTCGACATGATGTTCGCTCGGCGCATGGAAATGATATTGCAGCAGCTCGTAGCTGTTACCGGCCCGCGAAAGCCTGCTGCCACCGGGCATGTTGACCTGTATCGTGTGGCCGTTGTTGACGATCCTGCCGCCAGCCTTCCAGTCGATCGCAATTGGCGGAAGCTCCGCCTTGACAGCACCCGTCAGATCGAGCGGCGATTGCTGCGAACCGGCTGAACAGGCGGTATTCTCCGGCGCCGTCGCGCCCCAGTGGTCGGGGCCGGACTGGCCCTCATAGCTCCAATGCGCACCTTCGGCGGCAAAGCCGGCACCGGCACAGGCCGGGCAAGCGCCAAGCACGATCAGACCCTTGATGAAATCACGTCGCTGCATCTCCGTCCCCCCACGGCGGCAGCCGGTAGCCGGCCAAACCCCGTGGAGAGATTATGCGCTTAATCGGGGAGAATGGAACGTCAAGCGCATGGCATTTGGAAGACAAGCATCAGAGCCTGAGCAGCATCTCGAAGCCACCATAGATCATCCGCTTGCCGTCGAACGGCATCTGCCACTGGTCGCCCTTGAGCCTGGGATCGTCCATCACCTTGGCGTTGATATCGTCGCGCTCCTGGCGCGAGCCGTAGACGATCCAGGAAAACACCACCACCTCGTCCTCCTTCGCCTGCACGGCGCGTGGAAAGGAGGTCAGCTCGCCATAGGGCACGTCGTCGCCGATACATTCGACATATTCGAGCGCGCCATATTCCTTCCAGATCGAGCCGGCGAAGGTCGAGAATTCCTTGTAGGCCTCGATATTCCCCTTCGGAACCGCCACGATGAAACCATCGACATAGGACATCTCGCTCCTCCTCTGAGTGTCTGCGCCTTGTTATGGCGGAGGAGATAGGACGGTGGCCAGGCAGGTCCAGGGATGAAGCGCTCAACCGTCTTTTCATCTCTGATTTGCGCCGCTGTCGATCGTCCATTCGATTCGTGAGGTTTGACCCCGATCCGGTTTTCCGCTTTACCGGCTTTACAGAACAATCCTTCGAGTGAGCATCGGGCGGGACACTATGATTAGAGCGGTCCTCTTTGATCTTGACGAGACCCTCATCGACAAGACCGCTACCGTCCTCACCTTCCTGCCGCTCCAATATCAGCGATTTCGCCTTGGCGAGCACGGTGTCGAGGAACAGTGCTACATTGCTGAATTCCTACAGCTGGAGAAGGCCGGCCTGGTAAGAAAGCGCGATCTTTATCCGCGCCTGGCGGAGACATTCGGTCTTCCAGACGAGCTTGCAACAGCCCTCTTCCACGACTTCGAGGCAGTGTATCCCGGCATGGCTGTTCCCATGTCAGGGGCAAAACAGACCATTTCGGCACTGAAGCAATACGGCGTTCTAATCGGCGTCGTCAGCAATGGCGAAGGCAATGTTCAGCGACCGAAAATCGCGGCGGCGGGACTGAACGAAGGGCTCGACGTGGTAGTCATTTCAGGAGATATCGGCCTTCGTAAACCGGCACGGGAAATTTTCGAGCTGGCTGCTAGCCGTCTCGACCTGTCCGTCGACAACTGTCTCTTCGTCGGCGACAATCCCGAGGCCGATATTCTTGGAGCAGACAACGCCGGCATGCATGCCGTCTATTTCGGCCCGAAAAACGCCTGGCCCGTTTCGCTGCCCTCGCCGCGGTATCGAATAGAGTTGCTGCCGCACCTGATAGCCCTTGTCCGCGATCTGAACGCACTCACCGAGGCTTGATAGCGACGAAGCGCGCGCGCCAAAGGTGACCCCCATGCATTTGGCTGCGGCCTGATAGCCACACCCGACGCTTTCCGGGCCACACCGCATTGAGAACGTCGCCCGTTATCCGCTACGGCCCATTCACCAGCTTGAGGATGAGCTGCTGGATATTGCCGCCATCGCCCATTTCGATCTTGTCGAAGTCGCGGCCGCGCTGGCGCTGTCTTTGCGAGATCTCGCCGAGCCGGCGGGTCAGCTCGATTCTGATCTTCTTGCAGTCGGGATCGTCGGCAACGGTGAGGCCGATGCTCGTCGCCTCGATTTCCTTGACCATCTCCTTGATGGTCTCGCCATGCACCCGCTCATGCGCCTGCACCCCTGATATGAAGCCCTCCCAGCTGCTCTTCACGGCGGCTGGCAGCGCAGCAGATGGTTTCGGCAGCGTATAGGTGATGATGAGCTTCGGCCGGTTGGTCACGATAACGCAGGCATTTCCCTGCGGTTCGTATTTCCTGGTCCAGGTCAGCTTGAAGGTCGTATGCGCGATTGCCCGGCCAAAGCCGCTTGCCTTCGGCCCACGCTCGCCGATCGACGCGTAGAGCCCGGCCCCCGACGCGCCTGATATCGAATAGGGCCGCACCTCTTCGACCGCCTGCCAATCGGCCAGCGCCACAGCCGGCACCGACGTGAAAACCGCCGCAAGCACATAGGATAGAAAATTTGTCGTCACGCGCGGCTCCGCCGAATGATGTTTCGGGCCGAACCTAACGGGAGCGGTCGCCGCTTTCAACGCGTATAGATACGCTAGCCCTGCAGCGTCTTGACCTTGGTGAGATCCGGGAAGAGCCGCATCCACAGGGCGACGACGACGATCGTGCCGAGCCCGCCGGTGGCGACCGGCCCGAGGGCTGCCGCCATCATGCCGGATTCAAATTCGCCGAGCTGGTTGGAGGTGCTGGAATAGATGGCTTGTCAATCGGAATGAGCTGCCGTCACCGGATTGTGCCATGCCTCGGCCCGCCTCGCACAACCTTTAGCGCGGCTCCCTGGAGATGCTGAAATAACCGGGATCGAATTCGGCGATTTCCTGCAGACGTTCCCAGTCAACGATGGTGATCGTCCGGTTCTCCCAGGTGAACACGCCCTCGCGCTTGAGCGCCTGCAGCGTCTTGTTGAGGTGGACGACCGAGACGCCGAGCACGTCGGCCATCTCGATCTGCGTCAACGGAAACTGGAAGCTTGCGCCCCGCGTCCGCTTCACCACCTGCAGCCGCACGAAGAGTTCGCAGACGAGGTGAGCGATATGGGCGCGCTTGGAACGCCGGCCCATGGCAACGATCCACTCGCGGTGGATCGCGCTGTCGACCAGCGTATCGAGCCAGAGCAGCCGGGTCAGATGCGGCATGCCTTCGGTGATCGCCTTGAGATCGGCATGATCGGCGAAAGCCACATGACAGGACGACATCGCAACGACGCCATGATCCATCTTCTTGATTGGGAAAGCGTGCAGATCGACAAAATCGCCAGCGACGTGGCGCGCGGTGATCTGGCGACTGCCATCGGCCATCACTTTGTAGCGCGCCGCAAAACCGTCGAGCAACAGCGTGCTGTAGCCCGGCCGGCTTCCTTCGGAGACGAGATCCTCCCCGGCTGCAAAATACCTGTCCTTGACGATGATCGCTCTGAGATGGCTTTCCTCTTCGGTCGACAGCAGATCGCGGCTTCCAAGGTTGAGCAGCAGGGATTCAATCACGGGCTTGTCAGCCGATATCGAAAAAATTCCGGACCATTTCGGTGCGACCTATATTTTCTTTAAGAATCAATGCCTAGCCTCGGAACAATTGTCTTCATCTGTGATTTCTCCCTGTGACGCGCAGGAAAAAACATGGCTCGCTACTATTTCGATCTACACAACGGCGAAGGTCCCACGCGCGACGAGCACGGCACCGAGCTCAGATCTCGTGAAGACATTCCGAAAGAGGTGACCCGCATCCTGCTGGATGTGGCCCGTGACGAACTGCCCGCGGGTGATCGCATGACGATCGCCGTGACCGTTCGCAACGAGAAGGGCGATCCTGTCACGATTGCCAGTCTCATCTTCAGCAATGAATGGCTCGACGTCTTACGATAGCGGCCGCCGTTTAAGGGCTGCCGCCGCTCACACAAACGCATCAATCCAACTCGGTCGATTGTGATGCAACGCTAAGACCCGCCGTCATGGCCGGCAATTAAATTTGACATAGTCTTTCGATTGCTTCGGCTCGATCGGGCTATTCAAGGCAGGCACGCCTACGCGGCTATTTCGAAATTTCTTCCCCGGCGCCATCCCGATCGAAAAGCTGAAAGTAGAATTTCGGCACGACTTATCCCCCGCTAGATCACCCTAACGGTCCCGTGGCGAACATGTTCCGCCGCAACGGCTTCGATGTCATGCGCAGCGTCAGAAGGCGCCGGCTTCCGGAGAGGCCATTTCCTCTATGCCGTCGACGCGGTCGGGATAGAAGGCGAGATGGTCCTTGATGCTGCTGACCGCGGCATTCGGCGCCTCGTAGGTCCAGACGGCATTCTTCGAGCGCTCGCCGCCCGGAATGATGCTGTAATAGGAGGCGTCACCCTTATAGGGGCAATGGCTGCTATGCTCGGTGCGTTGAAGCAGCGACATGTCCACATCCTTGCGCGGAATATATTGCACCGGCGGATAGGAGGCCTCGCACAGCGTCAGCGCATCGTGCGTATCGGCAACCGTCTTGCCGCCGAGCGTGACGACGACACGGGAGGGATTGTGCTCGACGGTGATCGGATGATCCGGCCCCGGAATCTTGATCGACTTGTCTGACATCGGGTTCGTCTCCAGAAGCTATCGATCGCATAAAGATAGGGCGGGCATGCGGCCAACCCAAGGCCCGGAACACCACCTTTGCTGAAGTCTCGCTCCCTTAGAATTCGAAACGCGGTGATACCGGACTGAGTATCGCCGTTTTCGCCACCACCGGCCAGTGACGTACAAGCGCATCCGCAGCTGTTTCGACCAGGCGGGCGATGTCGTCGCCGGCCGAGACGTGCAGGGCCTCGACAACGATCAGCACCGAGCGCGTCGTCTCCCGCACCGCCGAAAGCCCGCTCTGCCGGTTCGTCCAACGCCGCGCATGCGCCCTGTCCTCACTGTCTGCAAAGATCACCTCGTTCGCCTCCGGATGCTCGATTTCGCCGGCGAAAGTCAGATAGGTCTCGTCACCCTTGGCTCGCCGGACTTCGAGATCGCCAGCGATCTTTTCGGTGTCGAAGACGGCGATCGGAATGGCGAAGGCGAGTGAAATCGCATTGCAGAGATCAACGAGCGGATGCAGGCGCGGCAGTGCGTGCTCCTGGCGGAAACGGCGCAGCAGCGCCTCGGAAGCGCAGCGATATTGCGTCGGCTTCAGCCCCATGCGGGAAAAGCCGCGACGCCAGGCCTGGATTTCGGGGAATTCGCCTTCCTGCGCTTTGGCCAGCCGGGCCTCGGCGATCGCGCTGAAATCTGCGATCCCCGCCTCGACATCGGCATCCGCATGGATGCCTTCCGCATGGAGCGCGCCGGCGCGAAGCTCCGGAAAGGCCTGCCATATGGCATCGGAATGGCTGAACTGCATGATCTATCTCCCACCGACAAGTTTCACTGTGCGGCGTCCGGCAAAGGCAAGCCCGAGCAGGGCCGCAAGCACGCAGGCGATGCCGGCGATCTGGTTGAGCCCGACCGGCTCGCCAAGGATGACGAAGGCAAGCATGACGGCGGAAACCGGAGCCAGCGCGGTGAAGAGCGCGGCTTCCGTGCCGCTCACCCTCTCCGCCCCCGCATACCACAGCAGAAATCCGCCGACAGTCGGCACCAGCGCATAATAGACGACGGCGGCGACAGCGCTTGCCGAAATACCATCTGCGGAAGGCGCTTCAAAAACAGCCGGGATGGCGGCAACGATGAAGCCGATGCCGGCCATCAGCGTCGACAGGGCAAGCGGCGCAACCTCCGTCTTCAGTCTTTTGTTCAGCAGGATGAATAGCCCTTCGCAGACGACGGCCAAGAAGATCAGTGCATTGCCGGAGACCGACCCTCCGGCCGCATCCGGCGTGAAGGCGATCGACAGCACGCCTGCCGTTGCAAGCGCCACCGCGAGAAGCAGGGCGCGCTGCGGCCGTTCGCGCAGCAGCACGATGGAGATTGCCGCCGACACCACAGGCAGCGTGCCGATGATGACGCCGGCATCGGCCGCCGAGGTCAGGCTGAGGCCGGAGATCAGCAGCGTCGTATAACCGACGCTGCCGGCCCCGGCCTGAATGATGAGGATGAGGCGGTCATGCCGGGAAAACCTCGGCAGCCGCGCGCCGGTGGCCCACATCAGCAGGAGAAGGACAGGAAAGGCGATGGCGAAGCGCAGTGCGGTGGCGCTGAACGGCGGCAGACCCGAAGCGATGAGTTTGCTGGCGACGACCGTGCTTCCCACAGTCAGCATCGCCGGCGCTAGATAGATATAACCTTGAACCTGCCTCGACATTCAGCGTCTCCTGTTGGATGCGCCGAGAAAACAGCAGGAGCCTGTCGGGGTCTTGAACGAAATTGCAGGCATAAAACAAAGAACTAAAGCGCGGCGGCCAGCCCCGTCCTTCGAGGCCCCTTACGGGGCACCTCAGGATGAGGCTGGAGAGCCCGCGGCACCCACGATCAGCCCTCATCCTGAGGCGCGCAGGCTGCAGGCCGGAGCCTCGAAGGACGAGGGCGGGTGGCTGTACCTAAGGCACGGAGGACTGATCTCTCCATCACCTACCCTACGTCCTGCTGATCGAAACTCCGCCCATCCGCCAGCATCGCCGTGCCGGTGACGAAGCTCGACAGGCCGACACCGCTCAGAGAAAGGCGCCGGCATAGAGACGCGGCGACAGACCATATTTGCGCACGAAGACGCGCGTCATGTGGCTCTGGTCGGCAAAGCCGCTGGCAAAGGCCGCTTCCGCAAGCGGCATGCCCTGAGCGATCAGCCGGCGGGCAATGTGGATGCGGGCCTGGACGAGATAGGCATGCGGGGTCAATCCTGTCACCTTGGTAAAACCGCGCAGCACCTGAAAGCGGCTGAGCCCACTTTCCCTGGAGAGATCGGCGAGCGAGACGGCGGCAAGCGGATCGTCGTCGATCAGGTCTCGGGCCGCGCGGATCGACGCCGGCACCGGTGGCCGCTCTTCGGTATCACAGCGCTCCCGCATGACATCGGCGACGAGCTGCAGAAGCAGTTCCTCGCGAAGCAACTCCGCCGCCGCCCTAGCGCCGGTCACCGCGCCAAACAGCACTTCGAAGCGGGCGGCGATCGCCGCATTGCGAATGACGGGATGCGGGATTTCCGACCGCGCCGCGCCGCTTTCGCTGATCTCTCGCGACAGACCGGTGACGATGGTCGGATCGAAATAGAGGATACGCCACGATCGCCCCTCTCCGATCGGCGCCCCGTCATGCACCTCGTTTGGATTGACCGTGATGATGTCGCCGGCCTCAGCCTCCACCATGCCGCGGCCGCTGAGCGACGACTGCGCACCGGCGGACATCAAGCCGATGCCGAACTGCTCATGCGTATGCCGGGCGAAGCTGTGATGCGTTTCCGCCTCCACCGCTTCGACGCCTGATAGCGCCGAGCGCAACATCCTGAACTGGTTTTTCGCCATCGTTCGTCCGCAGATCTGATCGCCGGATACTCTGCCAGCCACAGTGAGATGACGCAATCATTGCAGCTAAGATGCCTGCCTAGAAGAACTCGTCGAGCAGCTGATAATAATCGAGTCTTGCCGGATCCGTGGCCGGCATGCCGTAGCGATCAAGGAAGGGCTGCACCAGCGCGTCGCCGAAATTGGCTGCGATGCTCCGGCAGGCGAGCGCGATATCCTGATAGCGGTCGGCGACGCCGAGACGACTGCAGTCGATATAGCCGGAGAAGCCGTCTTCCGAAGCGATGAAATTCGGCAGACAGGCATCACCATGGGTAACGACGAGATCCTCGTGGCCAGGCCTCCCGCTTTCGAGTTCGGCAAACAGAGCCCCCGCACTCTTTCCAAGCCGCGTCTCATCGAAATCGGTCTCGTCGACGATGCCGGCTTGCATCCGCGTTTTGCGGCCGCGATACGCGCCTCCAGTCGATGGTCGAACGGGCAGGATGCGATCGGCAGGCGATGCAGGTCAAGAAGGGCTGCAGCCAGCAGCTCAACCCGCGCAAGCGGCGTCAGCACTGATGCACTGGCGAGATCACTCCCGGGCAGCGCGTTGATCAGCAACCGGTTGCGCGCACCGTCGCTATCCTCTGCAATGATATCGGGACAGAGCAGACCGGAAGCCTTGATCCAGCGAAGCCTGGCGGCTTCGTCAGCGAGTTCGCCAAAAGGACCAGCCTCTTCGACTTTCAGATAAAGCGTAGGCAATCCAAGAGCTTTCAGCCGAAAAACGCTCGCGGCGGAGCGGCCGAGCGCATCGCGTTCGAACCGATAACCGGCCAGACGGGCATCAAGCGCGCCCGCCGACGGCGGTTGATCCTCTCGGAAAATCGACATGATATCTAGGCCATTGATGCTGGCGCATTATCCCGACAGGGCGGGACAACACAAGCGGCGCGATCGGTCAGCACACATTGGCAGACTGAGTGAGCCCTCTGCGACCTCAATGAACGGTTTCGGCGGGTGCGGCTTCGAGAAGGATTTCGAAAGCCTCTTCCAGAGCAGCCACCAGAATATCGGTCAGCTCATCGCCCTTGTTTTCCAGGAACAGCGCGCTCACGGCTTCGTCCTGATGCTCAAAAAAATGCTCGATCTCGTTCGACATATCATCTGCCCTCTTCTTCACCGGAATCATCACGGCCATGAAAAGAGGCTAGGTGCGGTTCCTTGCGCGTGGCTTGTAGCGAAGCTCACCGATGCTCCGCGTCGCCGTCTGGATAGTGATAGCGCGCCCACTCACTTTTGGGGATTACATTCCCGACACCAAATTCAAACGATACAATCTTCGTCGCGTTGTCATTCACTTCGCAACTGAACGCCAATTGGCGCAACTTCTGACCGTCATAGAACGCGCTTCCCCTAAGCGTGAGGAAATTGCCATTCGGGAGCTCGTATTGAGGCACCTCGATAATATTGGGATCATATGCCGCAGATGAATGAAGGAGCTGTTCCCTAAGCTCGCTCCAGCAAAGCTGACCACCTCGCGTTTGACGCGGCAAGTT
Organism: Rhizobium leguminosarum bv. viciae; assembly: GCF_012276115.1. Classification (GTDB taxonomy): domain Bacteria; phylum Pseudomonadota; class Alphaproteobacteria; order Rhizobiales; family Rhizobiaceae; genus Rhizobium; species Rhizobium leguminosarum_T. The sequence goes on along the minus strand of NZ_WIEU01000041.1, from coordinate 14,955 downwards.
ATTCATCGCCGTCTTGACCGTGTGGTCTGAAACAAACTTGTCGGTAAACAGCGTCTTCGCTTTCGTGAGCTTGTTCGATTCCTTGGCCTCAGCGTCTGATGGCGTTGAGGAGGTTACGGCGCTTGAATCCGTTGGCGGCACTGCCTGCTCGAAATTCGTCTTTGCCTCGTCCTGTCCTGCGGCAGCCGGCCCGTTCTTTTCCGGATTGGCCTCAGCAGTCTCTATCTCGGGAAGTTCGATATCCTGCGGCAGCGGATTCGTGGCAGGCATAGTCTCCGTAACCTCCGGTTTTTGAAGTTGCGGCGATTCTACAGGCGGCGTTTCTTCGGGTTTTGCCTCAACGACCGGCGGTTTTGGCGCTTCCGGCTGCTGCGGTCTACCCCGCTCGCTTTGTTCCGGCGCTGAATCCTTCTCGGCAAATTCGAAGACCGGGCGAGCGACACGTTGTGGCTGGGGAGCGACGGGCGCTTCCGGCAGCTTCGCAGCTTTTGGAGGCGGCGGTGGCGGCGGCGGCGGTTCCTTCTTGGCCTCCTCCGGCGGCTTCGCCTCCGGTGGCTTTTCCTCGGGCTTGGGCTCCGGCTTTTTCTCCTCCGGCGGCGGAACGAGCTCCACTTTCACACTCTCGTCTTCGGCAGGTTTCGGCTCGATCTTCGGCAGCCCGAAAATGAGAAGAGCAACGATAGGAATGTGCGCAACAACGGACGCGACGACGCCCCAGCGGATTTCAGGCCGCTGCTTTCCCGTTTCGTGCTGCGCTTCCGCCGGTTCTACGTCTTCTTCTGTCACAGCAGCGATGTGGCCTCTAAAGCCGGCAGCATCAAGCCACAAAAGAAAAAAATCGCGTGATCGAGCAGCGATGAAAGTTATTGGTCGGCCGCGCCATCGTCGGCCACCTGCCAGCGCAACAAGTGCTCCGCAACCTTCAAGATCGACGATCGCCGGCTCCGGCTACCCGAGCGAGCCGATCAGATCCCGATAGGCGGCCTCCGGGAATGCCTTCAGCGTCTCCGTGCGGACATTGCCGCCCATCGCCAGCGAGAGGGTAAAATGCGCCATGACGGCGTCGTCAGGCGCCTCGCAGACGGCGACCATGTCGTGCCCGCCCATCGTCAAATAGAACTGGTTGAAGGAGCCGCCGACGCCGGTGAGCAATTTCTTCGCGGCGTCGAGCCGTTTCGCCGAGTCGCGGACATTGCGGATGCCCTGATCCGTCCAATTGATCAAAAGAATGTAAGTGGTCATGTCGCACCTCCCAGAGCATGGTGCCGAAAAGTGTCAGCGGTTTCGGACAGCGTCATGCTCTATTTCTTTGATGTGGATCCGGATTCAGATTTCAGGCCCGTCAGGTCTGAATCATCCGGATCTAACGGAGGATTGATTCATCCAGGCACACGTCAGTGCTCGCTCGCGCGTTGCGATCGATGCCTTCCCCCGTGGCCGGATTATAGGCTTGTCACCATGGAGGGACAAGAAAGATGCCGGGATCATTGGAATTAATCACAAAAGCAAAAGCCGGGCATGAAGCCCGGCTTTTCCAATGAGAACGGCGTCGTCGAAGTTCTTAGCTGTCGAGGAAGCTTCTCAGCTTTCTGGAGCGGCTCGGATGCTTCAGCTTGCGTAGCGCCTTCGCCTCGATCTGGCGGATACGTTCGCGGGTGACCGAGAACTGCTGGCCGACTTCTTCAAGCGTATGGTCGGTGTTCATGCCGATGCCGAAGCGCATGCGCAGAACACGTTCCTCGCGCGGCGTCAGCGAGGCGAGAACGCGCGTCGTCGTCTCGCGCAGGTTCGCCTGGATGGCGGCGTCGATCGGCAGCAGCGCATTCTTGTCCTCGATGAAATCGCCGAGATGCGAATCCTCTTCGTCGCCCACCGGGGTTTCGAGCGAGATCGGCTCCTTGGCGATCTTCAGGACCTTGCGGACCTTTTCGAGCGGCATGGCGAGCTTTTCGGCCAGTTCTTCCGGTGTCGGCTCGCGGCCGATCTCGTGCAGCATCTGGCGCGATGTGCGGACGATCTTGTTGATCGTCTCGATCATGTGCACCGGAATGCGGATCGTGCGGGCCTGGTCGGCGATCGAACGGGTGATCGCCTGACGGATCCACCATGTCGCATAGGTCGAGAACTTGTAGCCGCGGCGGTATTCGAACTTGTCGACCGCTTTCATCAGGCCGATATTGCCTTCCTGAATGAGGTCGAGGAACTGCAGACCGCGGTTCGTATACTTCTTGGCGATGGAGATGACGAGGCGAAGGTTCGCTTCGACCATTTCCTTCTTGGCGATACGCGCTTCGCGCTCGCCCTTCTGCACCATATGGACGATGCGGCGGAATTCCGAGATCGAGATGCCGGTTTCGGTCGCCAGATTCTGGATTTCCTGGCGGATATCGCGGATCGTCGTGTTTTCGCCCCTGGCGAATTCCTTCCAGCCGCGGGCGGCCAGATTGCCGATCGACTTCATCCAGTTCGGATCGAGTTCGGCGCCCTGGTACTGCTCCAGGAAGGAGTCGCGCTTGACGCCGTAGGATTCGGCCAGACGCAGCAGGCGGCCCTCGTTGGAAACGAGGCGCTTGTTGATGTCGTAGAGCTGCTCGACGAGGGCGTCGATGCGGTTCTGGTTCAAGGACAGAGACTTGACGGCCTTGATGAGCTCATCTTTGAGTTCCTTGTAACGGCGCTCCTGGGCGGTGGAAAGCGTGCCGGAAGCCGACAGCCGCTGCTCGACCTGCTGGTCCTGCAGCTTGCGCAGCTTCTTGTAGGTCTCGGCGATCGTATCGAGCGTCTCCATCACCTGCGGGCGAAGCTCGGCTTCCATCGCCGCCAGCGAAAGATTGGACTCGTCCTCGTCCTCTTCCTCCTCCTCGGGAGGCAGGCCTTCGCCGCCGACATCGGTGATGTCGTCGTCGCCGGAGCGGGCGCGACGGGTCTTTTCCTTCTCTTCTGCCAGCTTGCGATCGGCTTCGATCTTCTCCGGGCTCTGGAACTGCGGCGCAGCCTTGGCTTCAGGGCCGGAATAGGTGGTTTCGAGATCGATGATCTCGCGCAGCAGCGTCGTGCCCTCGTTGAGCTCGTCGCGCCAGATGATCAGCGCCTGGAAGGTCAGCGGGCTCTCGCAGAGACCCGCGATCATCGTCTCGCGGCCGGCCTCGATACGCTTGGCGATCGCGATTTCGCCCTCGCGGGAAAGAAGCTCCACCGAGCCCATCTCGCGCAGGTACATGCGAACCGGATCGTCGGTACGGTCGGTCGGTTCTTTTTTCTTGGCGGTCGCAAGCGCCGTGCCGCTCGAAGGCGCGAGTTCGCCGCCTTCGCTCTCCTCGTCGCCGCCGGCGTCGTCGTCATCGCTGCCGCCGGAAGCACCGGCTTCCTCGGCTTCCTCGTCTTCGATGACGTTGATGCCCATGTCGGACAGCATCGACATCGTGTCTTCGATCTGCTCGGATGTTACTTCTTCGGACGGCAGGACTGCGTTGAGCTCGTCCATGGTCACATAGCCGCGCTTCTTGGCGGCTTTGATCATCTTCTTGACCGCGTCGTCGGAAAGATCGAGAAGAGGGCCGTCGCTTGCGCTGTCGCGTTCGACTTCCGCGTCTTCGTTCTCTTTGACCTTGGTTGCCATTTATATCGTCGCCTTCCTGACGCTATCCAATCTCGCTACGGTGAACGGGCTGTCTCAGAGCCTGACGCGCCGCACGCGCCGCCCTCGAATCACCTTTGCCCACCTAACGGGATGACATTTAAAGCCTGATTAACCACGATTACCGGCACCGAACAGCAAAGCTTTCTTGCTTTTGGATTGCCGGCCATGGTTGCGCGATCCGCCTTGACCCAGTTCACCGTTTCAACAAGTCGAACGGTGATTCCCACATTTTTTGTTCTCGTCAAGCTTTTCCAGAAAAAAAGCGCACGAAACACCGGAAAAAGCCTTATCCACAGGCTTTGAACCGCGGCAGCGATTGCGAACCTTATTTAAGATGCCGTGAACAAAAGACAAGGGCAGTAAAGATTTTGCCCGCCGCGCAGCCTTATACGCAGGATTTTCTACCGGTTTTGCCGTCAAGCCGGCGGCATACCTGCCGGCCGGCACGACGGCGCAAAGCATTCACCTTCTCACATCCAGTCCATGACCACTTTGCCCGAGTTACCCGACCGCATCGCCTCGAAGCCGTCGCGAAAATCGTCGATGCCGATCCGGTGGGTGATGATGGGCGCGAGATCGAGGCCGCCCTGGACGAAGGCGATCATCTTGTACCAGGTCTCGAACATCTCGCGGCCGTAGATGCCCTTGAGATTGAGCATCTTGAAGATCACCTTGTTCCAGTCGATCTCGAAGCCCGCCGGCGCGATGCCGAGGATGGCGATCTTACCGCCATTGTTCATCTTGTCGATCATATCGCGGAAGGCAGGTGCGGCCCCCGACATTTCCAGCCCGACGTCGAATCCTTCCGTCATACCGATCGCCTTCATCACGTCGGCGAGGTTTTCCTTCGATGCGTCGACGACGTGATCGATGCCGAGCTTGCGCGCCAACTCCAGCCGGTGCGGATTGATATCGGTGATGACGACCTTGCGGGCGCCGGATCGCTTGGCGACGAGCGCGCCCATGATACCTATCGGCCCGGCACCGGTGACGAGCACATCCTCGCCGACGAGATCGAAGGAAAGCGCAGTGTGCACGGCATTGCCGAACGGATCGAAGATCGCGGCGATCTCGTCGGAAATATCATCCGGGATCGGCACGACATTGCTTTCGGGAATGCAGACGAACTCGCCGAACGAACCCGGCCGGTTGACGCCGACGCCGAGCGTATTTCGGCAGAGATGCCCCCTGCCCGCCCGGCAGTTGCGGCACTTGCCGCAGACGATATGCCCCTCGCCGGAGACCCGCTCGCCGATATGATAGCGGGTGACCGCTGAGCCGATCTCGGCGATCTCGCCGGAGAATTCATGGCCGACCACCATCGGTACCGGAATGGTCTTCTGCGCCCATTGGTCCCAGTTCCAGATATGCACGTCGGTGCCGCAGATCGCCGATTTCTTCACCCGGATCAGCACATCGTTCGGCCCGACCTCAGGCACCGGCACGTTTTCCATCCAGAGCCCGACCTCGGGTTTTGCCTTGACCAGCGCCTTCATCATGTTCGACATACTTGTCCCAACCCTTGCTTGGTGCTCGACTTCGCTACTCCCTCTTCTCCCCAGCGGGGAGAAGGTGCCCGATAGGGCGGATGAGGGGGCGGCACGGCACGCCGTCCAGATCAATTACCCTTCGCTCACGCTCAGGGTGTCGCTTCGCTCCGCCCCCTCATCTGTCCTGACGGACATCTTCTCCCCGCTGGGGAGAAGGGGGAAGCCAAACTCAAATCACACCCAATTCCCGCCCTGCCTCGGCAAAGGCCGCGATTGCCCGCTCCACATCCGCCCGCGAATGCGCCGCCGACATTTGCGTACGGATGCGGGCCTGCCCTTTTGGCACGACGGGGAAGGAGAAGCCGATCACATAGATCCCTTTCTTCAGCATCAGGCTTGCCATATCCTGAGCGAGCTTGGCATCATCAAGCATGACGGGAATGATCGGATGGCCTTCGCCGGCAAGCGTGAAGCCGAGCTTGGTCATTTCGGCGCGGAACAAATCGGCGTTGTCGGAAAGGCGCTTGCGCAGGGCATCACCGTTTTCGATGAGGTCGAACACCTTGAGCGAGGCGGCGGCGATGACGGGCGCCAGCGTGTTCGAAAACAGATAGGGCCGCGAGCGCTGCCGCAGCCACTCCACAACCTCGGCCTTCGCCGAAGTATAACCGCCCGAGGCGCCGCCGAGCGCCTTGCCGAGCGTGCCGGTGATGATGTCGATCCGGCCCTCGACGCCGCAATATTCCGGCGAACCGCGGCCATTCTTACCGACGAAGCCGACGGCATGGCTGTCATCGACCATGACCATCGCGCCGTATTTCTCGGCGAGATCGCAGACGCCGCCCAAATTGGCGATGATCCCGTCCATCGAGAAGACACCGTCGGTGGCGACCAACTTGAAGCGGCTGCCTTCGGCCTTCTTTAGCTCCTCTTCGAGCGCCGCCATGTCGTTGTTGGCGTAGCGGAAGCGCTTGGCCTTCGAAAGCCTGACGCCGTCGATGATGGAGGCATGGTTCAGCGCATCCGAGATGATCGCATCCTCGTCCGACAGCAGCGTTTCGAAGAGACCGCCATTGGCGTCGAAGCAGGAGGAATAGAGGATCGTGTCTTCCATGCCGAGGAAGGAGGAGATGCGCGCTTCGAGCTGCTTATGCTCTTCCTGCGTTCCGCAGATGAAGCGCACCGAGGCCATGCCGTAGCCGTATCGGTCGAGCGCCTGCTTGCCGGCCTCGGCCAGTTCCTCGTTGTCGGCAAGGCCGAGATAGTTGTTGGCGCAGAAATTCAGCACCCGCTCGCCGGTGGAAATCGCGATCTCGCCCGCCTGCTTGGAGCTGATGACGCGCTCGGATTTGTAGAGGCCGGCATCCTTCAGCGCCGAAATCTCGTTGCTGAGATGGGAGAGAAATTGCGAGGTCATGGACGGCCTTTCCCAGAGATTTCCTTTTGCCCGCCGGGTTAGCATATTGCCGCCGGCTTGTCTTCTCAGCGCTGAACCGCAATCAGCAGGAACATCGGTCGGTCCATCTCCTCCGCCCAATCCGGATTGTCGTGGAGCTCATCTTCGTTCGGGCTCCACTCCTCGACATGGCGAATGGCAAAACCGGCCGCGATCAAGGTGTTGAGCGTCGTGCCGAGCTTGCGGTGCTGCTTGACCACGCCCTTGGCGAGCCAGTCGGTGGTGCGCGGACCCTCGAGGGAATAGCGGTCGAGCGGCCAGATGCGCCGCCCCTCGGCATCGGCTGCCCAGGCGGGATTGGTCGGCGCCATGAAGATCGGATGCTCGATGGTGAAGACGAATTGCGAGACCGGCAAAAGCGCGCGATAGACCGTTGCGGCGAGACCGGCGAAATCCTCGATATAATGCAGCGCCAGCGAGCTGTAAGCGAAATCGAAGGAAGCTTGAGCAAGCGTGAGATGCTCGAGATCGGCGATCTCGTAGGTGATCGCTGCTTCCGCCGTATCGGCCCTCGCTCTGGCGATCATCTTTTCCGAGATGTCGAGCGCAAGCACGCTTGCAGCACCCTGGCTCACGGCAAAACGCGAAAACCAGCCGAAGCCGCAGCCGAGATCGACAACATGCTTGCCGGCAAGATCGGGCAGCAGCGCGCGCACCGCCGGCCACTCGGATGCTCCGTCGAGCCCATGCAAGGATCGCCTCATGCCGCTATATCCAGCGAAGAATTCCGGTCGGTCGTAAATATTCTGGGCCATCGGCGCTCCTCCCTTGCCGCTCAGCCGTTGTCCTGCGCCAGGATGATCTCCAGGAAAGCATCGCCGTAACGTTCGAGCTTCGCCTGCCCGACACCGGATATGGAGAGCAATTCCTTGCGGCTGCGAGGCCGCTCCGTGGCGAAGGCGATCAGCGTCGTATCAGGAAAGACGACATAGGGCGGTACGCCGAGCGATTTCGCGATCGCCATGCGCTCCGCCCGTAGCGCCTCGAAGAGACTGCCGTCGGCGCCCGATAGTCCCGATTTGCGCTCGCTGCGCTCCGCCTTCTTCGTACGCCGTTCCGAGGCCGGCCGGTCCTTGCGGAAGAACACCTGCCGCTCGTGCTTGAAGACGGAGCGCGCCTCCGGCTCCAGCTTCAGCGCCCCGAAGGCCTCGTGGTCGACGCGGATCAATCCCATGGCGAGCAACTGGCGGAAGACCGACTGCCAGACGCGTGCCGGAATATCCTTGCCGGCGCCGAAGACCGGCATTTCGGCATGGCCGAAACGTTCGGTCTTTTCGTTGACGTTGCCGAGGAGCACGTCGACGACATGGCCAGCGCCGAAACGTTCGCCGGTGCGATAGACGGCGGCCAGCGCCTTGATCGCCGCCTCCGTGCCCTCCCAGGTCTCGACCGGCTTCAGGCAGGTGTCGCAATTGCCGCATTGTCCGGCATGCGCCTCGCCGAAATGGGCAAGGATTGCCTGGCGGCGGCAGGAGGCGGTCTCGCAGATCGCGAGCAACGCATTGAGCTTGGCGCGTTCGACCCGTTTGATCTCCGTGGCAGCATTGCCCTCGTCGATCATCCGGCCGCGCTGGATGACGTCGGCCATGCCATAGGCCATCCAGACGTCGGACGGCAGACCGTCGCGGCCGGCGCGCCCAGTCTCCTGATAATAGGCTTCTACCGAGCCCGGCAGGTCGAGATGGGCGACATAACGCACGTTCGGTTTGTCGATGCCCATGCCGAAGGCGACGGTGGCGACCAGGCAAAGGTTTTCTTCTTTCAGGAAGGCATCCTGATTGGCGTCACGAACCGCCCTGTCCATGCCGGCATGGTAGGCACGCGCACGAATGCCCTGCCCGTTCAGCCATTCGGCCGTATCTTCGACCTTGGCGCGCGACAGGCAATAGACGATGCCGCTGTCGCCCTTGTGGCCGGACAGGAACCGCAGCAGCTGCTGGCGTGGCTGGTCGCGCTCAACGATCTCGTAGGCAATGTTCGGTCGGTCGAAACTGGTGGTGAAGATCTCGGCAGAATCCAAGCCCAGCCGCTCGATCATGTCGTCGCGCGTATGCGGATCGGCCGTCGCCGTCAGCGCCACCCTGGGCACGCCGGGATATTGCTCGCCGAGCCGCCCGAGTTCGCGATATTCCGGCCGGAAATCATGGCCCCATTGCGAGACGCAATGGGCCTCGTCAATCGCGAATAGCGCGATCTTCTCGTTGGCGATCAGCTCGCGGAACCCATCGGTCAAAATGCGCTCGGGCGTCACGTAGAGAAGGTTGAGCTGGCCCGCCGAAAGCGCGCGGCGAACCTCGACGAACTCCTCGCGCGACAGCGACGAGTTGAGTGCTGCGGCGCGGATGCCGAGCTGCTTCATCGCCTCCACCTGATCGCGCATCAGCGCGATCAGCGGCGAAACCACGATGCCGACGCCATCGCGGCAGAGCGCCGGGATCTGGAAGCACAGCGACTTGCCGGCGCCTGTGGGAAAGAGCACGACCGCATCGCCGCCGGAAACCACATGCTCGACCACCTGCTGCTGCTTGCCGCGGAAGGAGGAATAGCCGTAGACCTGCTTGAGGATATCGAGCGGCGAGCGGCCGGAAGAAAACAGCGCGCCGGAAGCGGAAAAGCCCGGTTCGTTTCGTTCGTTCAGCGACATCAGTGGTTCGCCGCCCCTTTGACGCGGCCGGAAAGCACGCCGAAGCCATCGATGATCGCCTCCTGGTTCTCAAGGCGCACCCCTTCGAAATGCACTTCCTGCTGCGCGCGCATCAGTTGAACGATCGCCTCGCCGTCACCGGCTTCGGTCGCCAGCGCGATCTCGCGCTCGAGCTCGATCTTCTGCCGGCGCAGCGCCTTCGCCCGCTTGTGGGAAGCCAGTGCCTGCCGGTATCCCTCACGCGCATCCTCCATCGCCGCCTCCTCGGTCGCGATCCACAGCCGGGCATTGCGCACCTGCTGGTCGAGGCTCTTGATGAGCGGGCCGAAGCCTTCGAATTCCAGCCTTTCGGTCAGATATTCGCGCGTCAGATGCGGGCCGGCGACGGCCGCGGCGGCTCCCAGCATCGCCGACCAGAGCCGCTGCAGCTCGCGGCTGTCATAGTCGATCGCGGCGATCTCGTCATAATCGTCGATCATCAGCGAGGGATGATTGACGACGGTCAGCGCCAGCACGCTTTCGCGCAGCGCCGTATTGTTCTGATGGCCGCGCACGGGGCCCGAGCGGGCGAGCCTTTCGGAAATGACGCTGGGGCTTTTCGGCCCGGCCTTGCCCGCATTGTCGCGGCCCGTCCGGTAATTGCCGTTGCCGTTGAAGCCGCCGCGGCGGTCGCCATTGTTGCGGTTCTGGAACTGCGGCTGGAAGAAAGCGTTCAGCCGATCGCGAATATCCTGCTGGTAGTGACGGCGGACATTCTCGTCGGCGATGACGGCGACCAGTTGCTTCAGCCGCGCCTCGAGCTCGGCGCGCGCCTCCGGCGTGTCGAACTTGCCGGTATTGACCTCCCGGCTCCACAGCATCTCGGAGAGCGGCTTTGCCTGGCTCATCACCTTGTCGAAGGGCGCCCGCCCGTCATCGCGCACCAGATCGTCGGGATCCTTGCCGTCGGGCAGAAGCGCGAAGCGAACGGAACGGCCGGGCTTCAGATGCGGCAACGCCAGTTCGGCGGCGCGATTGGCGGCGCGGATGCCGGCGCCGTCGCCGTCGAAGCAGAGCACCGGCTGCGGCACCATCTTCCAGAGCAGCTCGAGCTGGTTTTCGGTGAGCGCCGTGCCGAGCGGCGCAACGGCATTCTCGATGCCCGCCTGATAGAGCGCGATCACGTCCATATAACCTTCGACGGCGATGATGGTGCCGGTCGCATTGTCGTCCTGAGGATCGCCGCGGCCCGGCCCCTGGATCGCGCGCCGCGCACGGGCGAAATTATAAAGGACATTGCCCTTGTGAAAGAGCTCCGTCTCGTTGGAGTTCAGGTATTTCGCCGGCGCATCGGCCGACATGGCGCGGCCGCCGAAAGCGATCACCTTTTCCCGCGACGACAAGATCGGGAACATGATGCGGTCGCGGAAACGATCGTAGGAGACCGGCACGTTTTCATGGATGACCAGACCGCAGGCCTCGATCTGATCCTTGGAGACACCCTTGCCGGCGAGGAATTCCTTGAGCGCATTGCGACTGTCGGGCGCATAGCCGAGACGGAAGGTCTCGATGGTGCGCCCCGTCAATCCGCGGTCGCGCAGATAGGCGCGCGCCCTCGCCCCATTCGCCGTCTGCAACTGATCCTGGAAAAATTGTGTCGCCATTTCCATGACGTCGATCAGTGAACCGCGCTCCTTCTCGCGCTTCTCCATCACAGGATCGGCAAGCGGCATCGGCACGCCGGCCATATCGGCGATCTGCTGCACCGCCTCGGGGAAATTCAGGCCCTCCAGTTCGGTGAGAAAGCGGAAATGATCTCCGGTGACGCCGCAGCCGAAGCAATGATAACGGCCCTTTCGGTCCTCGCAGTGGAAGCTCGGCGATTTCTCGCCGTGGAACGGGCAGCAGGCCCAGTAATCGCCGCGCGACACATTGGTCTTGCGTTTGTCCCAGCTCACGCGGCGCGCAATCACGTTCGAAATCGGAACGCGGTCGCGAATATCATCGAGAAAGGTGTTGGAAAAGCGCATTTATACCTCTTGGCCACTCTCCATATAAGCTGCTTTTCCGCTCCATGCCACGAAACTTGTCATGAAAACCCACTATTCACAGGCTATGTGGCGGTCGTCGGCGGCTCCGGTTATCCAATCAACAACGCGTTATCGTCCCCTGCGACAGGGTGCGACATTATTGTCCCTTCGGAGCAGGAATTCCGCCGTCAGAAAAGCTTCCGCGAGAGCGTGGACCTCCAATAGAGTTGAGAAAAAATCTTTTGGAAACAATAGATTATCTCCTCAGGTGATTGCGCCTCATCATCCCTCGCGCCACCGCCCGAGAGTCCGCTTCGACGCCTCTCAAACCGCCGATTCCGGCAATTATTATTTTTTTGTAATTTGAATAAGCCGCCGCACCGCAATAGGTTCGATCTCAACAAAGCGATCCCCGAGCGAAGCACCATCCCTACCCCCGGCGCCGCTTCGCAAGGGTGCCTTTGCAAATACCCTCCGGCTTGGGCTTCGGCCCTGCGTGCCGGTGGAAGCAAAGAGCAAGAAGGCAGGAGCGCCCCCAGCTCCTGCCTTCTTAAATTTTGGCTCTCCTTGCAACAACTCTCCCTTTGAAATTAACCGCTTATTGACAAAACCGTTGACAGGCGGCGCCTGCATGAAAGATGTATGCGCCGAACTCCCTGGACCTCTCCAAATGGCTTTTACCGCGGATAATCTTGCAGCAGACGATCGCTTTCTCGCTGCTATCCTGCATTGCGCCGATCAGATGCTCGCCATCTATCGCGAGAGCCCGCGCATCGCCTCGATCTTCGCCGCGCAGCAGCGCTGGCTGATGGCCCATGCCGGCTTCGCGCTTCATTACGGTTATTCCGACGATGGGAAGAGCGGCGGCCTCTATTCCGGGCGCTTCATCGATTTTGCGGTCAGGAACGACATCGCCAGCCGCAACACGGCCGCGGCCTTCATGCAGGAAATGCTGGCCTATCGCTTCCTGCGACCGGTTCCCGGCCCCGATAAGCGCACACGTTACTTGGAGCCCACCGAAATCGCCGAGCAGCATTTCACCCGATGGCTCGTCGCCCATATGATGATCCTCGACAGCCTCGACGGCGGCGAGCGCGCCGATAAGATCACCGCCGACCCCTCGGCCATGATGGCAGCGATCCAGCCGCTGATCGCAAGGGCGATCATAGGAAGTGAAGCAGTCCGCAATCCGGGCGCCACCTTCAACCTCTTCAACTGGGCGAATTCCGGCGGGCTGGTGATGGACTACCTGATCTCGCGCCTTCCCGAATTTCCAAGGACGGCCGACCGCGTCGTGCTCGGCCCCCTGTCGCTCAGGGAAATCCGCGAACAGTTCATGATCTCCAACACCCATCTGAAGCGGCTTCTGGCGCAGGCAGCGACCATGCAGAGCATCGGCTGGACGGAACCCTCCCGCAAGGGCGACTTCTGGCTGTCGGGCCATTTCATCCGCGAATACTGGAATTATCAGGCGGCGAAATTCGCCATCATCGATGCCGCCGCCGAAGCGGCGCTCGGGCCTGCGGTCCGTGACGAACCGCAGGCAAGGCAAGTTATCTGACGCTTATCCGTTCAACAGTTCCTTGACGGTCGCCGACGCCTTGGCGAAATCCATCTGGCCGGCATAACGCTCCTTCAGCGCCGCCATCACCTTGCCCATGTCCTTGGCGCCGGCGGCACCCGTCTCGGCGATGATCGCCGAGACGTTGGCGCGCACTTCACCGTCCGAAAGCTGCTTCGGCATGAAATCCTGGATGACGGTGATTTCGGCGCGCTCCTTGGCGGCAAGCTCCGGCCGGGAATTCTCCTCGTAGATCTTGGCCGATTCGTCGCGCTGCTTCACCATCTTGGCGAGGATCTGCAGGATCTCGTCGTCGCTCGCCTGCTCCTTGCCGGTGCCGCGGTTGGCGATATCGCGGTCCTTGACCGCGGCCTGAATCAGCCGGACGGTGGACAGCCGCTCCGTATTCTTGGCCTTCATCGCCTCTTTCAGCTGGGTGGCGAGTTGATCGCGCAGCATGGTCTTCACTCCTGTTTTGATGCCGCTTCATAAACCACGCTGATGCGGGGGATCAAATAAATTGCGCGGTCAGTGCGATAAAGCGCAGGAAAACGGCAGCAATCTCGGCTACAAAGATTGACCGCAAGCGATTGCGTGGCTATTTACCGCCACCTGCACCAAAATTCGTGATCAGGCCTGAAGCGCGCGGCATTGCCGCGTCCACACGCCTGCGAAATCAAATGGCGACGAGCGCGACAACGCGCCCACCTGCCGGAAACGGGATGAAGATGACCGCGACAGCACCCTGGACAATCGAAAAGCCGACCGCCCTCCTCGTTCTTGCCGACGGCACGGTCATCGAAGGCAAGGGCATCGGCGCCACCGGCAAGGTGCCGGCCGAAGTGGTCTTCAACACAGCGCTCACCGGCTATGAGGAGATCCTGACGGACCCCTCCTATCTCGGCCAGATCGTCACCTTCACCTTCCCGCATATCGGCAATATCGGCACCAATGATGAAGACATCGAGGATCTGACGCCTGCCGCCCGCCATGGCGCTGTCGGCGTCATCTTCAAGGCCGACATCACTGAGCCCTCGAACTACCGCGCCGCCAAGCACCTCGACCAATGGCTCAAGGCCCGCGGCGTCATCGGTCTCTGCGGTATCGACACGCGCGCGCTGACCGCCTGGATCCGTGAGAACGGCGCTCCGAACGCGGTCATCGCCCACGATCCGAACGGTGTCTTCGATATCGAGACGCTGAAGGCCGAAGCCAAAGCCTGGAGCGGCCTCGAAGGTCTCGACCTCGCCAAGATCGCCTCGTCGGGCCAGTCCTCGCAATGGACCGAAACGCCGTGGGTGTGGAATGAAGGCTACGGTGAACTCCAGGCGACGGACGCGAAATACCACGTCGTCTGTCTCGATTACGGCGTCAAGCGCAACATCCTGCGCCTGTTTGCCGGCCTCGACTGCAAGGTGACTGTCGTGCCGGCAGCAACGAGCGCCGAAGACGTGCTCGCCATGCAGCCGGACGGCATCTTCCTGTCGAACGGCCCGGGCGATCCGGCGGCAACCGGCGACTATGCCGTGCCTGTGATCAAGACACTGATCAAGACCGATATCCCGGTCTTCGGCATCTGCCTCGGCCACCAGATGCTGGGCCTGGCACTCGGCGCGAAGACCGAGAAGATGCATCAGGGCCATCACGGCGCCAATCACCCCGTCAAGGATCATACGACCGGCAAGGTCGAGATCGTCTCGATGAACCACGGCTTCGCGGTCGACTCGAAGTCGCTGCCGGATGGCGTTGAAGAGACTCATATTTCGCTTTTCGACGGCACCAATTGCGGCCTGCGCGTCCTCGGCAAACAGGTCTTCTCGGTCCAGCACCATCCGGAAGCCTCTCCAGGCCCGCAGGACAGCCACTATCTCTTCCGTCGCTTCATCAACATGGTGCGTGAGAAGAAGGGCGAACCGGCGCTCGCCGAACGCTGATTTCAAGCAACACCGATTTCCGACCGCCAAGGTCGGCCTTTAACTTGTTGACAAACCTCACTCTTCGTCATCCTCGGCCCTGTGCCACTGCTGTCCGGTTTAAATTTAGTGGACATGGTGCACGGTGTTGATTCTACTCATGTTCGAGCGTTTGGCGACGTTCCCGGACACGAAAGAGGAGCAACACCGTGCGGCACGACAATAGCGTCTTTCATGATCTG
>NZ_WIEU01000040.1:0-29375 GCF_012276115.1 Rhizobium leguminosarum bv. viciae | reverse complement strand
AGTCGTTCCAGATATTGGTGAACTGGTAGATCACCGTGACGACGATGATCGGCAGCGAGTTCGGCAGCATGATGCGGCGGAAGATCTGGAAGAAGCTGGCGCCATCGACCTGGGCGGCCCTGACCAGCTCGGTCGGAAAGGCCTCGTAGAAATTGCGGAAGAACAGCGTCGTGAAGCCGAGGCCATAGACGACATGCACGAAGACCAGATTGACCGTCGGATTGCCGAAGCCGAAGTTCCAGCCCGTGGCATTCTGCAGCGTCATGCCGAAGCGGCCGAGCGAGCCGAGGATCGTTGCCATCGGCAACAGCACCGACTGGAACGGGATGAAGCAGGCAAACAGCATCAGCCCGAACACCAGCGTGTGGCCGGGAAAGCGCCACTTGGTCAGCACATAACCGTTGAGCGCCCCCATGATGGTGGAGATCGCCACAGCCGGCACCACCATCTTGATCGAGTTCCAGAAGTAGCCCTTGATGCCGGCGCAGGTGAGCCCGACGCAGGTCTCGCCCCAGGCCTTGATCCAGGGGTCGAAGGTCGGCGCTTGCGGCAGCGCCAGCATGTTGCCGTTCTGGATCTCGTCCATGGTCTTGAACGAGGTCGTCAGCATGACGAAGAGCGGCATCAGATAGAGGACGGCGAAGATCAGCAGCAGGCCGTAGATGACGGTGCGGCCGATCCAGCGGGTGTTGGTGCTGTTCTGCGAGGTCGCTATCGGAGAGGTCACGCTGCTCATCGCGCCTTCTCCTTCAGTTCGGAATAGAGATAGGGAACGATGATCGCCGAGATCGTCATCAGCATGATGATGGCGCTGGCCGAGCCGACGGCCATCTCGTTGCGCTTGAAGGTATATTCATACATGAAGTTGGACGGCAGCCAGGCCGAGCCGCCGGGGCCGCCCGAGGTCAGCGCCACCACCAGGTCATAGGACTTGATCGCCATATGGGCGAGCACGATGAAGGCGGACAGAAAGATCGGCCGCAGCAGCGGAATGACGATGCGCCGATAGAGCTGGAAGGCAGACGCGCCGTCGATCTGGGCCGCCTTCATGATCTCGCCGTCGATGCCGCGCAGGCCCGCCAGGAACATCGCCATGACGAAGCCCGACGCCTGCCAGACGCCGGCGATGACGACGGTGTAGATGACGAAGTCCTTGTTCTTGATCCAGTCGAAGTGGAAGCTCGTCCAGCCGAAGTGATGCAGCGTCTGTTCCAGCCCGAGGCCGGGATCGAGGAACCATTTCCAGGCAACGCCTGTGACGATGAAGGACAGCGCCATCGGATAGAGGAAGATCGGCCGCAACACGCTCTCACCACGGATCTTCTGGTCGAGCAGAATGGCGAGGAACAGACCGAGCGCCAGGCAGATGCCGACATAGAGGAAACCGAAGATCGCCATGTTGGTGATCGAGGTATACCAGGAGGACGGCGGATCGCTCTCGAAGGTCCAGCGCCACAGCCGCTGATAGGCGCGCGCGCCGGTCAGCGCATAGGAGGGGAATGTCTTGGAATTGGTAAACGACAGATAGGCCGTCCAGACGATGAAGCCATAGACGAAGATGATGGTGATGACGAAGCTCGGCGCCAGCACGATCTTCGGCAGCGCATCCTGCAGCCGGCCCCTCAACGAGATCCCCGTCGATTGCCGCGGCGTCAGAACCGGATCGGTGGTCGCAACGGTGCTCATGGAATGTCATCTCCTTCCCGGAAGCTTCCCCGCGGGTCACGCGGGGAAGCGTTTGTTATCGACAGTGGTCTCAGCGGGCGTCGTCGATCGCCTGGACGAGCTGCTTGACGGCTTCGTCGGAGGTCTTGATCTGGCCGTGGACGAACTTCGAGACGACATCCTTATAGGCATTGGCGATCGCCGGAGGCGCGCCGTAGCCTTGCGCCAGCGAGCCGAACAGCGTGCCGCCTTCGTTTGCTGCCTTCAGGTCAGCGATGCCCTTCTTGCCGCAGGCGTCGAAGTCGGTATCGGGAACGTCGGTACGGGCCGGAACCGAACCCTTGACGACGTTGAAGGCCGACTGGAAGCTCTTCGACAGCGTTGCGGTTGCCAATGCCACCTGGGCCGCCTTGCGGTCATCGGGAACGTTGAACATGCCGAACATGTCGGAGTTGTAGACCACGCTGCCGTCGGTGCCGGGGAAGCGGTAGCACAGGAAGTCGGTATCCGGCGTCTTCTTGGCGGCGACGAATTCGCCCTTGGCCCAGTCGCCCATCACCTGCACCAGCGCGTCACCCTTGATGACCATGGCGGTTGCCAGGTTCCAGTCGCGGCCCGAGAAGTTCGGGTCGACATATTTGATGATCGTCGCCAGATTGTCGAACGACTTCTTCATCGTGTCGGACTTCAGCGATTCCTCGTCGAGGTCGTTGAAGGCCTTCTTGTAGAACTCCGGCCCGCCGGTCGACAGCACGATGGAATCGAACATCGTCGCTTCCTGCCAATTCTGACCGCCAAGCGCCAGCGGGATGACGCCGGCAGCCTTGGCCTTGTCGAGGAGCGCGATCAGATCCTCGAAGGTCTTCGGCTGAGTGCCGCCGATCTTGTCCATCACAGCCTTGTTGATCCACAGCCAGTTGACCGAGTGGACGTTGACGGGGGCAGCAACCCACTTGCCGTCATAGACCGAGAACTTCTGCAGGGCTGCCGGAACCGACTTGTCCCAGCCTTCCTTCTTCGCCGTCTCGGTCAGATCGCCCATGACCCCGGCCTGAGCATAATCGAGCACGGTATAGCCGAGCATCTGCGAGGCTGTCGGATAGGTGCCGGCCGCAACCATCGCCTTCAGCGCCGTCATCGCCGCATCGCCGCCACCGCCGGCAACCGGAACGTCCTTCCAGGCAAAACCTTCCTTCGAAAGGTCCTCCTTCAAGACGTTCAGTGCCGCTGCCTCCCCGCCCGACGTCCACCAGTGCAGCATCTGCACTTCCTTGACGTCAGCGGCGTGGGCCGCATTAAGGCCAGCCATCATCACGACAGCAACAGCTGCCGAGCTCAAAAACTTGCGCATGAATTTCCTCCCGTTGAAAATCGGCGGCAGGACCCTCCCCGCCGCCCGATGTTTCCCACCTTGCAGTGGGCAACACGCGGCCGCGCTCCTCCGCGCGGTTAACAATTTAAAGCGTTATAAGCCTTCTGTCGTCAAGCCCTTTCTCGACTCCCGAGAAAAATATGACTACTAGGACATCCTATTGAATTTTATACGAATTTTTGGATTGCTAACGGAACGACGGCAATAATCCGGAGGCCAAGGATCTGCAGCTCCTGCTGCCGCCGCAGATCAACTTTCCGGTCGGGTAGCCGCCCGGCTGTGATGGCCGAGATTTTAAAACTGTTTCCATGACCCGTGATTTGTCCTAGAAGCACCGCGTAATCCGGTCGCAGCCCACCCGGTCAAAACAAGGGATCCAAAATATGAAAACCATCGTCGTCTGCTCCGGCGGACTGGACTCCGTCTCGCTTGCCCACAAGGTAGCCACGGAAAAACAGCTTATCGGTCTCGTCTCCTTCGACTACGGCCAACGGCATCGCAAGGAACTCGACTTCGCCGCCAGCTGTGCCGCACGGCTTTCCGTACCCCATCATGTCATCGACATCTCCAGCATCGGCGGCCATCTCAGCGGATCGGCCCTGACCGACAATGTCGAGGTTCCGGATGGCCACTACGCCGAGGAAACCATGAAAGCCACCGTCGTGCCCAACCGCAATGCCATCATGCTGGCAATCGCGTTTGGTTTGGCCGCGGCGCAAAAGGCAGATGCCGTTGCCGTCGCCGTGCATGGCGGCGACCACTTCATCTACCCGGACTGCCGGCCGGGCTTCATCGATGCCTTCCAGCGCATGCAGAACGAAGCGCTGGACGGTTATGCCAGCGTGAAACTGCTTGCACCCTATGTCGAAGTTTCCAAAGCGGCGATCGTGGTTGACGGCGAAAAACACGGCACGC
This sequence comes from Rhizobium leguminosarum bv. viciae, assembly GCF_012276115.1. Classification (GTDB taxonomy): domain Bacteria; phylum Pseudomonadota; class Alphaproteobacteria; order Rhizobiales; family Rhizobiaceae; genus Rhizobium; species Rhizobium leguminosarum_T. Next base: position 25,423 of record NZ_WIEU01000040.1, on the reverse strand, counting down.
CTTTTGCGGAAACCTGGTCCTGCTACAAAGGCGGCGAGCTCCACTGTGGGCGCTGCGGAACCTGCGTGGAACGTCGCGAAGCGTTTCATCTTGCCGGCGTCCCCGATCCTACGGAGTACGAAGACCGGGATTTCTGGAGAGCGGCCGTGTCGCGATACTCGGCCATGGAGGTGCGTTGATGTACCGCATCACCAAGGAGTTTCATCTCTCCGCCTCCCATCAACTGGATCACCTGCCGGCCGACCATCAATGTGCTCGGCTCCACGGTCACAACTACATCGTCGTCGTCGAACTGGCTGCGGAAAGCCTGAATGATGATGGCTTCGTCCGTGACTATCACGATCTCTCGCCGCTCAAGCGCTATATCGACGAAGCTCTCGATCATCGTCACCTGAACGACGTCTTCGGTCATTCGAAAGTCACCTCCGAGTTCCTGGCAAGGCACTTCTACGACTGGTGCAAGCAGCGCTTCCCGGAGACATCGTCCGTTCGCGTCAGCGAGACGCCGAAAACCTGGGCGGAGTACAGGCCGTGAGCGTGGGGAGCATTCGCGTCAGCGAAATCTTTGGCCCGACCATACAGGGTGAAGGCGCCTTGATCGGGCTGCCGACTGTGTTCGTGAGGACAGGCGGCTGCGACTGCAGGTGCTCCTGGTGCGACAGCCTTCACGCGGTCGACAGCGCCTTCCGGGATCAATGGATTCCCATGTCCCCTGAGGCGATCTGGCACGAGGTCATGAAGCTCTCCGGGGGAAAGCCACTGACGGTTTCCCTTTCCGGAGGCAATCCGGCGATACAGCCCTTAAGGCCACTGATCGAGCTTGGCCATTCGCAAGGATATCGCTTTGCCCTGGAAACACAGGGAAGCGTCGCCCAGGGCTGGTTTCGAGATCTCGACACCCTGGTCATCAGCCCCAAACCGCCATCAAGCGGTATGCTGGCGGATTGGGACCAGGTCGATAATTGTCTTCAACTGGCGGCCGGCGGACCGGAGGTCGCATTGAAGATCGTCGTCTTCGACGATGCCGACTACGCATTCGCCCAGCAGGCGGGTCAGCGCTATCCGCAAATTCCCTTGTTCCTACAGCCGGGCAATCATACGCCGCCGCCGCCCGAAGACGACGATGCGCGCATTGATATCGACGGCGTGATGGATCGGATGCTCTGGCTTGTCGAAAGGGTGACGGCCGATCAATGGTTTGAAGTCCGCGTACTACCGCAATTGCACGTGCTGCTCTGGGGAAACAAACGAGGGGTATGAGTCCGCCTGAAGTTATGCAGCAACACGCTCCGGAAAGGCAAAAACATCGACGGGCTCTCCAAGCCCGCGCAGCGGGAAAGTGCCGAGACTGTCCATATCTTTCGCGCAGCCCGACATTTCGACGAAAGCCCGCGACAGGAGCACCGGACGTTTGACCTCCTTGGTCAGGCTTTCCAGCCGCGAGGCGACATTGACCGCCGGGCCGATGACAGTGAAATCCAGCCGCCGGCGCGAGCCGATATTGCCGTACATGACATCGCCGACATGCACGCCGACGCCATAACGCAGCGGTTCGCGCCCCATGCGCACGTGCTGCGCATTCAGCTCAGCCATTGATGTCTGCCCTTCGCGGATCGCCTGCAGCAGATCGAGGCAGGCGGTTTCCTTGGCTAACGGAAAGATTGCCAGCAATCCGTCGCCCATGAACTTCAGGATCTCTCCGCCATGCCGTTCGATCGGGTCCGACATGGCGTCGAAATAGTCGTTGAGCAGGTGGATAACATCGTCGCGCGGCCAGAGATCGGAGATCGCCGTAAAGTCGCGCAGGTCGCAGATCATGATCGCTGCGCCGACGGTCGCGCCGCTGCCGCGCGTCGTGACGCCCGACAGGATCTGTTCGCTCGCATGCGGTCCCACATAGGTCTGCAGCAGCGTGCGCGCCATGATGTTCTTCAGCCGGATTTCGCTGACGAGCGTCAAGGCCGGCAGCAGATCGCGCAGGAAATCGACATGTTCGCTGGTAAAGCCGCCCGGCCGGCTGGTGGAAAATGTCACGACATGCCGTTTGCCGAAAGTGTGCTCGACCGGCCAGGCGATATACTCCGTGAGGCCGTCATCGCGCAGTTCCTGATAGAATGAATCCTCGCCGCCGTCGGCTGTGTCTTCCAGCTGTTTGCGCACCTCCTCCGCACCCTGATGGATCGCATTGACGGGACTCTTCAGGAACTCAGGTGTGTTTTCGACACCATAGGCGAAAGTGTCGATCTTCGCTTCCGCCAGGCCTTCTTTCCAGAGAATGCGGGCACCGACCCATTGCGGATGGTTCGTCCTGAAATGCAATGTCGCCCGCGCCACCGGCACGCCTGCTGCCAGCAGCTTCTCGCACATTTCCACCAGGATATTGTCGATGAACCGCTCGCCGCGCGTCTCGTTCACCAGCCAGTCGAGAATCCGTCTCCTGCGGATCGGCCAGACGCCTTCGCCCGCAATACCGGCCTTGTTCGAAAAGGATTGCATCAAAAACTCCCGCTACGCCACATCATCGGCGAGGACCAAATTTAGTTCCCGCTCAATGTGGGCGATGAGAGAGCAAATGATAAGAGGCAGACGGCGATCAAGCCTCAGAAATCCCAGTCCTCGTCCTCGGTCGCCACCGCCTTGCCGATCACATAGGAGGAACCGGAGCCGGAGAAGAAGTCGTGGTTCTCGTCGGCATTCGGCGAAAGCGCCGACAGGATCGCCGGATTGACCTTGCAGGCCTCGGCCGGGAACAGCGCCTCGTAGCCTAGGTTCATCAGCGCCTTATTGGCGTTGTAATGCAGGAATTTCTTGACGTCCTCGGTCAACCCGACGCCGTCATAGAGCGCTTCGGTATATTTCGCCTCGTTGTCGTAGAGTTCGAGCAGCAGCTCGAAGGCGAAATCCTTGATCTCCTGCTTCCGCTCGTCGCCGAGCCGTTCCAGCCCGCGCTGGAACTTGTAGCCGATATAATAGCCGTGCACCGCCTCATCGCGGATGATCAGTCGGATCATGTCGGCCGTGTTGGTCAGCTTGGCGCGGCTCGACCAGTACATCGGCAGGTAGAAGCCGGAATAGAACAGGAAGCTTTCGAGGAAAACGCTCGCAACTTTCTTCTTCAACGCATCGCCGGAGCGATACTGCTCCATGATCAGCGCCGATTTCCGCTGCAGGAATTCGTTCTCCTCCGACCAGCGATAGGCATCGTCGACATCGGGTGTCGAGCACAGCGTCGAGAAGATCGAGGAATAGGAGCGTGCATGCACCGCCTCCATGAAGGAGACGTTGGAAAGCACCGCCTCCTCATGCGGCGTCGCCGCATCCTCCATCAGCCGGATGGAACCGACGCCGTTCTGGATCGTGTCGAGCAGCGTCAGCCCAGTGAAGACGCGGATCGTCAATTGCTGCTCGGCTGGCGTCAGCGTCCCCCAGGAGGGGATATCGTTAGACAGCGGCACCTTCTCCGGCAGCCAGAAATTGCCGGTCAGGCGATTCCAGACTTCGAGATCCTTGTCGTCCTCAATGCGGTTCCAGTTGATGGCGCACACGCGGCTGACCGGTTTGAATTGCATGTTCATGATGTTCTCCGGTCGGTTAAAGCGTGCAGGATACGCAGCCCTGCACCTCGGTGCCGGATAGCGCCATCTGGCGAAGGCGGATGTAGTAGATCGTCTTGATGTCCTTCTTCCAGGCATGGATCTGCGCCTTGTTGATGTCGCGCGTCGTTGCCGTGTCGCGGAAGAACAAGGTCAGCGACAGACCCTGGTCGACATGCTGGGTCGCTGCCGCATAGGTGTCGATAATCTTCTCCGGCCCGATCTCGTAGGCATCTTGATAATAGTCGAGATTGTCGTTGGTCATGAACGGCGCCGGATAGTAGACGCGGCCGATCTTGCCCTCCTTGCGGATCTCGATCTTCGAGACGATCGGATGGATCGAGGAGGTCGAGTGGTTGATATAGGAGATCGAGCCTGTCGGCGGCACCGCCTGCAGGTTCTGGTTATAGAGGCCGGAGGCCATCACCGCCTTCTTCAACGCGGCCCAGTCTTGCTGCGTCGGAATGTGAATGCCCGACGTCTCGAACAGCGCCCTCACTGTCTCCGTCGCCGGCTCCCAGAGCCGGTCGGTATATTTGTCGAAATATTCGCCGGAGGCATATTTCGAGTTCTCGAAGCCCTTGAAGCTCTGGCCCCGCTCGACCGCCAGCAGGTTCGAGGCGCGGATCGCGTGATAGGTCACCGTATAGAAATAGATATTGGTGAAATCGACGCCTTCCTCGGAGCCGTAGAAGATGCGTTCGCGGGCGAGGTAACCGTGCAGGTTCATCTGGCCGAGGCCGATCGCATGGCTCTCGTCATTGCCCTTCTCGATCGAAGGAACCGAGGAGATGTGGCTCATGTCGGAAACGGCCGTCAGCGCCCGGATCGAGGTTTCGATCGTCTTGCCGAAATCGGCGGAATCCATTGCCGCGGCGATATTCAGCGAGCCGAGATTGCAGGAAATGTCCTTGCCGAGATGTTTGTAGGAAAGGTCGTCATGATATTCGCTGGCCTCGCTGACCTGCAGGATTTCCGAGCAGAGATTGCTCATCGAAATACGTCCGGCGATCGGGTTCGCCCGGTTCACCGTGTCCTCGAACATGATGTAGGGATAGCCGCTCTCGAACTGGATTTCGGCAAGCACCTGGAAAAATTCGCGTGCCTTGATCTTCTTCTTGGAGATGCGGGCGTCGTCCGCCATTTCGCGGTACTTTTCCGTCACCGAAATCTCGGTGAAGGGCACGCCATAGACGCGCTCCACGTCATAGGGCGAGAACAGGTACATGTCCTCGTTATTCCTCGCGAGTTCGAAGGTGATGTCAGGCACGACGACACCGAGCGACAGCGTCTTGATGCGGATCTTCTCGTCGGCATTTTCGCGCTTGGTGTCGAGAAAGCGCATGATGTCGGGGTGGTGGGCATTGAGATAGACAGCACCCGCGCCTTGGCGCGCACCGAGTTGGTTGGCATAGGAGAAACTGTCTTCGAGCAGCTTCATGACGGGAATGATGCCTGAGGACTGGTTCTCGATATGCTTGATCGGCGCGCCCGCCTCGCGGATGTTCGTCAGCGACAGCGCCACGCCGCCGCCGCGCTTCGACAATTGCAGCGCCGAATTGATCGACCGGCCGATCGATTCCATATTGTCCTCGACGCGCAGCAAGAAGCAGGAAACCAGTTCGCCGCGCTGCTTCTTGCCGGCATTGAGGAAGGTCGGCGTCGCCGGCTGGAAGCGGCCGGAAATGATCTCCTCGACCATATCGCGGGCAAGGCTCTCGTCGCCGCGCGCCAGAGCCAGCGCCACCATGCAGATTCGGTCCTCGTAGCGCTCGAGATAGCGCTTTCCGTCGAAGGTCTTCAGCGTATAGCTGGTGTAATATTTGAAGGCGCCGAGGAAGGTCGGGAAGCGGAATTTCTTGGCATAGGCCTGGTCGAACAGATCCCGCACGAAATTGAAGGAATACTGGTCGAGAACCTCCTGCTCGTAATAGCCCTCGGTCACGAGGTAATCGAGCTTTTCCCTCAGATTGTGGAAGAACACCGTGTTCTGGTTCACATGCTGCAGGAAATACTGTTTGGCCGCCAAACGATCCTTGTCGAGCTGAATCCTGCCCTGCTCATCGTAGAGGTTCAACATCGCGTTCAGCGCGTGGTAGTCGAGCGTTTCCGCCGCTTTCAAAGGGCGTTCGCCGGCGGTATGAGCAAAAGTGTGTTGCGGTTTTGCGCCCGCATCCCGCGTCAGGGTTGTTCCCGTGTCCAAAACCGTTCCATTCCGTGTTTGACGTTGGCGACATCGTCTTCGGTGCCCATGAGCTCGAACCGGTAGAGGTAAGGCACCTGGCATTTCTGCGAGATGACGTCGCCGGCGAGCCCAAATGTCTCGCCGAAATTGCTGTTGCCCGCGGCGATCACGCCGCGGATGTTTACTCGGTTTTCCGCATCGTTGAGGAAACGGATCACCTGCTTGGGAACGGCACCCTTGCCGCCGTCGCCGCTATAGGTCGGCACAACAAGCACGAAGGGTTCGCGGATATGGAACGCGTCTGCGCCACCTGGCGGAATGCGCGCCGCGCGCAGTCCGAGCTTGGCGACGAACCGATGGGTGTTCTCGGATCGGCTGGAATAATAGACGATCAGACCCATCGCCTTTCCTCAGGAAAGTGCGCTGATCATGTCGGGACGGAAGCCCGCCCAATGCTGCTCTCCGGCGATGACGACAGGCGCCTGCATATAGCCGAGGCTGCGGACGCGATCGAGCGCTTCGGCATCCTGCGAAATATCGACGATGTCATAATCGACGCCCAAGCGGTCGAGGGCGCGGTAGGTGGCAGTGCACTGGACGCAGGCAGGCTTGCTGTAGACGGTAATAGTCATGATATTCCTCGTGACGACGCGATTGGGACGCAGGACATCGATCGGAAATCTCGCGATATCCGTCGAAAACACTCTATATTTTGCAGCGATGCGGCTCGTTCAGCCGCTGGGCGTGATCCGCCCTCTACCTGGCGCGGGTGGCGGCCTGAACTGAGATACTGACATGACTTCACCCCGAAGTGGCTCAATACGAAGGTTTCGGCGGCGGAGGCTCGGGCCTGCGAAACGCGATGCGGAGATTCCCCGCAGCCATGCAACGCGACCTTCCGGACACCCCGCCCGTGGACGTTTCGTTCGAGGCAGGTCTCCTGGCTCACGGGTCAAAGCACCCTGCCCCAGCCTTCCCGGAGCATCATGCTCCAGTGACCTGAAATCGGACAGTTGCTCGCCGCTTACAGTTGCGGGGGCAGCTCCGGCATTGCCGCGCCATGATAGCGAGGCGCACCGTATTCCCGTCTTAGCCGCCGATCCTCACGAATCGATGGAACCTCGAACACTAGATATAGTACGCCAATCCAAATTCGCGTCAACGGATGGTTTGTGCATTGCATTACGACAGGTTTGAAATCGCTACGTTCCTATGAAAAATATGGATAACGGAAGCTTAAGAAAGCAGGCTGTGGAGAAAGCCCCGACGAAGAGAGCCGACTTATGGCCGGTCCCGCGATTTTCGATTCGAGATCTGGCTCGAATCGTCGATGGACATCCCGCCGGCGACGAGCGCCGGAGGGAGGAAGTCAGGAATGTTATATCTTCATCCGAAGCAGCCGCAGCGCGTTGATCGTCACGAGAACGGTGGCGCCGGTATCGGCGAGGATCGCCGGCCAGAGCCCGGTGATACCGGCGATCGTCGTCACCAGGAACACTGCCTTCAGCCCCAGCGCGATGGTGATGTTCTGCAGGATGTTGCGCATCGTGCGTTTGGAAAGTTCGATCATCCGCGCCACGTCGCCAACGCGTCCATGCAGCACGGCGGCATCCGCCGTCTCCAGCGCCACATCGGTGCCGCCGCCCATGGCGATGCCGATATCGGCCGCGGCCAGCGCCGGAGCATCGTTGATGCCGTCGCCGACCTTGGCGACGATGAAGCCCTGGCGCTTCAATTCGCCGACGACCCGCTGCTTGTCCTCCGGCATCATCTCGCCGCGCCAGTCGATGCCGAGCATGCCGGCAACGGCTGCTGCCGTCCGCTTGTTGTCGCCCGTCAACATCATCGCCTTGACGCCTGCTGATTTGAGGGCAGTGAGCCCGGCCTCGGCATCCTCGCGCGGCTCGTCGCGCATGGCGATCAGGCCGGCCGCAACACCGTTGACGAGCAGCACTGACACGCTCTTGCCCTCGTCATTCAGCGCCGCGATGCGTGCATCCTGCTCCGCACTGAGCGCCCCGCGCTCACGGGCGGCGGGCGGCGACAGCAGGTCCAGCGTCTCGCCGCCGACCTTGCCGCTGACGCCCTTGCCCGGCAGCGCTTCCAGTTCGAAGGCCGGCGGCACGGGAACGCCGGCTGACTTGGCGCGGTTGAGGATCGCCAGCGCCAGCGGATGGCTGGAGCCCTGCTCCAGCACCGCCGCGCGCGACAGCACCTGCGCCTCGCTCAATCCGAAGGAGATGATATCGGTGACCTGAGGCTTGCCTTCCGTCAGCGTGCCTGTTTTGTCAAAGGCGACCATCGTCACCTTGCCGAGCGTTTCCAGCACCGCGCCGCCCTTCATCAACAGTCCGCGCCGCGCCCCTGCCGAAAGCGAGGCGGCGATCGCCGCCGGGGTCGAGATGACGAGCGCGCAGGGGCAGCCGATCAAAAGGATGGCAAGGCCCTTATAGACCCATTCGCCCCATGGTCCGGCGAACAGCAGCGGCGGAACGACGGCGACGAGTGCTGCGACCAAGACCACGCCGGGCGTGTAATAGCGCGAAAACCGATCGATGAAGCGTTCGGTCGGCGCCTTCGATTCCTGTGCCTCCTCCACCAGCTTGACGACGCGGGCGATGGTATTGTCGGCGGCAGCCGCCGTGACGCGAACCTTGAGCACCGCATCGCCATTCACTGTGCCGGCAAAAACGACGGCATCGACGCCCTTGCGCACCGGCGTGCTCTCGCCCGTCACCGGCGCCTCGTCGATCGCACTCTCGCCTGAGAGGATGATGCCGTCCGCCGAGATGCGGTCGCCAGGGCGAACCATGATGATGGCCCCAACGGCAAGGCTTTCGGCCGGCACTTCCCGCGTCTGCCCATTGTCTTCGAGCAGCGCATTCTTCGGCACCAGACCCGTCAGCGACTGGATGCTTTCGCGCGCTTTGCCCGCCGCCACCCCTTCCAGCAGCTCGCCGACGAGGAACAGGAACACGACGGTTGCCGCCTCTTCGCCGGCATTGATGATGACGGCGCCGACGGCGGCGATCGTCATCAGCATCTCGATCGAAAACGGCGTCCCTGAGAAGGCGGCCATGACGGCGCGCCGCGCGATCGGCACCAGCCCGATCAGCATGGCGGCGATGAAGGCATAGGACGCAATCGCCGGCACGAGATGGCCGACGGTGTAGGCGGCAACGAGTGCTGCACCCGAAAGGATGGTCAGCCCGCCCTTCCTGCTCTGCCACCAGGGACCGGCCATCGGCGCATGGTCGTGCCCGTGCAGACCCTCGATTTCCTTCTCGCCATGGTCGTGACGATGCTGCGAGCCGCGTTCATGCGCTGGCGCGGCGTTTCCGGCAAGCGGCGCGACGGAATAGCCGAGCCCCGTTACCTTCTTCTCGATCACCTTGAGATCGCTGCTGCCATCGTGCCGGACGGTCATCGTGCCCGCCATCACCGAGACGGAAACATCGGCGACACCCGCCACGCGTCTGACCGCCGTATCGATCTTGGTTGCGCAGGAGGCGCAATCCATGCCGCCAACCCGGTATCGTGTCTCGCTCTCAGCCATCATCCGCTTCCTTGTCAAATAGAAGCATCCCTCCTACATCCTCTAGCGACTAGAGGTGCAAGAGGAAAATCATGAAAAAGATCACGATTGGCGAAGCTGCTCGTCAGAGCGGCGTCAAGGTGCCGACGGTGCGTTATTATGAAAGCATCGGCCTGCTCGCGGCGCCGAGCCGCAGCGAGAGCAACCAGCGCTCCTTCGAGCCTGCCGATATCAGCCGTCTCGCCTTCATCCGCCATGCCCGCGAGCTCGGCTTCGAGATCGAGGCGATCCGCACCTTGCTGACCCTGCAGGATGATCCGCACCAGTCCTGCGCCTCGGCCGACGCCATCGCCAAAGCCCGCCTCATCGAAGTCGAGCAGCGCATCCGCAGCCTGATGGCGCTGAAGGCCGAGCTGGAAACCATGGTGGAAGGCTGCGGCCACGGCCGCGTCGACCAATGCCGCGTCATCGAGGTGCTCGCCGACCACGGCCAGTGCACGCATCCGCACCACTGACCGCTGCCCTTGCGGGCGATCCGCGCCCGCGCCAAAACTGCATCCAGACAGAATCGGGCGAAGATATCAATGAACCAGAAGCGGATCGCGATCATCGGCGGCGGCCCGGCGGGTCTCGCGGCTGCCGAACTGCTTTCCCGTTCCGGTCATGCGGTGACGGTCTACGACGCCATGCCGACCTTTGCCCGCAAGTTCCTGCTGGCCGGCAAGTCCGGTCTCAACATCACCCATTCCGAGGATTATGCCCGTTTCACCACGCGCTTCGGAGCGGCCTCCCCCCGTCTGCGCCCCGCTCTTGATGCCTTTACCCCTGACGATATCAGGAATTGGGCGGCAGGGCTCGGGACCGAGACCTTCGTCGGCTCGTCCGGCCGGGTTTTCCCGAAGGTGATGAAGGCCTCACCTTTGTTGCGCGCCTGGCTCAAGCGGCTGGAGGCGCAGGGCACTGCGCTGCGCACCCGCCACCGCTGGACCGGTTTTGCCGAAGATGGTTATGCTTTCGAAACACTCGAAGGGCGCAGCATCGTCCATTGCGACGCAGCCCTGCTGGCGCTCGGCGGCGCCAGCTGGCCGCGCCTCGGCTCCGATGCAAGCTGGCTGCCCTGGATATCGGAGAGGGGCGTTGAGATCGAACCCTTCAAGCCCGCCAATTGCGGCTTCGTCGTCGGCTGGAGCGGAAGCTTCCGCGAGCGTTTCGCCGGAGTGCCGGTAAAGTCGGCCACCGCAACATCCGAAGCCGGCACGTTTCCCGGCGAATTTGTCATCACCGAGAGCGGCATCGAGGGTAGCCTCGTCTATATCCATACGGCCGCGTTGCGCGATCGGCTGCTGAACCATGGCAGCGCCGTCCTGACGCTCGACCTCGCACCCGGCCGCACCGTCGCCAGGCTGAGCCGCGACCTTGCCCGGCAGGACGCCAAATCGAGCTTTGCAAACCGCCTGCGCAAGGGCGCCGGCCTCGACGGCGTCAAGGCGGCGCTGCTGCGCGAACTCGCTCCCGAGCGCGACCGAACCGATCCGGAGCGTCTCGCCGGCATGATCAAGGCCCTGCCGGTGCCGGTGATCGAAACCCGGCCGATCGCCGAGGCGATCTCGTCGGCCGGCGGCGTCCGTTGGAGCGGCATCGACGAAAACTACATGTTGAAGGCACTGCCGGGCACCTTCGTCGCCGGTGAGATGCTCGACTGGGAGGCGCCGACCGGCGGCTATCTCCTCACCGCCTGCCTGGCGACCGGCCGGGCGGCAGCCCGCGGCATCGAAGCCTGGCTGCAGCGCAGAGCATGATGCCGAAAAGTGTGATCGGTTTTCGGACGACATCATGCTCCAACTATATAATTTAGAACAGGATTCAGATTTTAGGCCGACCTGGCCTAAAATCATCCTGTTCTAAACGCAGGCAGTCATCAGCACCGAGTAAGGTCATCTCTCGATCAGGCCGAGGCCGGGTGGAATGTCATAGCGAGCCCATTTATGCAGTAGCGAAGCCCGGTTGGCTTCGGGCCGTCATCGAAGACATGGCCGAGATGCCCACCGCAGCGGCTGCAGTGCACGGCGTTGCGCACCATGCCGAAAGTCGTGTCGCTCGTGGTGCCGACGGCTTTTTCGAGCGGCGCCCAAAAGCTCGGCCAGCCGGTGCCACTGTCAAATTTGGTGGTCGAGGAAAAGAGGTCCTGGTTGCAGCCGGCGCAGGCGAAATTGCCCTTTCGCTCCTCATGCAGCAAGGCACTGGTGAAGGGATGTTCCGTCCCCGCCTGGCGCAGGACGACATATTGATCCGGCGTCAGCAGCTTGCGCCATTCCTCCTCGGTGTGGGTCACCGCAAACGTCTCGGCGGCGATCGCCTTGCCGGCCAGGCCCAGGTGAACCGCAAACGCCCCAAAAGCGGCGCCCATCAGCAACAATCGTCTATTCAGCATGGTCGGATCTCCTCGTCTGGCAAACCTTGCTTCCGTACAGAACTGCGAGAGCGAGGGTCTTTTGTTACGCCATGGCCGCCAAAACACCGAAATGTGATTTCCGCCACTTTCGTCAGGAAGCCCCGCATGCTGACAACCGCCAGTGCCAGCCGATTGCAAACCAGCCGCTTTTCCATCAGAATGTGCTGAAGTTCGGTGGGAGGAGCCGATGCACGAACACTCAGCACATGCCGAGCACGTCTACACGTCTGCCCAGCGCGACTCTGCGGCGGCCAGTTCTCCTGTGGTTGCCTCATGGCGGCGGTGCATGACCATGCACCAGCTCGCCCCCGAGGACCAGCGGGCTCCACTCCGCCTTACCGACCAGGAATTCCGCCGTGCGCGCGAGCAGTCCGAACAGCTGATCGCCAGCGCGACGGAAGAGCTCGATCGTCTCTTTACCACCGTTGGCAGGGCCGGTTGCTGCCTGCTTCTGACCGACAAGAACGGCATCGCGCTGGAGCGCCGGGGGGCTGCTGGAGACGACAAGGAATTTCGCGAACTCGGCCTGTGGACCGGCTCGGTCTGGACCGAGGCCAGCATCGGCACCAATGGCATCGGCACCGCACTTGCCGACGAGCGTGCCGTCGCCATTTTCCGCGATCAGCATTTTTTCTGCTCGAACACCAGCCTCAGCTGCACGACGGCGCCGATCCGCGATCATCGTGGCCGGCTGGCCGCAGCGCTGGACATCTCCACCTGCCGCGAAGACGTCAACGAGATGACGCTGGCGATCCTGACGCAGACCGTGCGCGATGCGGCGATGCGCATCGAGCTCAACCTTTTTCGCTCGGCCTTTACAGGCGCCCGTTTCCTGGTGGTTCCGGCCGGCGCCAATTCCGCCGCCGCCCTGCTTGCCGTCGACAGGCACGATCTGGTGCTCGGCGCAACGCGCGCCGCCCGCATCGCGTTGCAGCTGGACGACAAACGCATCGCCGCCGGCATTCCTGCCGCCGATGCTCTGCACGAGGCCGGCGTCTCCCAGCAGGACGAGATCGTCGAGGCGGAAAAAGCGGCTCTGCTTCGGGCGCTGTCGCGTGCAAGCGGCAATGTCTCGCAGGCGGCGATCGCCCTCGGCATCAGCCGCGCCACGTTGCACAGGAAGATGAAAAAGCTCGACCTCCACTGATCAAGGTTCGCCGCCCGCAATCGTGACGCGATGCTGTCGCAGGTCTGCGACACTGTGCGCTGCGGTATGGAAGACCCGCCCTATTCCCTCCGCCAAAATATGCACATTTTCCTCCCACTGGTTTCGCTTGGGAACCTGGATCATCAAGGGAGGATGACATGCTTCATCAGAAAATCGTCGAGTCGCCGTTCAAGCTGAAATACGGCAACTATATCGGCGGCGAATGGCGCGAGCCGGTCGAGGGAAAATACTTCGAAAACCTGACGCCCGTCACCGGCGGCAAACTCTGCGACATTCCCCGCTCCAATGAAAAGGACATCAATCTTGCGCTCGACGCCGCCCATGCGGCGAAGGAAAAATGGGGCCGCACCTCCGCTGCCGAGCGCTCCAATATCCTCATGAAGATCGCCCAGCGCATGGAAGACAAGCTGGAATTGCTCGCCCAGGCCGAGACCTGGGACAACGGCAAGCCGATCCGCGAAACCATGGCGGCCGACATTCCGCTGGCGATCGACCACTTCCGCTATTTCGCCTCCTGCATTCGCGCCCAGGAAGGTTCGATCGGCGAGATCGACCACGATACCGTCGCCTATCACTTCCATGAGCCGCTCGGCGTCGTCGGCCAGATCATTCCGTGGAACTTCCCGATCCTGATGGCGACCTGGAAGCTGGCACCTGCGCTTGCCGCCGGCAACTGCGTCGTGCTGAAGCCCGCCGAGCAGACACCGGCCTCGATCCTGCTCTGGGCCGAACTCGTCGGCGATCTCCTGCCACCCGGCGTGCTCAACATTGTCAACGGTTTCGGCCTCGAAGCCGGCAAGCCGCTGGCGACCAGCCAGCGCGTCGCCAAGATTGCCTTCACCGGCGAGACGACGACAGGCCGGTTGATCATGCAATATGCCAGCCAGAACCTCATTCCGGTGACACTGGAGCTCGGCGGCAAATCGCCGAACATCTTCTTCGCCGATGTGATGGCCGAAGACGACGACTTCCTCGACAAGGCGCTCGAAGGCTTTGCGATGTTTGCCCTCAACCAAGGCGAAGTCTGCACCTGCCCGAGCCGCGCCCTCGTCCAGGAATCGATCTACGACCGCTTCATGGAAAAGGCCGTCAAACGCGTCGAGGCGATCAAGCAGGGCAACCCGCTCGACACCGCGACAATGATCGGCGCTCAGGCTTCGACGGAGCAGCTGGAAAAGATCCTCGCCTATCTCGACATCGGCAAGCAGGAAGGCGCGGAAGTGCTGACCGGCGGCTCGCGCAACGATCTCGGCGGCGAGTTGGCGAATGGCTATTATGTCAAGCCGACGATCTTCAAAGGTCACAACAAGATGCGTGTGTTCCAGGAAGAAATCTTCGGACCGGTTGTTTCGGTCACGACCTTCAAGAACGAGAAGGAAGCGCTCGAAATCGCCAACGACACGCTCTACGGTCTCGGCGCCGGTGTCTGGAGCCGCGACGCCAATCGCTGCTACCGCTTCGGCCGCGAGATTCAGGCCGGCCGGGTCTGGACCAACTGCTATCACGCCTACCCGGCCCATGCCGCCTTCGGCGGCTACAAGCAGTCGGGCATCGGCCGCGAAACCCACAAGATGATGCTCGACCACTACCAGCAGACCAAGAACATGCTGGTGAGCTACAGCCCGAAGGCACTCGGCTTCTTTTGAGATGCTTTCGCGTGGTGGAAGGTCCCAAACCCCTCCCCAACCCCTCCCCACAAGGGGGAGGGGCTTAACGTGCGGCCCTTGCCGTATTCACTCTTGAGCGCAGCATATGCAGCCGGCTTGTTGTTTTACGAGCCGGTGCCACAGCTTAGCCCCTCCCCCTTGTGGGGAGGGGTTGGGGAGGGGAATTCTCCTCTCCAAACTTTGGAGCAAGAACAATGGAAACCACCGTCAATGGCGAACTGCGTGTTCTCGCAACCGACGCAGCTCTCGATTTGATTGCAGAAATCAAACGGGATCATCCCGATATCCTCTTCCACCAGTCCGGCGGCTGCTGCGACGGCTCCTCGCCGATGTGTTATCCGGCTAACGAATTCATGATCGGCGACAGCGACGTCAGGCTCGGCGAGATCGGCGGCGTATCGGTCTATATTAGCGCCAGCCAGTTCGAGGCATGGAAGCATACGCAGCTGATCATCGACGTCGTGCCCGGCCGCGGCGGCATGTTCTCGCTCGACAATGGCCGCGAGAAACGCTTCCTCACCCGCTCCCGCCTCTTCGGCGGCGGCGAGGCTTGCACGGTGCCTGATGTGAAGGTCAGGGCGATCTGATGCCGTCGCCTTATCGGGTGCGAATTTCGCCTGTAGTATTCCCATAGTACCTGCTCCCGGCAGCTCTTTGCTAATCTCAGCCAGTTGGTTTCAAAGGGAGGAAACGATGCCAGCCTCAAAGATCCTGATGATCACCGGTGATTTCACCGAAGATTACGAAACGATGGTGCCGTTCCAGACGCTGCTCGCCTGCGGCTACACGGTCGATGCCGTCTGCCCCGGCAAGAAGGCCGGCGACACCGTCGCCACCGCCATCCACGATTTCGAAGGCGACCAGACCTATTCCGAAAAACGTGGCCATAATTTTGCGCTGAACGCCACTTTCGACAGCGTGCGCGCCGAAGATTACGATGCCCTCGTCATCCCCGGCGGCCGTGCGCCCGAATACCTGCGCCTCAACGCCGACGTCATCAAAGCCGTGCGGCACTTCTTCGACGCCGGAAAACCCGTTGCCGCCATTTGCCACGGCGCGCAACTGCTTGCCGCTGCCGGTGTGCTGAAGGGCCGAACTTGCTCGGCCTATCCCGCCTGCCGGCCGGAAGTCGAACTTGCCGGCGGCATCTATGCCGACATCGCAATCACCGATGCAGTCTCGGACGGCAATCTGGTCACGGCGCCCGCCTGGCCGGCGCATCCGTCGTGGCTGCGCCAGTTCATGGCTGTGCTCGATGCCGCAGCACTGCTCGAAACCAACGCCGCCTGAGGAGGGCTGCACTGGGGAGGACGATATGTGTGAACTCTTCATCAAGGCGGATGCACGGCTCTGGGAAAGCACCACCCGGTCGCTGCGCATCGACGGCATGGTCACCAGCGTCAGGCTGGAGAACTTCTTCTGGGCGAAGCTGGAGGAAATCGCCCGGCGCGATGGCATGAATGTGGTCCAGCTGATCACCCGGCTGCATCATGAATCGATCGATGCCGGCCACGATCTCGGCAACTTCACGTCCTTCCTGCGGGTCTGCTGCGCTCGCTATCTCGACCTGCAGCTCACCGGCGACATTCCGGCCGATGTCACCCGTCCGATCTCAGGCCTCGACGCACCTGTCATCCTCGGCCGAGAACGGGCGAAATATCACTGAAATCAGGTCGGACAGACGATCAAAGACGAACGGCCCGCGGATAGCTCCGCGGGCCGTTCCGCAAAGATCTGACCTTGTCTTAGCCGGCGGGCTTGCGCTGCCGCGCAGCCTGGATCAACAATGCGCGGCACCGTCCAGCGCGGGCACGTCGGGAGATCGATTGCCATGAACGAACAGAAAGCAGTGATCGTGACGGGAGCCGGCGGCAACCTCGGTAGCGCCGTTGTCCGCGAGCTTGCCAGCGCCGGCGCAAAACTCGTCTGCATGAACCGTTCGAGTCATGAGCTGGAAGCCTTGGCCGGCGATCTTCCAGCTTCCGCCGAATTTCTGTCGATCGCGGGAACGGATCTCACCGATTATGCCTCCTGCGCCGCCGCTGTCGCCCGGGCCGTCAAGCGCTTCGGCGGCGTCAGCGCGTTGGTCAACACCGTCGGCGGTTTCCAGATGGGACCGGTCGGGCCGGAGGCGCCCGCGCAGTGGGAGACGATGATGACCGCAAACGCCCGCACTGCCCTGACGATCAGCGCGGCGGTTCTCCCGACCATGAAGGCCGCCGGCTACGGCCGCATCGTTCATATAGCTGCTGCACCCGGCCTGAAGGCCGGTGCGAAGCAGGCCGCTTACGCCGCCTCGAAAGCCGCCGTCATCCGGCTGACCGAGGCGATCGCTGCCGAATGCCGCGACGACCGCATCACCGCCAACTGCATCCTGCCGGGGACGATCGACACGCCCGAGAACCGCGCGGCCATGCCCGATGCGAAGACGGACGGCTGGGTATCGCCGCAAGCGATCGCCCGCCTCATCGCCTTTCTGATTTCGCCGGCCGCAGCCGTCGTCACCGGCGCGGCAATCCCGGCGACCGGCCGCGAATGACGGAGGGTCCGGCATTGCGCACTGTCGGCGCAGCCAGCCTAATGCGCGAGGAATGGTTCCTGGGCGTCAGCGTCGTGACGAGCCTGGCATTTCTTGTTTTCCAGGAGCAGCTCTTCGGGCAGCTTTCCGATCCGCTTTGGTTCACTGTCGTTTTCGCGTGGCTGTTCGCTGCCGTCCTTGGCTCCGCTTTGTCGGTTGTCCGGCACGCGGATCATTTGGCTGAGCGGCTGAAGGAGCCCTACGGCACGCTCATTCTGACGCTTGCCATCACCTCGATCGAGGTGATGGCAATATCAGCCGTCATGCTTCACGGCGAGAACAATCCCACGCTTGCGCGCGATACCCTGTTCGCAGTCGTCATGATCATCCTGAACGGCATGGTCGGCCTGTCCTTGCTGCTGGGCGCATGGCGGCGACCGGAACAACAGCATAACCTGCAGGGCGCCAACGCCTATCTCGGGGTCATCGTACCCCTTGCGACCCTGAGCCTGGTGATGCCGACATTTCTTGCGGGGCCGGAAGGACAGCATCCATCTGCACCGAGACAACTGATACTGGGTATAATATCGGTCGGCCTTTACGCTACGTTTCTGTTTCTTCAGGCTGGCCGCCATCGGGACTATTTCACTGACGACAGCAACCGTCACGAGCCCATTGGCGAACGGGTCCCTCGCCATCGACCCGTCTGGCCTCATGCCATTCTGCTTTTCGCCTATATGGGTCCTGTCGTCTTTCTAGTCGAACAGCTTGCCCGGCCGATCGATTACATTATCGAAACCCTGCATGCTCCAACCGCATTTGGCGGTGTTGTCATGGCCATCCTTGTCGCGACGCCTGAGGCAATCAGCGCCGTGCGTGCGTCGATCGCCAATAATCTTCAGCGCTCCGTCAATATTTTCCTTGGTTCGGTGCTGTCGACGATCGGGCTGACGGTGCCGGCGATGCTCGTTGTCAGTCAGCTCTACGGACACCCCGTGACACTCGGCCTGGAGCATGGAGATCTGGTGATGCTCTTGCTCACTCTTGCCGTCAGCATCATCACCTTTGCGAGCGGCCGCACGCATCTCATGCAAGGCGCTGTCCATCTGGTGCTTTTCCTCGCTTACGTGTTGCTGATTTTCCAGCAATGAGCCCGCCCGATGGCGACCGCGCGAGATCAGGAAAGTAAAGTTCCGCACTTTGCCTGTCTTCCGCTATGATGACGGGTGCTATTGCACAGCTTGCAAGCAATCGCGGTGGCTGCAGGACCTACGCGGCGATACGGAGACCGGACTTGGGCTCACTGTTGGTTGGCGGCCTTATATTTGTTTTTCTGTCGATGGCGACGTCGATAGGATTGATGGTGCGTGCC
Source organism: Rhizobium leguminosarum bv. viciae (assembly GCF_012276115.1). Lineage (GTDB taxonomy): Bacteria > Pseudomonadota > Alphaproteobacteria > Rhizobiales > Rhizobiaceae > Rhizobium > Rhizobium leguminosarum_T. The sequence goes on along the minus strand of NZ_WIEU01000040.1, from coordinate 6,933 downwards.
CGATTGCCCAATCACCATCTCAATGCGGAATCCAAGGACGTCATCAGGCTGGCGACCGCAGTGGTGGGAACGCTGTCGGCCTTGGCGCTCGGCCTTCTGATCGCATCCGCCAAGTCGTCCTATGACAATGCCGAAGTGGAGATGCGAACGGCGGCCGCACGGATACTGCTGCTTGACCGCGTCATGGCGCAATACGGGCCGGAAACCGACAATGCACGTCAATTGCTGCGTGAACTCATCGAGAAACGCCTGAGCCGCGGCTGGACTGCCGAAACCACCGACGAGACATCCGGCAAGGCACTGGGAGAATATCAGGATATAGAGTCGGTTCAAAGCGACCTTCGATCCCTCGCACCGAAGGATGCGGTGCAGCGCTCTCTCCAGGCGCGCGCTCTTGAGGTGAGCGGCATGGTGGCCGAAACCCACTGGCTTCTGGTCGAATCCGGCAAGGAAGGTCTGCCCTGGGCTTTCCTTACGGTTCTCGTCTGTTGGCTTGCGCTGCTTTTTGCGACCTTCGGGCTGCAGGCGCCAGCCAATCCGACGGTGTTGTCAATTCTGCTTGTCTGCGCCCTGTCCGTCGCTGGCGCGATCTTCCTGATTGCGGATATGGCCAACCCATATGTCGGGCTGGTCCATGTTTCGGATGCGCCTTTGCGGTCCGCCATAGAGCGCCTCGGGAAACCCTAGTCACGTCGTGCTGGCCGTCGAGGATGAGTTTCGACACAGTTTAATTGTGCACCAGCAGCTATTGCAATTTTTAGCAATGCCGCGACATAATATCGCAGGCCCGGAACTCTTCGGAGAGGGGTTGTCTCCGCCGAGGCTCGCATGAAGGCTACAGCGCCGCGCGTCTTTTCAGACGCGCAAAGGACGCTGTTCTCTCTGACATTACTGCATAATTCATCAAATCAATTCGATTTGATGAATTATGCAGCAGGCTCGTAAACATCGGGGCGGCGGCAATGCGTGTGAGATTGTATCAGGGTCTGCACCTGTCTGTGGTGCTCGCCGGCATGGCAATTCTCGCTGGCTGCGAGGGAAGCGGCAACACCTACGTTCCCCCTCCTCCACCTGCGGTTCGTGTGGCACAGCCGGTCCAGCAGCCGGTAACCCTCTATTTCGAACTCACCGGCAATACGGCGCCGCTCAATTCGGTCGATATCGAGGCGCGCGTTCAAGGCTATGTCCAATCCATCGACTATCAGGACGGCATGACGGTGACGAAGGGTACCAAGCTCTTCGGCATCGAGCGCAACACCTATCAGGCGCAATTGGACCAGGCGAAGGCATCGCTCGCCTCGCAACAGGCGTCTCAGGTCGGCGCGAAGCAGGAATACGACCGACAGCTCAATCTGTCGAAGCAACAAGTCACAACGCAGACCGCCGTCGACAGCGCCAAGGCAACGCTCGACGAGGCGAATGCATCCATCCTCAACGCTCAGGCTAATCTCGATCTCGCGACGATCAACCTCGGATATACCGAAGTGCTTGCCCCCTTCGACGGTACCGTCACCGATCACCTCGTCGATATCGGCGCACTTGTCGGCGTATCAGGCCCCACCAAGCTTGCCAGCATCGTTCAGACGGATCCGCTTTATGCCTATTTCAACGTCAGCGAAACACAGGTGCTGATGATCAAGGAAACGCTGGCAAAGCAGGGACACACCTTCAAGCAGACGGATCTTCCAAGTATCCCGGCGGAGATCGGCCTGCAGACGGAAGAAGGTTATCCGCACAAGGGTCATCTCGATTACGTATCGCCGCAGCTCGATGCCTCCACAGGCACGCTTCAGGTGCGAGCCGTCTTCGACAACAAGGACCGCGCCATGCTGCCCGGTCTCTTCGTGCGCGTCCGGGTGCCGGTCGGCCATAACGACAAGGCTCTCCTGGTGCGCGACGATGCGATCGGAACGAGCCAGCTGGGCCGCTACCTGCTCGTTCTCGGTAAGGACGACGTCGTCGAGCAGAAGCAGGTCAAGACTGGCCAGCGAGAAGGTGCGCTCCGTGTCATCGATTCCGGCCTCGATCCCGCCGACTGGGTCGTAACCCAAGGTATCCAGCAGGCCATCCCCGGCAGCAAGGTCACGCCCGAGAAGATCGAAATGAACCCACCGGCAGCTGCCACCGGCGATGCCAAGGCCAAGACCACCACGCAATGAATCCGCCGCCATGCTTCATCTGAACGTCTAAGGACAACAGCATGATCTCGCGTTTCTTCATCGAGCGACCGATACTCGCCAATGTTCTGGCATTGGTTTTCGTGCTCATCGGCGCGGTGGCCCTGTTCCAGCTGCCTGTGGCGCAATATCCGAATGTCGTTCCGCCGACGGTGCAGGTGACGACGCGCTTCCCGGGCGCCAGCGCACAGACCCTCGTCGATACCGTCGCGCTGCCGATCGAGCAGCAAGTCAACGGCGTGCAGGACATGCTCTATATGCAGTCGACGAGCGCCAGCGACGGCACTTATTCGCTGACCGTGACCTTTGCCATCGGAACGGATCCGGACCAGGCCCAGGTTCTGGTGCAAAATCGCGTTGCCATTGCGATGTCATCGCTTCCCGAAGCGGTGCAGCTTCAGGGCGTGACGACGCAAAAGAAATCGACGGCGATCCTCGGCTTCGTCAGCTTGACCTCGCCCGATAGCCGCTATGACAGCCTTTTCCTGTCGAACTACGCCGTCATCAATCTGCAGAATGAACTCGCCCGCCTGCCGGGTGTCGGCAACGTCACCGTGTTCGGTGCCGGCCAATATGCTATGCGCATCTGGATGGATCCGAACCTGCTGCAGGCACGCGGCCTGACGCCGCAGGATGTGGTCAGCGTCGTGCAGCAGCAGAGCCAGGAGGTCGCCGCCGGCCAGATCGGCATTCCGCCAGTGCCGAAGGGGCAGGTCTTCCAATACACGCTGAACGTCAATGGCCGATTGAACGAGGCGGCCGACTACGAAAACATCGTCGTCAAGGTCGAGAGCGGACAGGGCGGCCGCGTCACCCGCATTCGCGATATCGGCCGCGTCGAACTCGGCGCCCAGACCTACAGTCAGTCCTTCATGCAGAACGGCCGGCCGGCAGCCGGTATCGGCATTTTTCAGCTGCCGGAGGCGAATGCCATCGCGGTGGCACAGGCAGTGAACACGAAAATGCAGGAGCTCTCGAAGAGCTTCCCGCCGGGCCTCCAATATCACGTGCCGTTCGACACGACGAAATTCGTCGAGGCTTCCATCGACGAAGTTTACGTCACCTTGATCGAGGCCGGCATTCTCGTTCTCATCGTCATTCTCGTTTTCCTGCAGGATTGGCGGGCGATGCTCGTGCCGGCGACCACAGTTCCGGTCACCATCATCGGCGCCTTCGCGGCCATGGCGGCACTGGGCTTCACCGTCAACCTGTCGACACTGTTTGCCATCGTTCTCGCCATCGGCATCGTCGTCGATGATGCCATTGTCATCGTCGAAGGTGTCGCGCGACGCATCGAAGCGGGCATGTCCGGCCGAAAGGCGGCCGAAAAGGCGATGGAGGAACTGCTCGGCCCGGTTATTGGCATCACGCTGGTGCTGATGGCGGTTTTCATTCCGGCCGCCTTCTTGCCCGGCCTGACCGGACAGCTCTATCGGCAATTCGCCCTCGTTATAGCCGCCACTGCGCTGATCAGCGCCATCAATGCCGTCACGCTGAAACCGACGCAATGCGCCCTTTGGCTGCGGCCACCAGTCCCGCCCGAGAAACGCAACATCTTCTATCGCGGCTTCAGCAGGGTTTATGACAGGGGTGAACGCAGCTATGCAGGGCTGATCGGATCGATGACCCGCCACAGCGGCATCATGGTCATAGCAGCACTTGCGCTGATCGGTGTCGCCGTCTGGGGGCTCGCCCGTCTGCCGACTGCGTTTCTGCCCATCGAGGATCAAGGCTATGTGCTGATCAGTGCGCAGCTGCCCGACGGCGCATCGAAGGAGCGCACAGACGCGGTGATGGAAGAGGTCGGCAAGATCGCCGAAGCCACACCTGGTGTCGATCAGGTACTGACCATCAGCGGCGTCTCGGTTCTCGACAACAATGCCAGTCTGCAGAATGCCGGCGTCGCCTATGTCGTGCTGAAGGACTGGGACCAGCGCGGCAAGGAAAAGGGGCAGGATCTGCTGTCGATCTACCAGCATTTGAACGGCGCGCTGCAAAGCGTGCTGGCCGCCAAGACGCTGGTGGTCGTGCCGCCTCCGATCCAGGGCGTCGGCAATGCCAGCGGCTTTACCATGCAGGTCGAGATCAGGAACGGCATTTCCGACTACCCGCTACTGCAATCGCTTGCCGACACGATCGTCAAGAACGGCAGTGCCCAATCGTCGCTGCAAAGGCTGAGCACGCCTTTTCGCTCGAACGTGCCGCAACTTGCCGTTTCCGTCGATCGGATCAAGGCGGAGACACTGGGAATTACGGTGAGCCAAGTCTTCTCCGCTCTCTCCGGCTATGTCGGATCGAGCTATGTCACCCAGTTCAACAAATTTGGCCGCACCTTCCAGGTCTATGCGCAAGCCGCTTCCGATTTCCGGGTCAGCGCTGAAGACATCCGCAAACTGAAGGTCAAGGCCGGCGATGGGACGATGGTGCCGCTCGGCACGGTCGTCGATGTCACGGCGACACAAGGCCCCTCCCTGATCAGCCTCTACAATCTCTACCCGTCCGCAACGATCGTTGGCGGGCCTGCCGCCGGCTTCAGTTCCGGCCAATCGCTCGACGTCATGGAGCAGATTGCCGATCGCACATTACCGCCGGGTACAGGCTTCGAATGGACGGCGCTGTCCTATCAGGAGAAGGCCGTGGGCGGGCAGATCTATTTCATCTTCGCGCTTGCCATGCTCCTCGTCTATTTCGTGCTCGCGGGCCAGTATGAAAGCTGGGTCTTGCCGCTGGCAGTCCTTCTCGCCGTGCCGCTCGCTCTCCTCGGCACGGTGGCAGCGCTTATGGCAGCCGGTGTCGCCAACAACCTCTATACGCAGATCGGCCTTATCCTGCTGATCGCGCTTGCATCGAAGAATGCCATCCTCATCGTCGAATATGCTAGGGAAAGGCGGGCGGAAGGCATGGAAATACTGGATGCGGCCGTCGAGGCCGCCCGCTTGCGTTTCCGGCCAATTCTGATGACGTCCTTCGCCTTTATCCTCGGCGTCCTGCCGCTCGTGCTGGCGACGGGCGCCGGTGCATCCGCCCGCAAATCGATCGGCATATCGGTTTTCAGCGGCATGATCGCCTCGACCTGCCTCGCCGTGCTCTTCGTACCGTCCTTCTACGTCGTGTTGCAGCGCCTCGAGGAATATTGGAAAGGAAGCACAAAGACAGCAGGCCTGGCGGAGGCGGAGATGCCGAAGATTCAGTAAGGCTGTTGCAACAGTCTGTTGCGCAATCGCCTACGGTTTCGCGCGGAGGCAGGTTGCTGTTGAGGTCTCTGCGCAGCGCAAGTTTCGAACAGACGCTATAATCCCGAAGTCAGGACCCGGTGGCATGCAGGCGACACGCGTTGCAAATTGTCCCGCAGGCAAGCCATAGCCCGCCCTCCGCCCAAAGGCACCATGCGACACAGCGCCTGAAAATCCGATCCGCAGGTTTCGCGCAGGATCATCAGTTCCTCGCGCGGCGAGAAGGCCGGCATCATGGCTCGAGGAGCAGGTGTGGTCGCAACCGTCGCAGCAGCACCGCCGGTGGCTGGGGTTGATCCGGCTGATCCTCCCCCCGCTGATCCTCCCAAGGCCGCAACGGCTTGCTGACACGGCGCCGATAGGGTGGCATTGTGCTGTTGCAAGCAAGTGAGTGCCTCGGTACCGCCCGGTGTAACGCCGGAGCATTGCGCCATGAAATCGCGTTGGCAGGCCGATTTGACGGCGCTGCGTTGCGCCTGGGTCGGCTGATGCGCCGGTACGCCCGTCGCCGGTGCCGGGCTGGTCGCCCCAGTGGTCACGGGTGCGGCCGGGGTCGGCTCCGCGGATGTCGACTTAGGTTTGCTTATCGCCGACACCGCCTTCCGGCAACCAGCCGAAAGCGTGGCGCTATGCTGCTGCAGACAAGTGAGCGCCTCGATACCGCCCGGCGTCACCCCTGAACATTGCGCCATGAAATCGGAGCGGCATTCCGCCCTGATCGCATTGCGCTGCTCTTCAGTCGGCGCCTGCGCGGACGCGACACCAGCAAAGAGCATCACTGCACAGAGCGCTGGCAATCCCGAGATACCAAACAGAAGACGACGCCGTCCATGCGGAGCCGTCAGCAGAGAAGATGCCCATTTTCGCATTATTCCTCCCCCTATAAATCTCTAATCTACTTCATGAAATCGAATACTCTTGCTGAATAGAATAACCAGCGCCCGCCAATTGGAGGGACGTTGCGTGCTGTTATGGAAATATTAAAATGCCGGCTCCACGTATATTAGAATATTATACTTTTATCAACTATTTACTCGTGCCTGAAAGTTGATCATACGCCCATTGAGATTTCTTTTGCTGCAGTGTCTCTGACCAGAAAAGACGCCATGGACCGACCGGGCATGCATTTACGACAGTTGGGGAACGAGGCTGAGTTTGCCGCAGCGGTTCCCAACGTCAAATCTTGCGTCGCCATGCCATTTCGCAAAAACAGCAAAGCCCCGGCCGTTTCTGCGGTCCGGGGCTTTGTTGTTTTGTCTATTTGGGAAGTATTTGGTTGCGGGGGCAGGATTTGAACCTGCGGCCTTCAGGTTATGGTCCGCAGGACGACGAGCTACCATCGCCAGCGAAGATGAAGTCTTCGCGCCAGCGATATTGCTCATGAGTGTATCTGGTAGGATTTGGTTGCGGGGGCAGGATTTGAACCTGCGGCCTTCAGGTTATGAGCCTGACGAGCTACCGGGCTGCTCCACCCCGCGCCTAGCGCAAATCCCGAAGGGATTTGTCGCGTCTGAGTAAACCGC